>NZ_JAWOQR010000027.1:0-27805 GCF_033337445.1 Vibrio sp. YT-15
CGTTCAAATACGCCAGCATCCCGCCACTCCTGAAATCGGCGATGAGCAGAGCTTGACGAGCATATACCGGTGGCATTCAGCGCATTCCACTGGCAACCCGTCCTGAGTACGAAGAAGATGGCGTTCATTGCAGCGCGATTATCAACCCGCTTGCGGTGCGTACCCAGAGGATGGTGAGTTTTATGCTCCGGGATGAGAGGAGCCATTTTCTCCCAGAGTTCATCACTGATTTGCCACTTGTTGCCTGCCATACGTTGCCCTCAGAAATTATCGTTATTCATTATATTATACGATAATTCCTTTTGGGATAGGCTCTTATTTATATTTCCGTTCATTAGTTCAAAAACTAGAGCATCTGGATTTTCCAATAGCTGAAATTCATCTCTTTATGTTAATAACTACACAGTGCTTTGAGTCTACTAGGTCTGAATGAATAGATATATCCCTTCCATTAGCCAGCCTTTTAAGAGATATCAGTCCCAATCCATAATGGATTCGATTATGAATATCGACTCTCCTTCCGCAAGATAGCGTTTCTCTATTTTCTATCTTTGTAAGCGTTTTGGGGGTTATCCCTGAACTATCGTCCACAACAATAACTGAGTAGTGGGATTGAGATAGTCTTGTCATCACTCTTATTCGATCTCCTTTTCCTGACACGCTAATGGCGTTTGAAAGGACAATACTCAATACCTTGTTTAGAGTGCTTGGGCATAGCTTTATTACCCGAATCTTTGAGTCTGCGGAGAAGTCGTAATCGAACTTAATGCCGTAATGATTTGCCAGAGTACCGTATTCATTTAATGTAACCGATAACAATGGTTCTACACTATGGTAAATCATGGAAGGGCTATTATTGAAGGGACTGATTGAGGCAATAGAATATAGTGATTCTTTTATAGATAAGGAATCAGCTAAATTTATTTTCTCATTCTTCTTAGAAGAAGAAATAATTGCCTCATTAATCGTATGGTTCATTGCGTTTACTTGCACATGGACACTTTTTAGTGTTCTGTTAATTATATGATTTTCAAATGCTTTAAAGCCAAAATATCCAATCAAAGATAACCATACAAATAAGATGGTTAGTGTTCCAAACGAAACTTTATAGAACATAAACATCACAGATGGAAGCATGAAAGAACCGCAGATAATTAACTTTAATACTAGCGTGTTTATATTTTTAAACATGGTTTGGAAACTATTTGTCTGACAGATATATCAATGAGTGTGAATAACCAAGGAGCGTTATGATGATATTGATACTCATACTCATATACAATACATTTCGTTTAAATAATGAGCGTGCATGTAGTTACGCTGTCACCAAACGTGCTAGTTTAAATGTTATGTGACGCTGTAACACGTGATATTTTCTATGTTATTTTACTAACTACGCGTGAAAAGCCTCAGATTTATAATAAATCTTAAATACTAAACAGTTTTACAGATTTGGTTTTCACGTTTTTGAAGTGTGTTTTGATATAAGTTATTGATAATTAATAGGTAAATAACTGATTGCTGTGTTTGACAGTTTAGCTTAAAGCAACCCGAAAACAAGGCAGTTACCATTGTTCCTGTTGAACAATGTCCATAATCATCATTTCCAGCGTTCGAGCGAAACAATATGACCGGCTGCAGCCAAAATGTTACCTTGCTAGCTCAAAAGGTGAAAAGAAATAGCTTTTAGGGAGTAATCAGGTGTCAAAGTGGTACGATGATAAAGATAGTGTCAAAGAAGTTTTTGATGGGATTCGAAACTTTCTATACTGCGGTGTTTTGTTCTATGCGGGTGTGGTGAATTTGTATGAATCATCCACGATAACAGTCGTAAAGTATTTGTACTCGTTTATAGGCGTGGTTTTTTGTTTATGCGCAATATATTTGATGGTTATAAACTACGTAATTTTGTTCAAATCCTTTGTTTCAAGGCGTAAGTCGCTTCTTTCATATGTAGCTTGCCATTTCATATTTTCCTTAGTTGTCATCCAGTTTGCTTTGTTTGCTTTGACGCATGAAAGTGAACAAGTAAAACTGGCTGATGGGCAAAGCGTAGGAGAAGTGAAGGTTCCTCGTGCACTCGTGCCTGACTTGTTCTTAGATAAAGTTAACTAATAAATTGTGCGATAGTGATTATCAACACTGGGCATTTTGGTTTGAGTTTATCTTAGTATTAACGGGGCAATGGATAATAACAGGGGTTTTGCGCCCATTTCAGCGAAAAGTCCAATGTAAGCCGTTAGCCCTTTATTTATAAGGGCTTTGGAGGAGGGCTGGTTGGGAAAGATCTTAATTTTCACATTAAAGTAGCGAACTTTTTATGTGGGAAGCACAGCTATTACCTTACAGCTCTAGCACGTCTCTGGACAATTATCATTTTCGGAAAATCGAATATTAGAAATTCATTAATAACGAGAAATAAGGAAAATTTCTTCCTGAGTCAGTATTGTGATTGATAAATAACAACGAGTCCCCATATCCTAACAATCAAACCACAAAATTATCTTGGCTATGCAAATCAAACGAGACTTTGACTACTACCACAATCTACATGACGTTATTACCCACGCCTTGCTCCATTTGTTGTGTAAAGTATCAGGATCACCCCGTTTTGTTCCAGTCACAACGCGCAATGAAATTTTGATAAAATACCTCAAGCCAAAGCTCAACGATAAGTCCTTATCGAATATCAAAAAAGACATCAAACTGATGCTCAGCGTAGCGAGAAAAAAAGGCGGAAACCTAGAAATGAGATTACATCAACTCTGCGCACAATCGAATCAAACGAAACTCGTCGGGGCTGAAAAGCTCTATAACCTACTCGTACACCTTTATGACGAAGAAGGTATCGAGTCACGATTATTTGAAGAAGGTGGCGAAGCGGAGCCTGGTATTCTTTACATGTTAGAGGAGCAAGTCGAGCACGGTTTTGACCAAGAACACAACCAAGTAACACCACTGTCGATGCTTATCCAGTTAGATCGCGCACCGGAGCTAATTAATTCGATTAACGATCACGGCCTGTTCCTTGCTGAAATGAAAGAGTGGAACGCAGAGATACATCAGGCTCATATTTTAGTACACCCTGCTTAAAACAGAGCAACCGACGATAACGCTTATATAACACTTCGCTACGAGGCAATACGGGCTTGATTGTCAATGGAGTGCATCAAGAAAACGCTTTTGGACAGAAATTAGTTAGTCAGTTAGCTCTATTTGATCTGGTAGATATTAGGAAAAGTATGGATAACGACCTATTACGGTGAGCAACGCTGTACATAGGTTTCGCATAACGCCTTAACCACTAAACCTAAAGTGTTATCTGCTTCAAGTAACCAGCACCGAGTCACCCCATGACGGGATGCCTCGGTGTCACCTAAAGGTTATTCTGGTCCAGAATCTTTCGAACTTTCTTGCAATGCTTGTTCTACTTTAGATTTAAACTCTATCAACTCTAAATTAAGCCTTGAGTTCTCAAGGACTTTACTTATTGCGGCTGCATACTCTTCTTGACTATAACAGAGCATTTTGTCTTTGTTTATAAGTACTGTGACGGGATAAACATCATCACTTTCTTTATATTTAAACAGAGTCACTTTATCAACACTTGTATCTTTTGCTCCTAACAAAAGTATTGTATATCCTGTTGCAACCCTTTCTGGTGTGGCCCAAGCATTAAATAGTGCAACAGACGCTGCGATAGAGTTGCTCGAGTCCACGCCTTTATACTCAGGGCTATCGTACAAGTTAACTTCAAACCCCAAGTGTTCACTCAACGTCTTAGTCAGCTCCTCGTAGAGATCGTCAAGTTCCCTCTGATTTTTCTTTACGAGAGATGCACTAGCCTGCCCCTTGGCCAAGCTTTCTTTAAAATTAAAACTCATATCAACCTCGTGGGTGCTTAACTATCTCACATACAACTGGTAAGTGATCAATTATGGATGTCTTATCTAGAATACTAGATTCTAAAGGCTCATCAAACAGCGTTCTTGTTGTTGACTCATTCAAATGCCACTCACTTTGGCCCAGAAAGTTCCCTGAAAACAATATTTGATCGAAAGTATGCCAATACTGACCATGCGGGTCTTGGTACCTATGTGAGCCAGATGGAAAATATTGGGAATCTCTCATTGTATAGTTGTAGACTTCTTTTGATGGCAATGCTCGCCAGAAAGGATTGTAAAACAATGCCGTCGGATGTCTTCTAACTGATTCATGACACCTCGTAGCATTTAGTTCTTCAAGCATCACACTATCATATGGACTAGCGTTGAAATCCCCCATAATAATGATGTGCTCATCATCGCGCATCATATCCCTTAAAGCATCGTATAAACCTTGAGCAGCGAGTTTTCGTTTAGACTCTCCGCTGGAACTTATCCTGCTAGCCCAATGACACAGAATTAACTTAAACTTATCACCTTCTTTTAAATCGACAACTTGAAGAGCCTGACCTAATTTAATTACCTGATCTCGTTCAGACCTCGCTAAGTCCACTGAGTCAGAAACACTTACTTTTTGAGGGTCATATATGACAGCAGCATCAAATCTCGTTTTACCCACTTTGTGATCCAAAGATAGAACCTTATAGGGAGTTCCCTGCAAGTGGATTTGAATTTGGTCCATATCATGCGACGAGACTTCACATACTCCTATCAGAGACAGGTCATGTTTTATAAGAATCTCTTCTAAAATTCGACTTATAGATTGATAGTTTTCGGGACTACCTTTGCTCTTAGCTCTTGGAGGACTTAGTGATACGTTCCACCAACCAAACTTCAAATAATGTAATCGCATAGTCCGATTTAACTGATTGATTTAACATGAGGCAATAAGCGCGTAAGTTACCATATAATGCGCAGCTAAGTATATGCTCCTCATCACTCATAACAGGATAATCGAGGGCCTATATGAACGGCTTCCCCAATTTCAAGAGAGAAGCCACTTGTCGTTAAGCGTTGATACTCAGATATTCATTCCCCTAACATATTGCGTGTTTTACTACATTCGGATAATTTTTAGTAGGGCAAATATGCATTAACAGTATGTGAATGAGTAACATATCTGGCACGAAATGGGGCAATTTCGTGTTACATACCCCGTCAGCACACCTTTGGACATAAACGAGTTAGCTTTATGACTCTAAACCGCTTCTAGCTAATTAGAAAAAGTATCTTGAAACCTTAAAGACTTGTTAGGCTAATCTGCAAACACTAATTTTATTTGGTCATTTGCCACCAACGGAATAATTAAGTCGTTTCCCGTGAAGGCTTTATCTCGATAGCACTCTAGGAATAATTCATGAAACTGCTCTACAGCATCATGTATCGCTCCAACATCGGCTTTGACGCCAAAACTATAGTCATGCTCTACTTTCGTAAAGCTCTTGAGTTCTTCGTAGTTCAAACCATGAACTTGACCACTTTCATCTTTATGGATAGAAATTTCTTTTTCGTCATAGTCGCTCTTGTTGTGAACCAAACTATTCCTTAGTTTGATCAATTCTACTAATAAGGCGTACACCTTATGGTTAGTGTTCAGTTTATATTTGTACTGAGTCAGCGTTGGAACGATGTTTATTAACTTTCCCTTGAAATTCATAGACAGCAAACCAGGAAGTAGCTGTTTGGATGAGTCACCAAATTCATCATCAAAGTGTTCAATTAGGTGGTCATTTAAAGAACACTCTAACGCAGCAGCCAAAGTTAGTATAAATGGTACAGTAAACATCTCTGACTTATCTGAATCCCTAAAGCTCCAACCCAACTCTCCTCGGATATCTAACAAAAGCTGCAAATACGTATTGTAACGTTTCTGGAATCTGCTAATTATTACTTTTTTTGACTTCATCATACCTACTCTGATTAGCCTAACGCCCTACTAAGTGGCTACCAACCAGACACTGTACTAGGTTGAGAAAAACGAAGTCAAATTCGACCTAAGAAAGTGAGGCTTAGTCTCATTGAAACACATTATGGGGCAGTTCTGCGTTACGATGCTCTACCCCGTCAACAAGCCGTTGGACAAAACCTTTTCAGAGCTTTTTCTAAGTTAGTAAGTGATAAATTATAATATGTAAGGTAAACATGGCGAGTTAGTACGCATTTTTTCAGTGAGGATGCGTTGGTTAGACTTTGTCCTCACGACTATCACGTTCAGCATAGTCTCTCTCATTAAGAATAACATTAGTATTTGTAAGCCCTATTAATTCCCTCTGCTGCTTATATACCTGCTCTTTCCACTCAAGATACGTTTCAGTGTCATCGTACTTATCCCATTGATTGTCATCATCTAGATCTAGGTCATACCTATCACGTACCTTCCCCTCAATCAAACAGCCTATCTCCCAATCTAAAACTAGGCTTAATCTCAATATCTTATTGAAGTGTTGCCTTATCGAAAGCGCTACAAGCTCCACCAACTTTTCACTTGCATCTTTAGGAAGTGGGAGTACTTGATCACAATAAGATTCCAACTCATCGATAGCTACTCTCATTTCAAAAATAATGTCCATAAGATAAAAATCATCATGGCTGAGATAAAAAGATGTATGGTTTGATTGCCAGCTAATCTGCTTCTCGAAATCATACTGCTTCAAATCCCTAAACTCATCGTCTTTTATGAACTGATATAGATAGAGCTTAGAAACTTGCCTAAGTTCGCCATAAAGCTCCACACGTTCGCTTGAAAGCTTTTCTAAGGCTTCCAATTGGATATCTAATGTTTTATTCCAACGAGCTTCATAAAGTTGATCATCATGCCTTCTGTCTTGCTCTCTTTGAGTCCACCAATAACCGAATATCGCTACACCAGCAGCAAATGAATAAACAAATACTTGTTTGAGTACATCCCTGACATCTTGAAGAGAAAATTTAAACGGGTTAGTAGTAACAAACCAGTGTGATGCCAATACACATGTCAATATTACCACAGCTACCTTTAGCCATTTTTTCCATTCTTTCATATAGTTAATCCAATCAAAGGAAACATTGCTGACCATACATCTAATATGAAAGTAGGGTCAATAATTAGTCGAATGATATGTATATGGTTTTACGTAAACAATAGGTGATAACACGAAGTATCCATGCCAAATGTGAAGGTTCTGGACACAAACGAGTCAGTGATTCTACTAATTTAGAAAATCATGAATTAGCTCAGGTATGGCTCAGCTTCAGTTTTGTAGTCAAAATCTCATGCAACCGCACTTTCCACGACTATTGGTGCCGGAGAGCCTTTATTATTGAATTTAAGCCCCCAAGGGTATGGAGGAGTCGCACCATTAACAAATTCGTAAACAATACACTCAGGGTGATTTCTAGTTATCTGTTGCCCCATAGCAAAGTTAAACGAGGATTGCGCTGCGCAATATATATGGATTCTCCCAATACCATCCTGATTAAACTTGTTTAGAAGCAACCTAAACTCCTTTTTAAACTTAGTCAATTTGGACAAGCTGGACATATTATCGTGACCAATCTGAGGCATTCTTATTGTGACAATGGAACTTGTGTTTGTTGTTTCTCGAGCAACTTTTTCTATGTCGAAAGAAATACTAAAGATTAAACATACTTCATCATTTTGCGCTCCTTCGTAGTCAGACTCATCTATAATTGGCTGATTACTATCGAAGCTTCTATTCAAACAATGCCATTCTTCCAAATCTCGATCGTAATCCCATAACGTCACACTTGTTGTATTACCGATGAAGAAGCCAGAGTAAAAACCGAGGCAGACGGGAGGAGTACCACCGTAATGGATAGAGGCAGATTCGTTTCCAGTTGCATCTGATAGGGATGCAACTGCTTTTTTGAGCATCACTCGGGTGTCATTTACTGCTTCTGAAGGATCACACAAAACACCATCTTTATAGTGTTCAGATAAATCTATCTTTGCACATCGTACCTTTCCTTTAGCTTTCGTCACTGTAGACAAAAAAGATGAGCTTAGTGGTTTAAACAAAGCAATGTGCTCAACGAGAATATCATTCGCTTTGCCACTATCTTTGACAGTTTGCAAGGCGTCATACATGATGAGTAAAAAACCAATGATAACGAAGCAACTAGATATTAAGAGTATGAAAGTACCTGTGTCATTTTCAGTGAATGACGCGGTTAACTCATACCCATCTGGAGTTTTAAGGGCTATCTTGAGTGCAGCTGTTACACCTATTGAGCTAAGCCCGCTCACAACTAGAAATTTGCCGATTGTAAATAGTTTGCTTCTGGGCCTAGTGTACCATTTGAACAGCAAATCACCCCAATGCAATAACCTGTACCCCAAATCTTTAAGGAACTCCACTACTTAATGCTCCGTGTCATTAACAAATTAAAACCAGACTCCACTTCCGAGTATACAAATATCCGAAAGCTCTCTTGACCTACAATAACAAAAAATAACTTTCGTCCTTCATTACGCTTCATACACTTCTTCCAATCGTCTATGTCAACAGATGATGGTTCAGGATGAACTTCTGGATGGGTGTGCCATGTCCCAAGGTATATTTTCTTTCCTCCACTATTTTCAAAAGCACTATCGACCGCTTTTTGGTGCCCTTTATCAAGCATTCTAAAAGCAGTCCTGCTTCTTATATCTTCGGGAAGTGGAGTAGTTATATCAGATACAATGTAAAGTGATTTATTGGTATCGTAGCCACCAATCAACACGCCACAAGCTTCTCTGTCATCCTTCTTAAGTTGTTGATGTTCCTTCCATTTGAGAACAACTTCATCGTAAAGGAGCAGGGATAGAGTACTATCGGGTAACTTAGTCACACAAAATGCCCCCGCAATCACAAATTTCCTCACATAGCGACTCTACTGATAAAGAATTGCTAAAAGACTTGTATCTATACGTGGTTTTTACTCCTGCCTGAGTAGCATCGAAGTCGTCTCCTTTCCAACTTACTTTAGAGGATTCAGTCAACCTTCCTAGAAGGAACTTTACTGCAAGGTCCGAAGCGACAAGTGCAGTTTGAGTTGAACAATTAGAACTATATGGCAAAAAGTTCTGACCACAACCAGCGTGGTTTATTGTCAACTCCTGACCCGCTTCAATAAAGTTTAGATTCGAAGAAAGGCCGTACTCACCAGTAGAATAATCTATGTAAGCACATTTTAAGCAACCACTCTTACCAAAACAGTCTAGTATCGCATGTCCTCCAACTCCATACCCCTCTAGCCAAGTGTAAATTACTGATACCTTGATGTTTTCTTTCTCAAGATAATCCTTAAAGAACCTTTCATGTGTTGGAGAACCAATTGCGATAACAATTAAGTCATAAGACTCTAGTATCCCTTTGTCATGAAGAGATACTAGATTTGACGAGTAAGCCTCAACATCACACCACAGGTATTGAGATTCGATCTGGCTCTTCATAGCGAGAACTTTAGAATAACCAGTAAGGAATTCGGGAATGCAGTGTCGATAAAGATTCTCAATTTCGAAAGAGTCAGGGTCGCAAATATGAATTTGACCGACTCCAGAGGATGCTAGTTGTCTAACCAACTGCCCCCCAACCGAACCACAGCCTACTTGAAGCACTTTTTTATCTTTTAAGCCGGAAGCTGCACCACCTCTCGGTGCCACAAAGTCTCTGCTATAGGGTAGTACCGATATAGCATGGATCTCCCATGCTTCAAAAGCATCGAGATTCATAGGAAGTGACGAACGTTTTCCTTTCTTCTTGTTCTTAAAGTGAAGTCCAAACCAAGTAATACCAGAAGGTGTATCCGCACAAAAAACTAACCAGAACTGGTTTCTACGAAACTGGGCTTTTGCCTTAAAGAAGGAATAAACTTCCCCCTCGAGACCTTCTAACGTATTCAAATACCATTCAATCAATCCATCTTGCTTATATGGAGCCGGATCTAAAGTGTTGAGAGGAAGTATCACAGCATCGCCAGCTTTGTTTCTTTTTTCTGACAGCGCAGAATTAGTTACTAGCGTTGAAAATTTGCCCGGTTTGTCTTCAGCACTAACTCCAATATAACGTGAATCAACTCCAAAATTTTTCTTTGGCATAGGTGCTTTAACAGTGAACTGAAGACTCTGACTACACTGCAAATTTGGTGGCAACACCAAATCATACTGTTTATTTAGAGCTACATTGCTCCAGTTCGCTTTAAACTCTCGTAGTAACTCCTCTCGATTCCATGCTGGATAACAGATGGCTTTAGTTAACATCGATATGTGTCGCTCTAAAGAGGCCTCAAAAACTAGCTCTGGACGATCAAAGTTAATTGACAGTGACTCATGGTCTCCAACACAAATAAATCCTAGTTCAGAGCCCCCTTCAAGCCCAAAATCATTCTCTAACAAAATCACATGAGCTAGCGGCATATGCTGTGAAGCATTCAAGATAAAAAAGATGGGTAAAGACAGAGGGTGACTAGAACCTTCGCTCACTCTGTGAGCTAGAGAAAAGTTCTTTCCAGCAATTGTACAAGATACAACTATGCTATGTTTCTCAGCAGTCAGAGATACGTTGTAGCCAAGAGACCTTAGGTGCTCTATCACGGAATCCATTCTTACGCCCCTTGTGAGGTTCCAACCACGCCTGCACTGGAGAAAGCAGCTAAGCAGCTTTTAGAGCCGCTAGAGTTCTCGGGAACTTCAAAATCTGCACCAAACAGTTTGTTCAATATCTCACACTGTTTACGTTCATCTACTTCCTTTTGAACCTCTCCCAACTTAGTTTGCAGGTTTACAAACTTGTTCTGAAGTTGAGTTCCAGTGTCAGAACCACTGTTAGCGAAGATATCTATTCTTGGTGTAACTGGAAGCATCACAGATATTTTGTATTTACTCACACCTACCAAATGGAAGTAGCTACTACTTAAAATTCTATCTACAGTCCCTTTAAGCGCGCTGAGGTCATCAGGCTTACCCTCTTGATCAAAACAAGGTTGAAAACACTGCTTAATTATTACCGTAAGCCCGATTGAATAGACTTTTCTGCGGACATCTTCTGAAAATTTGTGATCACGCCATCGTTTGATGTAACGCACAAGTCTAATAAACTGTTGCTGGGTATCGTTAGGAGAGACTGTGTAACTGCTCGTATCATTGATCCAGTTTCTCAATCCCTTAGGATCTGAGTCTGACCATTGCCTATTTGCTGCATCGGAGTTGGTTTTACCTAATGCTAATTTATAACTTTCTCCATTTTTCGCGTAAACAGGTATATCAATATGAAGATTCAAGCTAGCGTAGTCAGCGGTAACGCATGGCTTTTTGATCTTTGCGTTCCTAAAGCCTCTATTATCAAGAACTTCCTTTACCTTTCTTTTTAGAGTTACGGGATCATCGGGAGCGTTATCAAAATCCACAACTACCGCACGATCAATGTCAAAATCACCGTCTAGACTATGTATCGCTGTATTTGTCGAAAAGGACCCCTGCAAGAAATCATCAATAATTGGATATCCTGCACTACAAAACGCTGTTCTTAGTCGAGATATGATACTTGAATCTTTTTCTCGCGCATCTTTGTAATCCGAGTTCTCCCTAGTCAACTTGATCTTATTGTGAAATTTAATAAAGTGAGTTTGAACTGCCATTTCATTTAGCTCCCAATGCTAGCATCAACATAAATAATTAATTGGGGCATGAACTTAGATTATCAATAACAGTGTTTAAATAACGATTAAAGCCATGACCAATATTAAACCAAATTCATTTTCACTAAGTCAGCATTAATCAGTTTTAGTCTCATAGCACTGATCACCGCGTTTTATGAGTCTTAGCTGACCAAACCCCATAAACTAGCTCATAATTCCTAGTAACATGGATAGTATTAAAATTTAACCATCCCTGAGACTGCAAACAGTAACTGGTATTACGAAAAGTAAGCCAAGTAACGCTTCGGTGAAGTAAGAGGTTGTGGGGTTATAACTTGCTTTGGGGCAAATGTTAGTTTCAATCTTTGTCTTTCGAGACTTGCTCAATAGTATCAATTCAGGAAAACAGTAAAGGTTGTGATATCACAACAGAATGAGGGCCTTTATTCTATCGATAGTGCTCCTGAAAATCAGGCGAGCGACCACTTGGTTTAGAATGAAAAGATTTAAGCAGGATGGACTAAAATATGAGCTTGATTCGATTTAGCATTCCACTCTTTCATCTCAGCGATGAATAGACCATGAGCGTTGATTGCGTTAATCAGTTCTGGGGCTTGTTCTGACTGCATCATTTATTATAACTCGGCCTTACTATCCAATCTGATTGAGAAGTTTGAGCAAGAAGGTAATCAGGACGTGGTGAATCTGATAGCGGGTTTATCTCCAGTCGCATGGCGTCATATCCAACTTGCTGGTAATTACACCTTTAGTATTCAGAAAGAAAATATTGTTCTAGAGAAACTGCTTGAGAACTTAGAGCCTTGGAGAGAGGATAGCATGATCGAACTGGTGGCTTAAGAGAAGTATTTAAAAACAAGCTATATCTGCTAGCCCTTATAAATAAAGGGCTAGCAGCTTACATTGAACTTTTCGCTGAAATGGGCACAAACCCCCTAACAGGGTGTCCAATTTGAACACCCTGATTGCTTTCTTGGTCAGCTTAAAGAGGCACTACAGGAAACTCCCCTGGCTGGTATTTAGACATATCTATCGAGGTCTGAATCAATCCATCGGCTGCGTCTGCTAGTTCGTCATTGGATATTTCTGCCGCTTCGTCAATGATGCCGCGAATTTTTTGCGTTGTGCTAGAGCATCAGACCTATTGTTGCGAGTTGCAGCCATGCTTTCCAAATCATCCAAACTCCCTCATTACTCGGTGATGATTGCCGAATGGTCTTCGACCATTTCTTGTGCTGTTTTTAGTCGTTGACCAAGTTTGATGTAAAGCGCCTCTGCTGCATCGAAAGACAGTTCAAGTTTATGCGTGTGCAAATTTTTAAACTCTGTCTCTGTGTGAGATATAAGCTTGTCGCTGACAATCTCAAGTTCAACGCCTTTAATGTGCTCAACTACATGAGATTCAGTTAATAGCAACACTTCAACTTCTTCTCTAAATGCCATGCTCATTTCCCCGTAATTTCCGTTACTTAGTGTTGTATGCGTTAAACCAGCCGCTAACTGTCTCAAACTCGCTTTCTGTTAGCGCGATGTTCCCACTGCCATTTAAAAACTCAATGCGTTGATTGGTTAGTTCAAACTCATTTTCATTTAGCGTTATTGTGATGCCATTTACGCCAGTGGTGACAACAATATGAAATCGGCTATCAATTGGCTCACGAACTGCCATCAAACTAATTAAAACTTTTCCAGCCGTACAAAGCTGCTCAATCATTGTATTTTTAGCCATAGCTTCGATTTTCCCTCTATTGCTGGCTTGCATTTGATTTATGCATGTGCATTTTCCTTGTATCGAGAAAAAACACACATCACGGATTTTTACCGTGTTGTTTAGCATACCATAAGCACAATGGGAGTTTAGGGGAAACGAGTATGGCACTTATTGGGGTCACTCGACGATTCGGAAAATATTGTACGCTAAGAGTGTAACTCCATATTCCTCTCAAAGATCTTTGGAAATCATTTGTATGTAATAAGTTATTAGCTTATTACATACAAATGGACATTAGCATGAAGATCCAGTCGGAATATAAGAAGGCTTTCGATTTAATTGAAAAGTGGCGCTACCGTTATGATGTGAGCAAGGCGGTACAATTGTTTGTGGCACAGTGGGCGTATGAATGCACTGGACTGTATCAACCTACGGAACGCGAAGTGCAAGAGGATGAGTTTATTGAGGTAGCAAAACCACTTAGTCACATCCTCGCTAACCTTATGTACAGTGGTGTAAGTGATCCGCTGGCGTTCATTCTTTCAGAATTCTGCAAAGGAGATGCGAAACACCAAGGCTACTATCCTACGCCTCCTGAAGTCGGTTATCTCATATCTAGATTACTTCAAAGCGACCAGGATAAACCACATAAAGACGCTTCATTCTCTAAACCTGGCAACCTGAAAATATACGAACCATGCTGCGGTTCGGCAGGGGTCATCATGGAAAAGCTAGAGCAAGTGTTTTACCAAAACATTGAGCTAGATGAACCTCTTGGACATGTTGAGTTAACGGTAGAAGACATCAGCTCTACAGCTCTACATGCGTTCTGCATTCAGGTCATATTCAAGATCAAGTACCTCTCTTTGGTCAGCGGTAAGAAAGCTGAACCCTTCCAGATAGACATAAATCAGATCGATGTACTTCGCAGAAGTCAGGGGAGAACAAGGTATTTGTTTACACGCTGAACCTGCCCTACAGGTGAAATAGCTAAACTTTGTTAAGTGTATTTAGGAAATAGTTGAACGTAAGATACAGTCGAATCAGATACATAAACAACGGAAAAACAGCATGACAGGGATAATGCCGGACAATCATTATAACTACGCTGCTATCTGCGTCGAAAACCTTGGTCAATCTGGCGTTCTTGTAACATGCCAACCACTCGATTTAGAGAGGTTTGGTGCCGAAGGGTATGTTCTGATTCTTTGCTCGAATAAGACTGCCGCTATTAAATGCGTTCAAATAGAACTTCTGCAAAGAAGCCAATGTGAGTGTGCTTTGTTACATTTCGACCACGCCACGAGAACGTGTGATTATGAATTAGCAAAGCTTCTTGAAAACTATGATGCTGTCGCTGATATCAAGGCTGATATTAGGACAATCGAACGCCGAATAAAGGACATAAAACGGGTTAGGGTGATGGATGTACAAGAGTTGGCACTAACTGACCTTCTTCCAATGGAAGAAATATCATTCGAAATGACCAAATCCCTCATAAAAACACCTGTGTATTAATCTGTGATGGCTCTAATCCCGATGGTGCCTTGAGCTGTCTCAGGCATCAATCTGATAAGATTCCCTAATCCCGCCTTTTTTATTAGTGCACCTAACCCTCCGTAACGAACACTCGAAACCCCAAATCAACCGGCATCTCAACCTGTCTCGCGGTCAACTCAAGTTTATCAGCCCGTTTCTTTCTCGGCGGCGTAGCATATATTGAAGGACAATCATCAGGATGAACCACGATTAAACCAAATTTAGACCGGACCGCCTTGCTTTCGCCGCTATCAAAGCTAATTCGGCAAGTGTACTGTGAGCCGGTAAAATGTCTTACATGAACGCGACTATCATCGGAACACTCTAAATACTGCCGTAACTCATCAATAGCAACACGAATAATCATTAGTTCCCCAAATTTGTCATAGGTCGTTTCAACCGAATTAAACCCATGAGCTTTAAATGCAGAATGGACATCTTCATTCAACTCCGCATCCACACTGCCAGAGTACAAGGTAAATTGCCCTTCATCGGGTAGAATCCTGGCACTATACGCATCGTCTTGGCTGTGGTTTATTTGCGCCACACGCTCATAGAACACAGGGAAACGATTAGGGTATCGTGGCTTTTTGCTATCCTCATTCATGAAAGACACCGCTTTATCATAAAGTTCCGTTAGAACGTTGTGCCTCTCTTTGCATTCGTCAAATAGCTCAAGCGCCCTAAACGTTATTATTTTTCTGATAAATCTCGGTGGACGGTAACGAATGCCAACCTTCATAATCTGCATTGAATATCCAAAAGGAACGGGTTGACCTTCAACATCGTACATATCTGAACTTGCGTTGATATCGAGCAGAGTTATTGCGTTCTTACACAGCCAAGCATAAAACTGCTTTTCATCTTCATAAAACGCACTCCACAATTTACTTCTCTGCTTTCGTATGGTGACGGCGTCACTTTTTTGATCCTGTTTCTTCGAATCAAGTAGGTCATTCTCTATTTGGTCAGTCATTTTGGATGTGCGTTTCATAGGTTAATATCTTATTATTCTAGATGAGCAATTAGACGATGTCATACTTAATGTTTCACTAAAACTTTGAAACTTGTGTGCGAAGGGGTAGCAAGGTGAGCCAACCAAAGCGTATTAATCAAAGAATTGATATATCCAGCGACAATTTAGGGCTAACGGTGCAAGGCACTAAAAAGCGTCGAAAGGAGCCAACGAAGCCGCCAAAGAGTGCAGATGAAGCAAGAGCACTTATTGAGGAACTGTATGAACGCAGCCCACTGCTAAGTCTTACCGCCTCAATGAGTGCGCTTACAGGACTGCGATACAGTGATGCTTCTTGGCTAGAGTTTTCGGACTTCTTTGATGAATTTGGTCAGTGGAAAAAACATTTCGATCTGTGCCAACAAAAAGCTTTCAACATGAGGATTGCTCGTGAAGGAACGGATAGAGCCACCGCTTACAATGCCTCACTTGTGCGCGTGTACATCAATGATGGTATCAAAGAGATCGTAGAAGAATGCCGCTACCTAAGTTGTTCTGACGAACTTCTATTCGCCAATTCAAGAAGCAGCTTAAAGCAACCCGATGGCACTATCATTCCTCGCCCTATGTCAGTACAAAGTGCGAACTGGCATCACGCAAAAGTAAAAGAAAAGTTTAAGCTCGGCTATGCGTTTGGTACTCACTCGTGGCGAAAATACTTTGCTAAGAAAATGATTGAAAAGGGCGTAACTGTCGAGAAAATAAGAGACTTTTTAGGTCAATCTAGCCTGAACAGCACCAACCATTACCTAAGCACGTTTGATGAGCAGCTAGCTCCAATTATCAGTGAAATGAGTCTTTTTGAATAAATCACGTTTAGGAAATTTTAACTGTCCTCATATACTCGATATTAGAGAGAAACAAGGGGGCAGTCCTAAATGACAACACTAGATAAAAATAACAAATTCAATGATTTGAACAATCAAATTGGCGAAATCCTAAAGTATTCTAACGAACTAAATATCCCGCTATCTATTGCTTTTGAGTTGAATGACAACGTTGAACTAGTTTCAAACGATCAGTGTTCAGGCAAAGAGCAATTCGAAAACATAAAAACCCTTCACGAATCAAAAGGCGATGTGACTGATTTCTTACTCAGCTTATGCAAGCTACCTGCACAGTCAGATCCGCTTAACAATGTTAAGTCACACAATAATCAAGCTGACTTTACAATGACCAATTCCCAAGTTTTGTCTACCAAGCACTAATCGATCAGGAGCAATATTTAATGGAACAGAAGAAAATCAACCTCGGACTAGGTGGTGTATGCCTAGCATTAATAATTTCGAATGTAACTTTGTACAACTCGCTACAAGAAAAAAGTGAAGTTATAACAAAGCTGTCCGATGCAATGATCAATGTTGAAACCAATATGCTTCAGGCTCCTTCCTCGTTCGCTGCTGAAGACGTTAAAAACTATATTATGGACAACCCTGATGTCGTAGTGAAATCCCTTGCTAAGTATCGCTTTGAGCAAGAGCAAGCAACTAAAGCCCAAGAAGCTAAAAAGGTTGAAACCTCTATGGATGCTTTATACAACGACAAGAACGATCCATTTATTGGCAATCCAAATGGTAAGCATGTAGTGGTTGAGTTTGTTGACTATAACTGTGGGTACTGTAAGCGTTTGGCTCCAACGCTAAAAGAATTTGTTGCTATTGATCCTGAAGCCAAGGTGATCGTGAAGGAATATCCTATCTTCACCAATCAGCCAACATCTGCATATTCCGCGATGGTGGCAACGGCTGTATTCTACTACAAGCCGGAAGTGTATGGAGACATTCACCATGCATTTATGGGCAGCAAACTAACTCGTGAAGGTATTGACCAAATCTTAGTAAACTACGGTATCGACAAAGACAAGCTTCAACCGCACATGGAAACAGCTAGAAAGCAGATTGAGAAGGTCAGAGGCTTGGGTGCACAATTACAAGTGACTGGTACACCAACCGTGTTTATAGGAGCTGAACGTGCTCATGGCGGGTGGTCTGCACAGCAATTAAAAGCCAAGTTTACTAACTAAAGGATCGCGCAATGACGAAATTTGGTTCAACAGTATACCTAACAGCAATTATGATTCTATCTGTGGGGTTCAAGGCGAACGCTTCTGAGTCATACGATATGAAGCTGCAAGCTCTACAATCCTCTTGTCCGAGCTGCGCTGAAATTTCCGAAAGAGCTATGACAATTCGACACGAATCTTGCGGCGAACCAGTGAGTAAAGAGAACTTAGAAAAGCTGATGACAGAATCAAAGATCTACCCATTCATGCTCTCTGTTTACGGTATGCAGACTGAACCTGAAGCTCTAGATGTGTACTGGCGTGGGTTACAAGAATCGGCTAATTGTGAAGATGAGACAGCATGGATAGAAGACTTCAAAGAGCTAATTCTGTCTGAAAAATACTTCAACTTACTTTCTTCTAAAGTCCAATGAATTGATAATTTGGACAAATTTAGCAAGAACAGTAGCGCACCTTTGAGTGCGCTTTTTTTATTTGGAAATTTTTTACTCTATGATATTGTTAACTCAGTTTTAGCCGAGAGTCCTATTTGGACTTTCACTAAATGCTCCAACTTGGAGCAAAACTAAGTCCTCTTTATGAGGCAAAAAAGTGGTTGCCGGTAACGGTACGATGTCGGACGAGAATCGTCATAGATCGCGCAAGCGGCGAAAGCAGCGACACCACAAAATCTGCTTTTAAGACATAACCTAATAGTTCCGCTTAACGTGGAATCCTATCAAACCCCAAGGGTAATCTTTTACCCAAAGTGGGGCATAGATTTACCCTTTTTTATTTAAAATTGGAGTAAATCATGAACTCAACTCAACAAACGCTAACATCTGTACTTGTATGTGCATTCATTATTGCAATGTATAAAGTTTCAGATTCAGCAGCTCAATTCGTAGCAATGGCAATTTTTGTTTTAGTTCCCGTAACTATTGCATATGCCGCTATTCGAATTGGCAAACTGCTCCTTAACCGTTCTTCATCTCAAATCAAACGTAACGTTCGTATGACTAAAGACGAAGTAGAACAGCGGATCGCAAATGCTAACCAGGCAAAAGCAATCTCTGGCGCAGAACTAATGAATATCCCTGCTTACGCTCGTAAACAGAAAGGTATCCATTACCCAATGACAACAGACGTTCTAAATGGTCACGTTGTCGTAGCACGAGGCTAATTTTTGGTTAGCTTTCTTTAAATCAAACCCGATGGGGCTATGTCCCTATGGGTGTAGCTCCGTCTTTGGAGTTACAAATGACACATCCTCAAACAAGTAATCAAACTCAAAGTACACAAAAGGAAGATGCTAACAAAAAGAAGTTGGTCGGGAAAATTGCTGAGAAGTTTGGTGTAGATCCAAGAGGTTTTTGGGACACACTGAAATCTACAGCCTTTAAGCAACGCAACGGCGATGCACCTACCAATGAACAAATGATGGCTCTTTTGATTGTGGCAGACCAATACGGTTTGAACCCTTTCACTAAAGAGATCTACGCTTTCCCCGACCAAAACAATGGAATAATTCCAATTGTTGGTGTTGATGGATGGTCACGGATCATAAACACTCATCCTCAGTTTGATGGGTTAGAATTTAGGTTTTCATCTGAAAAGGTGTCAATGCCTAATGCCAAAGAGTGTCCTGAGTGGTGTGAATGCATCGTTTACCGCAAGGATAGAACTCGTCCAACGATAGTGCGGGAATACCTCGATGAAGTATTCCGAAGCTTAAACTATAACAACCCTTGGAAAAGCCATACAAAGCGCATGTTGCGCCATAAGGCAATGATCCAAACTGCTCGTATAGCATTAGGTTACGTGGGTATTTATGACGAAGACGAAGCAAGTCGAATCATAGAGAGCCAAAGCCAAGCAACCACAAAGCAGTCCATCGAGTTCGAAGAACAAACTCAGCCTTTACCAAAACCTCAAGCACAATCAGAACTGATGAGTGACTTGAATCAAGCTGATTTTGATACCTTTGAAGATGCTCAATACGTCCCTGTTGATGAAGAAAACACACCGACTCAACAAGCCAATGCAACTAGCCATTTTCAATCTAGTGAAGATGACATTGTAAAAACACAATTTGGCATGTTGGCATCTAAGGATGTCAATATGATTGACCAGATGGTGTCATTTACTGTGGATACCGGCGCATGGGACACAACAAAAGATAGTTTCAAAGAACGCTATGATGGCGCAACGTTAGAGTATGCATTAAGCACTCTTAACGAAGCGTTCAACAAAGAGTTTGCTGAATAAATTTATCCAACCCAATAAGGGCGTATCCTGCCCTTATAGGCGTGATGCACCCTTATATTTTTAAAATTTAAGGAGGGCATTATGCCTGTAGTAGATATCGTTCAACGTAGTGAAAAGTGGTTTGAGTGGCGGAAGCAAGGCATTACAGCCTCAATGATTCCGGTGATCATGGGGTTATCTCCATATCAAACACCTTACCAACTTTGGGCAGAATTGGTCGGCTTGAAAGAGCCGGATGATTTGTCCAAAAACTACCATGTGCAAAGGGGTGTAGAACAAGAACCCGAAGCGCGTGAAGCCGTTGAAAACGAATATGGTAAGCCTTACATGCCAGTGTGTGTTGAAGCTGACCATGAGCACCTTTTCCGAGCATCTTTAGATGGCCTATACATACTAGGCTCAGATAAAGAAGTATTGGAAATCAAATGTCCTTGCGAAAAAATCTACAACGAGATTTTAGCAATGCAAGGACAAGCACCAACGTTTCAAATGTACGCTGCGCAAGTGCAGTGGCAATTGAACTGTTCGGGAGCTGACATTGGTAGATTGTACTTCTACTTGCGGGGTAAACGCCCTATTTCAACTCGCATTCGTCGCAATGACGCTTTTATTAAAAAAGCAGAAAAAGCAGCGATTGATTTCTGGAAACGAGTTCAGTCGAACACACCTCCAGAGATGATCGAGGGTCGAGATAAGGTTGTCTATGACACTCCAATTTCTAATCAGGATAACTCTTGGCAAGAAAGAGTAGAACAGTACAAAGAAAAGTCAGCGCGTCATGCTGAACTCGTTCGTCAATGCGATGCGGTAAAAGCTGATCTTAAACAGCTTGAATCGTATTTCACCGAACAAATACCAAGTGACGTTCAAACCTTCAATAAAGATGGTATTCGCGCAACCCGTGTCGATAAGACCGGTAATGTGAACTACCAAAACTTGCTAGCGGAAATTGAAGATACGATGAATGTGGTTATTCCATCTTCACTTATCGAAAAACACCGTAACAAAGGCTCTACTTACTTCCGTGTGACCATTCAAGAAGAATCAAGCAATCAAGCTGACGTTCCAATTGAACAATATCAACCGAAAGTTGAAGCAGAACAGCCGAAGCAAGAAGCAACACCACTTTCAGTGACTCCGGCAGAACAAGCTGTTCCGTCCTCGCTTGTAAGTGACGTTGAAACTCATACCGAACCTGAAGAACCTACACCTATAACAGCACCAATTAAGCCGCTGGCACCAGGTAACTTCTTCGAAAAATCAGCTCAAAACCACTACTTCTAAGGAGGGTGTATGTTTAACTTCGGTGAAACATATCTTGCCGTTGATCGGCTTATTGATAGCGTTTGGACAGTAAAATTCGAGTTCCAACCTGACGGTGTAAAAATTCTCTCGTTTTCGAGTGACACCCCTGATGGTTACAAACTAGAACAAACTCTGCCAAAGGTTCGCATTATCGAAAACGACAAACGCATTGTACATGCCATAAAGGTTTATAACCCTGACATGCCATCGTTTGAACGTGACCAAGATAATTACTTGATTGGAGAGTACAAGGTTGCTAATCCGCAATACGTTTTCAGCTACACAGAAAGCGAGGTGGAATAATGGCGATCAAAGTACCTTTCAAACCCAAAGTACCTCAAATCACACTAGATTTGCGGAGTGAACAAGGAAATGTTTTTCAACTAATAAGTCTTGCTAGAAAGCTATCAGCTCAGCTTGGTTTAGATGGAGAAAAAATTCAAAAACGTATGATGACTGGTGACTATTATTGTGCAGTTAACATCTTCGATGCTTACTTTGGTGATTATGTCACTTTGTTAGTATCAGAAGAAATCAGAGAAGAGCTATCAGTCGAGAAATATCTGATGTCTTAATCTGACATTATCCAACCCAATACGGGCAACACAGCCCGTAGGGGAGCTGTAGTTGCCCTTTTTATTATTTGAAGGAAAGCAGCTATGGCTAAATTAATTGAAAAAACTTACCCACTCGAAATTTTTGGTTTTCAAGGTACAGGTATGGACGTTAAAGGTTTTGAACCATGTAACCACCCTAATGTACCGATGCTAAAAAAAGAGTATGTGTTTCGTCGGGAAACGTTAAGAGATGTCGTGAACTTTATTGATTGTTCTTTTGGTGATGGGTTACTGATTGTCGGTCCAACCGGCTGCGGCAAAACATCATTGGCAGAACAAGTTTGCGCTCGGCTACATTACCCTGTTCAAAACTACACTTGTGGTGGCTCAACCGAATTTATGGATTTGGTAGGGCAATGGACACTTCAAAATGGTTCAACCGTCTGGATGGATGGTGTGTTAACCAAAGCGATGCGTGAAGGTCACATTCTCATTCTTAATGAAATTGACCTTGTCGATCCGGCTGAATTAGCAAACCTAAATGGAGTGCTAGAAGGTTCACCATTAGTGTTATCGCAAAAGAACGGCGAAATAGTGTATCCACACGAAAATTTCCGTTTGATTGCTACTTCAAATTCAAATGGCTCAGGTAGCGATGGGATGTATGCTGGCGTCCAGCGTCAGAATCTCGCGTTCCTAGACCGATTTATCGTTATTGAAGTTGACTATGCAGATGCAGATGTTGAGAAGGATATCTTGGGCAAAATTGCTCCGAATATCCCGAACACCATTCGTGAACGTATGGTCGCATTAGCGAATAAAGTAAGAACCGTGTTTAAAGGAGAGGAAGATACTAGCATTGAGCTAAGTGTCACTTTTTCCACTCGAACACTAATTCGTTGGGCTATTCAAATCCAACGAAACATGGGAGCACCTTGCGCTTTAAGCTATGCACTTGATCGTGCATTACTGAATCGTTGCTCTAACGCTGAAGAAAAGGAAGCTATTAATACTTGGGCGATTGCCCTATTTGGTAGCAGCTTTGATCCTGAAGCGTAATTAAATCAATCCCAACGGGGTATGTGTCCCGTTGGTACATATGCCTCTTGTTGGTACAAAAAACTTAAAGAGGTATAAATGTTTGATTTTTATTTAATCTATTACTTGTTTATCAAGTATCTAAAAGCTGTTGTGCACTTCGCACATAAGCGGAAAAAAGAGGTAGCTGTTCAACTAAAACTGCTTGGCACTGCATCCTATACTGCTGCATTCGTGTACGCTATCGAGAAAGGTTTAGACTTCAACGTGTTGAAGCTAACTGTAATCGGTGTACTCGTTGTAGCATTAGCAGAAAAGCTTAATCGGTAGTAACATAAACTTAGGTTCACTTAATCAAGGAGAACTGCAATGACAGCTATCTACATAATTAGTGGTATTGCTATCGCTATTGGGTTGCTAACAATGTATGCACCCAATATCGAGAAATGGTGCGATAAGCAGCTAGCAAAAAAGCACTAAGAAACAACGATAAGAAGTAGCGTAAGCACTCTTATCTAAATTTGAAAACCGCCAAAGGGCATATCAATTAGCCCTGTGGCGAATGGTATGTCCTTTTTTTATACATAAAATTGGAGATACCATTATGACTACACAACCTACCTCTGTTCTGAATGACATTGTTGCTGTTCAACTGAACGTTAACCAATGGACAGGACGGAAAAAACTGGCAGAAAATGACCTCTCACTACAAGGTGAAGCTCCACCAAAAGAGATCATTAACCTCGGCAGTAAACACACTACAGATCCCAAGGCTCTAAAAGTATTCAATACTTTGAAACGTCAAATGGAACGAGCTTGCCTGACCATCGGCATCCCGTTCCTTGGTGGATATGCAGTACCTTCAGATAAGGCAGATGAACTAGCCAAACGACTAACAAAAATCGTTGGTCAGTTTGAGCTAGAGAAAACTGCTTATCTTCAAAAGCATGAGTCAATTCAACAAGACTGGATCAAGAATTTCCCTCAATACGAGCGTATTCTTGTGAAAGCGTTGACTCCTACTTCAGATGTTGAGAAACGTATTAATGCCTCTTTCTCAATGTTTAAAGTTCAATCCGCACAGTCTGCCGTCACTGTCGATGCTGGACTATCAAATCAAGTTGATAGTTTGGGAGAGACATTGGATGCAGACATCTTGAAAAGCTCCAATAAGCTACTTGATAGCTTAACGGGTGCAATTCAACCGAACCAAACCAATGTAGCTTCATTGCGGAAACTCCGCGAGAAAGTACAAGGTTTGGCTTTCCTTAATGGTCGCTTTTTGAAGCTAGTCAATAAGATTAAGCAAGTAGAAAGTGCCATGCCTATTACTGGTAAGCTCAACACTGATGAAGTACATAGACTGTCTGGTTTACTGTATCAAATGAGTGATGAAGATAGGTTGCAAGCGTTAATGAGCAACTTAGAAAACGAACCAGTACCGGTTGCCGCTACTCAACTAGCCGTTGAGCAGCCACAACCTGCAAGCTTAGAGTCAACCTTAGAACCTGCAAGTGTCGATTTTGAATCAGACGATGTGTTTGGGTTGGGTGATGCAGACTTTAGTTTCGGTGAACCTGATTCTGATGAGTCAGATTTGGGACTAAGCGAGGCAGATTTTAGTTTTGAGTTCAGCGATATTTCAACGTCGAGCACACAACAATCTGCAACGAAAGCTACATTCTTCTAAGTTCAAAACAAACCCTAGACGGGAGCAATTCCCGTCAGGGGGTTGCTCCATTTTTAATATATGGAGTTCTACTATGTTTCATCAAATCACTTTCGAATCTCGATCACCGTATCGCTACGTTGCTCATTTCAGAAAGCCATCCTCTAACCTTCATGATATGGACTCTTACTTCTCCGTTGAAGTCCATGTATCTCAGAATGAATGGGGAACGCTAATGGATGAGAATATTCGATATTCAATTGAAATTTGTAAGATAGAACGTCCTGACATCATGGCGTTCTATACGTACAAATCACGTAGATTTACTGTCTCCGGCGACCAATTTGTTACTGATATTGGTAAGCTTTTGGTTAAGTACGGTGTTGTAGCTGAAGGAGTACCTTTTCAGGTCAACATTGAACTAAACAGAAAGGTGCATTCGTTCATGCAAATGAACGCCGGATGCGTATACGCAAAAGAATCTACGCATTTACAAACCGTACAAGATCTGTTTTCAGAGTTCGCGGATATACCTGTAAACAATGAAGATGAGATCGAGCAAAGCTGGGCGCATTTTGATAAAGGAAATGACCGCTTTGAAGTTTTGAAGTGGTTTGAAGAATCATTCGGTTATCCGGTGGACTTCTTACTCACTCTAGAACAATGCTCATAGTTTGGAGGGAGATTACATGTCTTGTCCTGCTTGTAATGCTAACCAAATAACCTACGAATATTTCTGTGTTTTAGCGTCACACTCATGGAGTCGGCACAAAGTACAGCGAGTTCTCAGGAAAAATGGTTCACATAGCTACTTCACTTACCATTTAGTAGCTTAACAATCCCTGTATAGACGACAGAGAGCGTCAAATACAGATTTAACCCCTATGGGCGTACTTTGCCCAACAGGGGGGTATAGTGCGCTTCATACTTTCATTTGGAGTTTCAACTATGTTATTTCGTTATAACCCTCAAGCTAGATCAATCGTATTTTGGTCAGTGCTTACTCTTGGTGTTCTAATTGTGCTGTTTCCGGTAATTACCGCATTCACGTATGAGTGGAAATCATTCTTCGAAGAACCGAGCGCGTTTGTACGGGATGTAAGGCAATTCATTGTCTTACTTGGATATTGCCTACTAGGTAGTTCCCCGTTCCTAGCGATGGCGCTTGCGATGAAAAAAGAATGGTTCTAACACCGATAACTGAGGCTTGATTTAGCCTCTATCAAAACTACCCCAAAGGGCGTACTTTGCCCGTAGGGGCATAGTGCGCCTTTTCTGATTAAGGAAGCACTATGAATCCTAGAGATGTTAGCTTTCAAGAATACAAGTCACAATGGACTCTTACCTATGAGCACGAAGACTTTTTTCTTGATGTCGAACAGTACGGTTGTCACGAAACCACTTTTGAACGCTGGCTGAAGCGCCAACGCATGTTCATTAAGCGGTACGGTGAGAATTGCACTATCAAACTATGTGACCTCGAATTACCAGAACGAACTTGGCAGTTTTTTACTCGCCATTTTGAGCGTGTAACTCGAACACAATATCTTGTAGATAAATACCCCGATGGCTTTTTTGAAGCGATAACTGAAGATGGGCAAGTGGCAGCGTTCTTACCGGATACGTATGGCAAGAAACCCTATCGGTTGTCCTTCTATGGAGAAAACGGGGCGCGTTATCATGAAACCTATGACTCAAGATCAGAAGCACTCAACGTCCTTGCTCACAGAAAATATTCTGCGAAAGAAGGGGCGTTAGATGCTCTGGTTGGTACTGATTCATGGAATCGAGGGGTCTATATCTGCAATTGGATAGCAGAGGGAATATTGCCCAACGATGGTCTAAAACGCGATAAACACATACCCGAAGTCGCTCAGCTCTTTGCTGAAAGACTTCAAGCGGCTTAATAAGCCATTCAATTAAACCCAACGGGGCTACTTCCCGTTGGGAGTAGTCCCTCTTTAGGAAACTACTCATGACAAAACTAAAAAGTGAACAATTTTATCAGTTACACGCAATCTTCTCAGAAAGCCTTGACCAACTCGCAAGTATGGGGTCACTGCCGATTGAGTTGGGACGGATAAAAATCGTGCACAAATCGGGGCGAGACTACCTTCTGGACACCCAAGCATACTTTTGGAGTGATCATAAGGTCGTGGCATGGTTCAAGACGTTTGAAGAAACGTTCCGCAACCAACCTTACGAGTTCCATTACAACATCACTGAAGAAGACATCATCAATGGTGATGTGATTGTTGAAGTGTACACCGGCGAAAACCACGAGGTGATACAGCCCAAGTCGTTACAGTTAGATATCGCTATCGACGGAAAGCTATACACACTTGATGCTAAGCCGAGTTCAAACAATATTGACTATTTTAAGACAATGAAAGTAGTCGAAAGTGATGACCAGGGGGAGTTTGTAAAACTCCATTTTTGGACAGTCACAGACATCATCAAACACATCAACGCTGATCGAAATGAGGATTGGCAAGATTACGATGAGTTTGATTGGCATGAAGGCTGGAAAGAGTGGTGCGCTCACCAAGAGAACTTTAAGATTGCCGATGGCAACTTAAACGCAGCATATTTCCAAAAGATATAGAGATATAAACACATAAACCCTTAACGGGCGCAATTGCCCGTTTTGGGGTGATTGCGTTCCGTTTATCAACAATGAAATCGGAGAGCAATCATGGGTTTTTTCTCTTGGAAAACAGCAGATACATCAGAGTCAATTGCAAACATCAGTTCTGGAAAACATAAAGGCGTCAGCGTTTATCTTCTGAGTCCTGATGGTAATCACATTGCGGAACGGGCATATCAAGGATATGGGCGTTTTGGCGGTGTTGACGCATATGCATGGCTTGCAAAGCAAAACCTTGGAAGCGATGTTGAACATCTTTGTTTGTATGATGATGAGAACGAGCTGAGAGCGTTAGGAATAGAGCTACAATATGAGGCACATAGCCGAATTACGTTGCCACTAAAATTCTCATTTAATAAATGTGCTATCTATGATGAATTACCGGAAAGTGAGGAATGCCCACTCTATTGTAAACAAGACATTTTTATCTTTTATATTCAATGGCTTATTTTCCTGCTAATTGGTAATACCATGA
>NZ_JAWOQR010000028.1:0-20155 GCF_033337445.1 Vibrio sp. YT-15
TCTGTCCCTGTATTGTTGGGTACTATCAAAACAGATCGACCACTTAAAGTCATGTCCGAAAATTGGGGGCCACTTCTGTTTATAGCCAAGACGAATACCTAGACCATTACCATCAAGACCATTACCCATACCAACAGATGAAATGTATGGAGAAATGAAATTGCTGATACTTGGTTTGTACTCGCTTACTGTAGATTCATTTTTCATAGCTAGTACAGAACCAGATGCTAATGAAGTTGTTGCGATTACTGCTGCTAGAACAAGTTGCTTAGTCATATACGTGTTTCCTTTAAATATTTAGTCTGTCGCGTTCAATTTATGTAGTTAAGATTACCGTAGCTATTACAACGCGCAACTTAGAAATAGAAGCTTTTTCAAAAGATAATTTGAAGTGTTTTTAGATAGATTAAAAATTATTCAGGTATCAACAAGTGCTGGATGAAATCGTAAAAATAAAAAAGGAAGCCGAAGCTCCCTTTCTCTTAACGGATGCAATCAATTGATTTTAAGGCTCGACATCCCTTTATAAATTTCACATAGTTTTCGACTTGGGTTCATGTCTTTTCTTATTTCCTCAAGTCTTGACTGTAGTTCAGAAATCTTGTGGTTACATCTCCCAAAGCACAATGCTCGCCCCGGCAAAACGAACACAGCACCCTGATATGTTGTTGGTGATGACAATAACTTTGCTCCAGAAACTCTATCATTTTCATTGACGATAGTTATCATTTTACTCGAATAACCGGATTGGATAGAAGCATCAACATAGTTATATACATTTAGAGTTGCAGGGCTAAATAGAACCGCATCTGTGTTGTTTTTTAGCGCTGAAACATTAGCTAAAGCACCACCAAGAGAATGACCAGTAGTTGTGATCTTTGCGTGTGGATATTGTGCTTTGACATCTTGAACTAAGTCGATTGCATCAACATACATCGGTGGCATCCTGCCTAGATGCTGAGCAATATCTGTCGAGACATCATTAGCAGCAATACCACTGTCTGTGTCATCGCCCGTACCACGGAATACTATGGTGATTTTCTGGTTATCAGGATCAGATTCATCAATCGCTGTTAGAGAGCGTAAACCACTTGATTTCTCTTCTACCTCACACGAAACACCAGAATCGCTACAAAACTTATTTAGCACGGCTGCGTAATGGTCTGGACGACTATCGTAGATACCGTTCGATAGACTCGCATAAGTTTGGTACGTCTTTAAGTTGGATTCAATATCAACGATCGCTGCATTGGTTAAACCATCCTCAGAATTACAATCTAAAGACGTGGATACTTTGGGGGGGCTACCTACAAAAATGGTGGATAGGCCAACAACTAATACAAAGGAAACTAAACCGCCAACTGTTATCTTTTCAACACTCATGATTTCTCTTATGGTTATGGGTGAATAGTCATTAAATACGATGTCAATAAACACGCAATTCTACACGGAATTTCAGTGTGTTAGATATTGAAAAAGCATAGACAGTATTTGACGCACCTTGTCCATATCGGGTTACACCTAACCCAGATAGAAGATTTAGGTTGGTTACAAAAGCATACTGAGTAGAATCAGCCAAAGAGAAAATTAATGATGAATTTTTGCACACTACCTCAACTTCATAGCGTTGTGTTTTGTCGTTGAGATTTTCAATGAAAGTGGTAAACATAGTTTCTTCCTATAGGTATGTCGCCCTACGGGAAGAAAAAACGCCACTCAACTCCCGTAAGGGAACTGAGTGGCGCGTTTTGCAGTTCGAGTTATAAATCTAAATCAACAGTGAAAACATTTCAACGATACAAGTCAGCCTTTATCTCTTCACAGCTTCGACCATTAAACCCTTCGGGAAGCTTTGCTTTGTGGCCAATCAATTCTCTGGTTCTTTCCACAAACAAATCATACACAGCTTGATGTTCGCCATTGATCTCTAACGTTTTTATATCCTCCTTTAACGCTGCCAATTGATGCGCCAAGCTGTTTTCAGTAACTTTGCCAGCGCCCAATCTATCTTGCAGTTCAGAGAATGACATTGCTTCAACGATCGCCGCTTCATCTGCCCATTCCTGCAGTATTGTTGACTTAGTAAAATCGGACACCGGATAAAAGCGTCTAAAGCCGTAGATGTCCCCTTGATGGTCAATAGCAACATAGTATGGCTTGCTGTCATCAAACGGCGGTACGCTTACTTTGTTGTGGGATCTGCCCTTCTTAGCAATGTAAAAAATGAAGGTGCTCACCGATCCCAAAACAAAGGCAAATACGACAAGTAGTGTTATCCAATAGAATTCCATGAACTGCCTCTCTAGCTATCACAAAACGAATATAAATCATTGTATTAAAATAAAGGCAAAATGCCGTTAACTTTTATAGCTCTAAGCTGTATGTCTGCCACTTCTTCTCGGAAGTTTTCCAGATATAACCTGGTTGATCGAACTGCGCGGCGATGGGATACCAAACAACAATGAAGTTATCTGTAACTTCCTGCGGAACACACACATTAGGAAATTTGCTCATTCCCTCAAGACTATTGAAAACCATGTGGCCACCAGCTGCGATGATCTGCTCGTCGACTTCCTTCTTTCTGATGTAAGGGAATAAACCATCGATCCATTCTGGATAGCTTTTTATGAACGGGTATTCATCTTGAAAGGTTAACTCAAGTTTCGATTCTCTCTGTAGTAGCGACACAAACCGTTCACCGGAGAAAGCAAGTAAATCCTCAAGCTTTTTAATTTGGTCAGCAATCAGGCCGCTACAGAGAGCATCTGGTGCCATGTCAGTGATGCATTCCACATCCCATTTCATGTGGCCAAGGTTCACGTGAAGCTGATGGCAGACGCGTGCAGCATGAGCTAAATCATCCGAATAGTCCTCATTGACCACCATGCCCGGTACGGAAACAAGTAAATCTTTCATTACTGTGCATCCTCCGACTCACCTAAATTAAACACTCGATAGAGTGAGTAATCGTCTTTCTGCAGCGCGGTAATTTTCGGGTTGAAGTACATCACTTTTCCATCACTTAAACGCTTAAGGTATGGGTTAACCGACACTCTCTCTTCTTGGTACCATTCTTTGAAGTAGGCCAGGTTCTCTTGCTTCCACAAGTCGCGGTTTTCATTGAGCTTAATAGCCGGCACGTATAGGTACTGCTCAACCGAAGGGTTACCAATGAATTTCAGTTTGTCGATCGGGAATCCTATCGGCAAAAGTGTCACTGCCGTCATATAGTCACCAGTTGGTGCTATCGGAATGTATCCATCGTTGTCTCTGGTCAACATTGGTATTCTGCTTGTAAATGTTCGACAAAGAGACTCTACCCCTTGCTTACAGAAGACATAATTAGGGTCGTAGACCTTAGTGCCTTCAACCAAGTAGAAGTTAGTGCCTGTCGGGACGTACTCGGTCTTGGCAGAATCACCATAAACGGATGCAACCGTATCGATGGCCATCTTGTTCACAACTTGTGCCTGGGCATCTAAATCCTTCGATTTGTCGACCTTTACTACCGTATAAAGGTACTGATCGCCAAGAACAGAGTGATAAGTGGTTTTAGCTCCTTGTTGCGTTAAAAGACTCAGACCAATATCGAGCGGGTTAACGTGGCCAATCGCACCAATGGCTAATGTCGCGGCCTGCCCTGCGATCTTAAGTTTGTTCTGGTCTACATCGTAGTAAAACACATCAAGGTTGTTAGTCGTGCGTTTTGGTTCAATCCACTTTAGCGGGTAAAGAAAGCGTGTTGGTTCTGAAAAGTCTTCTGCATCGAGTTCGTAGTCATCAGCGTATTTACCTTTGAGTTCAATATACTCATTGGGTGTTTCTGCACAGCCTGACATCATCAGGGAAAAACTGATCACTGACGCAAGCGCCGCGACGTTCTTAAGCATGTGTTTGTCCTTTTATTATTTAATGAATTTGTTGCTTGCATAGTCGAAAGCGCTATCGCTATCGCCTTCCTCGGAAAAGTCCCAACCTTCATTCCATTCACTATGGCGCCAATCACATATCGAGTACGGGTTATCGTCGGGATGAATGCGTTTTAAATAAGCCTCACGACCTTGATCAAATGGGAGCGCGTCAGCGGTCAACTTGTCGAGATGTACTTGGGTATCAAAGCCACTCATTAAGAGTGCTTGAAGAAACTGTTTGTCATAGAGAGTATCGCAGGTGAAATACTGCGGTTTATCACTGACGTTTAAACTGACATGATAAGTCGCCGCCGAGAGGTCATCATCGTCAGTTAGATGGTCTTGGATAATGAAAAAACTGCCGGCGGTCAGTAAGCCTGTCGATGATGAAAATGCCGTAGGAAAGACAGCTATTGGACTATTGCTATGGATATTTACGCAGAAGTCGCGTTCAAGCCTATCGATGTCATGCCAATGAGTAAGGATCAGGGAATCCGGGAAAACGGTTTTTATGTCAGCCACCAGCTCATTTGCGCTGTACAATGAAAACCACTCGGTGACTGTTCGATGGTCAATGCGATGTTGTAATTCGGCCTCAGCCAGAACCTTTATCACATAAGCATAACTCGCACGGTCATCGATAGTGAGATCAGAAAATGGCCGGCTTGCATTTTCTGGCACACAACCCGGTGATTTTGCCGTTTGTGCCTCTGCAAACAGGAAGGCAGAAAGCAACTCTGTAATTTCGGCCAGAGAGAATGAATGTAGCCGGCTCTTTAACTGAGATTTAATACTCTTTAGTGGCTTAAGGGAATATAAGCAGTCATCAAACGCTGTATTGGTTAAATCCGTAAGCTTAGTCATTATGTCCATTCACGTTCGCTTTGTTTGAAACAGAGGGTTATGGTTTCTGTCAAACGCAACCCGGGATCTACTGTGCTGCCCAGCTACTCCAGCGCTTACAAGCTGGCGATACTGATAGCCATTAACAGCGGCAAGAAAATGGGTCAATCCAAGGTGTCTACACAACCAAAACCGGTGTCGACCCTCTTCGAAGTCAATGGCTCTTGTCTTTAGCACTGGCGTATCAATTTCAATGGCATTGATCTGCTGGTATATCTCCAACAACTTAAATACCTTATTTTCTGACTTGATCAGTTGCTGCTCTCGGTGATACATCTCACCCAAAATATTGAAATTGAGTAAGTCGTTAAGGTCAGCGGGTATGTAACGGTCTGGTGCCGAAGTCTTCCATAATTCATCGAATTTATTTACATCTACCCAAAGATAGATGAACTCATTGTATGCTTCCGTTAAATCTAACTTGTGGCTACGTTTGAAATGCACATAACCTGTCGAAATCTCTGTAGGATTCGTTTCGGATTGAAGCTGTATGCAGGCTTCATCACTGACCGTTACTCTAATCATTAATATGTCTCTCTACACTTAGAATGTTGGGCCATCAATGAAATGACCCGTTGGGAATAACTAGTGTAATTATGAAAAAGAAAATGCTGATTTAATTGGGCAATTATTTATTTCCGATTGAATCTCGATCAAACCAACTACCTTTTGCTGGCAACTGATCTGCTGCCAACGCATCGCGGATGTCAAAAACGATTTGAAATGAATCAGATTCATCAGATGTTTGGTCCGAAATTTCTTCAATGATTTCTAAACGACGGATTTCATCTGAATGCGATACTGCACTAATGCCCCAAGCTGGTGGGTTATTAGGGTCATAAGCGTTATGTAGTTTTGCAATTTGGTCTTGTTGCTCTTTAAATGCCTTGGGGTCATTGATGGCATACACAACGGTTATGAATTTGGTCATTTCAACATCACTCCATACTCTGCAATTGATTGTTCTCGTTGTTCTTCATACTCACTCAGAAGCCCATATTCACCGGTGGTAGCGCGAATACTAATTTCTGGTTTGTCGTCACTAAGCTGCAGCTCAATATCACCGTTCGGGTGGCACCCAGTGTTCACATAAACGTCACCCTCAATAAAAAGGCTATCGTGGGTGCAAGAGCCTTGCTTGCGGCCGTACCAAATAACTTTCTCACCAACCGGTAAAAACTCGATACTTTTCTCCATGTTTACTCCATTTAACGGATATAGCGGATATTGAATCAAATGCAATAATACTACACATTCAACAAATAGCGTATAATGTGAGCAATAATTACAGGAGATTGTTTATGGCAATGACAAAAGATGCAAAGAGAAAGGCGAAGAAGAAGAAACTGGCGAAAAGCAAAAGTCTGAAACTGAATCAGATGTCAGGCAGACTAGATACCACCAGCACCATCTATGAAGCTGAATGGGGAATACTCGTCCACCAGCCAAGTCTCTCTGTTGATGATCTGCATCCGTTAGATAAAGACAAAGCAAACGAGCTTATTCGACAAATTGAAGGTTCCGGGGAGCGCGCTACTATCAAACGCCGAAAAGGTGGCAGCTACGTGATTCTTGAGTGTCCACAAACGTTTGCAACTGCGGATGTGGCTTATGAAGATGGATTGGTAGACCCCATAGACATCATTATCGAAAACGATCTTCCTACTATCACCAAGTTCTTGGGTTTTGTCGTTTGCGATGGCAATGGCAAATTCCTCGCTAAAGACGGTGGTCACATTACCGTGCCTGAACGGGCGCACATGTTCGAATCCATTCCTGATGCAGATAAAGTCGCTCAAACCTATGATCAGGGGTTTTCAACGATGGTATTTGAAATTGGGACAACCATTATCACGGCCGTTGTGAAGCCAAGCTAAGGGGGCGATATGCCAAGCATTACTAATAAAGAGATCCGTCACCAGACGGTACAGGAAACCGGTACACTAATGCTCGAAAACGGCTATACAGTCAGTTTTGACGAAAGTGGTGCTCTGGCTATTAAAGGACATGGCATCGAGTTGTTCCAGTACCCAAGATATTTAGGCTTCATCAAGCACAATACGAATCCTGAACGGTACCAGCTCATTGATTGCGGGTGGATGATTGATATACCCGCCGCCAATGCCTTTGAGTTCCAGACATTTACCAAACTGGACCCCATTAGCCCTACTGAATCTTACAACGTGTCCAAGCCGTATGAACTGGAAAACCCAGTCGAATTTAAAGCAGCAATCAGTGAGCTTAAGGCTCAGGCAGAATTCGATAAGAATGAGGGGTATACAGAAATCAAGGTCGATATAGACCTGGTACTTCGCCTGGTATCAGCCATCCAAAACCAATCCAATGAGAAATGAGGCAAGTATGCAGTTAGACAGTCGCGGCCTATCAAAGCCAAGTACATTCTTTAAAGCCTACTTCGTTTTTGTATCGTGCTACATGGCGTTGTTAGTCGCGGCCGAGTTAGCACTCAAGAGTACAATTATTGGTGGCCATCTAAGCCAGATGATGGTGATACACCTATTGGTACTGATTTCACCCTTTAAAAATGACCGATTCGGCTTCCTTAAAGAGCTGTTACTAAGCGTAGCGTTTGGCCTGCTACCTATGGGCATCATCATGTACCTAAGCATTAACGTGTTTAATGCGCCATTACACCCGGATGTCACCATGCCGATAGTTGCGCTATGCTCGGGCACACTCTTCTGTACAACGGTTGCATCGTGGTTTATTGCCAGTCGAATAGACCGAACTTTTACGGTACTGAGCTATAGAAATACATCACAAAAAAGGGAGCCATGAGGCTCCTTTTTTTATACATATGAACTCCAGCCAGTAACGCCTTTCATCTCATACCGTTCTTCTATTACAAACCTGCCGCCATCTTCTCCAAATTCCGGTTCCTGAGTTGGCTTTAAAATGCTGTGGTATACCAAGGATGCAGGAAACCGGTCTTCTACTGTGAACTCAGCTAATGACTCTGGCGGTGGTGGAGTATCTAAGCTGTTTTCAAGTCCATCGATGGTACTTTCAGGATAAGCCTGTAATTGCTCCCACCGTTTGAGTTTCGATAAAAACAGCCAACGCCATGAATTGCCTGAATTCCAAACCCCAATTACGCTAAAGCGGATGCCGTTAAACGTTTTAAAGATAGGATTCCCAAGTAATAATATCGGCTTTTCAAAATATTCATCATAGCTATCTGAAATCGCGTCCAGAACTGATAAGAACATTTCGTCTTTCGAATCGCCCGGTGAGACTACAATAGAATTTGCAAACACAGGATGTTCTTCATCATTTTCATCAAGCCAATAAAAGCACGGCTCGCCAAATTCTACCTGGTCGGGGATGTCATCTTCTGTGTATTCCTTTAAATTCCATCCAAGGAAGCCATCTAAAAGGTTAACATAGGTCCAAGGATCTATCGGGTGAGAGATTCGCATCCGGTTTTGGAAATCATCAAAAGTGGTGCCTTCCAAATGTTCTTGTAACTCTTTAAGTGCTGGGTCGTCTGACATAGATAGCAATTGTTTTAAAGAAGCCATCATGTTTTCATCAGCAGTCCCCTCGCCCATTAAACCGACCATCTCTCGAAGTTCGCTAAAGTCGATGGCATCATCATCTCTATCTCTAATTGCGTCCAAGTCAACGCGATACGCTTTTGGCTTGTTCGAAAATGGTGAGATTGACTTCACCAACGCTAAAATCGCCTCGTATTGGTCAACCTGTAGAATGTCCGAAAGCTTTTCAGCCATAAATTGGTGAGTCGAGTTCAATACCGTTGGTGTGACTTGCGGCTCTTGAATCGGTAAGGAGTTGATAAGCGCATCCCAAGATTTGAAATTGAAAAGCTCTGCCAACATACTACGAGCTTCTTTGTCATCTATTTTTAGCGACTTACTTAATGAAGTTGCACTTAATCGAGCTTTCTTGTGAGTGGGTAAAATCATTGGTTTACCTATAGTGATATATTGAAGCAATGTTCCACTGGGCTAAATCCGTTCCGTCACAACAAGGGCTTTTTTATTGTGAGCAGTTGCTTAGTAAACTAGCACAAAGTAATTTTTACTTATACTAAGTCGTGCTTAGCTTAATCCAGTCCTAGTTTGCGTTTATTTCTGGGGAAAAACCGGGCGGAAAACACCCAACATCAGGAAGACTTTTTATTATTTAAAACAGTAAGCAATTCAGTTAGCGGTAAAGAACGGTAGAAATACCAGCCTTGCACATACCCTTGTTTACAGTGCTCGGTGATCATGTCGTATTCACGCTTGGTTTCCACACCTTCAAAAACGACCTCTTTGCCAAGGCTGGCAACAAGGTCCATGATAGCACTTGCCATCCCCTTTTTAATGTCGAAGTTCAAAGCGTTCACAAATACGCGGTCTATCTTGATGTAGTCGAAGTTAACCTCTGTTAGCCAAACAAGGTTCGACACACCAGTTCCAAAATCATCCAACACCACCATAAACCCTAGCGCTTGAGCTCGCGCAGAGAACTCAGCGATTTCTATCAGCTCAACATCTATGCTTTCAGTGATCTCAATTTTTATCTGACTTGGGTTAATGTCATGTGAGCGTACAAGGGCAACTAAGTACTCCAGAAAGGCATGCTCACGAATTTCATAACTACAAATGTTGATGGCACAGGAAAACTGAGGGTCATTGCGTAACACTGACGCCATATCTGAAATTGCTCGCTTGGCCGTAAAGTGTGCCAGTTCCGGGTACAGCGACAGTTTCTCAGCAATACTAATGAACAACTCTGGTGATACTCGCCCGTATACGTCGTCAGTCCACCTTACAAGCGATTCTACCGCCTCGACACGACCATTCCCGATTCTGACTATGGGTTGATACTCCATGAAAAGCGATTCTTCACTTAGAGCCGTTCTGAAACGTGCTTCAATAGTTTGCCGGTTGGAAATGATCAGTTGTAAAAGGTGAGTTATGAGATAACTGATTGTCAGGATGACGATGAAGACAATGGTGTTCGATCGGATGCTGTAATATGGGAGGCCAGCCCTATCATTGATCGTTCTAACGCAAAACCCATATACCTTACTGCAAGCATCCGTTGAAAGTGTTAAGGCAAAATAGGAATTAGATTTCTTCGCTGGGGCGTACTCGTCAAATATGTTGTCAACAGTTTTGGAGTAAATTTGAAACTGAAACTGTGGTAGCTTTTTAAGTACTCTTGAATAAGAAGTGGTGATGTTTACTGCGAAGAAATTACCTTTCGCGGTTAAATTGTAGTGCTCCGAAATCCGATACAAATTTTCCTCGTTTGAATAAAACTGGTAACCATTCTGCTCACCCGAATCCTGGTACCTCAGTTTAGTCGGTTTTATTTCTCCCCAGTTCGCAGTGCAGTACACGGTGTCGTCTTTCATAAATCCAGCATCGAAGATTTCCGAATTCGTCATGACAAGTTCACGAAGCTTATTGATGTTGTCTTTATTGCAGGTGAAACCTTCGATCGAATTAGCCGTGGTGAGAACAGTCACCAACTGTGACGTGACAAGTTCGGCATTACCTAAAACATCGGTGGCGAACTCTTCTTGCTCTATTTTCTGAATCTCATACGAAAAGAATGACGCCATAGATAGCATCGATAGTAAGGATACAGAGAATATTGCGAGTAGCTTAAATTTAGCTTTCACCCGGGCCTCTAGTAGTCATGTTCGTTAATTCTTGACCTAAAACAGTGCAGGTTTAATTAAGAATAGCAGTATGCCGTTCCTACGCATATTGTTTTATGGTCTATGTTTATACACAGCAAAAAGGTGGTATAATCATTAAATTAGAGCCCATTGGTCTGAAAGAGCAATCGAAGGCAGCATCTGTGCGACGTATAACATCACCGAACACTTGAAGATCGACGCTTGTTTAAAAGCAAGCCTGCCACTAACTCGAAACACAAACGAAGAGAAAAACACAAAACAGACAACTACTAAAAACGAGGCAAAGCTTATGAATCCTAATCACATCAAGACGAACCTTACAGTTGCTGCTCTCTCACTTGCGTTAGTATGGGGTACTGAATTTCAGATTCAGACCAATGTGTTTTAATGCACTATCATCGATAACAATTCCACACGTTCCTATCATTCGTCCCTGAGATATTCGGCGTATTTTTCTTCAAACTCTTGGAGCATTGATTTCCTTGGCCGCGGAGCTGCATAGTGATAGTTCCGATTTGGTTCCATCGATGCTTTCTGCTGGGCCTTAAGCTTGGAAATTTTGTTGGTTATTGCGCCACTTCTGATTTGCTGTTTTATGTAATGGGCAAAGTAGTCCTTTCGTACCGACAACTTACATTCAATAAGCCCAAACTGAGCGCAGAACTCCTGCCATAAACATTCGCTGAGCCCTTGCACTTCGAAACCAAGCCCTTTGCAAATCAACATGTCATTTGCCCAGTCGGGCATGTCAGTACGTACAGACACAGTTATATTCTCCGAATACTTTATAGTTCATTTGGTTGGACGCATTGAGTCTGCAGTCCAAGAAAAAAGAGCCCGAAGGCTCTTATTTTTCATACGGCTTTCATTCTAGCCATGACTTGGGAATGGGCTGCGTAGTCACATGCTTTGATAAAGATCCAACAACCTTTAATAGCAAGGTATGCATAAACAACATGGTCGACATCTGTTAAACCAAAACTTTCACTAAAAACAACTAGCTGGTGGTAGATCCCCGACAGCCAATCGCTAAAGCCATTTTGTGATGCGTTATGAAGCCTGTCTGCATCCAGAAATGTTATTTCTTTGCCACTCCTTACACTGCTAGCCAGAGCGCTGTATGCGGCATAAGCCACCTTGCTTAATAAGGCTGCTACCATTGCCGTGATACCTTCTTTCATGCCCCACATAGCAAGGTAAAAATGACTTCCTTTATAATTCTCTTCCCCTTGGTGAAAGAGATAGGTCAAAACCCCATAACACATTAGAAATACAAGCGATGCGGATAGTGCTTCTGCCCGGATGCCTATGAAAATGGCTAACCCTAAGTTCATCATCAAATCCATGACGCCGAGAACTTTAAACATAAAAAATTCTCTCATTCAATTGATAAGGTAGCGTCAAAAGACCACTGTTTTTAACAAGTGTATGTGCCATACGCGCAGAGACACCTGATGGATGTTTTGGCATCAAGCGTTCTGCCATTGCGTCTGCCTGCCCGTCCTTGAAGCTGCCGATCGCTTTCAAAAATCGAATAAGGGATTTGGGGTCGATCAAGCGCCACGTAAACTGGGTTGGTGAGAAAAGAGTTTGTCCATCGTTGCTGAACCCTACCTGCTCCGTTGCCAATATATTGTGAATAGAATCTTTAAAGGCCACCACGACGGGTGTGAATTGCATTGTTTCATCGAAAACAGTCCACATCGGGTTCGGTGATTCAGCCAATACAGACGCGAGTGAATACAGTCTTTCATCATCAAATTCATTGCTCGACATCCAATCCACTTCAATGAACGTGATTGGTGTACCAGTAGGCGAAGATGGCATGTTGTTGCAATCCAAATCGACTTTGATGTGAGTAACGCGCTCTCCAGTAAAGAGATCGGGCCGCTGCTTCACCAAATTCTCAAATAGAGAAGGTAACCCGAATACTATAACTGGAATTTGAGGCTCTTTATTGTTTGCCTCGGCGTATGCCACCAGCCATTGAACTAAGTAAAGGGTCTTTCCAGTGCATGAACCTCCGACTACGACTTCAAGCGAACGAGATTCTTTATTTGATAAGATCTGACAAAAACTATTCACCATCTGCCCTACCATTTCGAACTCTAATTTGATGCGCGGCATTTCTTTAAAGTGCTGACTCATTTCGGCCAAAACTAGATGCAGCAACCGCGACTCAAATTGTTGGTCCATAAAATCTGGATAATGTGTACCAGCGACAGTTTTGGCGCGCTCGAGTACATGTGCGTGATTATCATAGCCAAGAGCTTGCGCGAACATGTCACTTGATACTGATAAAGACGGTTTGTATTGAAACGCAAGTTCTGGCGTAGTTTCTGTGCCTGGGTTCGCTGCCTGATGACATAGAAAGGCTAATAGAGATTGAAGCGATGTAACATCTCTCGATAACCGAAACAGGTTATCAAGGGATATTACCGGTAAAGTAACGTATGACATACGTAGTCCTTGATAATTAAACTCTATGAAATGCTCGCACGCCTAAGATGTCGCGCAACTACGGAGGTGTTCAGATAAGACGGCCATAGGTGCAGTAAGAACTATGCTGTAGTACTTGCTGTCCATATTTAAGAAACGGTTCGCCATCTCGATAACGGTTGCCGGTGTGTCCGGGGTAATCATTTTCTCTAAAAGAGATCTGTCTTGAATGACCTCTACGTATAACTCCGGGCTAACCTCTTTCCCAATTAACGCTTCAATCGTTATGCCCAATTGCAAAGCCAACTCATAGTAAGGTGACCCGTTTTCTGCTTTTTGTAGAAAGATGCTAAATACCGTGTGTCGATACCATGCCACTACAACGTCGTTGTCACTGAATGGACGGCAACCACCAAACCAATGAGGGGTCGTCTCAGAATTCGGAAAATAAAGCACGCTAAGGCGTAGTCACCCCGTGACTCCCCCGCGCCGATGCAGCGAGCTTCGTTCCGTCTTGCAGTGACGCAATCAGCGGGCAGGAAACGTTCCCTTTCCGCGCATGGCAGGCGCACACCAGTTCAGACAGCACGGCCTCCATGCGTGCCAAGTCGGCCATCTTCTCGCGCACATCCTTGAGCTTGTGCTCGGCCAGGCCGCTGGCTTCCTCGCAATGGGTGCCATCCTCCAGCCGCAGTAGCTCGGCGATTTCGTCCAGGCTAAAGCCCAGCCGCTGGGCCGATTTCACGAACCGCACTCGTGTTACATCCGCCTCGCCATAGCGGCGAATGCTGCCATAGGGCTTGTCTGGCTCCGGCAGCAGGCCCTTGCGCTGGTAGAACCGGATGGTCTCCACATTGACCCCGGCCGCCTTGGCAAAAACGCCAATGGTCAGATTCTCAAAATTAATTTGCATATCGCTTGACTCCGTACATAACTACGGAAGTAAGCTTAAGCTATCCAAACCAAATTTGAAAGGACAAGCGTATGTCTGAACCACAAAAGTCTGAACCACAAAACGGGCGCGGCGCGCTCTTCGCCGGTGGGCTGGCCGCCATTCTTGCGTCGGCCTGCTGCCTGGGGCCGCTGGTTTTGATCGCCTTGGGGTTCAGCGGGGCATGGATCGGCAACCTGACGGTGCTGGAACCCTATCGCCCGATCTTCATCGGCGCAGCGCTGGTCGCGCTGTTTTTCGCCTGGCGGCGCATCTACCGCCCGGCGCAAGCCTGCAAACCGGGTGAGGTCTGCGCGATTCCCCAAGTGCGAGCTACTTACAAGCTCATTTTCTGGATCGTGGCCGCGCTGGTCCTGGTCTCGCTCGGATTTCCCTACGTCATGCCATTTTTCTATTAATCACAGGAGTTCATCATGAAAAAACTGTTTGCCGCCCTCGCCCTCGCTGCCGTTGTTGCCCCCGTGTGGGCCGCCACCCAGACCGTCACGCTGTCCGTGCCTGGCATGACCTGCGCCTCTTGCCCGATCACTGTCAAGCACGCGCTTTCCAAGGTTGAGGGCGTGAGCAAGACCGACGTAAGTTTCGACAAGCGCCAGGCCGTCGTCACCTTCGACGATGCCAAGACCAACGTCCAGAAGTTGACCAAGGCGACCGAGGACGCGGGCTATCCGTCCAGCCTCAAACGCTGATCCGTTAACCGAACTCGGGAGCGACACATGGGACTCATCACGCGCATCGCTGGCAAAACCGGCGCGCTCGGCAGCGTCGTTTCCGCGATGGGCTGCGCCGCCTGTTTTCCTGCCATCGCCAGCTTTGGCGCGGCCATCGGACTGGGCTTCTTGAGCCAGTACGAGGGGCTATTCATTGGCATCCTGCTGCCGATGTTCGCCGGCATCGCGTTACTCGCCAATGCTATCGCTTGGCTCAATCATCGACAGTGGCGACGCACGGCGCTCGGCACGATAGGCCCGATCTTGGTGCTGGCAGCGGTGTTTTTAATGCGGGCTTACGGCTGGCAGAGCGGTGGACTGCTCTATGTCGGCCTGGCCTTGATGGTTGGGGTGTCGGTCTGGGATTTCATCTCGCCAGCACATCGCCGCTGCGGGCCGGACAGCTGTGAATTGCCAGAACAACGTGGCTGACGGCAACAGCCGTAGCCACCACAGAAAAGGAAAAATACATGACCACCCTGAAAATCACCGGGATGACCTGCGACTCGTGCGCGGCTCACGTCAAGGAAGCCTTGGAGAAAGTGCCCGGCGTGCAATCGGCGCTGGTGTCCTATCCGAAGGGCACAGCGCAACTCGCCATTGAGGCGGGCACGTCATCGGATGCGCTGACTACCGCCGTGGCCGGACTGGGCTACGAGGCAACGCTTGCCGATGCGCCACCGACGGACAACCGCGCCGGCCTGCTCGACAAGATGCGCGGCTGGATAGGGGCCGCTGATAAGCCCAGTGGCAACGAACGCCCGTTGCAGGTCGTCGTCATTGGTAGCGGTGGAGCCGCGATGGCGGCAGCACTGAAGGCCGTCGAGCAAGGCGCGCAGGTCACGCTGATTGAGCGCGGCACCATCGGCGGCACCTGCGTCAACGTCGGTTGTGTGCCGTCCAAGATCATGATCCGCGCCGCCCACATCGCCCATCTGCGCCGGGAAAGCCCATTCGACGGCGGCATGCCACCCACACCGCCGACGATCTTGCGCGAGCGGCTGCTGGCCCAGCAGCAGGCCCGTGTCGAAGAACTCCGTCATGCCAAGTACGAAGGCATCCTGGACGGCAATTCAGCCATCACCGTTCTGCACGGTGAAGCGCGTTTCAAGGACGACCAGAGCCTTATCGTTAGTTTGAACGAGGGTGGCGAGCGCGTCGTGATGTTCGACCGCTGCCTGGTCGCCACGGGTGCCAGCCCGGCGGTCCCGCCGATTCCGGGCTTGAAAGAGTCACCCTACTGGACTTCCACCGAGGCCCTGGCGAGCGACACCATTCCCGAACGCCTTGCCGTAATCGGCTCGTCGGTGGTGGCGCTGGAGCTGGCGCAAGCCTTTGCCCGGCTGGGCAGCAAGGTCACGGCCCTGGCGCGCAATACCTTGTTCTTCCGTGAAGACCCGGCCATCGGCGAGGCGGTGACAGCCGCTTTCCGTGCCGAGGGCATCGAGGTGCTGGAGCACACGCAAGCCAGCCAGGTCGCCCATATGGACGGTGAATTCGTGCTGACCACCACGCACGGTGAATTGCGCGCCGACAAGCTGCTGGTCGCCACCGGCCGGACACCGAACACGCGCAGCCTGGCATTGGAAGCGGCGGGGGTAGCCGTCAATGCGCAGGGGGCCATCGTCATCGACAAGGGCATGCGCACCAGTAGCCCGAACATCTACGCGGCCGGCGACTGCACCGACCAGCCGCAGTTCGTCTATGTGGCGGCAGCGGCCGGCACTCGTGCGGCGATCAACATGACTGGCGGCGATGCGGCCCTGGACCTGACCGCAATGCCGGCCGTGGTGTTCACCGACCCGCAGGTCGCCACCGTGGGCTACAGCGAGGCGGAAGCACATCACGACGGGATCGAGACCGACAGTCGCCTGCTAACACTGGATAACGTGCCGCGTGCGCTTGCCAACTTCGACACACGCGGCTTCATCAAGCTGGTCATCGAGGAAGGTAGCGGACGGCTCATCGGCGTGCAAGCGGTGGCCCCGGAAGCGGGTGAACTGATCCAGACGGCGGTGCTCGCCATTCGCAACCGTATGACCGTGCAGGAACTGGCCGACCAATTGTTCCCCTACCTGACCATGGTCGAAGGGCTGAAGCTCGCGGCGCAGACCTTCAGCAAGGACGTGAAGCAGCTTTCGTGCTGCGCCGGATGAGGAAAAGGAGGTGTTCAATGAGCGCCTACACAGTGTCCCGGCTGGCCCTTGATGCCGGGGTGAGCGTGCATATCGTGCGCGACTACCTGCTGCGCGGATTGCTACGGCCGGTCGCGTACACCACGGGCGGCTACGGCTTGTTCGATGACACCGCGTTGCAACGGCTGCGCTTTGTACGGGCTGCCTTCGAAGCGGGTATCGGCCTGGACGCACTGGCGCGGCTGTGCCGGGCGCTGGATGCTGCGGACGGTGACGGTGCGTCTGCGCAGCTTGCCGTGTTGCGGCAACTCGTCGAGCGTCGGCGCGAGGCCCTGGCCAGCCTCGAAATGCAACTGGCCGCCATGCCAACCGAACCGGCACAGCACGCGGAGAGTCTGCCATGAACAGCCCAGAGCACTTGCCGTCTGAGACGCACAAACCGATCACCGGCTACTTGTGGGGCGCGCTGGCCGTGCTCACCTGTCCCTGCCATTTGCCGATTCTCGCCATTGTGCTAGCCGGCACGACGGCCGGCGCGTTCATCGGGGAGCACTGGGGTATTGCAGCCCTCACGCTGACCGGCTTGTTTGTCCTGTCTGTGACGCGGCTGCTGCGGGCCTTCAAGGGAAGATCATGACCGCTTCCCAGCCAGCCGAGAGTGGGCAGCTTTGAGCTTCGCTACCAATCTGGAGGAGTACCACCATGAACGCAAACGCCCCGAACACTGCCAGTTGCACCACCTGCTGCGTATGCTGCAAAGAAATTCCGCTCGATGCCGCCTTCACCCCGGAAGGCGCGGAATACGTCGAACATTTCTGCGGGCTGGATTGCTATGAACGCTTCCAGGCACGCGCCAAGGCCGCGACAGAATCTGACATTGCGCCTGTCCCTGGCGGTTCGCAGCCGTCAGATTGAGGCATACCCTAACTTGATGTCAGATGCCATGTGTCATTTTCAGAAGACGACTGCACCAGTTGATTGGGCGTAATGGCTGTTGTGCAGCCAGCTCCTGACAGTTCAATATCAGAAGTGATCTGCACCAATCTCGACTATGCTCAATACTCGTGTGCACCAAAGCGAGGTGAGCATGGCGACGGAGGCTCTGTTGCAAAGATTGGCGGCAGTCAGAGGTAGGCTGTCGCTCTGCGCCGATCAGGCGGCTGCTGCGAAATGGTGGTTGAGCATGCCCATGGCCTCCGTCAGCGCCGAGGGCCCAATGCCAAAAGCTCTCTCCACAAGGCGCACCTCGCCCCTGATGCCGGGCTGCAGGCACCAGGGGCGAGCCTGTCCTTTGCGCAGGGCTCGCATGACTTCGAATCCCTTGATCGTGGCATAGGCCGTGGGGATCGATTTGAAACCGCGCACCGGCTTGATCAGTATCTTGAGCTTTCCGTGATCGGCCTCGATCACGTTATTGAGGGCTCTGTTGCAAAGATTGGCGGCAGTCAGAGGTAGGCTGTCGCTCTGCGCCGATCAGGCGGCTGCTGCGAAATGGTGGTTGAGCATGCCCATGGCCTCCGTCAGCGCCGAGGGCCCAATGCCAAAAGCTCTCTCCACAAGGCGCACCTCGCCCCTGATGCCGGGCTGCAGGCACCAGGGGCGAGCCTGTCCTTTGCGCAGGGCTCGCATGACTTCGAATCCCTTGATCGTGGCATAGGCCGTGGGGATCGATTTGAAACCGCGCACCGGCTTGATCAGTATCTTGAGCTTTCCGTGATCGGCCTCGATCACGTTATTGAGATACTTCACCTGCCGGTGGGCCGTCTCCCGGTCCAGCTTTCCTTCGCGCTTCAATTCGGTGATCGCTGCACCATAGCTCGGCGCTTTGTCGGTATTGAGCGTGGCAGGCTTTTCCCAGTGCTTCAGGCCTCGCAGGGCCTTGCCCAGGAACCGCTTCGCTGCCTTGGCGCTGCGGGTCGGCGACAGGTAGAAATCGATCGTGTCGCCCCGCTTGTCGACTGCCCGGTACAGGTAGGTCCACTTGCCCCGCACCTTGACGTAGGTTTCATCCAGGCGCCAGCTCGGATCAAAGCCACGCCGCCAGAACCAGCGCAGCCGCTTCTCCATCTCCGGGGCGTAGCACTGGACCCAGCGATAGATCGTCGTATGGTCGACCGAAATGCCGCGTTCCGCCAGCATTTCCTCAAGGTCGCGATAGCTGATCGGATAGCGACAATACCAGCGCACCGCCCACAGGATCACATCACCCTGGAAATGGCGCCACTTGAAATCCGTCATCGTTCCGTCCGTCCAATCTCCGCCAAGCATGCTCAAGCTTCACGATTTTTGCAACAGAGCCCACACGAGTATTGAGCATAGTCGAGATTGGTGCAGATCACTTCTGATATTGAACTGTCAGGAGCTGGCTGCACAACAGCCATTACGCCCAATCAACTGGTGCAGTCGTCTTCTGAAAATGACATTTGGTATCTCTCATAAACGGATGTTTTTGAGAGAACTATCTTCGGCCTTCACACGCACGAAAGGCGGCGAAGCTCCGCCGTTAATCCGTCCGCCGGAGATCTCGCCCAGGCAGGCTGAAGGCCGAGCAAGCCTGACAGGCCCGAAAAGCCCGGCACGGGCGTCGGCGGCGATGACGGCGGCGGCATTATCCAGGGTTGATGATGGAAGTGGAGGATATCGACAACCTCTCGCGCAACCAAGACATCGCGGTCGGACTGCAAGTGATCTTGAAGCCACGGGCCCGTCCCACCCCGACATGGACCTCGATGCCCGAACGGACGTTAGATTTCGAGTTCTAGGCGTTCTGCGATGAAGGTTGGATCCCAGCCGGGATTGAAACTGTCGACGTGGGTGAATCCGAGCCGCTCGTATAGGCCACGCAGGTTCGGGTGGCAGTCGAGCCGCAGCTTGGCGCACCCCTGCGTTCGCGCGGCATGGCGGCAAGCCTCGATCAGCGCGGAGCTGACACCCCGGCCCGCATGTGTCCGTCGCACCGCGAGCTTGTGCAGATATGCGGCCTCCCCCTTGAGGGCGTCGGGCCAGAACTCGGGATCCTCGGCCGACAAGGTGCAACAGCCGACGATGCCGTCGCTGCAACTCGCGACTAGGAGCTCGGATCTCAGGACGAAGGTCTCCGCGAATGTCCGGTCGATCCGCGCGACGTCCCAGGCGGGCGTTCCCTTGGCGGACATCCACGCCGCAGCGTCGTGCATCAGCCGCACAACCTCGTCGATATCACCCGAGCAGGCGACCCGAACGTTCGGAGGCTCCTCGCTGTCCATTCGCTCCCCTGGCGCGGTATGAACCGCCGCCTCATAGTGCAGTTTGATCCTGACGAGCCCAGCATGTCTGCGCCCACCTTCGCGGAACCTGACCAGGGTCCGCTAGCGGGCGGCCGGAAGGTGAATGCTAGGCATGATCTAACCCTCGGTCTCTGGCGTCGCGACTGCGAAATTTCGCGA
>NZ_JAWOQR010000029.1:0-14312 GCF_033337445.1 Vibrio sp. YT-15
GGACCACTGTAAACAGACTTGGGATAGTTACGAAGCCCTAATTCAACATAATCAATTTTAGCTTTTGCAACTGCTGTGAGGTAAGCGTCAACGACTTCTGGTGAAAAGTCCCAGTGGTTATAGTAGCCACCATCGCGAAGAGTACAGTCTAAAATTTTTTGCATAATGGATATTCTTTTTAAGTTAAACAGGTAAAGTGCTTAGTACAGTAAAACATACAAGCTTAATAGTAAAAGTGAGGTATTTATCAAACTAATTATTAAGTTATTACTTATCACTTTGGGGGAGTAAGCTCATTGTTCGGTTTAGAGCGCCTTGATTGGATGAGGCCCATTTATTAGCATGCAAAGCTCGGAGTAAATATTTATCTTGTTGAGAAATGATCTCTGTAGTCCTTAGGGCAAGGGTCGTTGAGTCTGGCACAATTAAGATACCATCCACAGCTAGTAAGTTTTCAACAATCTCCTTAAAGTTGAAATAGCTGGGGCCAGTAATGATGACTTTTTCTAACATGGCAGGCTCTAGCACATTGTGCCCTCCAACCTTATCTCCAATTAGGCTTCCACCCATAAAGCAGATGTCCGCTGCGCCCATCAACGTTAGCATCTCACCCATTGTATCGCCGAGATATACTTGAGTATTCGTCTCTACTGCATGCGTTGAAGTACGACGCACAGTGTTAAATCCTTGCTGTTGGCAAAGCGTGAATACATCATCAAATCGTTCCGGATGGCGAGGAACCAAAATAAGTAATGTATTTGGATGAGATTTTAAAACTTGTCTATGTGCATCTAATACCTGTTCGTCCTCGCCTTTGTGGGTGCTAGCTGCAATCCAAATTGGACGATCCTTTCCAAGTTGGGCTCGAAGCTGCTGTCCTTGCTGTTTCACTTGCTCTGATATTTGAATATCGAACTTAATCGAGCCAGTAACGGATAGTTTCTTTTTCTCAACGCCTAAGCCTTCGAAGCGCTCTGCATCTGAATCCGTTTGGCAGAGTACTTGAGTTAGGCATGGATGAAGCTGGTTAAAAAGCCGCTGTATTTTGGCGTAGTTATGACACGATTTTTCAGATAGGCGCGCATTCACGACAGTTATAGGGATACCCGCTTTGTGAACATGGTGAAGCGTGTTTGGCCACAGCTCAGTCTCAATGATCAACATTTGTTTTGGTTGTACTGCTTTAAGAAAACCTTTGATAGCGAACCCAAAGTCAATTGGCATATAGCGGTGTTTAACTAAATCACCCAACTTAGCAACCTGTTCAGCTCCCGTACTCGTTGTTGTAGTAACTAGAATAGATTGTTCGGGGTTTTGTTCCTTAAGGGCTTTAATTAAAGGTGTTGCTGCTATGCTTTCACCAACAGATACGGCATGTATCCAAATAGGTTTGTCGTTGCTTTTTAGCTTGGGGGTTATGCCAAAGTGCTCTTTCCAGCGAGAGCCGAACTTAGGCTTATTTGGTTTGCTCTTGTACAAACCAAATAAAAGCAGCGGTGACGCTAGAGCGAGTAGTAAGGTATAAACAATACGAACTAACATGAGCTTATCGTAATGGCGTCAAGTTTTTGGATGCTATCTAGCACTTGCTTAGGCGAAAGTTCTGTCAAGCACTTAAGGTGTTTGTATTGACATTCACGTTGGAAACAAGGGCGACAATCAATATCGGTATGAACAATCTCCACTTTTTCTGCGAGTGGGGGGGTGTACTTCGGTGAAGTTGAGCCATAAACGGCAACAACATTACAACCAACCGCAGCTGCCACATGCATTAAGCCTGAGTCATTCGCGACAACAGTCTTACATGCAGCAAGGAGATCGACTGCTTCAATTAAGCTGGTTTGGCCTGCCAGAACATGAATGTGCTCATGGAATTGCGTCGGAACAAGTGCGCGAATATTGTTACAAGTCTCTAAGTCCTTTTGAGAACCAAACAACCAGATTTGATGTCCAGAATGAGCCATTTGCGTCGCAACTTCAGCGTAGTGTGTTTCGGGCCATTTTTTGGCAGGACCAAACTCTGCTCCTGGGCACAGTCCAATAATTGGTTGGTCTTGGGCTAAGTTGAACTTTTTGATCGTGGCTTGTTGCTCTGCTTCGTTGATTGCAAGGCGTGGGCGAGGTAAAGTTTCAAGCCCGCCAAGAGAGTTAGAATCCACCATTTCTGCTTTTGGATAAGCTAACGCTACATAGCGCTCTACCATATACTGAAAAGACTTCATGTTAGGGCGTAAGTCATTCAATAAACCATAGCGCATTTCTCCCTTCCAGCCAGTACGAAGAGGAATGTTGGCAAACCATGGGATCAGTGCTGATTTCGCTGATTTAGGCAAGATATAGGCGTGGTCATATTGCTTTTCACGTAATGATTTGCCAATTTCCCTGCGGCCTAATAAGTTAAACTCACCATGACCGATAGGCATTTCAATCGCTTGATGGATTTCTGGCATACGCTCAAGAATCGGTTTACACCATCCTGGAGCGATAACGTCAATTTGGCTATCTGGATGGCGTTGCTTTAATACAATATATAACGATTGCGACATTACCATATCGCCGACCCATGCAGGGCCAATGACTAAAATCTTCATGCTTTGTTTTTCCAGTATAGGAATTTCAAAATTGACTCATAAGTTCTAAAAAGTTCAGCGTATATTTTATTCGCAAGAGTCATTTTGGATTTATCTTTTCTTTTACCACCAATCGTCGAAGCAATCTCTGCTCTAGTAAAGAGATCTGGAGACACGCTGTAAACTTGAACACCATGTCTCCATGGTTTTTCCATGTAGTCATCGACTGGTTCAATAAACTCTTGAGCATGCATAACAAACTTTGAGGCTGCTTTAGGTGTGACGATATAAGCGGTGGTACCACAAGTGCCTGCTGAGTATCCCCCTAGCATATGATTATCATCAATAGGTACGATTGGGGTGAATACACGCTTCTGAGTGGCAGACAACTTGATGTAGTCATAATTAGAAGTCAATGGAAGGGTATGTTCGAGTGCTTGCTTCAGCCCTTCTACGGGGTCGACGTTGTCTTCTAAGATGACGATCGGTTCATCAAGCTCAACACAGCGAACCCACAACTCGTAATGGCTTGCAAAACAGGCGACTTCACTGGTTTTTAATTGATACCCTTTGCGGCGTAGAGTAATGGTAGGACGACTTTTTTCTGAATGAAGAAAACGGTCAACAGAGCCATCTACTGCATCAAAAAATTCAAACGTAATGCCTTGTTGTTTTAACTTTTCTTCAATACGTTCTCGGCGATCTAGCGATCGAGCCAAGCTTACGACAAATACTTTCACTGCACTTTCCAGTCGCTGTTATATCTTGGTTTAAACAAATTGTAATAGTTATTGCCGTCTTCTTGAGAGTGCAGCAACTGTAGTACCCACATATATTGTTCGGGTTTATCACCGACAAAATATTCAATGGCTTCATTACAGGTACGAGCGTCTTGCTCTTCGCCTTTATCCAGCTCAAACGCTGGTAAAATCTCAATATCAAACGTACCATCTTCAGTGTTCATCGACGCAAATAGAGGCAGTACTTTTGAGCGTGATAGTTTCGCAATTTTGCCTAAACCAGGTAGCGTTGCTTTACGTGTTGCAAAAAAATCCACAAACACACTATGCTCTGGGCCGTGATCTTGATCAGGTAGATAATACCCTACATAGCCATCTCGAATGGATTTCAGAAAAGGCTTAATGCCACCTGAGCGTTCATAAACACGGCCACCGTATTGGACTCTTTGCTTGTGCATCAGCCAGTCAGCAACATCATTCTTTTGTTTCTTCGCCATTGCAGAAACTGGCATTCCCATTGAAGCGAGCAAGATAGCAGGCACATCAATTGCCCAAGAGTGGGGAACCATTAAAATCACATTTTCGTTGTTATCAATGTGCTGTCGTAAAATGTCTAGGCCGCGAATTTGGCAACGGTTCTGAAGCCATTTTGGTGAGCGTAAACTTAGTAACCCGAAGCGAAAAAAGAACATGGCTGCTGTGTAGAGTGTTTTTTCTATCAAAGTTTCACGTTCTTGGAACGACTTTTCCGGAAAACACAGCTCAAAGTTAACCCTCGCTCGGTGAGCTGGACCTTTGTGGGATTTACACAGTTTTTTGGCTATGGTTTTCGCTAACCACTTTTGTAAACCCAGAGGCATTAATGATAACGGTAAAAATAAGATAACACCTAACCACGTGCCCCAGTACTTAGGCGACAGAAAGTGGCGCTTAAACTCAGGGTTATATGCTTTAGGGTCGAAGTCATCACGTTTTATGGTCATGGCGTGTCTAGTTACCTATTCGTGTGCGGGCGAAGTGGTTTAAATGAGAAAAAGATAGTTAGGAATGATACAGGCTATTGCACTTGAGTAAAGGTGGCAGGTTATGGTTCTACCACCTTGTGGTGCTTAACTGTTTTGGATAGTCAAGTATTCGGCAACGCCTTCTGCAACTGTCTTGAATTCAACATCACAACCTGCGGTGCGCAGTTTGGTCAGATCCGCTTGTGTGAATTCTTGGTAAGCGCCTTTTAGGTGCTCAGGGAATGGGATGGTTTCAATTTGGCCTTTGCCATGATGCTTGATAACTGCTTTTGCTACCTCTTCAAAAGATTCAGCACGGCCAGTACCACAGTTAAAAATACCTGATACGCCGTTTTCTAAGAACCACAGGTTTACTTTACATACATCACCAACGTAAACGAAGTCGCGTTTGAATGATTCGCTGCCCGCGAACAATTTAGGATTTTCACCTGCGTTAAGTTGGTTGTTTAGGTGGAACGCAACTGATGCCATGCTACCTTTGTGGTCTTCACGTGGGCCATATACGTTGAAGTAGCGGAAGCCGGTGATTTGAGAAAGGGTCTCACCATGCTCTTCAGCGTCTTGCCATAGGCGACGAACGTAGTTATCAAACTGCTGTTTCGAGTAACCGTATACATTCAGTGCGCCTTCGTATTCGCGTTCTTCAACGAAAGTCTCTGTATCGCCGTAAGTGGCTGCGGAAGAAGCGTATAGGAATGGAATCTCGCGATCTAAACAGTAATGCAGCAGCTCTTTAGAGTACTCGTAATTGTTTAGCATCATGTACTTACCATCCCACTCAGTCGTTGCAGAGCAAGCACCTTCGTGGAAAATTGCCTCAATCGGACCAAAATCATCGCCCGCCATAATTTGGGTCAGAAAGTCGTCACGATCCATGTAATCTGTGATGTCCAGATCAACTAAGTTCTTAAACTTTTTGCCATTTTTTAGGTTGTCGACAACCAGGATATCGTTAATACCAGCTTCGTTTAGTGCTTTAACAATGTTGCTGCCGATCATGCCAGCGCCACCAGTTACGATGATCATAGAACTTCCACCATAGATTAAAATTTTCTCAGGAATTCTAGCAAGAAACGAAAAGTAGCGCTATTGGAAGCAGGAAGATAGGTTTGAGTCTTCTATGACTCAGTATCTAGATATGAAAAAGGGAGCCGCAGCTCCCTTGATTACTTTGTTATTCCACATCCGAACGGTTAGGCCTTTGATACCAAGGATTTCGCTCGTCGGTCAACTCAATCAAGCTGTATTTACGTCCGAGTTTCTGTCCTCCGTCACGAGTAAGAGGCTGCCAACTAAAGTTCGCACGATTGTTGCTTGGCTTAACGGTCATGATGTCAAATGGAATCGACAAGTAGAAACCTTTGGTAAAGCTACCTTCACCAAATTCATCCGCAGACAAGTCTGTAAATGACGCAAAGGCACCAGCAATTACGCCACTCTTGAACTGCTTAGAAACATTGATTTGTGTACCAACATCACCAGCTAGGAACTGACCAACATCGACTTGGATCATCAAATCTTGTAGGTATTCCCATTGAGGGTAGTAGTAACCAGATACAAAACCAGTGAAGCCTTTATCAATAACTTGGAACGGACGTCCATATTCTGGCACGTTTTGCCATTTCTCATCGTAAACACCGAAGTAACTTTGTGGATCACGTTGAGAAATTAAGTTGACGTCAGCACCAATTGCCCAGTTAGCTCCTTGTGGCCGGTAAAGAAACTCAGTACCTACTCCAGCAAACATACTCTCCAGATAGCCCGCGTAGAATTGCTGATCCATCGTATCGGAATACTCTTGGAACCAAGTCAATTGTAAGTTTGACATGGTTACTGCATGTTCATTTTGGTAAGCGCGGAACATGGTGCGAACACGAGGAACGGTAGTGCCATCAGGTGGAGTGACATAAATAAACTTATCGTAGTTGTTATACCAATCCCAGTATAACGAACCGCCAATTTCAAGGTTGTCCGTCAGCCAGTATGAGGCATTACCGCTTAGCCCTACACTAAAGAGATAGAAATCTTCAGCGTTTCCGAGAGTTTGAACTAGTTTAGGTGCAAAGCCCCAATCAAAACGTTCAAAACCATCGTAGATAGATTCTCCCGTTGGCTTAGTAGTAGCCCTTGAGGTTGCATCTTCTATTTTCGGATTGATGTAATTAACTTGGGCAAAGTCGCGATATTTCTCTTTGGAAATAATCGTTTGTTCGCCGACTAAGCCTCGGCTACGTTCATTGATCGCATAGGTATCAATATCGTCAGGCATTTCATTATGGAGTACAGCTGCCGCTTTTTCGTGTGCCTCTGTACGGTCACGATATTTTTTCTGCTCACCAACGACAGTTACTGTATTGTTATCAACATAAACACGCGTGTTTCGATAGCCAGCAATTTTGTCTAAATCTTCTGTTACACGTTCCCAATCAACATCAGACAGTTCTTTGGGTTGGTTATCTTCCACTTCCGGGGTTGGTGTGTCTCGCCAGAATGATGGCATATCATTGAAATTAGTGTTTAGCGTTAAGCCTGCTACTAAAGTATCGCCGCGTTCATAACTTAAACGAAAATCGGCCATGCCTAGACGGTAGAGGACACCAAAGTTCCATGGTGTGTGGGGAGACATATCTACACCAGCCTGAATTACAGGGTAGTCTGTGCTGTAATCGTTACCGTCGTATTCAAGCTTGAAGCGAAGAGGTTTATGAAGAGTTTGATATTCAATACCACCAAAAAGGGCAGCAGGGCCTTTAAAGGCTCTATCGAAGTTAGTTGTTCCGCCTGTAGATAGAAATTCTGAAGGTCTATCGCAGAATTTGTCTGATGCTTTACAAAAAGGGTTTGTGACCGTATCTCTAGTGCCTAGGTAGCCCCAGCCCATACCTAAAGTAAAATCAAAAGTACCTAATTTCGAATTAGAATATCGTTTTGTCGCCGCCAGAAACTCAGCATCAAAAAGACCAGTACCAGCAAAGTCTCGGACACCGAGAGAGAGCTCAGGAATATACTGAGACTCTTTTAGCAATCGAACTTTGAAGTCTATACCTTTATCGGTGTACTCATTATCAACATTAGGAAAAGTTGGGTCGTAGGGTATTGAGGCTACTCTCGTATAACGAATAGTCGTCTCCAACCAAGGCATAACTTGTAATGTTGCATTATAAAAAAGGTATTCATCACTTCCAGTGACAGAAAAGTTGAATTCCCCTTCAGGGGCCATACGTCCGGTTGGCATCTGCATTAAGCCAACACCACCAAAGTCAGACTGAGAAGGCTGTAAAGTGGGAGCCTCAAAGGGTATTTCTTGAGCCCAAACCAATGCTGGACCCATTAAAGAAAGGGTTAAGCTTTTTCTAATTGGCATCATTGCGGTCTCTTTGTGGAATTTGGTATCAGTTGAGTGAGTAGGCGGACAATGTCTTGGTCCATTTCGGAGTATTCAAGTTCACCAAACGGAATATATACCAATGTCAGAGGTGGTAAGTAATATTGTGTTGTTAACCAAGCTCCGTGATGCGGCTTAACTACGTGACCATCTGGGTAGATCAACACTGGCGGTGTTGATAACGTACCAATGTTACTTTTCAAATTCTCTAACTGTCTCTGCAAAGGGATGCCTGCTTGCTCCTTAATGGAATACACGCTATTTAGGTTTCCCAGGTAATACACTTTTTCTTCGCGTAGAGGGCTTGCGAGCAGGTAATTGCCGCGCAAAAGCGGATTGTCGAATTTATTTAGTCGAATTTTATCAACATCGATCGCAGACAGTAAGCGTGGTGCAAAGTTTTGCTTCTGAATAAATTTGTAGAATGGATGCGCAACCAAATTGTGTTGAATCATTTGATTGAGTACCGAGTTCTTTAAAGCGGTAGAGGTTTTCTCGGCATTATCTGATTTATCAAACAAAGTCGTACCAAGAGAGTATTGTAGTGAGACGTTTTGCTCCGTAGCGAGTGCTAACACACTTTCTAAACGAGCAGGCCCTTGGAATTTTAGCTGTTTGCCTACCTCCAGCAACTCAACATTTAATGGCTGTGTAGTAGAGGCTTCTGTTTGAGCGAAGCCATGTGTGCTCAAAAGCGGCATGACCAAACCGAGTAATGTGAGTAGTTGCTTGCTCATGATTTGCTATATCCCTTCAAAATGGTTAACTCAACCGGAATCATATTTGGCCCTAGGTGTTGTAAGGTTTTAACGACCTGACCTTGTTCATTGACCCAATAGTAGTTTTCGACCGCTCGAGAAAGGCTAATAAACACAACAACTTCTCTATATACGTTGGTTATAGTGCTAGAAATAGGTGTTGTTAACGTTTCTTGGCCTAAGTAAGAGCGCGTTACATTTGCTGGAAAGCCATAACGGTATTGTGTCGCCCAATCGTATGAGAGTGCGTAGTTGACAGAGGTTGAATCTAAAGAAAAATCTGGAACGTCACCGTAAACGCCCGCTAAGTCCCCACTCTGTAGACCAATCGTTTTGACAATATGTCCATTTTCCGTAACGAGCATTGCTTTATCGGCGCTTACCCATTTTAGTTGTTTTTTACCACTGAGTGGGTTTCGTTCCGCGAAAGCTAAAACAACAAACACCTGTTTTTGATTTCCAAGTTTCAAGTAGGCACTGGCATATGGAACAGCATTTATTTCTTCTGGTGTCATCTCTACATCAATGTAGTTACCGTACGCTTCTTGGACGGTTGCTGAAACATCATTGAATTTCTGTGTGCAGCCAAAGAGTAAACTTAGTAGCGGAAGAGTGAGGAGTGGTTGTATCCATTTAGACGTTCGGAAGATATTCATTATTCCCTCTTACAAATAAAATCGCCCTGAGTCATTCAGGGCGATTATCTTCTATCTACAAAACGAAATTAGTTTGTAGAAGTAGAAGTAGAAGTAGATGTTGAAGTAGATGTTGAGTCGCTATCTGACGCTGCAACTGCTACTACAGTTACTGCTGCTGCTGCACCTACTGCTACAGCTGTTGTGCCTGTTGCAGATGCAGAAGCTGCGCCTGCTGAACCTGCTTCTTCTGCTGCAAATGCAGTTGATGCGCTTAGAGCCATAAGAATAGCTAGAGCTGTATTCTTCATTATTAATCCTTGTATATCCGGTATAAAAACATCGATGTTTGGTAGCATAAAAAATGCTCCAAATTATATTCTAGATAAAAAAGCCTTAGCATGTAAATAGTTTCTTATTTTGCTATGGCTTACGATCTCATTTCTAACACCAGCGTGACATTGTGCGGTTATCTTGCTCCCTTGCTTGCTGATAAACTATCAAGAGTGCATAATTTGTCGGCCTATTTCCTCCAGGACTAGAGGTTTGGAGTCAATAGGTCGTTTTTACTTACACCATATAGAAAGCGATACAGTGGCTTACGCTCAACGCCTCAGGGCGGTAGCGTGCCAACTCTTCAGTATTTAATGGCCTGCATAGCACACTTAACTTTGCTTTGGCAGTCCATATTATTACCAGTACTAGGGACTTTTACGTGATAAGAAAGCAGCATTGTTTAGGAATACTTAGTGCACTGGGCTTAAGCCTGAGTTCTTTTTCAGCGTCAGCCGATTTTTATGCTGGTGCGTTAGTGAGCTACTCAAATGCAGAATTGAAAAGCTCGTCTTCTGAGTCCGTAAAAGAGGGGAGTCCTTTTCTTCTTAGTGCGCAAGCTGGTTATTTCTTTAATGACTATATCGGCTTAGAAGGGCGTTATGGGACATCAGTTCAACGTGACAGCGGTCTTGCCGTTGATAGCGTTTTGAGCGGCTTTGTTAAGTTGAATATGCCAGTTTCAGAGCGAGTTGCACTTTATGGTTTAGCTGGGTATTCAAGCGTTCAGCTCGATCTACAAAATGTAGGTTCTCACAAAGAACAAGGATTTAGTTTTGGGTTAGGTATGCACTACGCTTTAAACAACCAAAGCGCGGTGATATTTGAGTTCGTTGATAACGTCTCTGAAGACCAAGTTCGCCTTAACTCGATTACACTGGGTTTTCAGCACCGATTCTAATTTAAATACCTATAGCTCAAACTTGGGGCTAGGGGCTTTTATTCAATTATTATAGTGACATACCATGTTTAAAGGATATTTCTCTATTGCCGCTTTTATATTGGCAAGTACGTTTGCGTCTTATTCGATGGCACAAACACCCACTCCAGAACAAATAAAAATGTTTCAAAATCTACCCGCCGACCAACAACAGGCCTTGGCGAGTAAATATGGTTTCTCCATTCCTTCTAGTTCATCTTCAAACAAGTCTCCTTACGAAAACCCGCAAGTAATCAAACCTAGGGCTGAATCTAGTGGCGCTGTATCTTCTAATATAGAGGAACAATGGCTCAAAAAAGACGAGAAGGAAGAGCTTAAACGCTTTGGTTTAGATCTTTTTGCTGGTTCTCCAAGCACTTTTGCTCCGATCAGTGATGTTCCTGTGCCAGCAAATTACACCGTGGGGGCTGGCGATGAAATCATTGTGCAGTTGTTTGGTAAGGAGAATGAAACGCATCGTTTACGCGTAAATCGTGCGGGCACAATCAACTTCCCTTCACTTGGGCCAGTAAATGTTGCTGGCATGCACTTTTCCGATGTACGTGACTCCCTGACTCAACGAGTAAAAGAACAAATGATTGGTGTGCGCAGTGATATCTCATTGGGCGAATTGCGTACCATGCAAGTGTTTGTCATGGGGGATGCATATAAACCAGGAGCCTACACGGTTAGCGCATTGACGACAATTTCACAAGCTATCTATTACAGCGGCGGCTTTGGTGAAAGTGGAGCGCTGCGAGATATTCAGCTAAAGCGTGATGGGAAAATCATTCGTAAGTTGGATATGTATGACCTGTTACTAAAAGGTGATGCAAGTAATGATGTGCGCTTACTACCGGATGATGTTGTTTTAATTGGTTCTGTTAACGATACAGTGTCTATAGAAGGCGAGATCAACCGTCCTGCAATTTATGAAGTCAAGCAAGGTGAAACATACCAGCAACTTATTCAGATGGCTGGTGGTTTTACTGCGAATGCCCATGCCGAGCAATTGGAGATAAAACGCTATGCTTCACATGGCACTCGTGAGGCTCTGACGCTTGATTTCAATAAAACGCAAGATCGACAGAGTAAAGTTAAAAATGGCGACGCCATCAAGATCTTGAAAAAAAGCGAAGAGCTTACTCGTTACGTGCAGATAGAGGGGGATGTTCGTCATCCTGGCTATGTGGAATGGCGCAATGGCCTTCGTGTTGCCGATCTTTTCAAATCTGTTGACTCAGCTTTTAATTCTACAGCTGATGTTAACTATGCGGTTGTGGTAAGAGAGATTAATCCACAGCGTGATATTGAAGTGTTCCAACTAAGCTTAGCTAACGCGATTCTATCACCAGGTAGCCAAGACAACATTAAGTTACACTCACGAGACCGTATATTGGTTTTCAACCGCTTTAATAACGAAGACTTGGATACATTAGCAACGCAAGAGTCTGTTTCAAAAGCAAAAACGCTAGAACAAGCGCAAGAGCAAGCTGAGCTAGAACAACAGAAAGAACAAGAAGTGATGAGCTCTTCTGTTGCCGTTTCGCATTCTGCAGACGGTATGGTCGTCAACCAGAACACAACTCAGCTGGCTAAACCAGTTAAAATCATTTTCCGTGGTAAAGAGATTACAGAGGAAGACTTTGAAAAGCTGAAGCAAAATACTCGTCGCACTTTACTTGCCCCAGTGTTGTTACAACTTCAGCAACAGTCTCGTTTGGGGCTAGCCCCTCAAATTGCTGAAGTCTTTGGTGAAGTGAAGCACCCAGGACGCTACCCGATCACTCCAAGAATGACGGTATCAACGCTTATTGAAGCTGCTGGTGGTTTGACTTACAACGCATTCACAATTAATGCAGAACTAGCGCGAACCGCGATTAATAGTGCGGATGAGCGTGCGTATATTGATGTTGAACGTATTGATTTGCGTAAAGCAATCCAAGGCAGTGCTTCGGACGATGCAATTATCGTAGGCCGAGATCGTTTGAACATCCTAGAAAAGCCAAATGTGAAGCTACAAAGTACAGTCACTTTACAGGGTGAAGTTCGTTTCCCTGGAACCTATACTGTGCGTCAAGGTGAAACTCTGAACGAGTTATTGGAGCGAGCGGGCGGTCTAACCGAGTTTGCTCACCCTCAAGGAGCAATATTTACGCGTGAAGCATTACGCTTACAAGAGCAGAAGCTCTTAAATCAATACGCCGCAGATATGCGAAAAGAAACAGCGAAGAAGACGTTCCGAGCAGATAGCAATATAGGTTCTGTAATTTCTGACCCAGAGAAAACGTTAGCGTTTGTAGAGGAAGCAAGTCGCAGTAAAGCACTTGGTCGTATGGTGGTACAGCTAAACCGTATTTTAAAAGGCGAGCGTTCAGCAGACTTTATGCTCGAGGACGGTGACTTCCTCTTTGTTCCTACTTTCCGAAACACCGTTTCGATAATGGGTGAAGTTCAGGTTCCAATTACCTACTTGTTGGACAACAAACTTGACGTCGATGATTACTTGAACAAAGCGGGTGGTGCTAAAAAACAAGCTGACGAAGACCGTATTTTTGTAGTACGTGCGGATGGTTCTGTTTACAAGCCTTCATCAGGTTATTGGTTCGGAAACAATAAAGAAGGGTTAAAAGCTGGCGATACCATCGTTGTGCCAATTGATACTGACTATAGAGATGCACTAAGTACTTGGACAGCTGCGACACAGATCCTGTATCAAACTGGTGTAGCGATTAACGCATTGAAATAAATTAGTGGCAACTATTTGTTGTACTTTTTTCTAAAACTAGAACAGCATAAAGTACTCTTCTAACTAGCGGTACTTTATGCATCATCAATATACGAAAAAAATGAATCGAGAAAATTACTCAGATCGGTCTTTACCGTGCCCGACGGAAGCAGATTTCGCCCGCCCAAAGGAAATAGATCTACGTGAGCTTGTCATTAACCTATGGAAAGGAAAGTTTATTATCTTGGTTGTGACGGTTTTGTTTGGCGTTGCTTCTATTATATATGCTCTCTCATTGCCCAATATTTATAAAGCAGATACGTTACTTGCTCCAGCAGAGACCTCAAGTAGTGGAGGATTATCTAAAATAGCAGGGCAATTAGGTGGGCTTGCGACGCTAGCGGGCGTAAATTTGGGGGGGAGTGAAAGTAGCCAAACAGACTTAGCTATCCAAGTGTTAACGTCGAGGAAGTTTATTAATAATTTTATCTCATCTCACGATTTGCTCGTGCCATTAATGGCAGTGAAAGGCTGGGATATGGAGAAAAATACACTAATTCTTGACAACGAAGTATATGACTCTGAATCAAATACGTGGATACGCCAACCAGATGGTATGAGAGGTCCTATACCAACCGCACAAGAAGCTTACGAAATATTCATAAAAGACATAATTAAAGTCTCTGAGAATAAAGATAGCGGTTTATATACTATTTCTATTAGTCACAATTCTCCTTTTATTGCACAACAGTGGTTGTTATGGTTGATCGACGACTTAAATAACGTCATGCGCGAAAGAACTATTGCTGAAACTTCAAAAAACTTGGAGTATTTAAATTTGCAATTGGAAAAGACTTCGGTTGCAGATATGCAAAGTACATTTTATAAGCTAATTGAAGAGCAAACAAAAAGCTTAATGTTAGCTGAAGTACAGGAAGAATTTGTATTTAAAATGATAGACCCACCAGTAATTCCTGAGGTAAAAGCTGAGCCTAAGCGGGCTCTTATTTGTATTCTGGGTACTTTACTTGGAGGAATATTTGGGGTCGTGATCGTTTTATCGAGGTATGGTTTTAAGCATACTAAAATAGATTAATCTTGAGTGCATTAAGGTAGCAGGAGAAGTTGTTTTCATGAAAATTTTAGTAACCGGTGGAGCAGGCTTCATTGGGTCAGCTGTTGTCCGACATATCATTCGTGACACCCAAGATACCGTTAT
>NZ_JAWOQR010000002.1:0-637343 GCF_033337445.1 Vibrio sp. YT-15
GAGCTTGCGACTTACATTAACGGTCAAACTGACCTAGTGAAAGCCTCAGTAGACCAAGACGGTAAACTGCAAATCTTTGCTGGCAACAACAAAGTCGAAGGCGAAGTCGAGTTTTCAGGCGGCCTATCTGGTGAGCTAGGTTTGGGCGAAGGTAAAAAAGTGACGGTAGATACTATTGACGTAACCTCAGTCGGTGGCGCACAAGAATCTGTTGCTATCATCGATGCGGCACTGAAATATGTAGACAGCCACCGCGCAGAGCTGGGTGCATTCCAGAACCGTTTCAACCACGCAATCAGCAATTTGGACAACATTAACGAGAACGTGAATGCGTCGAAGAGCCGTATCAAAGATACTGACTTCGCCAAAGAAACGACGGCAATGACCAAATCACAAATTCTATCGCAAGCGTCAAGCTCAATCCTTGCGCAAGCGAAACAAGCGCCAAACTCAGCGCTAAGTCTGCTAGGTTAATTTCAAACCTAAGACGAGAACCTCATTGGCTCGTGGTGAGAGATGAGCGAGTAAACCCAGCTTCGGCTGGGTTTTTTTTCTGTCTTTTGGGGACTCAGGATTTCTGCGAATCACGGCATTAGAGCTTCATCACATTTCAGTAAACCAAAGAAAATAATCGCAAAAAATTGAAAATTTCTTCTAAAGGATATTCATCGGTCGCCGTTAAAGGGACTGAGAGAAATGAGATGTACCTAAGTGAGGTGAGAGACACGACGGTACATTCACTAAAGCCTTAAGGAGATCAATTATGGCGATTAACGTTAATACTAACGTTTCTGCGATGACTGCACAGCGTTACCTAAACCAGGCAGCTGACGGTCAACAAAAATCTATGGAGCGTTTGTCTTCGGGTTATAAAATCAATAGCGCGAAAGACGATGCTGCAGGTCTACAGATTTCAAACCGTTTGAATGCACAAAGCCGTGGCCTAGATATGGCAGTGAAAAACGCAAACGACGGTATTTCTATTGCACAGGTTGCTGAAGGTGCAATGAATGAATCTACCAACATCCTACAACGTATGCGTGATCTTTCGCTTCAATCGGCGAACGGCTCTAACTCAAAAGCAGAACGTGTAGCGATCCAAGAAGAAGTAACAGCGCTAAACGACGAGCTAAACCGTATTGCTGAAACTACCTCTTTCGGTGGTAACAAGCTTCTAAACGGTACTTACGGTACTCAATCTTTCCAAATCGGTGCGGACTCAGGTGAAGCCGTGATGCTTTCTATGGGTAACCTACGCTCAGACACTTCAGCAATGGGTGGTAAGAGCTACGCAGCAGAAGAGGGTAAAGACGCATCTTGGACTGTTGGTGAGAAAACAGAGTTCAAAATGAGCTACACCAACAAGCAGGGTGAAGAGAAAGAGCTATCAATCAGCGCTAAGCAAGGCGATGATATTGAGCAGCTAGCGACATACATCAACGGTCAAAACGATGATGTAAAAGCCTCTGTTGGCGAAGATGGCAAACTACAAGTATTTGCTTCTTCTCAAAAAGTTGAAGGTGATGTTGAGTTTTCTGGCAACCTAGCAGACGAGATCGGCTTTGGTGGCCCGAAAGACGTAACAGTGAAAGACATCGACGTAACCACAGTAGCTGGCTCTCAAGAAGCAGTAGCGGTTATCGACGGTGCTCTTAAGTCCGTAGACAGCCAACGAGCTTCACTCGGTGCTTTCCAAAACCGCTTCAACCACGCAATCAGCAACCTAGACAACATTAACGAGAACGTTAACGCGTCTAAAAGCCGTATTAAAGATACTGATTACGCGAAGGAAACCACTGCGATGACTAAGTCGCAAATTCTTCAGCAAGCAAGTACTTCAATCCTGGCTCAAGCGAAGCAGTCTCCATCTGCAGCGCTAAGCTTGTTGGGCTAAGTGGTAAACCCAGCCTGAGGTCAACACCTTAGTGCTGGGGCACCAAAGCGATAGATTCTATCGTTAGCCCATAAGGTGGAAGGGAGATTGTAATGGATATATCCTCCTACGCATCGAACATCCAGCCTTACGGCACGCCAAATGGCACAAAGTTTGCAAATAAAAATGGCAATGATATAGGCACGTCTAGCCCAGCAAATTCAAATGGTGAGATTTCGCCGCAAAAAGCGAAAAACACCGAATACGACTTCTCTGTTCAAGCTGCGATCGAGATGGCTGAAAGCCGTCAAGAACTGAACAAAGAAGAACGTGAAAAATTGGTCGCACAAATGAATGAATTTGTCACGTCCATAAACAAAGGAGTCGCATTTCGAGTGGATGAAGAATCCGGACGAGATGTGGTGACGATTTATGAAGCCAATACCGGTGACGTGATTCGTCAAATTCCTGATGAAGAAATGCTAGTGGTATTGCGTCGCCTAGCTGAGCACACAGCCAACAGCGGGTTGTTGACTGAAAAAGTGTAAGTCGTTTTTAGAGGTGATTTGATGAGTTTAGGCCCTTTGGGGATGTCTGGCGGCATGGATATTAATTCTATGGTCAGCAAAATTGTGGATGCCGAACGCGTACCAAAGCAGCAACGCATCGACAACGAACGCACGACAATTAATGCCAGTATCAGTGCTTACGGACGACTCAGAGAATCATTGGATACGATGAAAAATCTCATGGCGAACTTTCGTCAGGAGAAAGCATTTGCCGTTCGCACTGTCGAAACGACCGATGACAATATCGTATCTGCCACGGCAACCACAGATGCTATCGCTGGCAAATATGCTATCGATGTGTTGCAGCTTGCTCAGAGCCATAAAGTCGCTTCTGACGTATTGCCAGAAGACGCAAAATTTGGCCCTGGTAAGCTGCAGATTTCGCTTGGTGATGAGCGTTTTAATATCGATGTTCGTTCCCGATCTAAGCTCATCGATGTCGTACGCGGCATCAATGGCGCTAAAGATAACCCTGGCGTTCGTGCATCTCTTATTAACGACGTCGAAGGTCCACGCCTTATCCTCGCTTCTAACCTCTCTGGTAAGGATCATCAAATCAGAGTCAGTGTGGAGGCAGAAAAAGGCAACCCTCTTAAATATTTCGAATACCAAACACTTGAAGACCGCGTCAACGCGCTTGAAGAAGCTCGTTCAGCGGCGGAAGATGTCTTAGGTCCTCTTAAATTTCCGGAACAACCAGCAGAAGAGCTGGATGCAAACGGCAATCCTCTACCTCCAGAAGAGCAAAAAGCGGCAGACGATGTACAAGATGATGCATCGCAAGCGCCAATCTCTGCGGCGGGTGCAGAAGCAGCCAAAGCTGGTCAAGAAGCCATTGATGAAGCCAACCGACGCGCGAGCTTACGCCCTGAAGACAGAATTCCAGGGTGGACAGAAACTGCGTCAGGTACTTTGTTGGACTCTTATGAAGAACCAGAGCTTGAACTCGACGAAAAGGCAATAGAGAAGGCACCAGATGTACCAGGCTGGAATAATGCCGCATCGGGCACCCTAACCGATTCTTACGTTACGACGAAAGAGGCTAAGCAGCTTCTTGAGCAAGAAAAAGCGGAAATCGAGCAAAAAATTGCGAGTGAAAAGCAAGCGTTAGACGAGAAAGTGGCACGTGGTGAACTTTCCGAAGCGCAAGCTAAGCAAATTCATCGCGCTAAACTTGATCCTCAAGAACGTGAGCGTCTGGAAAAAATTGATGAAGCAGAAGCGAAAATCGCAAAGGCACAATCTGCTTTTGAACAATACCTTGGGATGACAGAAGTACAAGCAGGGCAAGATTCAGAAGTTCTGCTTGATGGCGTGGCAAAGCTATCTAGCCACAACAATGTGATTGAAGATGCGATCGAAGGTGTTGATTTAACACTAAAAGGCAAATCAGAACCGAATAAACCGCCTGCTGAAATTGGTGTCGAGTACGACCGTCAAAGTGTACGCAACGATATCGAAAACTTTGTGGCAGCGTATAACTCGTTTTATCAAACCTCCCAAGCGTTGGCGAGTGTGGATCCGGTAACTGGCCAAAAAGGGCCGTTGTCAGGTGACAGCACCGTACGCAGTGCAGATTCACGATTAAAATCGGTCTTTTCTACTCGAATCGATAAAGCACCTGAAAACCTAAAGTCCTTAACAGAATTTGGCATTACGACCACACGTCAAGGCACCCTAGAAATCAACTATGACATGCTAGACCGCCAGTTGAACAATAACTTCAACGAGTTAGAAAAGTTCTTCGGTGGCAACACAGGTTTTGCTAAACGAGTAGAAGATGCGATTCACGGTATCACAGGTATTACAGGCAGTATTCGTACTCGAGAAAAAAGTCTCACAGAACAAAACTACCGTTTGAGTGACGATCAAGCGGCATTAGATCGCCGCATGGAAAGCCTAGAGAAGCGTACTCATGCGAAGTTTACCGCGATGCAAGATGCGACCGGTAAAATGCAAGGCCAGTTAGGCGCTTTGATGAGTGCGTTGGGTTAATAAATGCAAAAAGAACTCATGGAAATTAGTGATATAGATCAACTAATTACGCAAGAATTAGAAAAAATTGATTTTAATGCTGAAGAAATTCTTCGCTTGGTCGATATCAGGGAACGGTTATTGCAAAACCTGTTACCAATTATTCATCAAAATCCTTTGGTTAAGCAGGATGCAGAGTGGCAAGCATTGCTAACTCGTACCAAAAGAATTGTCGAGCTGATGCAATCGGAAACGTCAAAGGTCGGAAAAGAGCTCCATAAGTTTCGTTATGGCCAGCGTTCACTTCAGCAGTACAAAAAATTTATTTAAAAGAGGATTACTATGCGCGGTTCTTTGCAAGCATACAAAAAGGTATCAGTCGACAGCCAGCTTAGCGCGGCTTCTCCGCACAAAGTCATTCAAATGCTTATGGCTGGTGCGATTGAGCGCCTTATTCAAGGTAAAGCAGCCATGCAAGCAGGCAATATTCCAGCAAAAGGTGAGCGCTTAGGTAAAGCGTTAGACATCATTATCGCGCTACGCAGCTGTCTATCTATGGATGACGGTGGTGATATTGCTTCAAACTTAGATTCACTGTATGAGTTTATGATCACGCAAATTTCTGCTGCTAACCATCAAAATGAGCCTCAGCTGATCGACGACGTTATCGACATTATCCGTGAGATCAAGTCCGCTTGGGACCAAATCCCAACAGAGTTTCATAATCTTACCGCTGCTGAAGTTGGTATTTAATAGTCAAAACAATGCGTTAAGATACTAGACGAATATATTTGTCAATTGCGCAACGAGTTGTGTAGCAAAGTTTCTATCAAGCTCACACCTCTCCATTGCTTGGTTGCCTTATTTTTATATTCAAATAAAATAGAAGCCATTAGTAGCCCTAATGGCTTTTTTGTTGCTGATTTTCCTATTTTGTCTATCGTAAATTGAGTGTGGTGGTTCTGCCTTCTTTAGCACCCAATTGCGCAAATCAAGGTTTGGCCGCAACGCACCTAAAATAAAGGCAATCATTCTTACTTATGCATGGTTTGGCAAAGCTGCTTGTAATTGATGATGACGCATCAAGTCGTTTAAATTTAAGCAATATATTGGAATTTGTTGGAGAAAATTGCGAAGCGGTCAGTTCTGATCAGCTCAGCGATGTTGATTGGTCTAGCGTATGGTCGTGCTGTATTGTTGGTAATATTCCAGCAGGTCAAGCGGCGAGTACGGTTATCTCTCATTTAAACAGCGCTTACCACATCCCTCTTCTAGTCATGGGCCGTTTTCCTTTGCCTGTTGATGATCTTCCAAATTTTGTTGGTGAACTAGAGCTGCCGCTTAATTACCCACAGCTTAGTGAAGCGTTACGCCACTGCAAAGATTTTCTGGGGCGAAAAGGAGTGAATGTTGTTGCTAGTGCACGCAAAAACACGCTTTTTCGCAGCTTAGTTGGTCAAAGTAGAGGTATTCAAGAAGTTCGACACCTGATTGAGCAAGTATCAAACACAGAAGCAAACGTGTTGATCTTAGGTGAGTCCGGTACGGGTAAAGAAGTTGTTGCGCGTAACATCCACTATCATTCTTCATACCGCGATGGCGCATTTGTACCTATTAACTGTGGTGCAATACCGCCTGAGCTCCTAGAAAGCGAATTATTTGGTCACGAAAAAGGCGCGTTTACTGGTGCGTTAACTGCCCGTAAAGGTCGATTTGAGCTCGCAGACGGTGGCACGATCTTTCTTGATGAGATTGGCGATATGCCAATGTCGATGCAAGTAAAGTTGCTTCGTGTATTGCAAGAACGCTGCTTTGAACGTGTAGGTGGCAATAGTACCATCAAGGTAAACGTTCGAGTGGTGGCGGCGACACACCGTAATCTAGAAAATATGATTGAAGAAGGCACGTTCCGAGAAGACTTGTTCTATCGCCTGAACGTGTTTCCAATTGAGATGCCAGCGCTGAAAGAGCGCAAACAAGATATACCATTGCTGCTGCAAGAACTGATGACACGTTTAGAGGCGGAAGGCGGACAACCTATCTGCTTTACACCTCGTGCAATCAACTCACTTATGGAGCATCACTGGCCGGGGAACGTACGCGAGTTGGCTAATCTTGTTGAGCGAATGATTATTCTGTATCCAAATAGCTTGGTGGATGTAAACCATCTACCAACCAAATATCGCTACAGTGACATCCCAGAGTTCCAACCAGAGAGCAATCCATTTGTTTCGGTGGAAGAGCAAGAGCGTGACGTATTCCAAGATATCTTCTCTGAAGATTTTAGCTTTGAAGATCAAGACGACCTTGATCACAGCATGAACGCCCCGCAAGCGCTGCCACCGGAAGGGGTTAATTTGAAAGAGCTGCTGGCTGATTTAGAAGTTAATATGATCAGCCAAGCATTAGAAGCGCAGGGTGGCGTTGTAGCAAGAGCGGCCGACATGCTGGGTATGCGACGTACTACGCTGGTGGAAAAAATGCGTAAGTACAACTTACAGCGCTAGGTAAAGTGAAGTTTTAAGACGATATCTGAATAATCACTTGGGCTGGTTAACATCGCTTTTCTGGCATCCAAAACCGTTATCTCTGAGTGTCAACTTATTGTCGATTGCTTAACGTCCTGATAAATATAAAAAATAGCTTGGTACGCTAATTGCTTACCAAGCTATTTTAGTTTTAGCGGCGATATTTCGACAGGCAGTAATGGATAACAACACCAATCAATCCCATTTAGATTCCGTAGAGAATCAGGTTGAGCGCTACAAACAGGTGCTCGATGTGATGCCTGCTGGAGTGATTTTGCTCGATACGTACGGAGTAGTGCGTGAAGCAAATCCAGAAGCGCACCGAATTCTTGAGATTCCACTGGTTAACGAAAAATGGTTCAACGTTATCCAGGCGGTGTTTGACCCACGTGAAGATGATGGCCACGAAGTTTCATTACGTAATGGCCGTAAAGTTCGACTCGCCATCTCGGCGTCCACAACAGGTCAATTGATCCTGATTACCGATTTAACCGAAACCCGTTTACTTCAAGCTCGTGTCAGTGATTTACAGCGCTTATCGTCGTTAGGACGTATGGTTGCATCGCTTGCTCACCAAGTAAGAACGCCGCTGTCGAGCGCTATGTTATATGCATCCAATTTGGGAGCGCCAAATCTTCCTCCAGCGACAAAAGATCGCTTCCAAACCAAATTAATGGATCGACTGCACGATTTGGAAAAGCAGGTTAATGATATGCTGCTTTTTGCTAAAGGTGGTGATAATAAAGTCATTAAGCCATTCACGATTGCCCAGTTGGTAGCGGAATACCAGCCGATGGTCGAAACCGCGCTAAAAAACAACAGTATTGATTACTGCCTAGAAGTGGAAGAAGAACAAACTGAGCTACTAGGCAATGCGAACGCCATTGCATCCGCATTAAGTAATCTGGTCATGAACGCGATTCAAATGTCTGGTAAAGAATCGCAAGTCGATATTTTTTTCCGCCCGGTAAATGGTGAGTTACGCATTTCTGTGCAAGACAGCGGACCGGGAGTGCCCGAAGAACTGCAAGCCAAAATCATGGAGCCATTTTTTACCACACGTTCTCAAGGAACTGGATTAGGGTTGGCAGTTGTTCAAATGGTTTGCCGTGCCCATGACGGTCGATTGGAACTTATTTCAGAGCAGGGTGATGGAGCCTGCTTCACCATGTGCATTCCGCTAGAGCGAGTGCAAACAGAAGCGCAATAAGCGGCTTTTGGTAATAACAATTTCTGGAGAATCATAATGGCGCAAAGCAAAGTGCTGATCGTAGAAGACGATGAAGGTCTTCGTGAAGCCCTAGTCGATACTCTGGCTCTGGCAGGGTATGAATGGTTGGAAGCGGACTGTGCTGAAGATGCACTGTTGAAGCTGAAATCGAATACGGTTGATATCGTCGTTTCTGATGTGCAAATGGCGGGTATGGGTGGCTTAGCTCTGCTCAAAAGCATCAAGCAGAATTGGCCTAACTTACCAGTATTGCTAATGACGGCGTACGCCAACATTGAAGATGCCGTGTCTGCAATGAAAGATGGCGCGATCGACTACATGGCGAAACCATTTGCACCAGAAGTGTTGCTAAATATGGTCAGTCGTTATGCACCGATAAAAAGTGATGACAACGGTGATGCTATCGTTGCTGATGAGAAAAGTCTGCGCTTACTCGCGTTGGCCGATAAAGTGGCGCGTACAGATGCGAATGTTATGGTGCTAGGTCCGAGTGGCTCAGGTAAAGAAGTGATGTCGCGCTATATTCACAACGCGTCGAATCGTAAAAATGGTCCTTTTGTCGCAATTAACTGTGCCGCGATTCCTGACAATATGCTCGAAGCAACACTGTTTGGCTATGAAAAGGGCGCATTTACTGGTGCTGTTCAGGCATGCCCAGGAAAGTTTGAACAAGCGCAAGGTGGCACAATCTTGCTTGATGAAATCAGCGAAATGGACTTGAACCTGCAAGCGAAGTTGTTGCGTGTTTTGCAAGAGCGAGAAGTAGAGCGCCTTGGCAGTCGCAAAAGCATCAAGTTAGATGTTCGTGTGTTAGCGACGAGTAACCGTGATCTTAAGCAATACGTGTCAGAAGGAAACTTCAGAGAGGACTTATATTACCGCCTGAATGTATTCCCAATTTCGTGGCCTGCACTTAAAGAACGTAAAGGCGATATTGCACCGCTTGCCAAGCATCTTGCTGAGCGTCATTGCAGCAAAATGGGCATGCCAGTGCCTCAATTCTCGACCGTTGCGTTAGAAAAACTATTGCAATACCCTTGGCCGGGTAATGTTCGTGAATTGGATAACGTGGTTCAACGAGCGCTGATATTAAGTGAAAATGGCGACATCGATGCAGAGCACATTTTGCTTGAGGGCGTAGATTGGCAAGATGCCAATAGCTTGCAACACGTGGTGCAAAATGCAGATATGGTCGTGCCCAATGTTAAGCCAGTTGCTCAAGCTGAGAGTGTTAGCCGCCCAGTAACTGGTGGAGAAGGCTTAGGTAGCGAGCTGCGCGATCAAGAATACGCCATTATTTTGGAGACTTTGGTTGAGTGTAATGGTCGACGCAAAGAAATGGCGGAGAAACTGGGTATAAGCCCTCGAACCTTGCGCTATAAGCTTGCCAAAATGCGTGATGCTGGTATAGATATCCCGAATTAACACAGACAACAGCCATAAGACGAAAAGTGTAAGTAAATTGATTGATAATGTCTTATGGCACGTTAATTGCTATGTCAATAATCAGTTTTGTTAATAGTCAATCTTTTGGCTTAGAGGTGCTAATGAAAATTGATGGTATTCAGGCAGAAATGCGCGCCATGATGGTAGAAGCAACCAATACGGCTCCTACTGCAAGTGGGGCGAAAGTTGGAGCGGATTTTAACGATCTCCTAACTAAAGCCATCAATAACGTGAACACACTTCAAAAAGCATCTGGTGATTTACAAACCCGTTTTGATCGTGGTGATGCCGATGTATCCCTTTCTGACGTTATGATCGCTCGTAACAAGTCTAGTGTCGCTTTTGATGCGACGGTTCAAATTCGCAATAAACTCGTTGAGGCATATAAAGACCTCATGAACATGCCAGTGTAATTTAGGTAATAAGTGTGGCAGACAAGTCTACAGATTTAACCGTCACTGAAGGCGGCTCAGATGGTGCACTGGTAGCAAGTTCCGATGTGGATGTGGAGAGTCAAAATCCAGATCTAGAGGAGCGCAGTGCGTCAAAATTCGATATGGCAGTGGGCGACCTCGATTTACTTCGTCAGGTTGTGCTTGTGCTGTCGATATCCATCTGTGTTGCATTGATCGTGATGCTGTTCTTTTGGGTCAAAGAACCGGAGATGCGCCCACTTGGTGCGTATGAGACCGAAGAATTGATCCCCGTTCTGGATTATCTGGACCAGCAGAAAATCAATTATAAGCTTGATGGCAATACTGTTTCTGTTGAATCGAGTGAGTACAACTCGATCAAACTTGGCATGGTTCGTTCCGGCGTTAACCAAGCTACAGAAGCAGGCGATGATATTTTGCTGCAAGACATGGGTTTTGGTGTTTCACAACGTCTCGAGCAAGAGCGTCTCAAACTCAGTCGAGAGCGCCAATTAGCTCAAGCAATTGAAGAAATGAAGCAAGTTCGCAAAGCACGAGTGTTATTGGCACTGCCAAAGCACAGCGTGTTTGTGCGTCATAACCAGGAAGCGTCTGCGTCGGTATTTTTGACATTGTCGACAGGCACGAACCTTAAGCAGCAAGAAGTGGATTCTATTGTCGACATGGTAGCGAGTGCCGTGCCGGGAATGAAAACTTCTCGAATTACCGTCACAGATCAGCATGGCCGCTTACTCAGCTCAGGCTCCCAAGATCCCGCTTCTGCGGCGCGACGCAAAGAACAAGAATTAGAACGCAGCCAAGAGCAAGCGCTGCGCGAAAAAATTGATTCCGTACTATTACCCATTTTAGGTTATGGCAACTATACGGCGCAGGTTGATATCCAAATGGATTTCAGTGCGGTTGAACAAACTCGCAAACGCTTTGATCCGAACACCCCTGCGACCCGCAGTGAGTACGCACTCGAAGATTACAATAACGGTAACATGGTAGCGGGTATTCCGGGTGCGTTGAGTAATCAGCCTCCAGCGGATGCCTCAATTCCGCAAGATGTGGCTCAAATGAAAGATGGTTCTGTCATGGGGCAGGGGTCAGTTCGTAAAGAGTCCACGCGTAACTTTGAACTTGATACGACCATCAGCCACGAGCGAAAGCAGACCGGGACAGTGGCTCGTCAGACCGTTTCTGTTGCGATTAAAGACCGTCGTCAAGTTAACCCTGATACGGGTGAAGTGACTTATACCCCAATGTCCGAATCTGAAATCAATGCCATTCGCCAAGTATTAATTGGTACCGTTGGCTTTGATCAAGGCCGTGGCGATTTACTGAATGTATTGAGTGTAAAGTTTGCTGAGCCAGAGGCTGAGCAGCTAGAAGAACCACCAATTTGGGAGCACCCTAACTTCAGTGATTGGGTTCGTTGGTTCGCAAGTGCATTAGTGATTATTGTGGTTGTGTTGGTTCTGGTTCGCCCAGCAATGAAGAAATTGCTTAACCCTACCAGCGATGATGAAGACGAAATGTACGGACCAGACGGCTTGCCGATTGGTGCGGATGGTGAAACTAGCTTGATTGGCAGTGACATCGAAAGCAGCGAACTGTTCGAGTTTGGCTCAAGCATTGATTTGCCAAACCTTCATAAAGATGAAGATGTATTGAAAGCGGTTCGCGCTCTGGTTGCAAATGAACCTGAACTGGCTGCTCAAGTAGTGAAAAACTGGATGAATGACAATGGCTAACGATATCGTACCTCAAGATGACAACGCCGCGGGAATGCCAGTAGAGCTGGATGTTTCAACCATTACTGGCGAAGAAAAAGCGGCAATTTTGCTACTGAGCCTTAATGAACAAGATGCAGCTGGCATTATCCGTCACCTAGAACCAAAACAGGTTCAGCGTGTTGGTAGTGCGATGGCTCGCGCGAAGGATCTCAGCCAAGACAAGGTATCTGCTGTTCATCGTGCGTTTTTGGAGGATATCCAGAAATACACCAACATTGGTATGGGCAGCGAAGACTTTATGCGTAATGCATTGGTTGCCGCTCTTGGTGAAGACAAAGCCAACAACTTAGTTGACCAGATCCTACTTGGTACGGGCTCAAAAGGCTTGGATTCCTTGAAATGGATGGACCCACGCCAAGTGGCGAGCATTATTGTCAATGAACACCCACAGATTCAAACTATCGTATTGTCTTATTTAGAAGCAGACCAATCTGCAGAGATTTTGTCTCAGTTTCCTGAGCGCGTGCGTTTGGATCTGATGATGCGTATTGCCAACCTTGAAGAAGTTCAGCCATCAGCATTGGCAGAGCTGAACGAAATCATGGAGAAACAGTTCGCGGGTCAAGCGGGTGCACAAGCAGCCAAAATTGGCGGCCTGAAAGCAGCAGCGGAGATCATGAACTACCTAGACAACAACGTCGAAGGTTTGTTGATGGAACAAATTCGCGATCAGGACGAAGACATGGCGACGCAAATCCAAGACCTAATGTTTGTCTTCGAAAACTTAGTCGAAGTGGACGACCAAGGTATTCAGAAGTTGCTGCGTGACGTACCACAAGACGTGTTGCAAAAAGCACTCAAAGGTGCAGATGACTCGTTACGTGAGAAAGTCTTCAAGAATATGTCTAAACGTGCTGCTGATATGATGCGTGATGATATAGAAGCGATGCCGCCAGTACGAGTGGCAGATGTAGAAGCCGCTCAGAAAGAAATCTTAGCAATTGCCCGTCGAATGGCGGATGCTGGTGAGCTCATGCTATCTGGCGGTGCTGACGAATTCTTATAATTTCTATTGCTTCGCAATTATCCTATTGCGGAGCACCCTCACTTCTTAATCGAACACACAATAGGTAACCCATGGCTGGCGATAGAAAACGTGGATTTATCCGTCCTGATGAAGATGATTCGATGATCGAACCTCAACGTTGGGGGCTGCCTGATTATGGCGAGCCTAAAGCCAAACAAGCAAAACAAACCGCGTTCAACTATGACCCGGGATGGGTGCCGAATTTTGATGAGCCTGAAGAAGAGCAGCCACTTGCGCTCACCGAAGAACAAATTGAACTGATTAAGCAAGGTGCTTATCAAGAAGGCTTACATCAAGGTCAGGAAGCTGGCTTTAAGCAAGGTTACGACAAAGGTAAAGAAGAAGGGTTGCAAGCCGGCCATGCTGAAGGTCTCGAGCTCGGAAAAGCTGAAGGGGTAACTGCAGGGCAAGAATACATTCAGCAGCAAGTTGAAACTTTTATGAACTTGGCCAATCAGTTTGCTCAACCTTTGGAGTTGATGAATGCTCAGGTTGAAAAGCAGCTGGTGGATATGGTGCTCTGTTTAGTTAAAGAAGTGGTGCACGTTGAAGTACAAACCAACCCTCAAATTATTTTAGATACAGTGAAGCAGTCGGTTGAAGCGCTACCAATATCAGGCCACCCTATTACCTTGCACCTGAATCCAGAAGATGTCGCGATTATTCGTTCAGCTTATGGTGAAGAAGACCTTAATTGTCGCAACTGGACGTTAGTTGCTGAGCCATCGCTCAATCGAGGTGACGTCCAGATTGAAGCCGGTGAATCAAGCATTAATTATCGCATGGAAGAACGCGTCAAAAGCGTATTGCACAGCTTTTGTGGCGCAAACCGTCATCAAGAGGGCGAGTAATCCATGCAAGCACTCTCTGACCGCTTAAAAAGCTACAAAGTTGAAGGCCTTACGACGCGTCCTGTCGCCTCTGGCAAACTGGTGCGTGTGGTTGGGTTAACGTTGGAAGCGACCGGCTGTCGCGCACCAATTGGCAGTTTATGCTTAGTGGAAACCATGTCAGGTCAGATGGAAGCCGAGGTTGTCGGCTTTTCAGGTGACAACCTATTTTTAATGCCAAGCGAACAAATTACGGGCATTTTACCTGGAGCGAGAGTCACCCCTTTAACCAGTGACGCTGGTTTGCCTGTCGGCATGGAGTTACTTGGGCGCGTGATAGACGGGGTTGGGAATCCACTTGATGGACTTGGCCCTTTGTATACCGATCACCGTGCCTCTTTTAATGCCGAACCAATCAACCCGTTGGCTCGAAAGCCAATTTCTGAACCGCTCGATGTTGGCCTAAAAGCCATCAATGGTTTGTTGACGGTTGGTAAAGGTCAGCGTATCGGTCTGTTTGCAGGTTCTGGTGTGGGTAAATCGGTCACGCTTGGCATGATGACGCGAGGCACCACCGCACAGGTTGTGGTCGTCGGCCTGATAGGTGAGCGTGGACGTGAAGTTAAAGAATTCATCGAAGAGATCTTGGGTGAGGACGGTCGTCGCCGCTCAGTGGTGGTCGCGGCGCCTGCCGATGCTTCACCTCTAATGCGCTTAAAGGGGTGCCAAACGGCATTAACGATTGCTGAATACTTCCGGGACCAAGGGTTAGATGTTCTGCTATTGATGGACTCGTTGACTCGTTTTGCACAAGCACAGCGTGAAATCGCACTTTCTGTTGGTGAGCCGCCAGCGACGAAAGGTTACCCGCCTTCTGTATTTGCCAAGCTGCCAGCGCTGGTTGAGCGAGCGGGTAATGGAAGTGCCGAGCAAGGCTCGATTACGGCGTTCTTTACCGTGTTGACCGAAGGGGATGATTTGCAAGATCCGATAGCGGACGCATCGCGAGCCATTCTTGATGGCCATATTGTACTTTCTCGTGAAATGGCGGATGCAGGCCATTATCCGGCGATTGATGTCGAGAAGTCGGTGAGCCGTGTTATGCCGCAAATCACGACCGAAGAGCACGTTCTGATGTCAAAAGCGGTGCGACAGGTCTTGTCTATTTGTCGCAAGAATCAAGATTTGGTCTCGATTGGAGCGTACAAACCGGGTACCGATCCTGCTATTGATGGCGCATTTACTTTGAAACCGAAGTTAGACGAATACTTGCAGCAGAGCATGAAAGAATCAGTGCCATATGATATGTGCGTCAATATGCTTAGAAACATTTTGGGTGGGTGATAGCGCATGAATAATGCGATGGAGTTTCTACTTGAGCAAACTAAGGATCGTGAAGACCAAGCTGTGCTTGCACTGAACAAAGCGCGTTCTGAACTCGAAGATTATTACCGTCAGGTTGAACAAATTGAAAAGTATCGGCTTGATTATTGCCAGCAACTCGTCGACCGTGGTCAGGCGGGCCTAACGGCAAGTCAATATGGACACTTAAATCGATTCCTTACCCAGCTAGATGAGACTTTATCTAAGCAAAAGCAAGCAGAAAGTCATTTCAAAGAGCAGGTTGAAAACTGTAAAGAATATTGGTTAACCGTGCGTAAAGAACGCAAATCCTATGAGTGGATGATAGACAAACGCGAAAAAGAGAAACAACTTGCTGAAGCTAAGCGCGAACAAAAGCAAATGGACGAGTTTTCCACCTTACTTTACAGTCGAAAACCACATCGTTTCTAAAGGTTATTGGTTCGATATTTCATTACGGTGTTGCAGCTGACTACATCTCTACCGATTCAAGTAAGGTAACTTTGATTGAGTCTTGTTCAATTAACTCAAACACCTTCGGTCGAATCTCGCAAACCCACCACTCGTTGTATGTTTTTTCGTAGAGAGTCTGGCGTGCTTGTTCATTGTCGAACTCTCTAAGCCAAACAAAATAGTCATGTCCATCATCACCAGTGTGGACGTAAGTATTCAGTACACGCATGCCTTGTGAGCGTTGATAGGGCAACAGTTCTTCCTTCATCCAACTTAGCCATTGCTTTGTTTTGCCTGCTTTGATTCTATATTGGCGTAATTCTGTGATCTTCAAAGTGATTCCTTAATTGTTAAGCAAAGTGTCTGTTTACGCTTATCGTTTTTCAAAGTCAATCAAGTAGCTGTACATCATGTTAGGAACCAGGTTCTCGGATAGTACTGTTGATGTTTGTTCCATAAACATGCCATCTATTAGCTTACCGAGAATTGACTCAATATTGTGGTGTGATTTTTGCATTTTAGCTGTCAGTGTCGGGTCTTTTTGACCTTTGTTTGCCGCCAGTATTGCTGTCTGTCAGCGATACGCTCAGAGCCACGAGAACGAGAGTTTCTAAATGAGTGTGAATTTGTCCCATGTATCTGCGACTACCAAGACGCCAGTTTCTGATGTGTCCGCTAAAGCGTCCGCAGAGAGCACTGAGAGCAAGGGATTTTTAGAAACGTTAACCGATGCGTTTGCTGGTAAACAAAAGCCCGAAAAAGTAGCAACAGAATCGACAGTGGTTGAAGAAAAAGAAAGAGCGGATGTAGGCAGTACTTCTTCTGCTAACGTCTCGGACGAATTGTTGGCGCAAGAAAGCCAAGAATCCGTCAGTGACGAGACCCATGGTTTTGATGAAATATCAGCAAACAAACCGAATGCAACCTTAAGTGAAGAAGCAAGTTTACAAAAGGCGAGTAACAGCACACCTTTGGAGAATGATGTTGAAGCTATTGAAAAAGTGAAATCAACATCAATCGATACGAGCAACCCATCAAATACAATGGACGTAAAAAGCACGATGGGCGAAGGACAACAGCTTCTTGGTCGAATTGAACAAGCGAATCAAACCCTGAATGCGAGTAATGCATCCATCGATAGTGGCAAAGTTTTGCCTCAGAGCGCGAATTTAGTGCATTCGTTCCACGAGCAAGCAACCGTTTCGACACACCTTGATGAGCTGGCTTTGAATGAAACGCCATCAGTTCATTCGCTTGAACAAGCACAGATGATCCCAGGACAAGACTTAGAGCCAATTTTAGATAAGAATGGTCAACCTATCGATGTCGACAAACTTTCGCCTGAGTTTGCTGCTTGGCAAGAGCTAGCGAAACAAGCCAGCCATCCGACGGCTAAGAGCGCAGTCAGTGGTGAAGTAGCTAATGATCTGTCGCCGTTGTTAACAGACGTTGATGGTTCCAACATCGACGCGCTTCCACGAGTCTCCTTGGATGAACTTGAAGTTATAGATACTAAGTTGGCGCAAGGAAAAGCACTGACTCAGCAAGAAGCTCAGATCATTGAAGGTTTGAAACAAGGAAGGATCACGGCGGATATTCCTGAGCAAGACCTTGCCCAATTTGTTGCGCTCCCTAATGACATTAAACAGATTCTCGCAGAGCAACAAGTACAACATAATTTAACTCGCCAGGCTGGACCTATGGCAGTGTCTCAGCAAATCCAGCATACAGCGGCTCAAGTACTCCAGCCACAAACTGCTCATAGTGGAGAAAAAGTCGCATTATCTCCAACGCCCGATATGTTGATAGCCGCGCAAGTGCCGACGTCGCTTCAAGGTGTGAAAGACGGAGAGATTAGCCAGAAAGTGATGAACGCAGCATTGGCGACTGGTGCGCTAAAGGCGACTGTGGATAAACAAGATAAGTCGGACCTCCAACATGGCTTCGCTGGACAGCTTCAAGCTATGGCAGGTCAGCAAGGAATTAATGTGCAGCAACAAACGCGTATTGATGCTGCACAACAAGCTCAGCTTCCGTTGCAACTAACTAAAGAGCTAGCCAACGAGCAAGTTGCGGAAAAAGTGCAAATGATGATGTCGAAGAATCTGAAAAATCTCGATATTCGTCTTGATCCACCAGAGTTAGGTCGTATGCAAATTCGTATGACCATGAATAATGACGTTGCCAATGTACATTTTACAGTGAACAACCCGCAAGCTCGTGACATTATTGAACAGACGCTCCCTCGTTTGAGAGAAATGCTAGCGCAACAAGGTATGCAGCTGGCTGATTCTTCCGTCCAACAACAAAGCAGTGGGCAACAGCAAGGTAGGTATACTGCTGAACAACATGCTCAAAGCGCGCAAAGTGGCGGTTTCTCTGGACAGTCCGAAGAGGGTTTTGAATCTGATGTCAATCTGGATTTGAATGTCGCTTCAAAGCGTGATGGAATTAGTTTTTACGCATAAAAGGCCGTTTAACGGCAATGGCATACGGTTACCAAGCAACTCACTAAAACGTCTTGGTATCTCAAAAGAACAATAAGAGACAAGAATGGCAGAAGAACAGTTACAAGGGGCCGATGCGCCGAAAGGAAAAAGCAAGTTACTTATCATCATCATCGCTGTTGTAGTATTACTACTTGGTGGCGGGGCAGCGGCATTTTTTCTAATGGGCTCTGATGAACCTGCTCAGGCTGAATCGTCTCAACAGGCTCAAGTGAAGGCATCGGATGCTGCGCCCATCGCGTATGTGAATCTTCCTCAGGCATTTGTATTTAACGTTACTGGGGATAGCCGCGATAGGTTGGTTCAAATTAAAGCGCAGTTAATGGTTCGCGGTGCAGAAAATGAAGAGTTGGCGCGGTATCATTCGCCACTGATTGAAAGCTCTATGCTATCAACGTTTGCTTCCGCGACGGTTAATCAATTGCGCTCTCCTACAGGACGAGTGGAATTGCGCGATCGTGCTTCCGAAGATATCAAAGCAGCGCTGAATGCTGCGGTCGGTAAGCCAGTGATTGAAAAAGTACTGTTTACAGATTTTGTTATTCAATAGGTAAAACGTGACCGATCTATTAAGCCAAGACGAAATTGATGCGCTATTGCATGGAGTTGACGATGTTGATGACGTCGATGAACCGATAGAAAACGACACTGAGGGTGCCGTCAATTTTGATTTCTCGTCGCAAGACAGAATCGTACGTGGTCGAATGCCGACGCTCGAACTTATCAACGAGCGCTTTGCACGGCACATGCGTATTAGTCTGTTTAATATGCTGCGTAAAACGGCAGAGGTGTCGATCAATGGCGTGCAGATGATGAAGTTTGGTGAATACCAGAACACATTGTACGTGCCAACCAGTTTGAACATGGTGCGTTTTCGTCCGTTAAAAGGCACTGCGTTGATCACCATGGAGGCTCGTTTAGTCTTTATTCTGGTAGAAAACTTCTTTGGCGGTGATGGTCGATTCCACGCCAAAATCGAAGGCCGCGAATTTACCCCAACGGAACGCCGCATCATTCAGTTGTTACTGAAAATTGTATTTGAAGATTATAAAGAAGCGTGGTCGCCAGTGATGGGGGTAGAGTTCGAATATCTCGACTCTGAAGTAAACCCAAGTATGGCAAACATTGTCAGCCCGACAGAAGTGATTGTCGTGAGTTCCTTCCATATAGAAGTTGACGGCGGTGGCGGCGATTTTCATGTCGTTATGCCTTACTCCATGGTTGAGCCTATCCGTGAACTATTGGATGCAGGTGTTCAGTCCGACAAGATGGAAACGGACGTTCGCTGGAGCTCAGCACTACGTGAAGAGATCATGGATTGTCCGGTTAACTTCCGCGTGAACTTGCTCGAAAAAGACATTTCTTTGCGTGATCTCATGGAGCTGCAACCGGGCGATATCATCCCGATTGAAATGCCAGAACATGCGACGATGTTTGTAGAAGACCTACCGACCTATCGCGTAAAAATGGGTCGTTCGGAAGACAAATTAGCGGTGCAAATTTCTGAGGAAATTGAGCGCCCACATGTCGTCAAAACAGATTTAGCTTTCTTAGGTAAAGACATCATGTCCGAGCTTGAGAGTGAAGACGATATAGACCATTAAGATACCTTATTAAACAGACATGCTATGGCATGAGTAAGGCGTAACACAGGATAGAAAAATGGAACCAAGTGACGATCAAAAGCTAGCAGACGAATGGGCAGCCGCTCTTGGCGAAGACCCGTCTGCCCCTTCTGTAGACGTAGATGAAGTATTGGCTGCGCCACTGGAAGAGCTAAAAGACACTTCAAGCCCAATTAGCGAAGATGAGCGTCGTAAACTCGACACTATTATGGATATCCCGGTGACGATTTCGATGGAAGTCGGTCGTTCTCAAATTAGCATTCGGAACCTGTTGCAGCTTAACCAAGGTTCGGTTGTTGAGTTGGATCGTCTAGCCGGTGAGTCGCTCGACGTATTGGTTAACGGTACTTTGATTGCTCACGGCGAAGTCGTGGTCGTCAACGATAAGTTTGGTATCCGTTTGACGGATGTGATCAGCCAAACTGAACGAATTAAGAAGCTGCGTTAAGATGAGTCGTTCAATCAAAATGCGATTGAAGCAAATCACTGGAGCACTGAGCTTAATGCTAAGTGCTCCTTATGCATTTGCTGCCGCACCAAATAATCTGGATCTTGCGACGACACTTGGCTCGCTTGTGCTTGTAATCGGCGTGATTCTTTTGCTGGCTTGGTTGCTGAAACGTATGCAAGTGCCAGCGATGGGACAACAAAAGGGCTTGCGTATAGTGAGTCAGTTGCCAGTGGGTACAAAAGAAAGAATCGCAGTAGTTCAAGTGGGTGAAGAACAGTTTTTGGTTGGGATTACTAGCCAATCGATCCAAACTTTAGCCAAGTTAGATAAGCCACTGAAAGAGGAAGAGTTGGCGACCAATGCTTTTGCGACTCAATTTAGCCAGCTGATCAAAAAACATGACAAAGGGTAATCCAATTCGTTTGCTCCTGAGTACGTTGTTACTTTTTGTCGGCGTGCTGTTTTCTTCATTTACCTTTGCTGAAGCAGAGGAGTCAGCGCTGCCAGATAACTTAGCCGATGGAAGTAGTGTTACAGTTCAGGCTATGCAAAGTGATACTGGTGCTAGCCGTGCTATGTCCGTTTCTAGTGGCGGTGGTATTCCAGCATTCACCATGACCACGAACCCTGATGGCAGTGAAGACTACTCGGTTACACTACAAATTTTAGCGTTAATGACCATGCTTGGCTTCTTGCCTGCCATGGTGATTCTGATGACCTCGTTCACTCGAATTGTGGTGGTGATGTCGATATTGCGTCAGGCAATGGGTTTGCAACAAACGCCTTCTAATCAGGTTATTATTGGTATTGCGCTGTTTTTGACCTTTTTTGTTATGTCTCCTGTCCTGAACGAAATCAACGACAAAGCTGTTCAGCCTTATTTGAACGAGCAAGTTACGGCGCGAGAAGCGTTTGATGCAGCACAAGCGCCAATGAAAGCATTTATGCTTAAGCAGACCCGAATCAAAGATTTGGAGACGTTCGTAACCATGTCTGGAGAGCAAGTCGAGAATCCAGAAGATGTGTCGATGGCGGTGTTGATTCCGGCTTTTATCACCTCAGAGCTAAAAACTGCATTCCAAATTGGCTTTATGCTCTTCTTGCCGTTTTTGATTATTGACCTTGTAGTCGCTTCGGTACTGATGGCAATGGGTATGATGATGTTGTCACCAATGATTGTTTCGTTGCCGTTCAAGTTGATGTTGTTCGTATTGGTCGATGGTTGGAACTTGATACTCTCGACACTTGCGGGCAGCTTTGCCCTTTAGATAAGCGCAGATAGAGGATAAGACATGACACCAGAAATGTTTGTCGAGCTTTTCCGTGAAGCACTTTGGATGGTGCTTATCATGGTCTGCGCCATTATCATCCCAAGCTTGCTTATCGGCCTTGTAGTTGCGATTTTTCAAGCTGCGACATCCATCAACGAACAAACATTGAGCTTCTTACCGCGTTTGATTGTCACGCTTTTGGCCCTGATGCTGTTTGGGCATTGGATGACGCAAATGTTGATGGAATATTTCTATGGCTTGATTGAACGCTTACCTCAGGTGCTTTATTAGAGGCGCCTATGGAGTACCCCACTAGCGTTGTCTTAGATTGGATCGCAAACTACTTCTGGCCCTATGTTCGTATCTCATCCATGTTGATGGTGATGACAGTAACCGGGGCCCGATTTGTTTCGCCAAGAATCCGCCTTTACCTCGGTTTAGCCATCACTTTCGCTGTCATGCCAGCCATCCCCACCGTACCTCAAGACATTGAGCTACTCTCGTTTCGTGGTTTCATGACCATTGCCGAGCAAATGATCATCGGCATAGCGATGGGTATGGTTACTCAATTTATGATTCAAACCTTTGTCCTGCTGGGTCAAATATTGGGTATGCAATCAAGTTTGGGCTTTGCTTCTATGGTTGATCCTGCAAATGGTCAGAACACGCCATTGCTTGGTCAGTTATTCATGTTCTTAACGACAATGTTTTTTCTTGCCACCGATGGACACTTAAAAATGCTGCAATTGGTGGTGTTCAGTTTCAAAACTTTGCCGATTGGCTCCGGCTCGCTCAACGCGGTTGATTTCCGTGAAATGGCAGGCTGGCTTGGTATTATGTTCCAAACGGCACTGAGTATGTCTCTATCTGGCATTATTGCGCTACTGACCATTAACTTGTCGTTTGGTGTAATGACCCGTGCCGCACCACAGCTGAATATCTTCTCGCTTGGTTTTGCTTTTGCTTTGATGGTGGGTCTATTACTTTGTTGGTACATACTGGCTGGTCTATACAGTCATTATGAAATGTTCTGGACAGTGGGTGAGGCGCAGATTTGTCGGCTTATTCGCTTGGAGTGCTAAGATTTGGCAGAATCAGACGGTCAGGAACGCACCGAAGAAGCCACGCCCCGACGGTTACAACAAGCCAGAGAAAAGGGGCAGGTCGCTCGATCTAAAGAGCTCGCATCAGCATCTGTGCTGATCGTTGGCGCCATTTCATTGATGTGGTTTGGCGAGGCGTTAGCACGTTCATTGTTTTCCATCATGAGCCGTTTATTTGATCTTCAACGAGAAGAGATTTTCGATACTGCAAAACTGTTTGATATCGCTTTGGGCGCGATGAGTGATTTGTTGTTCCCACTATTTTTGGTGTTAGCGACATTGTTTACCGCCGCCATGATTGGAGCAGCAGGTGTGGGAGGAATCAGTTTTTCTGCCCAAGCGGCCATGCCCAAGCTGTCGAAAATGAATCCGCTTAGCGGCTTAAAGCGAATGGTTGGAATGCAAAGCTGGGTAGAGTTGATCAAATCAATCCTTAAAGTGGTTCTGGTCACTGGTGTCGCCATCTATTTGATCCAAGCATCGCAGGCCGATCTGATTCAATTGAGCATGGATGTGTATCCGCAAAACATCTTCCATGCTTTAGATATTTTGCTGAACTTTATTTTGCTGATCAGTTGCTCGCTATTGATTGTGGTTGCCATCGATATTCCATTTCAAATCTGGCAGCACGCCGATCAGTTAAAAATGACCAAGCAAGAAGTCAAAGACGAATACAAAGAGACTGAAGGTAAGCCGGAAGTGAAAGGCCGTATTCGTATGTTGCAAAGGGAAGCGGCTCAACGTCGAATGATGGCGGATGTTCCTCAAGCTGATGTTATTGTTACTAACCCTGAGCACTTCTCGGTAGCGCTTCGTTATAAGCAGAAGACAGACCGTGCGCCAGTCGTGATCGCTAAAGGTACTGACCACATGGCGATGAAGATTCGAGAAGTCGCCCGCGAACATGACATTACGATTGTGCCCGCACCACCTTTGGCTCGTGCGTTGTACCACACGACAGAGCTCGAGCAAGAGATCCCCGATGGGTTATTTACTGCCGTCGCTCAGGTTTTGGCATTTGTATTCCAATTGAAGCAATACCGAAAACGAGGTGGACAGCGCCCGAAAATTCAAGATTATGATTTGCCAATCCCGCCCGAGCACCGTCATTGATACGAAAAGCGGTAAAGCCTTAAAAAAGCTCGTTTGATCAAAAGCTAAGCTCTATTTGAGTGTTTAGTCATTATTTTGGCGCTAATTATGGTACATAGATTGCTTAAAACGCTTTAATTATCAACCCTACCTAAACTTTTAGGCTAAAGCGGTCGCGTATTAATAGTAAGAGCTTACGTGACGCTTCAATCGATTGAGATCTCTCGCAGTATGAAGTTAAGCCTGCCGTTTGCAGATAAATTGCCACGAATCCCTCAACGTGAAATGCCAGCTATTGGTGCTCCGGTGATGGTTTTGGCCACCCTAGCGATGGTGGTACTGCCGATTCCAGCATTTTTGCTGGATATGTTCTTCACCTTTAACATCGCGCTGTCGATGGTGGTGTTGTTAGTGACCGTTTACACACGTCGCCCTTTGGACTTCGCTGCTTTTCCAACGGTATTGCTGATCGCCACGTTGCTCCGCTTGGCTTTGAACGTTGCCTCGACTCGTGTCGTCTTACTGCATGGTCATGAAGGCGGTAATGCGGCAGGTAACGTAATTGAGGCGTTCGGTAACGTCGTTATTGGTGGTAACTACGCGGTCGGCCTAGTGGTTTTCCTCATCTTAATGATCATCAACTTTATGGTGGTGACCAAAGGTGCGGGTCGTATCTCTGAGGTAAGTGCTCGCTTTACGCTTGATGCGTTGCCGGGTAAGCAAATGGCGATTGATGCGGACTTGAATGCCGGATTGATAGACCAAGAGCAGGCAAGAGTTCGTCGTTTTGAAGTGACCAAAGAAGCGGATTTCTATGGCTCGATGGATGGTGCCTCGAAGTTCGTAAAAGGTGACGCGATTGCCGGTATTTTGATTCTGTTTATCAACATCGTCGGCGGTCTGTCGATCGGTATGGCGCAGTATGGATTGGGTTTCGGTGAAGCGATTGAAATCTATACCTTACTGACAATCGGTGATGGTTTGGTCGCACAAATCCCATCGCTATTGCTGTCAATTGCAGCGGCAATGATGGTGACACGCCAAAACACCGATGAAGACATGGGTGAACAACTGGTCTTCCAGATGTTCGACAACCCAAAAGCGCTGATGATTACTGCGGCTATTCTTGGTGTGATGGGCATCGTACCGGGCATGCCACACTTTGCGTTTTTGAGCCTGGCAGTCGCGGCCGGTGCAGCGGCATATTTCATCGACAAACGGCAGAAGCAGAAAGCGAAAGAGCCCGCTTTACCAGCAACAGCAGACGAAGGTACAGAACCTTCCTCACAGCGCGAACTGTCTTGGGATGACGTCCAGCCAGTCGATATTATTGGCTTGGAAGTCGGTTATCGCTTAATCCCTTTGGTGGACAGAGATCAAGGTGGGGAACTGTTAGAGCGGGTAAAAGGTGTGCGTAAAAAGTTATCGCAAGATTTTGGGTTCCTAATTCCAGCGGTTCATATTCGTGACAATCTTGAGCTGACCCCAAACAGTTACCGAATTACATTGATGGGGGTTGCGGTGGGCGAAGCAGAGATTCGTCCGGATCAAGAGCTAGCGATTAACCCAGGTCAGGTGTATGGCATGATTGATGGTGAGCCAACCATTGACCCTGCTTTTGGACTGGAAGCCGTATGGATCCGAGAAGATCAGCGTGAGCACGCGCAGGCTCTGGGTTATACGGTTGTTGATTCATCAACGGTATTAGCGACGCACCTAAGCCAGCTATTGACCAACAACGCATCACAGCTAATTGGCCATGAAGAAGTAGAGAATTTATTAGAAATGTTGGGACGCAGCGCGCCTAAGTTGGTCGAGAACTTTGTTCCTGACCAATTACCATTAGGTGTGGTGGTGAAAGTCCTACAAAACTTGTTAAACGAGGCCATTCCAATCCGCGATATTCGCACGATTGTTCAAACTTTGGCTGAGTACTCAAGTAAGAGTCAAGAAGCTGACATATTGACGGCAGCAGTTCGAATTAGTCTTAAACGTCTAATTGTTCAAGAAATCAATGGTATAGAGCCTGAGTTACCAGTGATTACTTTGATACCTGAACTGGAACAAATATTGCATCAAACTATGCAAGCATCAGGAGGCGAATCCGCGGGGATTGAACCGGGACTCGCTGAGCGATTGCAGTCTTCACTAAGCCAAGCGACACAGGAACAAGAACTGAAAGGCGAACCTGCCGTTCTGCTTACTTCTGGTGTATTACGCTCGACGTTGGCTAAATTTGTGAAGAACACAATACCTAATCTCCGGGTACTGTCTTACCAAGAAATCCCGGATGAAAAACAGATCAGAATTGTGCAAGCCGTGGGTAACTGATCTCACGCATCATTAATGGATTCATAGTTTGAAAATAAAGCGATTTTTTGCCAAAGACATGAGAACGGCGCTGCTCCAAGTGAAAGAGGAGTTAGGCGCGGAAGCGGTGATCATGTCAAACAAGAAAGTGGCTGGTGGAGTAGCGATTGTTGCGGCGATAGATAGTGAATCTAATCCGCCTCAAGCAAGCGCAGCGTCACAGCAAAATCGCGGTGCTTCTCAATCGAATCGCTATAACGAACATCGTCAAATGTCATCGTCTTCTGCTGATCGTTACCAAGATCGTCATTTAGATGAAGATAAAATTAGCCTGAACAGTAATAACAGTAACAATGAAAAAACAGGCTCAATGACGCAGCGATTCGCTAATATGCTTAAGCAATATAGCGGTGGTGCAGCAGATGCTGACGACCACGTAGCGGAAAATGAAGATTCGCTCTCTGCTTTGCTGCAACGCCAAAATAAGCATCGCGACGGCTACAACCAAGAAAAGCCAGCGCCATATCAACCAGATTCACCTTTGGCGAAGCTAATCGCACAGGACAATCGATTTGAACGTCCGACGCCCAAGCTGGACCCGACGCGCTATGACCGACGTCGCCCAAGTGATGAGCGTGACGAATCGGCCGATGAGCTAGAAAGCATGCGCGAAGAGATGACGTCAATTCGTCGTCTGTTGGAGCACCAAGTTTCTGGCCTGATGTGGCAAGAAGTAGAACGCCGTGAGCCGCTAAGAGCAATGCTGATTAAGCGCTTAGAGCGAATGGGCGTTTCTCCGGAGTTAGCAGACCAGATGGCCTGTTATATTCCGGAAGATACAAAGCCAGCGCGAGTGTGGAAAGCGTTATTGTCGCTGGTGGCGGATCAAATCAATATTCCTAAACAGGACATTTTAAAACGTGGTGGCGTAGTCGCATTGTTGGGTCCGACTGGGGTTGGGAAAACAACAACCGTAGCGAAACTCGCAGCACGCGCAGCCATGGAATACGGTGCCGACAATGTGGCCCTTGTGACAACAGATACATATCGCATAGGTGCACATGAGCAACTCTCAATTTACGGAAGAATCATGGGTTGTCCCGTAAGAGTTGCTAAAGATTCTAACGAGTTAGCCGATGTTATATATCAGCTAAGAAACAGAAGACTGATTTTGGTCGATACGGCAGGGATGGGGCAACGAGATGTGAGGCTTTCCGAGCAGCTCGACACTCTAATGCAAGAGAGCGGAGAAGTGATTCACAGCTACCTTGTTTTGCCGGCTACCGCACAACGTCGTGTTCTACAAGAAACGCTGGATCACTTCCGACGTATACCACTTTCGGGTTGTATTATGACGAAGCTTGATGAGTCATTAAGCCTAGGCGAATTCATCAGTGTAGTGATTCAAAACGCAATGCCAGTAGCTTACATCGCTAATGGTCAGCGCGTACCAGAAGACATTGTGATAGCGCAACCAAAATATATGCTTGCGAAAGCAAATGAACTGTTAGAGAAGTCGACAGAGAACGAACCTCACTTTTGGAACAGTGACAGTGAAGGACTCTAAGGCGGCGGACTACTATGACTGAGAATATGATACACGATCAAGCAAGCGGCCTCCGTCGCTTAACACAACCATCGTTGACCAAAGTGATTGCTGTTACTGGCGGCAAAGGTGGTGTGGGGAAATCAAACGTAACACTGGGTCTGGCGATTTGTATGGCTCGCCAAGGCAAGAAGGTGATGGTTCTCGACGCTGATTTAGGTCTGGCCAATGTGGACGTGATGCTCGGAATTCGTGCAAAACGTAATCTAGGACATGTCTTAGCGGGTGAATGTGAGCTAAAAGATGCGATTGTCGAAGGGCCTTATGGTATAAAGATAATTCCTGCAACTTCTGGCACACAGAGCATGACAGAGCTTTCTCACGCTCAGCATGCTGGACTCATTCGAGCATTTGGTAGTCTTGAAGACGAAATGGATGTCCTGCTGATTGATACCGCTGCTGGTATCTCTGACATGGTAATCAGTTTTTCGCGAGCAGCTCAAGATGTGGTTGTAGTTGTGTGTGATGAACCGACGTCAATCACAGATGCCTATGCATTAATCAAGCTGTTGAGTAAAGAACACCAAGTTCAACGCTTTAAAGTTGTAGCAAATATGGTCAGAAGCTACCGTGAAGGGCGAGAATTGTTTGCAAAGTTGACACTAGTCACAGAGCGATTCTTGAATGTTAGCCTTGAACTCGTAGCATGTATTCCATTAGATGATAAAGTACGACAGGCTGTAAAAAGACAAAAAATTGTCGTTGATGCGTTCCCACGCTCGCCTGCCGCTTTAGCTATCAGCTCACTAGCAAACAAAGCGTTGACGTGGCCACTACCGAAAACACCAAGTGGACACTTGGAATTTTTTGTGGAAAGGTTGCTAAATCGTACCGAATTCGCAGAGGACCCTTTTGGTGAATAAAGCGATAACCTATGACCAACATGGCAAATTTAATAGCCAGCAGGCGTTCATTGAACGTTATTCAGTGTTGGTTAAGCGCATTGCTCACCACCTACTAGGCCGTTTACCGCCGAGTGTTCAGGTAGAGGATTTAATTCAGGCCGGCATGATCGGTCTTATCGAAGCTCAGCAGAATTATGATGGTTCTAAAGGTGCGAGCTTTGAAACTTATGCAGGTATCCGTATTCGTGGCGCAATGTTAGATGACATGCGTAAAGGCGATTGGGTACCGCGTTCTGTTCATAAAAATAATCGAGAGATTAACCAAGCGATTGCGGAGCTGGAAGGCGAATTAAATCGAGATCCTACTGATTCTGAAGTAGCCACGCATCTCGGTATGACACTGGATCAATATCATAGTGCTCTTACCGATATCAACTGCTCAAAATTAGTCGGTATTGAAGATTTAGGCGTTTCTGATGATGTGATTTCACCGGCGGATGAAACCGATGACAGCAACCCATTCAAAGGGGTAGTTGATGAATCATTTCGAAAAGCACTGGTTGAATCAATAAAACAGCTTCCAGAGCGTGAAGCTTTGGTTCTTTCGCTTTATTATGATGAAGAACTCAATTTGAAAGAAATTGGCGATGTGTTAGGCGTAAGCGAATCTCGCGTAAGTCAAATACTGAGTCAAGCGATGCAACGTTTACGTACCAAGCTCAGTGCGTGGACACAAAATGACTAAAAACACTGATTTTACGATTCAGTGGAGGCAATTTTGAATAAAAACATGAAGATCCTTATTGTTGATGATTTCTCAACAATGCGCCGTATTGTTAAAAACCTGCTTCGTGACTTGGGTTTCAATAACACTCAAGAAGCGGACGATGGTTTAACCGCATTACCAATGCTGAAAAAAGGTGACTTCGATTTTGTTGTAACTGACTGGAACATGCCAGGTATGCAAGGCATCGATTTGCTTAAACACATCCGCGCGGATGCAGAACTTAAGCATCTGCCAGTTCTAATGATCACGGCTGAAGCGAAGCGTGAGCAGATCATTGAAGCTGCTCAAGCAGGTGTAAACGGCTACATTGTTAAGCCATTTACTGCTGCAACATTAAAAGAAAAATTAGATAAAATTTTCGAGCGTTTATAACTCTCTCTTTCTCTTTGTTATTCGAGTCATTCATACCAATTATTAAATACCTATTAAATGACTCGTTTAGCGTTTTCAAAGTGATAAGAAGAACTAAACGTAAAAGGGTCTATTCAGAATGATCTCACTAGAGCAGGCGAAGTCACTCGTTCAAATGCTAGAAAACGGGGAACAAGACCAAGCCAATATGCTTGTTGCCTCGATCTACGAAGGTGCCGATAACCCAATGCTGCAAGAAATTGGAGCGTTAACTCGAGACCTTCACGAATCACTCAAGCAGTTCAGTCTCGATCAGCGCATGACCGAAATTGCGAAAGACGAAATCCCTAACGCTAGGGATCGTCTCAATTATGTGATCGAGAAGACAGAGCTTGCAGCCAACAAAACAATGGATGCGGTCGACTGCTGCCTTCCTATCGCTGACAACCTGCATGATTGCCTTCTAAAAGTTCGTCCTCAATGGAATGAACTCATGCACGGGCGCATAGAATTAAGCGAATTTAAAGCACTGTGCCACCGAATCGACGGGCTATTAGTGCAAGTCGAAGGTGACAGCACTGAATTGCGCGGCCAGTTGACCGAAATTCTCATGGCGCAAGACTTCCAAGACCTAACTGGCCAAATCATTCGCCGCGTAATTACGTTGGTTAATGAAGTTGAAGGCCGCTTAGTGGAAATCCTAACCGTATTCTCTGGAAATAAACTTGAAGAACATATTCAAGTTTTGTCAGAACCGGCAGATAAAAAGAATACACAAACAAGCGAAGCCGAAGGCCCGATTCTTCATCCAGAACTGAGAGAAGATGCGGTTTCATCGCAGGACGAAGTCGATGACTTGTTGTCCAGTCTTGGATTTTAAAGGTAACGTATGAGCTACGATTTAGACGAAGATATTCTTCAGGACTTTCTCATTGAGGCTGGGGAAATTCTCGAGCTGCTTTCTGAGCAGTTGGTTGAATTAGAAAATAACCCAGAAGACAAAGACTTACTTAATGCTATTTTCCGCGGGTTTCATACCGTAAAAGGCGGTGCCGGCTTCCTTTCATTGGCAGAGCTAGTCGATACTTGTCATGGTGCGGAGAACGTGTTCGACGTTTTACGAAACGGTCAACGCACGGTAACGCAAAACTTAATGGATACGATGCTAAAAGCCTTGGATACGGTTAATACCCAGTTCCAGGCTGTTCAAGATCGTGAGCCGTTAGAAGCTGCGGACCCTGAGCTTCTTGAAGAACTTCATCGTCTATGCAAACCTGAGTCAGAAGATGAAGTAGCGGCAACCGTAGTTGAAGAACCAGTGGCTACTCCAGAGCCTATTATTCCCGAGCCTATCATCGAAGAACCTGCTGCGCCGTCAGCACCATCAAGTGTCGGCTCTGTTGATGAAATTACCCAAGACGAATTCGAAAAGCTACTGGATGAGCTTCATGGTAAAGGTTCAGCGCCAGGCACCTCAATGTCTGCGACACCTACAACGCCATCTGAACCGCCTCAATCGAGTGCACCATCAGTTGAAAGTGGTGATATCACTGATGATGAGTTTGAACGTTTACTCGATGAACTGCACGGTGTAGGAAAAAGCCCTTCTACGGCAGAGGCTGCTGCATCTGCATCCGTACCAGTAGAGCCACCTAAAGCGGCAGAGCCTTCCGCTCCAGTGTCATCTTCATCAAATCAAGACAGTGACTTAATGACGGACGAAGAGTTCGAAAAGTTACTCGATGAGCTACATGGTTCAGGTAAAGGTCCAACGCTAGAAGAATTAGATATGGCAACGAAGCCAGCGTCAGCAAACGTAGAGCAAAGCCCTGCGAAACCTGAGCCTGTTGCTAAGCCAGCACCCGTTCAAGCAGCGCCAGCACCAAAGCCAGAATCTAAACCAGTCGCGGTAAAAGAAGAAGCTAAAGCACCAGCGGTTAAAAAACCTCAGGCTGAAGCAACCGTTCGTGTTGATACCTCGACACTTGATACCATCATGAACATGGTGGGTGAGCTCGTATTGGTTCGAAACCGCCTATTAAGCCTTGGTTTGAATAGCGACAACGAAGAGATGTCCAAAGCGGTCGCTAACCTTGACGTGGTAACTGCGGATCTACAAGGCGCGGTAATGAAAACGCGTATGCAGCCAATTAAGAAAGTGTTTGGCCGTTTCCCGCGCGTTGTCCGTGACTTGGCTCGTAACCTAAATAAAGACATCGTGCTAGAAATGCGCGGTGAAGAAACCGATCTCGATAAGAACCTTGTAGAAGCATTGGCCGATCCGTTGATTCACTTGGTACGTAACTCGGTTGATCACGGTATTGAAATGCCAGACGCACGCGCGAAGGCCGGCAAATCACGCACAGGTAAAGTGATTTTGTCAGCATCGCAAGAAGGGGACCATATTGAACTATCCATCGTAGATGATGGTGGCGGTATGGACCCGAACAAACTGCGTGGCATCGCGGTGAAGCGTGGCATGATGGATGAAGATGCGGCGGCACGTTTAACAGATAAAGAGTGCTTCAACCTTATCTTCGCACCTGGTTTCTCAAGTAAAGATAAAATTTCTGACATCTCTGGTCGTGGTGTGGGTATGGACGTGGTTAAGACGGCGATCAATACCTTAAACGGTTCAATCGATATCGATTCTGAGCTAGGCAAGGGCACTAAGATTACGATCAAGGTACCACTAACGTTAGCGATTTTACCGACTCTGATGGTTGGTGTTGGCGGTCATCCGTTTGCTCTACCACTGGCTTCGGTGAGTGAAATTTTCCACTTAGATCTTAGCCGTACAAACGTGGTAGATGGTCAGCTGACGATCATTGTACGTGAGAAATCTATCCCGCTATTTTACTTACAAAACTGGTTAGCATCCAAATCGCAAAACGTCCAAGAGCGTACTGGTCACGGTCACGTGGTGATTGTACAGATTGGTAACCAACGCGTTGGTTTTGTTGTGGATACGCTTATTGGTCAAGAAGAAGTGGTTATTAAGCCACTCGATAATCTATTACAGGGCACTCCAGGTATGGCTGGTGCGACAATTACTAGCGATGGCCACATTGCATTAATTCTAGATGTGCCTGATTTACTTAAGCGATACGCTGCGGCTTCACGCCTTTAAGCAAAGCTGACGTTATTAAAAGGAATAAGATGGCGATTAAAGTACTAGTCGTTGATGATTCGAGTTTTTTCCGACGTCGCGTGAGCGAAATCATCAACTCAGAATCGCGCCTAGAAGTGATTGACGTTGCGGTAAATGGTAGAGAGGCGGTTGAGAAAGCCAAATCTCTCAAACCTGACGTCATCACGATGGATATTGAAATGCCAGTGATGGATGGCATTACAGCTGTACGTGAAATAATGGCCGCTGCTCCAACGCCAATTCTAATGTTTTCGTCCCTGACCCACGACGGGGCGAAAGCTACGCTTGATGCGCTAGATGCGGGCGCATTGGACTTCTTACCGAAAAAGTTTGAGGACATTGCGCGTAACCGTGAAGAAGCGGTGTCATTACTTCAACAGCGTGTGATTCAGATTGCCTCGAAGCGCGCTTTCATGCGTCGACCTATCGCTCGCCCAACAGCGAGTACCAGCACGACTACTCGATCATTAGGTTCAAGAACGGCTTCACCTGTGACTCCAACACCAACTCGACCTGCTGCGACAAAGTACCGTGCTTCTGGTAAGAAGTATCAACTGACGGCAATTGGCACATCAACAGGTGGCCCCGTTGCTCTACAAAAAATTCTGACGCGTTTGCCGATGAACTATCCGCATCCGATTGTATTGATTCAACACATGCCAGCAACGTTTACTGCTGCGTTTGCCAGTCGTTTGAACACCTTGTGCAAGATTCAAGTGAAAGAAGCACAAGATGGCGATGTGTTACAGCCCGGTGTCGCATACCTTGCACCAGGTGGGAAACAAATGATGGTGGATGGACGAGCGAGCGCTGCTCGTCTTCGCATTATTGATGGCGGCGACCGCATGAACTACAAACCATGTGTGGATGTGACTTTTGGTTCTGCCGCAAAAGTATATAGCGACAAAGTGCTCTCTTTAGTGTTGACAGGCATGGGTGCAGACGGTCGTGAGGGCGCTCGCATGTTGAAGTCTGCAGGCTCAACTATTTGGGCACAAGATGAAGAAAGTTGTGTTGTTTATGGCATGCCCCAAGCGGTTGCTAAAGCAGGCATTTCTTCAGAAGATTTACCGCTTGACCGCATCGCTGAACGCATGTTGGTGGAAGTTGGCCTAGCTTAGGATTCATCATGATTGTTTGGAGTGTAGCTAACCAGAAAGGAGGCGTGGGTAAAACCACCTCAACAGTGACATTGGCGGGCTTATTGAGCCAGAAAGGCCATCGAGTATTGATGGTTGATACTGATCCTCACGCCTCACTGACTACTTATCTCGGTTATGATCCTGATGCAGTAACTTCGAGCCTATTTGATTTATTCCAGTTGAAGACGTTTTCTCGTGAGACGGTTAAGCCGTTGATTTTAGAAACAGAGCTGGAAGGAATGGATATCATTCCCGCGCATATGTCCCTTGCCACGCTTGATCGCGTAATGGGTAATCGCAGTGGTATGGGATTAATCTTAAAACGGGCGCTGCAAACTGTCTCACAAGACTATGACTATGTGTTGATTGACTGTCCGCCAATCCTTGGCGTGATGATGGTGAACGCGTTGGCAGCCAGTGACCGAATTTTGATTCCTGTTCAAACAGAGTTTTTGGCAATGAAAGGTCTAGAGCGCATGATGCGTACGCTATCCATTATGCAAAAATCTCGCCCGGGCGGTTTCAAAGTGACTATCGTCCCAACCATGTACGATAAGCGCACGAAAGCGTCATTGCAGACATTGATGCAACTGAAAAAAGATTACCCAAATCAAGTGTGGACCTCAGCGGTGCCTATTGATACCAAGTTCCGCGATGCCAGTTTAAAGCACTTGCCAGCTTCGCATTTTGCATCTGGTAGCCGTGGTGTGTTTGCCTATAAACAGCTACTGATTTACCTGGAGAGGTTGGCGTTCGATGAGCAGTAATGATGTGCTGTCCAGTGAACAAGCACTTGATGACTACTTTAATGCATTACTGGATGATGAAACTGAAATAACGACTCTTGAGGAAGACCTTGACCTGTTGGCTCAAGAGGTATCATCTGCAGAGCCAGAGCCAGAGCCAGAGCCAGAGCCAGAGCCAGAGCCAGAGCCAGAGCCAGAGCCAGAGCCAGAATTACAGCTACAATACTCGGAGCCAGAAACGTACCAGTTTCAAGAAACATATCCGCCAGAGTTGGAAGCTCCAAACCTGGAAGATGTTCAAAGGCTATTAAGTCAGCTTGAAGCAAGCAACCCAGTGGCTGAGTTGGATATTGATAGTATTCTTGAACAAAATACGATTGATATTGCAGCAGAGATAAAAGCGGCTGAGCCTGAGGTACAAACCTTTAGTGAGGTGCCTGAGCTTCAGGGTGTTGAGGAAATACAGGACTGGGTGATTGATGAGCCAGTTTTTGAGGAAGCGCAACCAGAGGTGGATGAACCTCACGCAGTGATCGAACAAAGTATCAATATAGAATCGAACGTCGATACTGAACTCGAAACACAAGCAGATTCCGATATACCAACGGTCTGGGAAAGCACGAAGCGAAGTGAGGACTTCCAAGTTCTTTACTTTGATGTGAATGGTGTCACGTTTGCTGTACCTCTTGATGAGTTAGGTGGTATTCATCGCATTAGCGAGCTTAACCATTTGATAGGAAAACCCGCCTGGTATTTGGGGCTACAAACAAATCGCGAGCAGCAGTTTGATGTCGTCGATACCGCGAAATGGGTGATGGCAGATAAGCTTCGTGATGATAGCTATAAAGATAACTACCAATATGTCGTCATGCTTGGTGAGAGCATGTGGGGGTTGGCCAGTAACCAATTAATGGGGACTGAAACGCTTAATATCGACAAGGTTCGCTGGCGTGAGCAGGCGGGTAAACGCCCTTGGCTAGCGGGCATGGTAAAAGAAAAAATGTGTGCCTTAATTCATGTCCAGGCGCTCATTGACATGCTAAACGCCGGTTTAGATGTCAAATCACTGAATTAGATTTAAGTCGGGAACGACATTAACGAGGATTAACTATGTCTCAAGCTTTTGAAGTAGAAGTGAAGAAAGATGCATCGAATGACGAAGTTCTTCAGTGGGTGACGTTCCAGCTAGAAGAAGAAACGTACGGCATCAACGTAATGCAAGTTCGTGAAGTACTTCGTTATACTGAAATTGCCCCTGTTCCAGGTGCACCAGATTATGTACTTGGTATCATCAACCTACGCGGTAATGTAGTTACTGTTATCGATACACGTTCACGTTTTGGCCTGATGGAAGGCGAAGTCACTGACAACACTCGTATTATTGTGATCGAGTCTGAGCGTCAAGTGATTGGTATCTTAGTAGATAGCGTGGCAGAAGTTGTTTATCTGCGTTCTTCTGAAATTGATACGACGCCTTCAGTTGGTACCGACGAGAGTGCGAAGTTCATCCAGGGTGTGAGCAACCGTGACGGCAAGCTTCTTATCCTTGTGGATTTGAACAAGCTGCTAACAGATGACGAGTGGGACGAGATGGCTCACCTTTAATGGCTGAATGATGATGGCTGAAGAGACTCTTTTATCTGCTCCATTCCTTGCGGGTGGCGTCGCTTTTATCGTGTTAGTATTGGTTGTTTTGCAACTGCGGATTCGCTCGGGGTTACAAAAGCAGTTAGACCAACAACGATCTCAATCTCGACACGCAGATAAAGAAGTGCAAAAGTTGAGTAAGCAGTTACTCGAAGTGCGCTCGGTTGTCGTTGGTCTTGGACAAAAAGTGACGGAGCAACAAGACATTATTCAGCACTTAAACGAGAGAATTCGCGAACTCGAACACGCTGATACTGATGGTCGCTTGTACAGTCGCGCTTCTAAAATGGTACAGCTTGGCGCTGATATCAACGAGCTGATTGAAGAGTGCGAACTACCAAAAGCCGAAGCTGAGCTGATGCTTTCACTGCAGAAGAAACTGGCGGGGAAAGAGAAGATTCCACCATTAAGTGGTCAGCCATCAGATGACGCAGAATATCCAACGCGTGGACGTCGTCGACGCTAAAGGTTATCAAGCGATAAAAAAGAGGCGTTATTACGCCTCTTTTTTTGTTTTTAGCCGCTAATGCTCTTCTTAAATACAACCCTAGATAACCTTCAGTCGATCTTGCTCTTAGCTCTGGCTTCTCAAATTCAAAATGAGCGCTTATAACTACTTATAGTTAATTTTATTAAAGTGTGATGATTAATTAACAAAAATACATGAACTTACATGTAACCTAGCCCTCTTATCCTGTTTTGTCATAACTAAGCTGTGCTAATATAGCGGCTCGTTCATTTTTTAGTTGAAGCTCTATGTTAGAAGTGTCTAACCTGACAGCAATCCGTGATGAAAGGGTTCTGTTTGAAAACCTGCAGTTTGAAATTAAGCCTGGTGAATTGGTCCAGATCGAAGGGCGTAATGGTACTGGTAAAACTACATTGCTACGGATTGTGACAGGGTTAGGTGATAGAGAAGAAGGTGTCATTAAATGGAAAGGCGAAGAGGTTGAAAAATCTCGTGATGTTTTCCATCAAGATCTGCTTTTCTTAGGACATCAAACAGGAGTGAAACGAGAGCTTACCGCATTAGAAAACTTACGTTTTTATCAATCTATTCAAAATAATCGCTCTTCAGACGAAGAAATCTTTATCGCTTTGACTCAAGTAGGATTAGCTGGTCGAGAAGATGTGCCTGTAGCACAACTTTCCGCAGGTCAGCAACGACGAGTCGCATTGGCAAGGTTATGGCTCAGTAAGCAAATTTTATGGATTTTAGATGAGCCGTTGACTGCCATTGATAAGCAAGGCGTCAAGGTGCTTGAATCTTTGTTCGCAAGTCATGCTGATAATGGCGGTATTGTTGTCTTGACGACGCATCAAGATATGTTTGCGGACAGCCCGAAACTTAGAAAAATAAAGCTGGGTGACTGATATGATTTCATCGATGACCACCATCATTCGTCGTGAGCTCCTAATCGCATTTCGCCGTCAGGCAGACATTCTGAACCCGCTGTGGTTCTTTATTATTGTCATTACTCTCTTTCCTCTGAGTATTGGACCAGAACCTAATTTGTTAGCACGTATTGCAGCGGGCATCGTTTGGGTTGCCGCATTGCTGTCCGCCTTATTATCATTAGAGCGTCTATTTCGTGATGATTTTCAAGACGGTGCACTAGAACAAATGATGCTAATGCCGATTCCATTGCAACTTGTAGTGGTTTCAAAGGTCATAGCACATTGGTTGTTAACAGGGTTACCTCTGATTTTAATTAGCCCATTATTGGCGGTTTTACTTTCGCTCGACTTCAATACTTGGCTATCGGTTGTACTAACCTTGATGATCGGTACACCAACACTAAGTTTTATTGGCGCCATTGGTGTGGCGTTGACTGTTGGGTTGCAAAAGGGTGGCGTTCTTTTGAGTTTGCTTATTCTTCCGCTCTACATCCCAATTTTGATTTTCGCAACATCGGCAATTGATGCTGCCGCACTCGGTATGGCGTATAACGGTCAACTAGCGATTTTAGGTGCGATGCTAATGGGGGCGATGACATTAACGCCTTTTGCCATCAGTGCCGCATTACGAGTTAGTGTTAACTAACTCAATAAAGTGCCAATGAAGCGGCGCTTGATCAAAGAATTATTATTAAAGCACTGCTACGGTCTCAACCCTTTAGACAGTGTCCCTGAAGTAAGAGTGAGAACAAAACATGTGGAAATGGCTACATCCTTATGCCAAGCCAGAAGCAGCTTATCGTTTGAGTGGTAAGTTTCTGCCTTGGTTTTCTGTATTGGCCCTCGTATGCTTATCGGTTGGTACGGTTTGGGGGCTTGCATTTGCGCCTTCAGATTACCAACAAGGTGACAGTTTCCGAATCATCTACATTCATGTCCCATCAGCTATTTGGTCTATGGGCGTTTATATGTCGATGGCGATCGCTGCATTTATTGGCCTAGTATGGCAAGTTCGCCTATCTGATATGGCGGCACTTGCGATGGCTCCGATTGGTGCAGTATTTACTTTTATTGCTCTACTTACAGGTGCTGTTTGGGGCAAGCCTATGTGGGGCACTTGGTGGGTATGGGATGCCCGTCTTACATCTGAATTGATTCTGCTATTTCTCTACCTTGGTGTGATTGCGCTCTACCATGCGTTTGACGATCAAAAAACCGCTGCAAAAGCCGCTGGTATCTTAGCGATCGTAGGCGTAGTAAACCTACCTATCATTCACTTTTCCGTGGAATGGTGGAACACGCTTCATCAAGGTGCGACGATCACGAAATTTGAGCAACCTTCTATTTCATCCGACATGCTTTGGCCGTTATTGCTGAACATCTTTGGCTTTGCGTTCTTCTTTGGTGCCGTGACGATGGTCCGTTTTCGTAACGAAATCATCAGTAAAGAAAGTCACCGCCCCTGGGTGCGCAAACTCGCAACAGAACAAACTCAGTGAGGTAACTGATAATGCATTTTGAATCTCTGAGCGACTTTTTTGCCATGGGTGGCTACGCATCATACGTATGGAGTGCGTTTGGTATTACTTTCTTATCCATGCTGATTCTTCTGATCACTAGCCTTCGCCGCGGTGATGCATTATTGAAAGAAGTGAAAGCAAAAATTGACCGTCAAGCTCGTATCGACGCAGCTAAGAACATGGAGAACACCTTATGAACCCGAGACGTAAAAAGAGGCTAGGTATTGTACTAGCGATCTTTATCGGTATTAGTGCCACCATTGGTTTGATACTTTATGCGCTTAACCAAAATATGGACCTTTTCTATACTCCAACGGAATTGGTTAATGGTAAGCCAGATGGCACCAAGCCAGAAGTAGGCCAGCGTCTGCGTATCGGTGGAATGGTGGTTGTGGGCTCAGTTCGTCGAGATCCTAATTCTTTGAAAGTGAGTTTTGACCTGCACGATGTCGGTCCGAAAGTGACGATTACCTATGACGGTATTCTTCCTGACTTGTTCCGTGAAGGGCAGGGTATTGTTGCTCAAGGTGTACTGAAAGATGCCACGACAGTTGAGGCATTTGAGGTCCTAGCGAAGCACGATGAAGAATACATGCCACCAGAAATTGCAGAAGCGATGAAGAAAACGCATGAACCGCTTCAATACAGCACCGAACAGAAACAAGGAAGCGGCCAATGATTGCTGAAATCGGTCACTTTGCTCTCATTCTTTCGCTTGCAATGGCAGTGCTGTTGAGCGTATTGCCATTGTGGGGAGCATCGAATAATAACACCATGCTCATGAACACAGCGCGACCGCTATCTTGGTCTATGTTCCTGATGCTGTTGTTCTCTTTCGCCATTTTATGTTGGGGATTTTATACCAACGACTTCACGTTACAGTATGTAGCGAGCAACTCGAATAGTCAGCTTCCTTGGTACTACCGTTTAACCGCAGTATGGGGTGCACACGAAGGTTCACTGTTGCTATGGGTGTTAATCCAAGCTGCTTGGACTGTCGCTGTAGCGACGTTTAGTCGTGGTATGCCGCAAGAGTCGGTTGCACGTGTACTTGCTGTTATGGGCATGATCTCAGTGGGTTTCCTACTGTTTATCATCCTAACGTCGAACCCATTCCTACGTACGTTACCGTTCTTCCCGGTTGACGGACGTGACTTGAACCCTCTGCTTCAAGACCCTGGTTTGATTGTTCACCCGCCAATGCTTTACATGGGCTATGTTGGTTTCTCGGTTGCATTCTCTTTTGCGATCGCATCCCTAATGACCGGACGCCTTGATACGGCTTGGGCTCGTTGGTCTCGTCCTTGGACAACCGCTGCATGGGTATTTTTAACACTTGGTATCGCACTAGGTTCTTGGTGGGCTTACTACGAACTTGGCTGGGGTGGCTGGTGGTTCTGGGACCCAGTAGAAAACGCATCATTCATGCCTTGGTTAGCGGGTACCGCATTAATGCACTCTCTTGCCGTGACAGAAAAACGCGGCACATTTAAAGCGTGGACGGTACTATTGGCAATCTCTGCATTTTCGTTGAGTTTGTTGGGCACCTTCTTAGTCCGTTCCGGTATTTTAGTATCGGTGCACGCGTTCGCGTCTGACCCGTCGCGCGGTATGTTTATTCTAGGCTTCCTCGTTTTCGTTATCGGCGGCTCTTTATTGCTGTTTGCCGTAAAAGGGGCAGCAGTGCGTGTACGAGGTAACTTCGACTTAGTCTCACGTGAAAATGCGCTCTTAGCCAACAACGTATTACTTATCGCCGCTCTTGTTGTGGTGTTAGTGGGGACACTGTTGCCGCTCGTACACAAGCAGCTTGGTTTGGGGTCGGTCTCTATCGGTGCGCCATTCTTTGATATGCTATTTGCGTGGTTAATGATGCCATTTGCTTTTCTGCTTGGTATTGGTCCTCTTATTCGCTGGAAGCGAGACAATTTATCTAAACTTGTGAAACCAATGCTCGTTTCAGGTGTGCTTGCTTTCGCCTTGGCCGCGCTATGCGTGTACCTGTTTGCCGATTTCTTCTCAACCATGGCTTACATTGGTTGGGTGATGGCGATTTGGATTGTTGCGATGCATGGCTTTGAACTGTACGAGCGCGCAACGCACCGTCATAGCTTTAGTGAAGGTGTTCGCAAGCTGCAACGTAGCCACTGGGCAATGATGTTGGGTCATGTTGGTCTGGCGGTATCTGTTATCGGTATTGCGATGGTACAGAACTACAGCATCGAGCGTGATGTACGTTTAGCACCTGGCGAACACTTCCAAATTCAAGGCTATGATTTCTACTTCTCAGGCTTGCGTGATAAAGATGGTCCAAACTACGATGGCTACATCGCAGACTTTGAGATCACACACGATGGCAAATACGTGAATACGCTTCACGCAGAGAAGCGCTTCTACCGTACGGCTAAGTCTATGATGACTGAAGCAGCCATTGACCGTGGTATTAGCCGCGACTTATACATTGCAATGGGTGAACGTTTAGACGACAACCGATCTTGGGCTGTTCGTATTTACTATAAACCGTTCGTTCGATGGATTTGGGCTGGCTCTTTGATTATGGCATTAGGCGGCGCACTAGCGATTTCTGATAAACGCTACCGCTTCCGTAAATCGCCGAAGAAAAACGCGAAGTCAAAAGAGCAGGAGGCATAACATGAATAAGAAAATCTTATTTATTCCGCTTGTCGCTTTCATGATTCTAGCGGGCATTTTCGCAACCCAATTAATGCGTAACCAAGAGGGCGATGATCCAACTAAATTGGAGTCGGTTTTGGTTGGCAAGCCAGTTCCTGAATTTCATTTAGAAGACCTGGCTGAGCCTGGAAAACAGTACGACCAATCAATTTTTAAAGGTGAACCGTTGCTCTTGAACGTTTGGGCAACGTGGTGCCCAACGTGTTATGCAGAGCATAAATACCTAAACGAATTGGCGGGTAAGGGCGTTAAGATCATCGGTATGAATTACAAAGATGATCGTAATAAAGCAATAGGTTGGCTGAATGATCTCGGCAACCCGTACTTGATCAGCCTATTTGATGGCAGTGGTATGCTTGGCCTTGACCTTGGCGTTTATGGTGCTCCAGAAACATTCATTATTGATGCAAATGGTGTGATTCGCTATCGCCATGTAGGGGATGTAAACCCACGTAATTGGTCAGAAACACTGGAGCCGCTTTACAACAAATTGGTTGAGGAGGCGAAGCAATGAGAAAGCTAATTCTTGCCGTTTTTGCTGCGATGACATTATCTCTTGCTGCTCATGCGGCCATTGAAGTGTACGAGTTTGATAATTTGGAACAAGAACAGCAGTTCAAAGAGTTAAGCCATACGCTCCGTTGCCCTAAATGTCAGAACAACACGATCTCGGATTCTAACGCTGAACTTGCTCAGGACTTACGCCATAAGGTGTACGAAATGACCAAAGAAGGTAAGTCCAAAGATGAGATTGTTGATTACATGATCGCCCGTTACGGTAACTTCGTGACTTACAACCCACCATTTACGGTCGCGACTGCGATTTTGTGGCTAGGGCCACTCGCTGTAGTACTGGGTGGTTTTGGTTTGATTGTGCTGCGTAGCCGTAAATCTAAAGTTAAGGCAAAAGCGAGCAGTGACGAGCAATGGGATGAGCAAAAAGAAGCTCGTTTAAAAGCATTGCTTGAAGAAGAGAACAACGGAGATAAGAAGTAATGACACTATTTTGGATTTCCACCGTTGTTCTCACGCTTATTGCTTGTGCGCTGGTGGCTTTGCCGCTGCTTAAACAAAAAGCGAACAATGATGATGTGTTACGCGATGAGCTTAACAAGGCATTTTATAAAGATCGACTATCTGAGCTTGCAGAAGAAACTGACGAAGGTCTAGTTGAAAGTGAAGACGAACTGATTTCTGATCTAAAGCAATCACTGCTTGACGATATCCCTGGTGATAAAGCGCAAAAAGAAACTAAGGTTTCTCCAATCGCGGTTTTAGTTCCATCGGTAATTCTGACGGTGGTGCTGAGCTATGGTTTGTATTATAAATTTGGCGCGTCAGACGATATTGTTCAATGGCAAGAAGTGTCTGCAAATCTACCTGAGTTATCGAAAAAGCTGATGTCGGCTTCTTCTGAGCCGCTGAGTGACGATGAAATGGCGGATTTGACCCTTGCCCTTCGAACTCGCTTACATTACCAGCCGGAAGACTCGACAGGTTGGTTACTGCTAGGTCGTATTGCGTTAGCAAATCGTGATGTCACCACAGCTATCGATGCGATGGAAAAATCGTACCGCCTAGAGCCCAAAGACCCAGATGTGATGTTGGGTTATGCACAAGCTCTGATGCTGTCTCAAGAGGAAATGGATCAAGCGACGGCTCGCTCATTACTCGGCAAGCTGATGCAGCAAGACTATGTCGATCTGCGTGTGTTTTCTTTGTTAGCGTTCGATGCGTTTGAGCGTCAAGACTTCCCGGCAGCCATCAAGTACTGGGGAATCATGCAGCAAATGATTGGTCCAGAAGATAGTCGCTACGAGATGTTGTCACGCAGTATTGAGAGTGCTCGTAAGCAAATGGGCGAAGCGGTTTCACCGGATAAGAGTGTAGCTGTGACAATTAATGTGGCACCAAATGCTCAGTTGGATCCAAACGCAGTTCTGATTGTGTCAGTACATCGTTCAGATGGCTCCCCAATGCCTGTGGCTGCTGCTCGTTATCCGCTAGGTACTTTCCCTCGCACAGTCGTATTAGATGATGGCAATGCCATGATGCAAGGGCAAAAGTTATCTACACTCGATAAGCTCATCGTCCGTGTGCGTGTAGATTCTGACGGTAACGTAGCAACGCGTGATCAAGATTGGCACGGAGAAAGTGACGTCGTTGAATTTGGCGCACCAGTAGAAGTGACCATTGATCAGCAGTATTAATTGTTAACATCTGTCTCTGAAACATGACAACGAGGTAGAGTCAGTTGCCTTTAGTGGTATGACTCTAAACGATCGAGTAGAATACCGAAGGCCAGCGATTGCTGGCCTTTATTTATTCCCATATCTGAGTCATCTTTACTATGTATCCTGCTCAACATACGTACAATGGTTAATCGGGGTGACTTAGGTACATTAATAGTCGTTATGGAAAATAAAATGTATAACAAGGGTAAATCTACCTTCTTGTTGCTGTTAGCCGTTGGACTGGTTGGCTGTTCAAGTGCGCCTGATGAAGCAGTAACAGGACAAGAAACAAATCAAACGACTTCTGATGTGTATGACCCGTTGGAAGGCTTTAACCGAACCATGTGGGAACTCAACTACGAATATTTAGATCCGTATTTGGTTCGTCCTGTATCACTTGCGTATGTAGAATACACGCCAGTTCCTATTCGTTCTGGTATCGCTAACTTCTTATCGAACTTAGATGAGCCAGCAAGCATGGTTAATAACTTAATCATGGGTAATGGTACGAAAGCTGTGGACCACTTTAACCGTTTTTGGATTAACTCGACGTTCGGTATTTTCGGTTTATTCGATATTGCAAGTGCCGCGGGTATTACGAAGTACGACGAGAAAGCGTTCAGTGATGCAGTAGGCCACTATGGTGTTGGAAATGGTCCTTACTTCATGGTTCCAGGTTATGGTCCGTATACCTTACGTGAAGTGACAGATACCGTAGATAGTACGTATTTACCCCTCTCTTATCTCAACTTCTGGGCGAGTTTGGGTAAGTGGGCGTTTGAAGGAATGGAGAAGCGTGCTTTATTAGTACCGCAAGAAGCGCAGCTAGACTCGTCGCCGGATCCATATATTCTAACTCGCGATGTTTATATACAGCGTCAAAACTTTAAAGCAGAAGTTGAAACGGTAGAAGAAGTTAACATCGAAGAAGAAGAGTATTTAGATGAATATCTAGAAGACTTTTAAGCGTTGTTCTTCATAATCGAGAAATGAAAAAAGGCTTAGCTGATACTAAGCCTTTTTTGTATTTTGCAGCTTGGTTAGAAACGGTAGTTTGCTTGAACACCGATTAGCCAAACATTACCCGTAGTTTCGCCTACGAATTGGCCGCCGACTTGTTCTGCAGTGTCGTCTGACTTGTAACCACGAGACTCAACGATTGGTGCGTCTTTCGCAAAAATATAGGTGAAGCCAGCGTCTAGGCTGAAGTCTTTCGTCCAATCGTACGTTGCGCCAATACTTAGCCAAGTGCGGTCAGTTTCTGGAATAGTAATCGTGCGGTTTTTGTCGCTTACCGCTGAAGTATCGTATGCAATACCAGTGCGTAGCGCTAGCTTAGGATCAAGCTGGTAAGTAGCACCAACAGCAAAGCGATAGTTGTCTTCCCAGTTTTCTACTTTAACCATATGCGTGCCAGCAGTATTTAGACGTGCTTCCAATTTCTCGAAAGAGCTCCAATCCGTCCAGTTAACGCTTGCGTGTAACGCAAGTTGGTCTGTTACTTGGTGGAAGCTTGCCAATTCAGCCGTTGCAGGCAGGTTTAGATACATGTAGCCGTTGTCGCGTTCAGAAGTATCGAAGCCAAAACCAAGACCTTCAGCATGGCCTTCAAGCTTTAGTTCAACTTCAGATTTGTACGCGAAGCCGATACGGTTATTTTCATTGATCTGCCATGCTGTACCAACTTGCCAGCCCCAAGCGGTATCGTCACCTTCCATGTATTTTAGAGCAGTACCTTGAGGAACACTGATTGGTTGATTAGTTTCAGGATTTAACCCTACAACGTTATTCTTAGGAGCTGCTGCGCCAAAGCTGCCTTCGCCGATGATGTAACGGATACCACCACCAACGCTGATTGATTCATTGACTTTGTAAGCTGCGTTCAAGTTCGCTTCCATTGTCGTTACGCTTGCTTCGTTACCGAAGTGCGAGGCACCAAAGCCTTTACCTAAATCGGTTTCCATGCCGTAGTTGGTGCCAAATGCCAAACCAATCGCGAATTTCTCATTATATTGGTGTGATAGGTAGAAGTTTGGAATGATTGCATCATGTGCGAAGTCATCTGAAGATGCAGAAGAAGTGCTACCGTGGAAGTTTACATCACCTTCAATATCAATATTTGGGTTCACATAGATTGCACCAACGGACACTTGAGTGCCTTCCAAATAAGTTAGCATTGCTGGGTTACGCCATTGTGCACTTGCGTTGTCAGCCATTGCAGCTTCACCAGCATATGCTCGACCTAGGCCTGTTGCAGAATATTCAGCAAGTTGGAAACCTGCTGCGTTAGCCATGCCCGTTGCGCCAAGTAGGCTTAATGCCACTGCTGTTGATAGAAGAGTCTTGTTGGTTTTCATTCGAATGTTCGCTGATTTGTTTATAACGTGGGACAAAAGTTTAAAGGTAGAGTTTTTACTTTAGAAATGAAAATCCAGCGTAAGTGGTTATTTGGAATATTATGCTTTTAAATGTTATTTGTGCGGTTTAATAATCTAACTGTGAAAGGCTTGTAAACGGAATTCAGCGAACAGCTGTGCGTCCTAATTGTGAGATTTAGATACACGTGTTCACTCAAATTGAGTGGGCAATAAATCGCAGATATGAAAAAAGGCTGGAAATCCAGCCTTTTATATAAAGTATTTTTCTACTAACTAACAGCGAAGCGTTTAGAAGCTACGGCTGTATTGTAAGCCGAATAGAATTGCATCAGCATGAGTTGTTGCTGTTACACCGGTAGAAAGAACAGGAGATAATTGAGTATTCTCATTAACTTTTACATCTTCACCTAACAAGTACGTGAAGCCAAAATCGATGTTTGAGCTATTATCAATATGGTAAGAGAAACCTGTGGAGAACCACTGGCGATCAGAGTCTGGTACCGAGATAGACGTTACTTTATCTTGAGCGCTTGTGTCGTACATGTAACCAGCACGAAGTGTCCAGTTGTTGTTTAGGTAGTAAGTACCACCAATTGCGTAGTGCCAGCCATCTTGCCATTGATAGTCTTTCGAGTAACCACCTCTAAGTAAACCCTGATTTAGGTTCTCAAAATCAATTTGGTCGAAATCTTTCCAACCGATGTATTGGATGCTGTAGTGTACAGCAAACTTAGTGTCTTGGATTTTGTGGAAACCAGAAAACTCGGCCATATCTGGTAGAGGTAGCGTGATTTCCTGACCTTTGTCGTCTTTCGCCGTAAATTCAGGGCTGTAACGATACGCTAGACCAAAACGGTTGTTTTCATCTAGTTCGTACACAGTACCAACGTTAAAACCAACAGCCCAACCATCAGCTTTATCTACGTCCAGAATTTTTTGACCGCCAACCCCTGGGACTGAAGAGCTAGTTGTACGCTTCATTGTGCCTTGGCCGTAGATTAAATCTAAACCAGCACCAAAGCTCCATTGTTCGTTTAAACGGTAAGAACCCGCCAATCCAAAGTTGAAGCTTTTTACATCCGTAAGACCACCGTACTCGGTTGCGGTGTAGTTATCTGAAAATTCAGTTTTAGTGCCGAAATTAGAGTATGCGTTTACGCCCCATGCAAACTTGTCATTTACTGGAACGATTAGGTGAATGTTTGGAGCTATTGACGTATCACCCACATCATCAGTATCAGCAACACTTACAGTACTGGAGCCCAAAGGAGTATTAACGTTATATTTCGCATCTTTCACTTCAATCATTGAAGTAATGCTTTCGAAGCCTAACGAAAGTTCCATTTTATCAAATAGAGCCATTGCTGCTGGGTTACGAGCCATTACCGCGGCGTTATCTGCGATTACTGCATCACCAGCAAATGCACGGCCGATGCCAGTTGCTGATTGAGCGTTGATTTGGAAACCCGCTGCCATCGATTGACCTGAGGCAAAAGCTACCGTTACTGCTAGGAGAGTCTTTTTAAACAGACGCGTGTTCTGAGTCATTTGTTTTTCCTTATTAGATTCGTCTCTTTGGACGATAAATTGAGCTTTTGCTCAGTGGCGCAGATAGTAGTATCAATAATTGCTTGGACAAATCCGACCATTGGATAAAATTGAATAAAAATTGCAGAAATGATGTCTAAAAGACGGGAAATTGCACTTAAAATGCATAATTTAGAGTTTAAGCTCTAAATGCGATAGGGGTGGTGAATGTTTTGTGTTCTATTTATACAAAAATGCCGCTAAATAAGATCATTTAGCGGCATTTAACCTTTTGAAGGCTGGAAATCGTCGAAGTTGTTACATTGGCTTAATCATTGATGCAAGAGTCGTAGCGAGCGCATCAATATTTTCACCTTCTTCCCCGACTAAAATCAGGCTTGAACTCCCGACGGGCTGAACGATTCCGGTCATGCCATCCTTATTAAAGTCGGTACTTTGTTCGCTTGGAATACCAGTAATAAATAACGTTACTTTACCTTTTGGACCTTGGAACACCATATGCACCGCATTGGATTCACCAAAACCGCAGTGGTTTAGGTAGTAAACGTGATATGGAAAGTTTTCACTAAACTGGTAATGAAATGGCGACATTTTCGCATTAATTTGCGAGCTCGGTACATCCTCATCAAGATGACGAACAAACGGTTCTTCATGAATAACGTGTTTCATCGCGGTATCCGCTAAACTGGCTTGTGCTGGAGACACCAAAACATTTCCCCAGTTTACTTGACCAACTAATAACCCTGCGGTGAACGCAATAGAAGCAGCAAGTGCCATTGCTTTGCGGACAAAGTTTGGTCTGACGACCTTCTCTTCATCAAGTGCACTCGACGTCTGGCTAAATAAAATCTTATCTGCGAGATCTTCGGGTACATCCACATTCATGGCTTGTTTAATTTTTACATCGAGATCCAAAACGTCATCAACAAACTTATTGTTGGCGTCGCTACCAGCTAAAGCTTGCAGAATCTCTTCATCCTTTTGTTTTGGATCCGACAAAATACGACGACGAAATTCTAAATCATCCATTCTTTTGTCCTCTCTTGGTATCTTGAGAATCCAACATCTCTTTAAGTTGATTACGAGCGCGAAATAGTCGAGTCATCACTGTGTTTTTATTTAAATCAAGAATGTCACCAATTTCTTCTCCACTGAAACCACCAACAACTTGGAGAAATAAAGGCTCACGGTATTCAACATCGAGCTTCATGATCTGTGCCTGCAGCCATTCTTGCTGATGATGTGGTTCATCGCTGACTTTAGCATCATTGCCGTAATCATCGATATCAACTAAATCAAATTGTTTACGTTCGAAGCGGCGCGCATTTTCTCGTCTCAATATTGTGATGAGCCAAGACTTGGCAGCTTTTTCGTCCTGGAGGCTATCGAGTGACTTCCAAGCTCTAAGACAGGTTTCCTGAACTAGATCTTCCGCGACCGCTTTATCTTTGCACAACCAATATGCGTAGCGGTACAAGTCACGATGATACCCTCGGACGAGCGCTTCGTATTTTCTTTGCTTGTCCATATCAGAGTTGACCGGACTGTTGGAATTTTTCTTTCCAAACATTTTTAATATGGCCACAGGAGCCTCCATCCTCGCTCTGTGAGTTTCTTATTTGTTCTGAGCATGACTTTACTTGCTTCATCGCTTAGCGGTTTTGGTTGCAGGATTTGTCATGCAACCCCTTTGACACAATAAGCCATGTGGTTACCTAAAAGTGTATACGCAAATGTCAGATATCATCGAACACGAATTGATATATATTGTTAACAATATCATCATTAGTAATCAATGGCTTGGATAAGTTCACTCGATGGAGCATTAAAAGGGACTTCTGATGGTGGATTCTTGAATTATTTTGAATCAATAATCGCTCTAGGTGAGCTTAAAACTCGTAAAATCACTATAAAATTGATCTATTTCAAAATATCAAGCAGTGAAGGGGTTATAGTACACCTTGTCATCTCGTTAGTCATTGCGACTAACATGTTGAGCAAGATGACACTTCCTTTTGAAGGCTGACTTTACTTTCTCCTAATCAGGAAACTGATTACTTTTCAATTGGCGTAAGTTAATTGTTTTATAGATATTCCGACCACACAGTTATGTGTGGTTTTTTTTTGCTTCGATTTTACTTTCCGTATACCTCTTACCGTTTTAACTCTCTATAGTTAACCATTAGTAATCGCATAAGAATCAAAGAAGTAGAGTAATTGAACTACTTGCTTCACGTTTATTTAAACGCACGTTTGATAAATTTAACAAATTCATTACAATGCATCAGGTCAGACCTCTTGTATTTAAGGAGAAACAATGGGCAAGCAGGAAGTAAAAACACGCAATGGTGAGCGTGTCGCTATTGTCGCGGGGCTTCGAACTCCCTTTGCTCGTCAAAGCACGGAATTTAGCCAAGTGCCAGCGGTCGATTTAGGGAAAATGGTAGTAAGCGAAATGTTTGCTCGAACAGATATTGATCCGAAGCTAATCGAACAAGTGGTATTTGGACAAGTAGTACAAATGCCTGAAGCGCCAAACATCGCACGAGAAATCGTGTTAGGCACTGGTATGAACATCCATACTGATGCATACAGTGTGACTCGAGCGTGTGCGACGAGTTTTCAAGCGGCGGTTAATGTCGCAGAAAGCATAATGGCGGGAACCATCGATATTGGTATTGCTGGCGGTGCAGACTCTTCTTCCGTCCTGCCTATTGGCGTATCAAAGAAACTGGCCGCTAATCTGCTTGCTCTTAGTAAGACAAAAACAATGGGTCAGAAGCTTAGTATCCTCAAAAACTTGAGCTTTAAAGACCTGATGCCAGTGCCACCAGCAGTAGCAGAGTACTCTACGGGTTTATCCATGGGACAAACTGCAGAGCAAATGGCTAAAACACATGGTATTTCTCGCGCAGAACAGGATGCGCTTGCACATCGTTCTCATACGCTGGCTTCTCAGGCTTGGAAAGAAGGAAAAATCCAAGATGAAGTGATGACGGCTTTCCCTGAACCATACAAAAAATGGATTTCGGAAGACAACAATATCCGTCATGACTCAACGGTTGAGGGATACGCGAAATTGCGACCTGCGTTTGATCGTCAGTATGGCAGTGTTACGGCAGCGAACAGTACGCCATTGACTGATGGTGGTGCGGCAGTGATGTTGATGCGAGAAGGTAAAGCGAAAGAGCTCGGAATGGAGATCCTTGGTTACATCCGAGGTTATGCATTCTCTGCTATCGGCGTGGAAAAGGACATGCTGATGGGGCCGACTTATGCCACAGCGAAAGTGCTTGAAAATACAGGCTTGGAACTGTCAGACCTGACGTTGATCGACATGCACGAGGCCTTTGCTGCTCAAGCATTGGCGAATGTGAAGATGTTTGCTTCCGATAAGTTTGCTCAAGAAAACCTTGGTCGCTCAAAAGCGATTGGTGAAATTGACATGGATAAGTTCAACGTGCTTGGCGGATCAATTGCTTATGGTCACCCATTTGCTGCGACTGGTGCGCGTATGATGACGCAAACCCTACGAGAGCTAAAACGCCGTGGCGGTGGTATTGCATTGAATACTGCATGTGCTGCTGGTGGTCTTGGTGCGGCAATGATTCTGGAGGTTGAGTAATGAGCGAGCAAAAAGCATTTAGTCTAAAGGTTGATGAGCAAAATATTGCTTGGTTAGCCATCGATGTTCCTAATGAAAAAATGAATACGCTGCAGGCGGCTTTTGCTGACGAAATGAAAGAAATTTTTGCTCAGCTAAAAGACTCCAGTGGTATTAAAGGGATGATCATCCACTCCCTAAAACCGGACAATTTTGTTGCGGGTGCTGATGTTCGAATGCTAGAAGCATGCACCACAGCAAGTGAAGCGGAAGCCTTAGCAAGGCAAGGTCAGGAGTTGTTCCAGCAGCTATCGGACTTACCTTATCCTGTCGTTGCGGCTATTCATGGCCCATGTTTGGGCGGTGGTTTAGAACTGGCTCTTGCATGTGATTATCGTGTTTGTACGGATTCTGACAAAACGCGTTTAGGTCTGCCAGAAGTACAACTTGGTTTATTGCCAGGTTCTGGTGGTACTCAGCGTCTGCCACGTTTGATTGGCCTGTTACCGTCGTTGGACTTGATCCTGACGGGTAAACAACTTCGTGCGAAGAAAGCTAAAAAATTGGGCGTTGTGGACGCCTGTGTGCCTGACACCATTTTGCTCGACGTAGCAAAACAGTTTATCGACAAAGGTAAAAACAAGGGCACGAAAAAGCTATCGACGAAAGAAAAGGTGATGTCTGGTAGCGGGCTAGGGCGCAAGTTTGTATTTGAGCAAGCTGCGAAGAAAACGAATCAAAAAACTCGCGGTAACTATCCAGCAACGGTTGCAATTCTAGAAGTTATTCAACATGGCTTAGAGAAAGGCTTCGCTAAAGGTCAAGAACTTGAAGCGAAGCGCTTCGGTGAGCTTGTGATGAGCTCAGAGTCAAAAGCGCTCCGTTCGATCTTCTTTGCCACAACAGAAATGAAGAAAGAAAATGGCACGGATGCGAAACCAGCACCAGTTCATAAAGTTGGTGTGCTTGGTGGTGGTCTGATGGGCGCCGGAATCAGCCATGTGTCTGTTGCAAAAGCAAAAGTACCTGTTCGCATCAAAGACGTTAGCAACGATGGCGTTTTAAACGCGCTCAACTACAACTACAAGTTATTTGAGAAACAGCGCAAACGTCGCATTCTATCCAAGGCCGATCTGCAAGCGAAAATGCTGCAACTGTCTGGTGGTGTCGATTTTACCAGTTTTAATCATATTGATGTCGTAATTGAAGCCGTTTTTGAAGACTTAGATCTTAAGCAAAAAATGGTGGCGGACATTGAAGCGAACGCTAAGACAGAAACTATCTTTGCGACCAATACTTCTTCGTTGCCTATCCACAAAATTGCAGAAAAAGCAGAGCGTCCAGAAAACGTAGTTGGTTTGCATTACTTCAGCCCAGTAGAAAAAATGCCTTTGGTGGAAGTGATTCCGCATGAAACGACGTCAGATGAAACCGTTTCAACAGTTGTTGCACTTGCTAAGAAGCAAGGTAAAACCCCGATCGTAGTGAAAGACAAAGCGGGCTTTTACGTGAACCGCATTCTTGCTCCATACATGAACGAAGCGGCGCATATTTTGTTGGCTAACGAACCGATCGAAAAGATTGATACGGCGTTGCTTGATTTTGGTTTCCCTGTCGGCCCGATTACCTTGTTGGATGAAGTTGGTGTCGACATTGGCGCGAAAATTATGCCGATCCTGGTTAATGAGTTAGGTGACCGATTCAAAGGGCCGGATGTGTTTGATATCTTGTTAAATGATGGACGTAAAGGACGCAAGAGTGGTAAGGGGTTTTACACTTACAAGGGCAAGAAGAAAGATGTCGACAAATCGGTTTACAAACTGCTTAAGCTCGACCCTGAATCTAAGCTAAGCGATAACGATATTGCGTTGCGCTGTGTGCTGCCAATGCTGAATGAAGCGGTACGTTGTTTGGATGATGGTATCATTCGCTCGCCACGTGACGGCGATATTGGCGCGATATTTGGTATTGGTTTCCCACCGTTCTTGGGTGGTCCGTTCCGTTACATGGACCAATTTGGCATTAAAGAGCTCGTAGAGAAAATGAATGAGTTTGCATCGAAGTATGGCGATCGTTACGCGCCATGTGATGGCTTGCTTACTCGAGCTGGTGAAGGGACAACGTTCTATTAAACGTTGCTTCGGTAGAGAAAAAGGCTTGCCAGTGGCAAGCCTTTTTCATAAAGAAGAAATGGTTACTTCTTCTTGTCTTTCTTATCTTTATTGTGGCCTTTACCAGGGTTGTCGTCCCCATGAACGCTGCTATTACCTTTTTTGTCTTTATCATTCCACTGTTTTGAAGAGCAATCATCTGATTTGATGGATACATTGTCTCCGCTAAGGCGCACACAGTCGTCACTTAGTTCGAAACCATCGCCTTTGACTGAGATTTCAGCGTGAGCAGATGCCAATGGCAGTATAAGAGCCACAAGTAAAAGTGCTTTTTTCATGATTACCTCATTAAGTTATTTTTAGTGCGGTAATTAGAGCATAAGCCGCAATGGCGCAATTTCAATTTTCTGCCAATTATGGTGCCGATTCAATCTATGAGACCGACAACCTCATGGGTTTGTAGGTTCATTCTAGTAATCGACAATTTTATTTCTGCGCAACTAGATCACCCCAAGCCGCAATCTTTTGGCCGAAGTTGGAACTCTTCAATCGATCCTATTTCTTGTCCTAGATGGATGCGCGGAGCCTCCGAATGCGCTTGACCTTGAGAGTGCATGATCAAACGATTTGCAGTACGAGGTTTCAATTCGTTCACAACGAAGCGAATCATGTCTGCGCGCGTCAGCTTCTTCAACTCCGCAAGTACCTTGTCACGTTGGTTAAACTCAGTGTCTTTGTTTCCTATCGCAACCCAAAGACGTTGAGCCCGACCTCGAAGTGTGGTGTCCGGCGTTGCTATTTGGTTCCACAAGCCGCGCTTACTGCTGTGCCATTGGTAATCGTTTAACTCTAACAACACCATATAAAAGGCATTTAAAAACTCATCGATTGAGGTAACCAGCTCGGCAGGTGCTGCATTAGGTGACTGCACATATAGTACAATACCAGGGTGACGATTTAGCGGCATATTGCCAGTGCCTACCATGTAACCTAATTGCTGCTTGGTACGGATTTCGTGGAAAAACGTTGCCGACATAAGGTGATTGGCCAATGAGTATAGCGCGATACTACGAGGCTCAATATCCTCGCACTGGTGGTAAATAACGACCGCGGAATCTTGCTGGTTACAATGCACCTCACGTTGAAAACTGCCATTTTTACCTAGCATAATGAGCGGGCGAAGTGCCTCTTCATAACGTTGCTCGTTAACTCTTAGAGCATCCTTCAAGGTCGTAGCCATGTCATGGGCTTGCTGGCGTTGCCAGTCTCCGTAAACAAACATTTCAACGTGCAGTTCTGCAAGAATGGATTCTACGAATACCGAGAGTTCATCGACTTCGATTTCTTCTAGCGCTTCGACTAAGGTTGCGAAAGGCGGGTTATTGGGTTGAAGTAACCCAGTAAGTGCGTTAAACAGCTGCGAAATAGGGCGATCTTGTGAAGCATTTCTCCAGTTTCGTAACAATTGTTGTTTGATGGTTTCAAAGCGAGCAGGGCTGAAATCTCGAGAAGCAAAACGGTGCAGAATCACTTCTAGCAACTGAGGCAGCTTTTGACTGAACCCTGAGAGGGTTAAGGTCACGCCACCTTGGTGAGCATACATGTTGTAACCCATCCCTGCGATTTCTGCTTGATAGGTTTCTTTTGCTAGCGAATCGAGGAACATCTCTACACATAAGCGCGTTTTGACGATGTTCTTTGGTGATGCAACGGCATGAGAGCTGTCGATAGCGACATAAACGACACCTTTGGGCACGCGAAATTCGTCATCTTGCAAATGCCACAGCCGAAACCCTTCGAGATCCTCAATCAACTCTGGCAGTGAATCACCATTTTCGAGTGGCATGGGGTCGAGATCGTAGCAAATATAAGGGTTCTTTTCCGGTAAGACGAATTGCCAGCTTGGATCGATTTGTTGATAGAAACGACGTTGGCTTTCACTAAAAGGCGTGACGGAGTACGGGGTAAAGTACCATTCGGCAGTACGATTGTATTCCAGGCCTTTAGCAATCAAAGTGACGCGCACATTATCGATGGTTAAGTATCGCAGCAATGAACGCTGTAACTCTTCATCGTAGCCCGCCATTTTGTAGTCACCATAAACCGTGTCTTCCGGTTGATAGTGCTGCATGTTGATCACCAGATGGCTGACGAGATCCATTGGGCGCGATGGCTCTTGGAAGCGGAAAGCCGATTCTAATACCGCTTGTTTTTCGAGATAGCGCCATTCATCTAACCCGTCTTGTTTGATCATCGAGAGGTATTGAAAAACTGCTTGAACGATATCATCAACATGATCTAAGCCGTTTGGCGTCAGGGTGCAGCTTACGGTAAAGTCTCGGTAGTTACTGCCACTCGCGCCGCCGCCCGCTGAGAGAGAAGTAATCCAGCCTTTTTCTTTGAGTTGAAGCATCAAACTGCCTTCTCCTTCATAACCCAACAGGTGAGCAAAGTAGGAGAGTGGCTTCACGCTATAATGCGCATCCATTCCCGGCATGGGGAATGTGAGAATCAGTTTACGGAACTCTTTGAGCGGCTCGACTTGAACCAAAATGCCCGTGCTTTCCTCAGTGCCGATCGGTACATCAATCGATTTTCCACGAAGATGGTGATTTGGGATGTCGGCAAACATGGCTTCTACCCAAGCTTGCTGTTCATCGAGCGGCTGTGGCCCAAATAGAGTCAGTGTCATCAAATCGGCGGAATACTGAGAGTGGTGAAACTCCACAATTTCGTCGCGGATGGATTTACCATCTCGGTCGCCAAGAGTATCTAAGTTTCCGACAGAGAATTTTGAAAACGGGTGCTCTGGATTGATGACTTCTTTGTTAACTTGATACAGGCGACGAGAATCATCATTGAGTTTGAGCTTGTATTCGGAGTCGACAGCCTGGCGTTCTTTGTCTAATGCTTCTTCGTTAAACAAAGGTGCGGTAAAAAATTGGCTAAATCGATCTAAGGCACTTTCAAAGGCATTTGGAGCAATATTGAAAAAGAAACAAGTGTGCTCTGTACCAGTCCAAGCGTTGTTTGTTCCACCGTGTTGGCTAATATAGCTTTGAAACTCGCCCACTTTAGGGTATTTTTCCGTACCCAAAAAAAGCATGTGTTCTAAATAGTGTGCCAGACCTTGGCGATCGTTTGGGTCGTCGAAGTGTCCAACGTTCACTGCCAGAGCAGCTGCCGACTGTTGAGCTGTATCGGAATGAATCAGCAGTACACGCAGTTCATTGCTCAAGGTAATGTAGCGGTATTGATTTGAATCGTTAGGACTTAGATGCACGATGCGTCTCCAGATTTCGCATTACAGTAATTTAGGCTCCCCTCGCGGGGGGCGCAAAGTTTGCGTTTCGACAAATACTGCTTGCCGTATTTTTGTTATTCGTAGACTTCTGCACAGGCCCATCGCGTTTGCGTATGGGGAAGAACTGTTTGAGTGAATGCTCTGAACTCATTGCACAGTTAAATAGTGTGATGAACTGAGTACATTCTTTTAATAGATTGTTAAGAAAGTCGCTATCTTTAACAAGCGAATTGGTATAATGAACAGATAATTATATCAGTATTTTTGTTTCGTCATTGTTAAAGTTAGCCCCGTCTATCTAATAAAGATAGCAGTCAACCTTTTGGTAGCGTTAGCTATCCCTAGGAAATAACATGAAAATATTCATCATGCGTCACGGTGAAGCCGAGCATTTTGCAGATTCAGACGCAGCACGACAATTGACCCCAAGAGGCAGAGTCGAATCAGAAGCGGTTGCTAGAGCCTGTAAAGAACAGGGTTTTGCGCAATTCGATAAAGTGTTGGTGAGTCCGTACATTAGAGCTCAACAAACTTGGCAAGAGATCAGTGCGTATTTCTCTGCAAAAAGCATTGAAACTTGTGAAGATATTACACCTTATGGCCAGTCCGAGCATGTCTTCGATTTCGCAAGTGCGTTAATCGAAGTCGAACAATTGGACTCGCTTTTGTTCGTATCGCATTTGCCTTTGGTCGGTTATCTGACTTCAGAGTTTGTAAAAGACATGACACCTCCGATGTTTCCTACATCAGGCCTAGTGTGCATTGAATATGATTTACAAACACAAAATGGTGAAGTGCTATGGCATATTACGCCATAAGTGTCTAAACCAAAATAAGCGTTTGCAAATTAGAGACAGAATAAGAAAGGCAGGAGATCCCTGCCTTTTCGTTTCATCGTGTCTACGGTAAGCCTGTTACTTTTCAGGAATTGAAAGCAACACTAACAACGCACCATCACCACCAAATTCTAGTGGCGCTTGGTGAAAAGCCATAACGTCAGGATGCTGTGCTAACCAAAGTGGGGCTTTCTGTTTCAGGATGTGTTTCCCAATACCATGTTGCACACACGCACAATGAATCTCGTTTTTGATGCAATAGGCTATCATCGCACCAAGCTCGCGTTTTGCTTCTTGCTGTGTCATGCCGTGCATATCGAGGAACACGTCCGGTACATACACGCCACGACGTAGACGTTTGACTTCATAAGTGGAGACGTCGTCACGTGCATAACGAGTTGGACCTTCATCGTTTAATAGAGGGACAAACTCATCTGAAAAGTAAAATTCAGAGTCACTCGCTTCACGGTTGGAGCGCTTGATTTCTTTTTGCTTAGTATTTTTTTTTGGTTGCTGGATTATGGTATCCTGTCGCAACTTTTTTACGCCCTGTACTGCTTCCTGAAACAAGGCGAAATCGTCATCGTTCTCGGTGTCTTTTTTGCTCATTAGGTAAACAATTTCATTAATAAACTTTATTGGCAGTATTGTAGCGCTTTTCGGAGGCAATTTTGGATAAGATTTTTGTAGAAGAAGCGGTATCGGAACTGCATACCCTTCAAGATATGATTCGTTGGACGGTAAGCCGCTTTAATGCAGCGAACCTGTTTTACGGTCATGGTACTGATAATGCGTGGGATGAAGCGGTTCAGCTTATCCTGCCAACCTTATACTTGCCGATTGATGTGCCTCCGCACGTATTGAACTCTCGCCTAACGACAAGCGAGCGTCTGCGTATTGTTGAGCGCGTAGTAAAACGCATCAACGAGCGTACGCCAACAGCATACCTAACAAACAAAGCATGGTTCTGCGGTCTTGAGTTCTTCGTTGATGAGCGTGTACTTGTGCCACGCTCTCCTATCGGCGAATTGATTCAAGCGGAATTCCAACCTTGGTTGGTGGAAGAACCTACGCGCATCATGGACCTATGTACGGGTTCTGGTTGTATTGCGATTGCTTGTGCGCACGCTTTCCCTGAAGCAGAAGTGGATGCGATCGACATCTCTACAGATGCTCTACAAGTGGCTGAGCAAAACGTACAAGATCACGGTATGGAGCAGCAAGTGTTCCCAATTCGCTCTGATTTGTTCCGTGATCTTCCAAAAGAGAAATACAACCTGATCGTGTCTAACCCACCTTACGTGGATGAAGAAGACATGAACAGCCTGCCAGATGAGTTCACGCATGAGCCTGAGCTTGGTTTAGCCGCGGGTACGGATGGTCTAAAACTAGTGCGTCGTATTCTTGCTAACGCGCCAGATTATCTAACAGATAACGGCATTCTTATTTGTGAAGTCGGAAACTCAATGATTCATATGATGGAACAGTATCCAGAGATTCCATTTACTTGGATTGAGTTCGAGAACGGCGGTCATGGCGTATTTATGCTAACGCGTGACCAGCTGGTTGAGTGTGCAGAAGAGTTTAAACTGTACAAAGACTAATAGAGTCTTGCACTAAACATCAAAACACCGAGCTTTATGCTCGGTGTTTTTTTTATGCATACCTCGCCGATATTAACTCTTTACATCAAAACGTAATAAAGCCACTATGAATCCACGAAGAATTGGAAAGCAGCTATGCTCTGTTTTGAGAGAGCGTGGCGATAAAAACTTGAGGAAGTAATGGCAGGAAATAGTATCGGACAACATTTCCGAGTGACGACATTCGGGGAAAGTCACGGTATCGCACTGGGATGTATCGTAGACGGATGTCCTCCGGGGTTGGAAATTACAGAAGCAGATCTACAAATCGATCTCGACCGCCGTCGTCCAGGCACATCACGTTACACCACACAACGTCGTGAACCGGATGAAGTTAAAATTCTTTCTGGCGTTTTTGAAGGCAAAACCACGGGCACATCGATCGGTTTGCTAATTGAAAACACCGATCAGCGCTCAAAAGACTACTCTGACATCAAAGATAAGTTCAGACCGGGTCATGCTGATTACACTTACCACCAAAAATACGGCATCCGCGACTATCGCGGTGGCGGCCGTTCTTCAGCTCGTGAAACCGCAATGCGTGTGGCGGCTGGTGCAATCGCGAAGAAATACTTAAAAGATGAGTTTGGTGTTGAGATTCGTGCTTACTTGTCACAAATGGGTGATGTATCTATCGACAAGGTAGATTGGAGCGAAATCGAGAACAATGCATTCTTCTGCCCTGATGCTGACAAAGTAGAAGCATTTGACCAACTTATCCGTGACCTGAAAAAAGAAGGCGACTCTATTGGCGCAAAAATCCAGGTTGTGGCAACTAACGTGCCTGTTGGTCTCGGGGAACCCGTATTTGACCGTCTGGATGCAGACATCGCGCACGCACTAATGAGCATCAACGCGGTGAAAGGCGTAGAAATCGGAGACGGTTTCGAGGTGGTAAACCAAAAAGGCAGTCAGCACCGTGATACGCTTGCTCCTGAAGGTTTTGGTAGTAATCATGCGGGTGGCATTCTTGGTGGTATCTCGACTGGTCAAGACATTGTCGCAAACATTGCGCTTAAGCCAACATCAAGTATCACTGTGCCGGGTGAGACCATCACAAAAGAAGGTGAACCAACTCAGTTGATCACCAAAGGTCGTCATGACCCATGTGTGGGTATTCGTGCTGTGCCTATCGCAGAAGCGATGCTGGCTATTGTGGTGATGGATCATTTACTACGCCACCGTGGTCAAAACCATGGCGTAACAACTGAAACACCGAAGATTTAAGAGCTTTGTGTCATTCCAGCGAGCTATAGCGAGACTAGGAATCTAATTTCAGCACGATGAAAAGAGAAAGAAACATCTCTGACAACAGAGTGCTCGGATAATAGATCCTGAATCATGCTCCTTCGTCGCTGTTCAGGATGACTGAATATAAAATTATGCCACTCACTGAATCGCGGGTGGCACAATTTTATCAGGCAACCTTTTTTGTTTAAGTAGTTTTTGCTTAATGAATCGAGCCTTCGGTTTCCAAATGGAAAGAAGGCAGACGCCACTTAAAGCGTACCGCAGCCATACGCAACATGTAACCAGTAACCAGTGTAATAATAGTGGCAGTGACATCGGGAACATTGAATTCTAATAGCGCTAAGTACATTCCTGATGCGATAAGCGCGACAGAAGCGTAAAGCTCTTCATGCAGTACCAATGGTGTTTGGCGACAGATTAAGTCGCGAAGTAGCCCACCGAATACACCAGTTACTAACGCTGAAACCATACAAATACCAGGGTGCAAGCCCATGCCCATCGCAATTTTTGTTCCGATGATACTAAACACGATTAAACCTAATGCATCGAGGCGAATGAACAGACCTTTCAGCTTAATCACCCATTTCGCTAAACCTGTTGTTAGCACACCTGCAACACACGTAATTGCAAGGAACTCTGGGTTTTTTACCCAACCAAGAGGGTAGTGGCCTAATAGAATGTCACGTACGGTGCCACCACCAATGGCCGTTGCGCTGGCCACCAACATAACACCAAACCAGTCCATCTTTCTTCTACCAGCACTTAACGCACCTGTCATGGCTTCAGCCGTGATACCAATGATATACAACACACTTAGCAACATAGGGAAACACTCAACGTAAAAAGTCACTACGTTCTACGAGAATCAGCGTAGGCGAAGTAACAACACTTACAAACGGTTCTATCTCTCTTAAAAAGTGATTAAAACCAGCAACATGCTTGTAATCAAACGGCTTAAAAATAGCGGTTTGAACGGCATCAAAATAAGGCGAGAGTGTAGTGGTAAATAAGTACGCTGACGAATGAGAAATTGTATGGAGAAAGCGATGTTCAGATAAATTCAACTAATAACCAAAAATGTGGGGTTGCCTTTACCTCATAGCTAAAAACAGCGACAATATGCAGCGCATGTCAAACTGAAGTACAAACTCGACGATGACCCACGAATACCAAGACTTAATCACCATTTTTAATGACACCTTTTTAGAACAATTTAATACGAAATTAGAGTTAGGTGGTGATGAGCCTATTTATCTTCCTGCTGATGATGAACACCCTCATCATCGGATTATTTTTGCTCGGGGTTTTTACGCCTCTGCTTTACACGAGATTTCGCATTGGTGTGTGGCTGGTCCAGAGCGTCGTTTGCTGGAAGATTTTGGCTATTGGTATGAACCCGATGGGCGAACAGCAGAAGTTCAAGCGGAGTTTGAGAAAGTTGAAGTGCGACCTCAAGCTTATGAATGGATTCTGGCACAAAGCGCTGGCTTCCCTTTTACGGTGAGTTGTGACAATCTACACGGCGATTTTGAACCAGATAGGCTCGGCTTTATGAAAAAAGTGCATAAAGAAGTGCTAGGTATTTTGGACGTTGGCTTGCCTTTGCGAGTGAAAATGCTTTCTGATGCCCTGCGCGCATTTTATCAAACTAAGCCACTGGAAGCGTCGGACTTTTGCGTTAAATAACCACTAATAACCTCAGAGATACACCATGATTATTGAATTTGAAGAAAAACTACTGGAACTGATTGATGCTCGAATTGAAACAGCATCTGACGATGAATTGTTTGCTGGTGGTTATTTACGTGGTCACATCTCTTTATCCGCGGCGTCTTGTGAAGAAGAAGGGATTAGCGATATTACTGAGCTGAAGTCACGCATTGAGAGCAGCTTAGAAGATGCGCGTACCGAGTTAAGCCCGGCCGATCGCGTGATTGTCAGTGATTTGTGGCAAGAGCTTCAGGCTCAGGCTTAATCCCTAAGCAGCGTTCTCCCTTTATTTAATCCTAGTCATTTACTACTTCGAAAAATTCGAACCTCTCCATAAAATTTTTGTGGTTGTAGCGAAACTGTTCAACTTTTATTCTGATCAGCATAAAACGTGAACAAAGGATTACAACCATGAAAATTGTCGCATTTGGTGCATCTACCAGCTCTACCTCAATCAACAAACTACTTGCTACATACGCAGCAAATCAAGTCGAAGGCGCTCAAGTGAATGTTCTAGACTTAAACGATTATCAAGCGCCAATGTTTAGCGAGGACAAAGAGAAAGAAATAGGTCAAGCTGAAGGGGCTGTCGCGTTTTTACGTGACTTGGCGGAGGCTGACGCTCTCGTTGTTTCCTTCGCAGAGCACAACGGTTCGTACCCAGCGGCCTATAAAAACTTGTTCGATTGGGCGACGCGCATTGAGCGTAATGTATTTCAAAACAAACCTGTCGTTTATTTAGCAACTTCCCCAGGTCCCGGTGGTGCACAAAGTGTTCTTGCGGCGGCGACAGGTTCTGCACAATTTTTTGGCGCGGATGTAAAGGCATCGTTATCGGTGCCGAGCTTCTACGAAAATTTTGACGTGGAATCGGGTAAGGTTGTAAACCCAGAAGTGGCAGAGCAAGTGAAACAGGCAGTTGCACTGCTGAAGTAATCTCAGTACGAGCAACTTAGTGAGTTAGCGATTCCCGACACGTATCTGTGTCGGGAATTAAAACGAGAGAATACTCTTACAGCTCGGTAATGGCTTTGCCTTTTCTTAGTTTACGAACCCACATTCGACTTGGGTGAAGTTCGGTTAATACATCAACAGGTAATGGCAGCGGGTCCCCACAGATCTGGGAGGCCAACACTTCAGCTAATAGTGGTGCAGAGCTCAGTCCACGAGATCCTAAACCTAAGAAGCAGAATAGGTTAGGGTACTGATGAATGGTTTCTACCTCTTCTGCTTTTTGATTTTGTAAGTTGGCGTATTGCGTTTTGATCGTCTCAAAGTCACCCACATTTCCGACAAATGGTAAGTGATCTCGGCTAACACAACGAATACCTTGGCGAGATTGATTACCAGTGATATCTACCTCTTTTGCCCATGTTTGATTCGGTACACATTTCACTAGCTTTTCCGCATTATCTTTTTGGGCGTTTTCATCAAATTCGTAGTCAAGGTGACTGCGGTCGTAGCTTGCACCGATACACAAGTGTTGATTACTTGGGTTAACAGGTGTCATGTAACCGTCGTAACACAACACCGTTTTCAGCTGACTCAGCGTTTCGGTTGCTGGCGCATGACTGACTTGTCCTTTCACTTGTCCCATTGGTAGGGAAGCGGTTTGACTCAATGTCTGGAACTCATGGCCGTTCGCAATCACAACCGTTGAGTGCTCAAATGTTTGACCACTCGCCGTTAGTAGCCAGAGCTGACGCTTTTCATCCCAATCTAATGCCTCAACATGGTGTTCAAACTTCGTTGAGAGTAACGACGTCTGCTCCAATTGTTTAATTAACCCACGAGTTAACTCGGCAGGGCACAGCCACCCTCCCATTGGGTAGTGCACAGATGCCATATCAATAGGTAACCCGATAGTGTTCGCAGTCTCCTCGGCGGACAGCTTGTGAATGAGCTCTGGTGTGAAGTTACCCGCAAGTATTTTCTCCAGTTTGTCTGTGGATTTGTCATCCCACATCAACTGAGTCACGCCACACCAGTCATGATCAAAATCGATCTCTTGTGCTGCTTGTTCAACAAACTGACGTGCGAACAAAAATGCAGGAGCAAACACTCGTGAAACACCCGTGTGCGGGCCATTAAGCAGTGGATAAACGGCTCCTTGTCGATTGCCTGAAGCTCCTTTGGCTGGTTGTTTGTCTTTACAGTAAAGGGTGACGTTTTGGCCACGACGAACTAACGTTTTCGCTAACGCCGCGCTGGCTATACCACCACCAATGATGGCTATCGAATCAAGATTGCTAGATGCTGTGCGATTGAACCAAGGGAGATGGTTCGACTGCTTTTCACGTTGCTCCATAGAGCCGGCGATCATTTCTCGTTTAGTGCCGAAACCTTTCACCTTTTTCATTGTAAAGCCAGCTTCGTTCAAACCACGACGTACAAAGCCTGCTGCGGTAAACGTGGCAACTGTACAATCTTGCTTGGCTAGCTTTGCCATGTTGTTGAACAGGCCTTGGTTCCACATCTCTGGGTTTTTGCTTGGCGCGAATCCATCTAAGAACCAAGCATCAATCAAACCTTGTTCGTTGTATGGGACTTGCGGCATGCAGTCTTTAATGTCACCAAACCAAAGGTCGAGTGTGATTGCACCGTCTTCTAAAACAATGCGATGACACTCCGGCACAGCGGCAGGATAGTGCTTTTGTAACTTTTCCGCGTACTCAGCTAGCTCAGGCCAAGCTTCATGCGCCTTCTTTAAATCGGCTTTGCTTAATGGGTATTTTTCAAAGCTAATAAAATGCAGCTCTTTCAATGTTGCGTCCGGATGCTGACGACGAAACTCACTAAACCACTGGCATACTGCTAAGAAGTTTAATCCCGTGCCAAATCCTGTTTCACCAATGACAAAACGTCTTTGGTCAAATTCCTGCCATCTTTCTGGGAGATGATTTTGTTTTAAGAAAACGTAGCGTGTCTCTTCAAGACCGTTTACGTTAGAGAAGTAAACATCATCAAATTGGTCTGAAACCGGAGTACCAGCTTCGTTCCAACCAAGTTCTGCGTTTTTTATTGAAGTCATAATGGTGCAAATTTGTGATTTGGCGCGGTAAGAATGGGGCGATTGTACGAATTTATGGGAAAGCTGACCACTTTTGTTGACTATCTTAGTTATCATCTAGCGGATTTTTGAATTATAGGAATGTCATAATGAAACGAGTCGTAATCACCGGTATGGGTATTGTTTCAAGTATCGGTAACAACGTCGAAGAAGTTCTAGCGTCTCTTAAAGCGGGCAAATCTGGCATCACTGCATCTGAGCAGTTCAAAGAACACGGTCTTCGTTCGCAAGTATGGGGTGACCTAAAAATCAACCCGGCGGAACACATCGACCGTAAGCAGATGCGCTTTATGGGTGATGCGGCTGCTTATGCATACCTATCAATGGAGCAGGCAATCGCAGACGCTGGTCTTACAGAAGAGCAGGTTTCAAACGACCGTACCGGTATCGTTGCAGGTTCTGGCGGTGCTTCTGCATACAACCAAACGGTAGCGACAGACACGATGCGCGCCAAAGGCGTAAAGCGAGTTGGTCCTTACATGGTTCCTCGTACTATGTCTTCTACTGTTTCTGCTTGTCTTGCTACGCCATTTAAGATTCGTGGCGTGAACTACTCAATGAGCTCTGCATGTGCAACATCTGCACACTGTATCGGCCATGCTATGGAGCTTATTCAACTAGGCAAACAAGATATTGTTTTTGCTGGTGGCGGCGAAGAGCTAGATTGGTCTCAAACTATGATGTTTGATGCGATGGGCGCACTGTCAACCAAATACAATGACACGCCAGACAAAGCATCTCGTACATACGATGCAGACCGTGACGGTTTTGTTATCTCGGGCGGCGGCGGCATGCTGGTTATTGAAGAACTAGAGCACGCACTGGCACGTGGTGCGAAAATCTACGGTGAAATCGTAGGTTACGGTGCGACATCAGATGGCTACGACATGGTAGCGCCATCAGGTGAAGGCGCAATTCGTTGTATGAAGATGGCGATGCAAGACGTTGATGGTGTGGATTACATCAACACGCACGGCACATCGACACCAGTTGGTGACGTGAAAGAGCTTGGTGCTATCCAACAATTGTTTGGTGAGAACAGCCCTGCAATCTCTGCAACAAAAGCAATGACTGGCCACGCACTCGGCGCAGCGGGCGTGCACGAAGCAATTTACTCAACACTTATGCTAGACAAAAACTTCATTGCTCCAAGCATCAATATTTCAAACTTGGACGAAGCAGCACAAGGTCTGGACATCGTGACAGAAGCTCGTGATGCAGAGCTAACGACCGTAATGTCAAACAGCTTTGGCTTTGGCGGCACAAACGCAACTTTGGTTATTAAAAAGTACCAAGGTTAACTGAATTTGTTGGCGCCTTGCGAGAGTACTGTAAACGCCAACAATCCAGTTTCCAGAGCTTGATCAGTCACACTGATCGAACAGACGCAGACTCTATCCCATGGAGAGCGGGATAGGATCCTTTTGTTCTGGAACTTTGCCCGGCTATTTAGCCGGGCTTTTTCTTTTCTCTGTTTCTGCTTTTCTCTAGGCTTCCCGTCAATCGATTCTATAGGAGTTACCTCCTTGAGGTTTATTGGTGTTATATCTTGAGATTTTTCGGGAAAAGGGCACAATCGCTTTAGTTTCGCATCTTGCGAATAAACGAACTCTTACAAATGGATGTTAGAACGCTGGCGCTATGAAAATTATTGTTGATGAAAATATGCCGTATGCTGAAGAACTATTCAGCCAACTCGGTAACGTAATTCTAAAACCAGGTCGTACACTGACCGCCGATGATTTAGTGGATGTTGATGCCCTAATGATTCGCTCAGTCACCAAAGTGAATGCTGACCTGATCAGCAAAGCAAACAAGCTGAAGTTTGTTGGTACGGCCACGGCAGGCATGGATCATGTTGACCAAGCACTCTTAAAAGAGAAAGGCATTTTCTTCACTGCGGCGCCAGGGTGTAACAAAGTGGGTGTGGCGGAATACGCGTTCAGCGTGATGATGGTGCTCGCTCAGCAACAAGGTTTCTCGGTATTTGACAAGACGGTAGGTATTATTGGTGCAGGCCAAGTAGGTAGCTACCTAGAGAAATGTTTGAAAGGCATGGGTATTAAAGTTCTCATCAATGACCCATTCAAACAAGAGGCTGGTGATCCTCGTAGCTTTACTCCGTTGACAGAACTGATTGAAAGCTCAGACATCATTACACTACATACGCCAATCACCAAAGATGGCCCATACCCAACGCATCATTTGATTGATGAGAAGGTATTAAATGGTCTCCGCAGCGATCAAATTTTGATTAACGCGGCTCGAGGTCCCATCGTTGACAACGCTGCTTTGAAGCAACGTCTTTTGAAAAATGATGGCTTTACAGCGGCACTCGACGTATTTGAATTTGAACCAGAGGTTGATATGGAGCTTCTGCCTCTGCTAGCATTCGCAACCCCTCACGTTGCAGGCTACGGCTTGGAAGGGAAAGCTCGCGGTACAACGATGATTTTCAACAGCTACTGTGAGTTCTTAAATAACGAATTACGTGCGCATGCCAGCGATTTACTGCCAACCGCGCCTGTTCCTACTATGGTATTGGACAGAGCTTGGGACGAAGCAACACTGCATAACATCACGCAGTTAATCTATGATGTGCGTAGAGATGACGCTCTTTTCCGCCGTGAAATCAGTAAGCCAGGCGCTTTTGACCTGATGCGTAAAAACTACTGGGATCGCCGTGAATACAGCGCTGTCACGCTAGTGGGTAACAAAACATGTAACCTTGCTCCATTAGCAGAACTAGGTTTTCAGATTGAGGTAAGTCAATGAGCCAGCAATATAATGTTGCCATTTTAGGTGCGACCGGTGCGGTCGGTGAAACAATTTTGGATGTGCTTCAAGAGCGCAAATTCCCAGTAGGCGAAATCTTCCTACTCGCGAGTGAGCGCAGCGAAGGCAAGACTTACCGCTTCAATGGTAAAACGGTACGCGTTCAAAACGTAGAAGAGTTCGATTGGTCTCAAGCGCATATCGCACTGTTTTCTGCTGGTGGTGAGCTATCAGCCAAGTGGGCTCCAATTGCCGCTGATGAAGGCGTGATTGTTATCGACAATACATCACACTTCCGTTACGAGTACGACATTCCTCTTGTTGTGCCAGAAGTAAACCCAGAAGCGATTGCAGAGTTTCGTAACCGTAACATCATCGCGAACCCGAACTGTTCAACCATCCAAATGCTGGTGGCACTAAAACCAATTCACGATGCGGTGGGCATTGAGCGTATTAACGTATCAACTTACCAATCGGTGTCTGGTGCAGGCAAAGCGGGTATCGATGAGCTAGCAGGTCAAACGGCGAAGCTGCTAAACGGTCTGCCTGCAGACAAGAAGCAATTCTCTCAACAGATCGCGTTTAACTGCATTCCACAAATCGATCAGATGATGGAAAACGGCTACACCAAAGAAGAAATGAAAATGGTGTGGGAAACACAGAAGATCTTTAACGATCCATCAATCACAGTCAATCCAACGTGTGTACGTGTTCCTGTATTCTACGGTCACGCAGAAGCACTTCACATTGAGACTCGTTCACCTATCGATGCACAAGAAGTCGTTAACTTGCTTGAACAAACTGACGGTATCGAAGTGTTCCACGGTGAAGACTTCCCTACACAAGTTCGCGATGCGGGCGGTAAGGACCATGTAATGGTTGGTCGTATCCGTAACGATATCAGCCATCATAGCGGCGTAAACCTGTGGGTTGTTGCTGATAACGTGCGTAAAGGCGCGGCAACTAACGCGGTGCAAATCGCAGAAGTTCTGATCCGCGATTACTACTAAGTCGCTTACAGTTCATTTCAAAGCCTCGCACAGTGCGAGGCTTTTTTGTACGAACGAAACAAAATAGTGTGAGATTAGTACGAATATGGCGAGAGCCACACATTTTTTATTCTCAACGCTATAGTTTTGCATGCGATATCCGATATATTTAACCGATCACCATTTCAAATTGTATCTAGCACAAAACTGAGCCTTCTATGCGTCAAAATTATAAGCGTTTGTTAGCAGCCCTTGTGTTGATGAGCGCGACTCAGACATCATCAGTGGTTCAAGCCGAAGGAATTCGTCTTGTTGGACCGTCTGGTGAAGTGCAATCATCTCCGAGCTATGCTGAAGATATTGAGCGAGCATTACCTGCTCCTCCTGCGAATACTCAACCGTCACGTTTCTTTGGTCCGACTGGTGAAAATCAAACACTATGGTCGATCGCTTCAGAATTACGACCTTCACGCGGTGTTACCGTTCAACAAACGCTTCTTGCCATTTACCGAATTAACCCTCAAGCGTTTGAGAACCAAAACATTCATGAATTGATCCCAGGGAGTCGGCTACGAGTACCTTCTCTAGAGCAAGTGCAAAGCGCGACCACAGCGCAAGCTGTTGCGATTATGAAGGCGCATGAAGCTAAGTTAAAACAGCCGAAGCCGACAAATAGAGCGACGCCAGCACAACGAGTCACCGAGCAACCAAAGCCACAAATTAAAGTAGAACCCAAGCCTGCGACTAAGCCAGATACAGTGGCAGCAACGGAGCCAAAACCAACTCCGAAAACAATACCCGTCATCCCTGCGCCACCAGTAACCACCTCTCCGCAGGGTGAAAAGCAGGTCAGTGCGCTAAAGAACAAACTTCAAGGCTCACAAAGTGAATTAGACTCATTAGAAGAGAAGAACCATCGTCTTCGATTGATGCTGTCAGAAGTGCAAAGCGAAGTCGAAACTTTGAAAAGCGAGCTGAATGACGAAGAACGCATTCGCTCAGAAGTCGAGAAGCTGCTTGCTGAAGAACGCCAGCGCCTTGCTGAACAACAACGCATGCAACCAAGCACTATGGACAAAATTTTGTCGAATGGTTGGCTTGTTGGTCTTGCGGCATTAATTCCTGGTGCTTTGATTGCGTTGCTAGTTGTTATGCTTCTTGGTCGACGCTCTAAAGCGAAAGAGGAAGATGCGGCTGCACAGGAACAGCAAAACGTTGATCCTCTTGCGGCGCCAATCGGTTTAGCGGCGGCGGATGAGCTGGATGAAGAGCTCACGCTTGATGATGAATTGTTTGCAGATGAAGATATCAACACACAGTCTTTACAAGAAGAGAAGTCAGATTTAGAAGAAGACGTCTTTGCTAACCTCGACGATGAAGAACTTGATTTCAATCTGGAAGGGGACGATGACCCATTTGCAGATATTGGCGATGACGGTGACCTAGATGTTGGTCTGGATGAGTTTGAGTCATCGAACAATGGTATCCAAGTCAACGGCGAAGAAAAGGCGCTTGGTTTAGAAGAAATGGAGCGAGCCTTAGATGAGGTTGCTCCAGAACTAGAAGTGCTCGATGACGATGAGTCTGGCTTCGATCTTTCGGATGATACGAATGAGAAATCAGACTCGCTTTCAGACGATGCATTTGCCGAGTTACTTGCAGCCGATGAGCCGTCAGAAGAGTTACCAAGTGACACTGTCGACCAGGATATGCTTGATGACTTGTTTGCTGAACTTGGCAACGATGACTTCGATTTAGATACTGATGAGCCTGAGTTAAAACAGCCCGTTTCGGATGATGACTTTAGTGTAGGAGAGGCATCTGACGACGATATCGATAAGCTATTGGCCCAGTATGAACAACCGGCTAGTGAATCGGAAGTTCGAGAAGCTGACGCCAATGAAGGCCCTGTTCTAGATGAAAACAGTACAGAGCTACTCGATGAACTCATTGATTTTGATGAAGATGACACAGACGAGTTTGATCCACTAAACGAGCTAGAAGCAATCTCTGGTTTTGAAGGTGATGACTCGATCGAAGAGTTAGACGCAGATAGCACAGACTTACTGGATGAACTCATTGATGATGTTACCTCTGAACTTGATGAAGAGACTGAAGCTGATTTAGATCCGTTTGATGATCTGATTCGAGAGGACGAGAGCCCAGAGCAGAATAAATCGGAAGAGGAAGAGTTACTGAAATCACTTGGTTTTGGTGAGCCAGACGCCGACGAAAAGCCATCTTCCGTAGTTGAGTCAGAACAAACTCATGAAGATCAGGACATTGAGTCTGGGTTGGACATCGACGCTTTATTAAGTGAAAGCCAACCAGACACGCAACAAGCTGCAAAAGAGCAACCATTAACCGAGCCAGAGGCTGCTTCAGAGCCATTTAGCAGCGATGAATTTCTTGGTGATTTAGAGGACCTCTCACCAGAGAATGATCCTTTAATGAGCGAGCTAGACGACCTATTTGAGTCAGACAGTGAAGAGCTTCTGCCAACAGAACAAGAAAAAGCGGATTTTTCTGCTGAACTTGACGCTCTATTTGATAGTGAAGACGATTTACCGCAGCAAGTTGAAAAAACACAAACGGAGATAGAGGAAGCTTCATCACTACAACAAGAGGCTACCGATACTGATTCAACACAAGAACCATCCGTGGAGTCCGATACTGAGGTACAGCCTCACGTTGAGCAAGAGGAAGACATTCCAGCCTTCACACCGACACCAAATACAATAGAAAATGAATTCGGTGTTCCACAAGAAGAAGATTGGCTACTGGATGAACCTGAATTGGAGCCGGAAACTGAGTCGACCAACGATTCAGAAGATGAACTCAATTTTGATGAGCTAGATCTTCCAGAATTCAGCGAAGAAGACGCATTGGCGTCTATGTCGGATGAGCCGGAGTCAGAAACGTCCGAGTCCGTTGAGTCAGAACAAGTTGAAGCAGGCTTACCAACTGAATCAGAAGATGAATTCAATTTTGATGAGCTGGATCTTCCTGAGTTTAGTGAAGAAGACGCATTGGCGTCTATGGCGGATGAGCCGGAGTTAGAAACGTCCGAGTCCGTTAAACCAGAGCAAGTCGAAGCTGACTTACCAACCGAGTCCGAAGAAGAGTTCAATTTTGATGAGCTCGATTTGCCAGAGTTCAGTGAAGAAGACGCATTGGCGTCTATGACGGATGAGCCGGAGTTAGAAACGTCCGAGTCCGTTGAGCCAGAACAGGTTGAAGCCGACTTACCAACTGAATCAGAAGATGAATTCAATTTTGACGAGCTGGATCTTCCTGAGTTCAGTGAAGAAGACGCATTGGCGTCTATGACGGATGAGCCGGAGCTAGAAACGTCCGAGTCCGTTGAACCAGAACAAGTTGAAGCCGACTTGCCAACTGAATCAGAAGATGAATTCAATTTTGATGCGCTAGATCTTCCTGAGTTTAGTGAAGACGACGCATTGGCGTCTATGGCTGGCGAACCTGCGTTAGAAACGTCCGAGTCCGTTGAGCCAGAACAAGTTGAAGCCGACTTGCCAACTGAGTCCGAAGAAGAGTTCAATTTTGATGAGCTCGATTTGCCAGAGTTCAGTGAAGAAGATGCACTGGCGTCTATGGCTGGCGAACCTGCGTTAGAAACGTCCGAGTCCGTTGAGCCAGAACAGGTTGAAGCCGACTTGCCAGCTGAGTCCGAAGAAGAGTTCAATTTTGATGAGCTCGATTTGCCAGAGTTCAGCGAAGAAGATGCCTTGGCGTCGATGGAAGAAGAGCCAGAATTACCGAGCTCTGAGACTGCAGATATAGAACCAATCTCCGGTGAGGATGAAGAGTTAAGTTTTGACGACCAAGATCTTCCAGAGTTCAATGAGGAAGATGTTCTCGCGTCAATGAACGAGGGTGCGCCAGAGAGCCCTAAGGTTGAAGCAGAGACATCGAGACCAGCTATTCAAGCCGATAACGATCATGATGCTTTGTTTGAAGTATTTGCGCAGCAAAACGGCTTTGATACTGACCCAGAAGTGCAGCCAACAGCGACAGAGGGTGAGCCGCTCAGTAATTTGGATGATGAATCATCAATGGCTAACCTTCTTGCGGAAGACGCAAACTCAGAAGTATTTGAAGGTAAACTAGACAGTGACACCATCGCAAGTGCAGGTATGGATTTTGAAACCATGCTTGATGTTGGAGATGATTGGGATGGCTTTAAACCCGCTGCTGATAACGTAAGTTCTACTGAAGAAGTGCCTGAGGACCAGCGTGATGTTTGGAATTCGAGTGATGCACTAAGTCAGCCAGAGATCGCGCAAGAAAACTGGGCAGAGCAAAGCGACTTGGATGACTTCGACCCGAAGAAAAATCAATTTATGACGATTGATGAATTGATGGCTCAGGTCGACAGAGAAGGTGGTGAGTTCGAAGAAGAAGACCTTAAGCTCGATGTCGGATTGAACGAGTTTCCAGATGTTATCGGTGAGATCGGCGATATTGACGTAGATAGCAATGCTGAAGCGGCTGGGAAACTGGATTTGGCTAAAATCTATCTCGAGATGAACGATTCTCAAGGGGCGATTAAACTACTAGAAGAGGCGATTGTTTACGGTGAGGATGATATTCGCCGCGAAGCAAAAAGCCTGATTGACGCCATTAATGGCCGATAAACCGAAACAAAAGGGTAGCGTTTGCTACCCTTTTTGTGTCCCGTTAGTAGGATGCTACCTTTATGTCACCCTTGGTGAAACTGGCAACTTGAGGTGACTTGAGTATATACTTCCCGCCCCATTTTAGAGTTCGAAGGTTAAGATGAGAATCGCATTAGGTATCGAGTACAACGGTACAAACTACTTTGGTTGGCAGCGCCAAAGAGAAGTGAAAAGTGTCCAAGAAGAGCTAGAGAAAGCATTGTCCGTCGTCGCTAATCACCCAGTTGAAGTTCAGTGTGCTGGTCGGACAGACGCAGGCGTGCATGGCACGGGACAAGTTGTGCACTTTGATACCAACGTTACTCGAAAAATGGTAGCTTGGACCATGGGCGCAAACGCGAACATGCCAAGCGATATAGTGGTTCGTTGGGCTAAGGAAGTTTCAGATGATTTCCATGCAAGATTCTCAGCGACAGCTCGCCGTTATCGTTACATTATTTTCAATCATGCTTTACGTCCAGGCATCCTAAACTCGGGGGTTAGTCACTATCATGGTGAGCTCGACGAGAAAAAAATGCATGAAGCAGGGCAGTTCCTACTTGGCGAAAATGATTTTACGTCGTTTCGCGCGGCGCATTGTCAGTCTCGCAGCCCATTTCGAAACTTGATGCATCTGAACGTTACGCGCCATGGGAACTATGTGGTTATTGATATTAAAGCTAATGCGTTCGTGCATCATATGGTTCGTAATATCACGGGTAGCTTGATAAAAGTTGGACGTGGCGAAGAGAGTCCTGAATGGATCAAGTGGTTATTAGAAGCCAAAGATCGCAAACTAGCGGGTGCGACAGCGAAAGCGGAAGGTCTGTACCTGGTAGATGTAGACTACCCAGAAGAGTTTGGGTTACCTGAAGTGCCGATCGGTCCACTGTTTTTACCAGATAATTTGAACTAATTTTACAAACTTATTTCAAAATATCGGTAGTGTTTACATTGAATGTGAACGGAAAACATACGCTATTTACGATATCAAAAATAGGTACAACCAGTTTTTTATCTACAGTAGCTGCAAGATATGGTTTAATCCGTCGGTATTATGTCGAATTTATATCTTTCGCAATGAAGCGGAAGAGTTGAGAGAAAAGGTCTTCCATGAGTTGGCTTGAAAAGATTTTAGAGAAAAGCAATCTAGTAAGTTCACGCAAAGCTTCTATCCCAGAAGGTGTGTGGACTAAATGTACCTCTTGTGAACAGGTTTTATACCATGCTGAACTAGAGCGTAACTTAGAAGTTTGTCCAAAGTGTAACCATCACATGCGTATGAAAGCGCGTCGTCGTTTGGAAACATTTTTAGATGAAGGTAATCGAGTTGAATTAGGTTCTGAACTTGAGCCACAGGATAAACTGAAATTTAAAGATTCTAAGCGATACAAAGAGCGTATCTCTGCTGCACAAAAAAATAGCGGTGAGAAAGATGCGCTAGTTGTGATGCAGGGTGAATTGCTTGGTCTGCCGCTTGTGGCGTGTGCGTTTGAATTCTCCTTTATGGGTGGTTCAATGGGTTCAGTCGTTGGTGCTCGCTTTGTGAAAGCAGTGGATGCAGCCATTGAAAATAACTGTGCGCTTGTTTGTTTCTCAGCAAGTGGTGGTGCTCGTATGCAAGAGGCTTTAATGTCTCTTATGCAAATGGCAAAAACCAGTGCTGCGCTTGAGCGTTTATCAGAAAAAGGTCTGCCGTTTATTTCTGTTCTAACTGACCCTACAATGGGTGGTGTATCAGCAAGTTTGGCTATGTTGGGTGATATCAACATCGGTGAACCTAAGGCCCTCATTGGCTTTGCTGGTCGTCGTGTAATCGAGCAAACTGTACGTGAAGATCTTCCTGAAGGTTTCCAGCGTAGTGAGTTCCTACTTGATCACGGTGCTATTGATATGATCGTTGACCGTCGTGAAATGCGTCAGCGTGTGGGTGGTCTTATCGCTAAGATGACTAACCACAAGTCTCCTTTGGTGGTTTCGGTTAACGAATCTCCAAATGAAGAGCCATATTCTGTACCAGAAGCGGACGAAAAAGGGTAAAGTATCAACTAACATAAAAACCAAAGAATTTAATGGTTAAAGTTAGATGACCCAAAACCCAACTCCTCAAGCCACATCTTCATTAGAGATGTGGCTTGATTATTTAGCAAATATTCATTCCTCAGCAATTGATCTAGGCTTAGACCGTGTCCAAGCGGTAGCAAACAAAGCCAATCTTACCAAACCAGCTCCAACCGTAATCACCGTTGCCGGAACCAATGGCAAAGGCTCAACGTGTGCGTTAATGGAAGCCATTTTACTTGATGCTGGCTATTCAGTCGGTGTTTACAGTTCTCCGCACCTGATTCGTTACAACGAGCGTGTACGCATTAATGGCGTCGATGTTGTAGATGCAAAGCACTGTGAAGCATTCGATTATGTAGAAAAGCAGCGTGGTGATATTAGCCTTAGCCTCTTTGAATTCGGTACACTTGCTGCGCTACGTATTTTCCAAGTAGAGAAAGTTGACGTTGTCTTACTTGAAGTAGGACTTGGCGGTCGTCTAGACGCCACTAACGTTGTTGACCATGATGTTTCTGTTATTACGAGCTTAGCGATCGATCATGTGGATTGGCTTGGTGATGACATCAATGTTATTGGCTTTGAAAAAGCGGGCATTTACCGTTCAGGGAAGCCAGCAATTTGTGGGCAACCAACGCCACCAGCGACCGTGGCGGCTCATGCTGACGATATTGGTTCTGAGTTCTTCCAAGTAGGTATTCAGTACGATTACCAACTAACTGATAATGGTTGGAAATGGAGCAGTGGGGCATTTGAGTTAGAGGATTTACCAATCCCATCGCTACCATTACAAAATGCAGCCACTGCACTGATGGCACTAGGGGCTTCGGAATTGCAAATCACTGACATAAATATTGTCAATGGCTTGAATAATGCTCGTTTGGCGGGGCGTATGCAGGTACTGCATCACGAACCTGAAATAGTCCTTGATGTCGCTCATAACCCGCACTCTGCTGAGTATTTGGTAGAGAGAGTGAAGCAACAATATCTGGGTAAGAATATCCATATTGTGGTTGCAATGCTGCATGACAAGGACATTAAAGCAACCATTGAAGCTCTAACTCCAGTTGCAACACAATGGTATCCAGCGTCGCTTACTGGACCGAGAGCGGCGACCGCTGATGAATTGTGCCAATACTTACCTGATGGGCAAGTTCATTTTGAAAACCCTGTTGACGCCTTCGAGAGTGCGAGAAGCCACGCAAAGACAGGAGACGTTATTCTGGTGGTTGGCTCATTCCATACCGTCGGAGAGGTATTGGAACATTGGCAATCAAATAATAAATAAGTAAAGGTATTTTGATGGCAAGTAAATTCCAAAGTCGTTTAGTCGGCACCATCATTCTAGTCGCAGTCGGAGTCATTGTTCTTCCCGATGTGCTAGATGGTAAGAAACTGCACTACAAAGAAGAATTTGCCAGTATTCCTATCAAACCAGAACTTGATAGTGATGTGGAAAACTTCGAAATATTAGAGCCAGTGGAAGACGACATTACGTTACCGGATTCTCCGGTTGAAGCTGTAGTGCAAGAACGTGAGGATGCTCAAGTAGCCGTTTCTGAGCCCGAGCCAGCGCCAACATCTAAACCTGAGGTCATCAAACAACCAGAGCAAGTTGAGGTCGTCACTCGTCCTGTTCAAGAGAAAAATCAATATGAAGATTCAGCTTGGATCATTCAGTTGATGGCACTTAAGAATCACGAAAATGCTGTCGCGCTTGTCGCGGATTTGCAAAAGCGTGGTTATCAAGCTCACACAAAGAAAGAAAACGAGTTTACGAGAGTGATTGTTGGCCCTGATGTGTCAAAAAGTAAACTTGAACGACAAGTTCAAGAATTACAAAAAATTACAGGTTCAAAAGGTCAATTGCTTAAATTTAAGCCATTAAATCCATAAGAAAACGTTTGCGTCAGCATTTTTTCTGTTAAAATGCGCGCCAACTTAAGATGAAGAAAAGATGAATTGGATAGATTTTATCATTTTAGGTGTGATCGGATTTTCAGCTCTGATCAGTTTAGTTCGCGGTTTTGCTAAAGAAGCTTTGTCTTTGGTGATTTGGTTTGGAGCGTTTTTTATCTCCAGTAATTACTATGCCAAATTGGCGGTGTACTTCACCAACATCGAAGATGATATGTTTCGTAACGGAGCGGCGATTGCGGCGTTATTTGTCGCAACCTTGGTAGTTGGTGCAGTGGTGAATTACGTCATTGGTCAACTGGTACAAAAAACAGGGCTATCAGGTACGGACCGAATTCTCGGGATTGTATTTGGTGGTCTACGCGGAGTCTTAATTGTTTCTGCGGTGCTGTTTTTTATGGATGCGTTTACTGCATTCCCAAGCTCGGATTGGTGGAAAGATTCACAGTTGATCCCTGAGTTCAGCCGTATCATCGCCCCATTCTTCGAGCATTTACAAGCAACATCAAGTTTTCTGTCTGGCACTATCTAGTAGTGCCAGCTACTGTCGCAAATCGAGGATTAGGACATGTGTGGTATTGTTGGAATCGTGGGCACAACGCCTGTAAACCAGTCTATTTATGACGCGTTAACGGTGTTACAGCATCGTGGCCAAGATGCCGCTGGTATTTGTACCATAGAAAGCAATCGTTTTCGTCTACGTAAGGCGAACGGTTTAGTCAAGGATGTATTTGAAGCAAGACACATGCAACGCCTGCAAGGCGAGGTCGGAATTGGTCATGTTCGTTACCCTACAGCAGGCAGTTCAAGCGCTTCAGAAGCTCAACCTTTCTACGTAAACTCTCCTTTCGGTATTACACTTGCCCACAACGGTAACTTGACTAACGCTAACGAAGTTCGTCAGAAGCTGTTTGAAAAAGATCGCCGTCATATCAATACGACTTCAGACTCTGAAGTATTACTAAATGTACTGGCGCACGAAATTGACTCAGTAAAAGGAAATGTCACGACCGAAGACGTATTCCGCGCAGTCACCAATGTTCATCGCACAATTCGCGGTGCTTATGCTGTGACCGCCATGATCATTGGTCATGGTATGATTGCATTTCGTGACCCACACGGTATTCGCCCGCTCTGTTTAGGTAAGCGTGAAGTTAACGGCAGAGCAGAGTACATGGTTGCGTCTGAATCGGTGGCATTGGATGCGGTCGGTTTTGATTTCGTCCGTGATGTTGCACCTGGTGAAGCGATTTACGCAACGTTTGACGGTGAGCTTTACACGAAGCAGTGTGCAGATAATCCTAAGCTGAACCCTTGTATTTTCGAGTTCGTGTACTTTGCTCGTCCAGATTCGTTCATCGATAAAATTTCGGTATACAGTGCTCGCGTTGAAATGGGTAAAAAGCTGGGCGAACGTATTCGTGAAGATTACGCAAACCTTGATATCGATGTTGTCATTCCTATCCCTGAAACGTCTTGCGACATTGCACTGCAAATCGCTCAAGCGATCGATATCCCTTATCGCCAGGGTTTCGTGAAAAACCGTTATGTTGGACGTACGTTTATCATGCCTGGCCAGCAACAACGTAAGAAATCAGTACGTCGCAAGTTGAATGCTATTCGTTCGGAATTCAAAGGTAAGAATGTGTTGCTGGTGGATGACTCTATTGTTCGAGGTACAACGTCAGAGCAGATTATTGAGATGGCTCGTGATTCTGGTGCCAAGAAAGTGTACATGGTCTCAGCGGCTCCTGAAGTTCGTTTCCCGAACGTATACGGCATTGATATGCCAAGTGCTACAGAGCTTATTGCCCATGGCCGTGACAACGATACAATTTGTAAGCAGATTGGTGCCGATGCGCTTATTTATCAACGTCTAGAAGATTTGGTAGAGGCGGTAGGTCTTGGAAACCAAGATATTACTCAGTTCGATACATCCGTGTTTAACGGCGAATACGTAACGGGTGATATTGACCAACAATACCTAGATTTTTTAGATGGTCTTCGTAATGATGATGCGAAAACACAACTTGAAATCCAACAGGATTTAGCAAATCTAGAGCTTCATAACGAAGGCGCATAGGATGCGCTTTCTTAAGTCGTAAAAAAACCAGAGCTTTGGCTCTGGTTTTTTGTTTTCGCTATCTAGTTAGTGAATGTTATAAGCGATCACAAAGTCAATAAAGAGGCGAACTTTCTCTGGCAGGTGGTCTTTGTGGTTGTAAAGCATATAAATGTCGCGCGGGTTTGCACTCCAATCTGGCAGTATGCGTACCAAATCGCCGCTCTCGATGTACTCTTTGATCATGACATCTGGCATTAGTGTGATGCCTAAACCTTCGGAACAAGCACTGCGCACCACATTGAGCGCGTTTGCTTGAAAACGACCACGATCAACATTCACCACAGACTCGCCTTTGCTATTAATTAAGGTCCACTTAATAAGCGGGTACCCTTTTAGCAATGAATGGTTAGAGAGCTCTTCTGCATGATGTGGCGCAGGATTCGAGGTTAGATAGTCAGGGCTTGCAACGAGAATATCCTTCACTTCGCCAATCTTACGCGCGATGAGGCTAGAGTCGCGTTGAGGTCCCACTCGAAAAATTACATCCCATTCAGTAGGGTCAAGCTTGTCCGCATTATTCTCTGTCGTTAGCTCAATGTTGATGTCCGGGTACTGCTTCATAAAGCTGTTGAACATCGGCATCATCATTCGTTTAGTTAAGTTGTAAGGCGCGGATATCTTAATCTTGCCGGATGCTCCTCGGCAGTCGTCAGTGATTTCCTCTGCTGCGGTTGTTAGCCTTTGTAGTAAAGGAGAGCACTCATGGTAAAAACGTTCCCCTGCTTCAGTGAGCGAAAGTTTGCGAGCATGACGGTTCAATAGTCGAAGATTGACAGAGTCTTCTAGCGCTTGAATGCGTCGGGTGATGGTCGCAACCGGGATCATGGTTTTTCGCGAAGTTGCGGTGTAGCTCCCATTTTCGACAACCAGTCGAAACAGGTTTAAGTCATCTAATTTCATATTTCCAGACACATTAAATTACCGATTACGGTTAATTTATAATTAACTTTGTGATCAAAGCTTGCTTTAAGTCAACATGTTGCATCATTTGAACACAGCAACCCTGTTTGAGTAAATACTGTTATACGCCGTAATATTTGTATTAATGCAGTTTCCGAGCTAAGTTTTATAACAAGGCAAAGCGGCCTCAGGTCTTGCTGTGACACGTTTTGCTGGAAGTAAACACAACAAAAATAATGACTTAATAATAAATCTGTTTTTTTGACTGAGCTTTGTGAGGGATAAAGGTATGTTTAAGACTCACAGTCAAACGGCAATGGTCTCGGCACAGGAAGTGATTAATCAAAAACTAATAATGTTGGTGGACGATGATCCAATATTTCGTAAAGTAACCAATGCCTATTTAGAAAGTCAGGGTTTTAAAGTAGTAGAAGCAGAAAACGGCCTAGAAGCGCTTCAACAACTCAGGGAATGCCAACCCGATCTTATCTTATGTGATTTATCGATGCCGGTCTTAGATGGTATCGAGTTCGTCGAAGAAGTTAGTCTCGAATACCCATATATGCCGCTTATCGTGGTATCAGGCACGGATGAAATGTCCGATGTCGCGAAAGCGTTGCGATTTGGTATTAAAGATTTTCTTCCTAAACCGATAGGTAATTATGAGCACCTATCTCAGGCGATAGAGAATACGCTAGAAGATACCGATAGCCACTTCTCAGAACAACGTGACTTTTCAAGTCAGTGGTTCAGGGTTGATGATGGTGGTGAAATCCCAGATGAACAAGAGCTGTATTGGCATCTGGAATATTTACAACAGAATCCGAGTGCGGCAAGAGATTTACTGCAAGCGCTATTGCCAGAGAAGGATGCTGCTCAGGGAGATTGGCGCTGCTCGTACCGTTTATTGCAATCGACGGATGTGATGCCCTTGGTTTTCGATTATCGTTGGTTAATGAATGGTCAATTTGCGTTTTATCTAGTTGATTCTGCTTCCCAAGCTAATGATGGAGTTGCGACGACATTGCTCGTTAGGGCATTGTTTGACGACTATCTCCGTAACTTGAAAAGTTTCAGTGCTGATCTTAAGGACATGGTAGGGATCATTGAAAAAGGAATTGAGTGTTCGGAGTGTGCGGGTGCAGTCAATGCTGTGTTTGGTGTCGCCGACCTCGCTTCATCCTCGGTCTCTATATTGCCTGCGGGTTTAGATAGCCATTGGTCTGACGGAAATATGAATCAACACATCGCAGCAGGTAACCGTTTAGGGGGAGGAAGTATGAAAAACTTCATCACCCGCGATTTACCGCTTAGTGTTGCAGGACAGTTGTCTATCGGGTGTTTAGGTTCTTCAAGTTTTAGTTTAAGTATTACCCGGAAATCCCGACTAGTATAATTATGACTTGCAAACCAATAAGCAGCGTCCTTACGCTGCTTATTATCTTTTTAGAACCACCAAAACAACATACGTTTAGTTTAATAACCTTACTTTTTACTGGTGTTTAGATTTGGCTGTTTAATGTATAGTCAGCGCTTAAAACAATAATGACCCATTTGTGCAACGATAATTTAACGCTGTGCCTTGGGAGAAGCAAAGTCAACTAGTGAGAAGACACATCATGGCAGACAAAGATTTTAAAGAGCCTTATAATATTTTTTACTTTTTAGGTTTTATTGCAGTTCTTTTGATCCCAACACTTCCTGCAACGCTAACCTGGCTTCGTGTAATGAATGGTTACGCAGGCTTTTAATCTAGCTATTTTGTACCGGAGTTCACCATTCGTATTAAGCGTTACTTTTTCAATACTGTTGGTGGACTCTGTATTGTGCTCGGCATAGCCGGCATAGCCCTTCCACTTTTACCCACCACACCTTTTATTTTGCTTGCTAGCGCATGTTTTATGCGTGGTAGCCCCGCATTTCATCAATGGTTACATAACCACAAAACGTTTGGACCCATTCTCGACAATTGGCATAAGCATCGGGCTGTTACTTCAAAAGTAAAAAAGCGTGGTGCGATTTTTATTGCGCTTAGTTTCATGGTTTCAATCGTTGTTGTCCCCCTCGTTTGGGCAAAAATTGGTCTTTTAGTGATGCTAATCGTTTTACTCAGCTGGTTTATGCGTCTGCCTGTGATTGAGTTGGTTGCTGACCGAGAAGAAAATCACTAAGATTGTAGAGAATAGTGTGCCCGCTCTTCGAGTGGGCGTTTGTATTTTCAGCGCCTGTGACTTTTACGAAAATAAGCACATAGTGGTGAAAACCTATTGTTCGTTGCCCTCGTGATACTGCGATTAGAGAGGGCGATGAGCCAATCTAAGTAAATCGGTATTATGACTACAGAAACAATTTCACTGATCAAATCTAGCATCAAAAGCATCCAAGACTACCCAAAGCCAGGCATTCTATTTCGTGATGTGACGAGCCTTCTTGAAGACGCGAAAGCATACCAAGCAACGATCAACTTACTTGTTGAACGTTACAAAGATATGGGCTTTACCAAGGTTGTGGGTACGGAAGCTCGTGGCTTTCTATTTGGCGCGCCTTTAGCGCTTGAGCTAGGTGTTGGTTTTGTACCAGTGCGTAAACCAGGCAAGCTACCACGCCCTACTGTTGCTCAATCTTATGAGCTTGAATACGGCGTTGATACACTAGAAATCCATACAGATGCCATCGTTGAAGGCGACAAAGTACTGGTTGTCGACGATTTATTGGCAACGGGCGGTACTATTGAAGCGACGACTAAGCTGATTCGCCAACTGGGTGGTGAAGTTGAGCACGCTGCGTTCGTTATCAACCTACCAGAAATCGGTGGCGATAAACGTTTAGAAGCACTAGGTCTAAACGTGTACAGCATCTGCGATTTTGAAGGACATTAATACATTCAATGAGTTATTTAGCTTTAGCGCGAAAATGGCGTCCTAATCAGTTTGACCAAGTTGTCGGACAAAAACATGTCCTGACGGCGTTGGAAAACGCACTGGCGCAAAACCGTTTACACCATGCTTATCTGTTCAGCGGGACTCGTGGTGTGGGTAAAACGAGTATCGGTAGGCTGTTTGCCAAAGGCTTGAACTGCGAAACCGGCATTACCGCGACACCTTGTGGTAAGTGTGATACTTGTCGTGAAATTGATGAAGGTCGCTTTGTCGATCTTCTTGAAATCGACGCAGCATCACGTACTAAAGTTGAAGACACTCGTGAACTGTTAGACAACGTTCAATACAAACCTGCTCGTGGACGTTTTAAAGTGTACCTCATCGATGAGGTGCACATGCTATCGCGTCACTCTTTCAATGCGTTGTTGAAAACCCTGGAAGAGCCGCCAGAGTATGTGAAGTTCTTACTCGCGACAACCGATCCACAAAAGCTGCCTGTTACTATATTGTCGCGTTGTCTACAGTTCCATCTCAAACCGATCAGCGTTGATGATATTCATCAGCAACTTGACTACATTTTGGGTCAAGAGCAAGTATCGGCAGAACCAAAAGCACTGGGTATGATTTCACATGCTGCAGATGGCAGTATGCGTGATGCTCTCAGCTTGACCGATCAAGCAATTGCTTTAGGTAACGGTGCGGTGCAAACCGATATTGTCAGCCACATGTTGGGGACGATTGATACCGACCAAGCGATTCACTTACTAGAGTCAATCAGCAGCAAGCAACCTCAACCAGCCATGGATAAAATCCAGCAATTAGCAGCAAATGGTGTTGAGTGGGATGGTTTGTTGCAGCAAGTCGCAACACAGCTTCATCGAATTGCGATGTATCAAGCGCTGCCAGCGTCGCTAGACCGAGCGCAGCCAGATGCAGAAAAAATCGAGTTGTTGAGTAAAGCACTAAGTCCGCAAGACGTTCAGCTTTACTACCAAATTGCATTGAAAGGTCGTGAAGATTTGACTCTCTCGCCAAATGGGCGAGTCGGTCTGGAAATGATTGTGCTGCGTATGATGGCGTTCCGCCCATCAAGTAACAGTGGGGCAAATGTTGTTTCCAGTAACTGCGAATCAGCTTCAGCCCCAGTTCAAAGTGCCAGTCAATCAAAGACTGCACCAGCTCGGACAGTAGCAGCTCCTCGAGCTCAGCAGCCGAGTCCAGCACAAAGCTCACCACAAGTGGCGCCTCAACCTTCATCCAATTCACAACCTGAATATCACGCGAGTGGATATGAGACGGTTCCGCCACAGTATGATATGGCGCCGCCGATGAGCGAAAACCCTGCACCGCAGCATGAAACGCCACCTCAACAAGTGCAAGAGAGCGTTTCAACACCGGCGCGCGGTGGTCTAAGCGGTTTACGTCACCAATTACGTTCTCAGCGTCAAGGCCTACAACAGAACACTCCTCAAAATGGTGGCTCAAAAAAGCCTAAAGCGGCATCTGCACAACCAGAATCGGTTATCGACCGAGTAGCGCAATTGCATGGCAATTCCGCGCAGGTGTCGCCAAACTCAGCTCCGAAGTCGACGGAGCCACAAGTTGAGGAAGCGTATCGCTGGCGTCCAAGCAAGCCTGTTGAGACAAAAGTAAATACAAAACTGACACCTACGCAGCTCAAGCAGGCACTTGAGCATGAGAAAACGCCTGAAATGGCACAAAAGCTCATCGATGAGTCATTAGAACATAATGAATGGGCGAAGCTCATCAGCTTAATGGAGATCCCTAAGCTGGTAGAACAACTTGCGCTAAACTCTCATTATAGTAAGGAAGGAACAACCGTTTCGTTACTATTGAGAAGCAGCCAAGCTCATTTGAATACTGATAGAGCTCAAGCCGAATTGCTCAAAGCACTTAATACCGTGTTAGGTGAAGAGTGCCACATGAGCATCGAAATAGGGGAGAGTGGAGAAACACCACTTGAACTGAGAGATAGGCTCTACCAAGAGAAATTACAGCAAGCGCTGAACAGTTTAGAAAACGATCCAAATGTTCAATTTATTGAACGTCGTTTTGCTGCAGAGCTTGATAAAGATAGTGTGCGCCCTATCTAATAATCGAATGGAATGGGGTTGAAAACCCAAAGGTATAACCCCATTAATTGATGCAACACCTCATTAAACCAGAGAGATAAACATGTTTGGTAAAGGCGGTATGGGCAACCTAATGAAGCAAGCCCAGCAAATGCAAGATCGCATGCAAAAGCTTCAAGAAGAAATCGCGAATATGGAAGTAACTGGCGAGTCTGGTGCTGGCCTAGTTAAAGTTACTATCACTGGTAGTCACAGCGTACGTCGTGTTGACATCGATGAAAGTTTGATGGAAGACGACAAAGAAATGCTTGAAGATCTGATCGCTGCGGCGTTCAACGATGCAGCCCGTCGTGTTGAAGAAACTCAAAAAGAGAAAATGGCTTCTGTAACTGGCGGTATGCAACTACCACCAGGCATGAAAATGCCATTCTAATCTGCTGATATTTAATTAAGCGGACTTTTAATGCGTACCAGTCATATGCTGGAGCAATTGATGGAGGCCTTACGTTGTCTACCTGGGGTTGGCCCCAAGTCAGCGCAGCGTATGGCCTTTCATTTGTTACAGCGCGATAGAAAAGGCGGTTTGCAGCTTGCAGATGCGCTGAGTCAGGCAATGACAGAAATAGGTCATTGTACTGAGTGTCGAACCTTCACCGAAGAAGAAGTCTGTCACATTTGTACCAACCCAAAACGCCAAGAAAATGGTCAAATTTGTGTGGTAGAAAGCCCGGCAGACATCGCAGCCGTTGAAGCAACAGGCCAATATTCTGGTCGGTATTTTGTTCTTATGGGGCATTTGTCGCCATTAGATGGTATTGGTCCAAGTGATATTGGATTAGATGTCCTTGATTACCGCTTACGTCGCGGTGATATTACCGAAGTGATTTTGGCGACAAACCCAACAGTTGAAGGTGAAGCCACTGCCCACTACATCGCAGAGCTATGTAAAGAGCACCAAGTTGATGCCAGCCGCATCGCGCATGGTGTGCCTGTCGGTGGGGAGCTAGAGCTTGTTGATGGCACGACGTTGTCACATTCGCTATTAGGTCGACACAGAATTTAATAAAAAGCCGCTAAATTCAGCGGCTTTTTTGATTTTGGGAGTTAGGAACGATTAATCGTTCGATTCTTTACCAAGAAGATTTTTGTAGATAACCGCACCAAGCACGCCACCCACAATAGGAGCAATCCAGAACAGCCATAGCTGAGAAACCGCCCATTCACCCACATATACTGCGACTGCCGTGCTACGAGCAGGGTTTACTGACGTATTGGTGACAGGAATGCTGATCAGGTGAATGAGAGTCAAACACAGGCCAATTGCGATAGGTGCAAAGCCTTGTGGCGCACGTTTGTCTGTTGCACCCATAATGACAATCAGGAACATCATCGTCATGACAACTTCAGTCACAAGTGCAGCGATCATCGAGTATTGGCCTGGAGAGTGTTCACCATAACCATTGGCGGCAAAGCCAGAACCCACAACATCAAATCCTGCTTGTCCAGATGCAATAACGTAAAGCACGCCACCTGCGATAAGCCCGCCGATCACCTGTGAGATGATGTAGGGAGCAACGTCTTTTGTCTCAAAACGACCGCCTGCCCAAAGGCCAACTGTCACTGCAGGGTTCAAGTGACAACCTGAAATATGACCGATAGCAAATGCCATCGTCAGAACGGTTAAACCGAATGCCAAAGAAACGTCCAACAGACCAATACCCACTTCAGGGAAACCCGCAGCCAACACCGCGCTACCACAGCCGCCTAACACTAGCCAGAACGTGCCAACAGCCTCAGCCAAATACTTATTCATGTTCTTTCCTGATCTTTAATTAAATGACCCGCTGAACATAGTCGAGAATTGTCAATAAATTGTGAGGGAGATCGCGCGAAAACCGCAAATGGAACGCTATGTGGCAAGAGTTCTCAAGGGTGAGATAAAAAGCAGAGGGGGAAAGTGCTAAATCTTGAGTTTCCTTTGATTACTGCCGCGGAGAGAAACAACCGAGGTACTAACTTTAAACGTGTGGTCTAGAGTCGCATTACGTCAATTGTTCTAATTCAGTGATGTTGTCGAGTGCTTCTTGATTGGTCTTGCCGCATACAATCGGACACGGTTTAAAATCGTGACAGACTTTAGGGCGTTCAGGCTTACCAAATAGCTTGCACAAATTGTCGTCGTTGAGTTGCACACAACGAACACCTGCAGGTTTGCCCTTGGGCATTCCAGGTATTGGTGAAGAGATACTTGGCGCAATACAGCACGCTCCACATCCTAATCGACAATCCATAATGTAAACCTCTTAAAAAATTAAGGGGGCAATTATGGTCATTTTGACGTGGATTGGAAGAGTGAAGAAAGAAAAAAACAAAAGGGCGCGCTTAACATTACGCTCCCTTTTTGGTTTTTTGCTTTTAAATCATCGTGATTATTTTAAGAAACGGTTATAAACAAACAACAGAATAAATGCGCCTAGTGTTGCGGTAATGATACTACCAATGTTGACGCCAGTTGCTCCGCCGAAACCGAGAATGCCGCCAAGGAAGCCACCTACAAATGCCCCTGCAATACCAAGTAACATTGTTGCAATCCAACCGCCCCCATCTTTTCCTGGCATGAGCCATTTAGCAAGTGCGCCGGCGATTAAGCCCAAAATAATCCAAGAAATAATACCCATGAAAACTCCTTAATGCCTTCTTGATCAATTGAGTAATGGAAACTTGTTTAAGGATAGAACAGTAAAACGAAAGTAGTTGAATATCTCCACCGTTATGTGGGAAGGATGCAAGATCTTCTCAAAACTTGAACTTTTGCGTTGAGAAGAGTATAAATCGCCCCCTAAATTCCCTTGGTGAGACCTGAAGTATGAGCACTCCATTTTGGCAAAGTAAATCGTTAGAGCAGATGACAGAAGAGGAATGGGAATCTCTCTGTGATGGTTGTGGCAAATGTTGTTTGCATAAGCTGATGGATGAAGATACCGATGAAATCTACTATACCAATGTGGCTTGTAGCTGGCTGAACAGTAAAACGTGTTCATGTAAGGATTACCCAAACCGTTTCACTTCGGGTGAAGAGTGCACCAAGCTGACCCGAGAAGACATCGACGATTTTACTTGGCTGCCACACACGTGCGCTTACCGTCTGTTGGCTGAAAAGCAGCCTTTACCAGAATGGCATCCGTTGATTACAGGCTCTAAGTCCGCAATGCATTCGGCAGGGGAAAGTGTCCGTAACAAAGTTGTTTACGAGATTGATGTGGTGGATTGGGAAGACCATATTTTAAATCATCCCAACCGTCCTTAGTCGAATACAAACAAGTCTTTCATTGATTAAATGAAAGGCTTGTTTGCTATTGGGGCTCCCAACTTTGACGTCTCGCTAACGAAATGCTGCTCAGTTTATTATTTAGTGTTGTAAACTTAGGAGTATGATTTCAACGCTTTACACTTCTATTCCTGATTGTTTTGATCAGGATTGTTCCCTATGAGGTAAACATGACGTTTCATTTCCCCCAGAAACTGCGCCAGACATCTTGGGTGACATTATTCGCACTTGCCGTCATTATGTTCTCCCCAATGGCTGTTCATGCGACTGCTACTGACGATATCCAAGAGCCTTCTGCTGCCGAAATCTCGATTGACAACTTGAACCGAGAGATTGTGGATTTATCCCAAAGCCTCTCGCAAGCGAGTGGCGACGAGCGTGATGCCCTTCAACTGCAACTATTCCAAAAGAATGAAGAATTAAGAAGCCAGTTAGCGTCAGCGATTGAACGTGAAACTATCTCTCGCGACAAGCTGATCTTGCTAGTTAAAAAACAAGAACAATACTCTGAGGACGCGACGAACTATCTATCGGAAAAAATAAAGAAAGTCGTCGAGGATTTAAATAAGGCTAAGGATGAAGAGAAGCTTGCTCTTGTTAATGATTATCGAGAGCTACAGCGTTATCTTGATGTTAGCTTCGATTCGAGCTGGCAAAATCTCGCTTGGTTGAAGGAGCTAGGGGCCCAAAACGAGCGCGCAGAAGCGGAACTAAAAGATAAAATTGATAAACGTATGCGCTTACTGTCTGCTTCTATTGAGTACTTGAGTCAGCAAAGTGAGATCATTGGCTCCCAACTTTCGTCTAGCCCAGAGTCGGAAAAAGCGTCGTTGCAACTTAGTCAGCTCATTACTAAACAAAGGCTAAATATTGCGACAGAAAGCTTACGCAACCTGATTTCAATTGGTGATAAAGTCGGTTTAGAAACGTCTGAATACAAACGCCAAATTTTTGAAGTGACGGGTAATATCACCCATGATTTACTAAATACCAAAGTTGTGTGGTCAATACTGAGTCACTGGTCCAACTCGGCACTGGATTGGTTTGCCGAGAATGCACCGCAGCATATCTTCCAGTTGTTTGTTTTTGCGCTGATTTTATTGATCGCTCGCGGACTGGCTAAGTTAACGCGCAAAGTCGTCCGTAAAGCAGTTGCATCGAAAAACTTAAAACTTTCCCACTTGATGCAGGACTTCTTTATCTCGATGTCCGGCAAATTCGTGTGGGTGATCGGTATCATGGTGGGCTTATCTCAGCTTGGTTTGAACCTAGCGCCAATCCTAACCGGTTTCGGTATTGCTGGTGTGATTATTGGTTTCGCGTTGCAAGACACGTTATCCAACTTCGCGGCGGGTATGATGCTGCTTATTTATCGCCCATTTGATGTTGGTGATTTTGTGTATGCTGGCGGTGTGGATGGCAAGGTAAGCCATATGAGTTTGGTGAACACCACAATCCGTACGTTTGATAACCAAATTATTATTGTGCCTAACAGCAAAATCTGGGGAGATGTTATTAAGAACGTCACGCATGAACGCATTCGCCGCGTGGATATGGTGTTTGGCATTGGCTATGCGGATGACCTCTTAAAAGCGGAGTCAGTATTGTCTGATATCATTACCTCTCACCCTTCGGTACTTCGCACTCCAGAGCCAATGATCAAAGTTCATACATTAAATACGTCTTCTGTAGATTTTATTGTGCGTCCTTGGGTAAAAACGGATGATTACTGGGATGTATACTGGGATGTGACTAAAGAAGTGAAACTACGCTTCGACCGAGAAGGTATTTCGATTCCTTTCCCACAACAAGATGTGCATTTGCATATGGTGGAGAAGCAAGACGCTTAATCACAGATCCCAACTAGTGAAAGGCACTCTAGATAGAGTGCCTTTTTTGATCTTCGGTTAGCGCTATAGTTACAGTTCGTTAAAGAACACCAGTTTCGGCTCGCATTCTAACAAATTGTCGATCTGGCTAATCAAAAGAGCAAAGTGTTCTGTTTTACCATGAAGCTCAAATGCTTGTTGGTCTTTAAATTGCTCCTGAAAAACGAAGTGGCATGCATTGTCTTTATCTTGGAACAATTGATAACGAACACAACCTTCTTCATTGCGAGTAGGTTCAAGCGCTCGGGTAAGTACCTCTTTCAACTCTTGTTCTTTTCCCGGTTGTGCATGAAAGGTAGCCGTCAAGTGAATCATAATGTTTACTCTTTTTGTTATAGGTAACGCCCTTGGCGTTGCAGGAACTCAATTTTGTAACCATCAGGGTCGGTTACAAAAAAGAACGTTGCTAAATGCTTTTGTTGATGGTCAAAGGCTTTGATGTCACCAGTTTCAATGCCGAGAGATTTAATGCGTTTGTGGGCTTGTTCAATGTCCTCCACGCTGACGGCAAGGTGGCCGTAACCTGAGCCGTGAGTGTAGGGCTCACTTTGGTCGTGATTGTGCGTCAGTTCCAATTCAAAGCCAGTTTCTTGGTTGGCTAGATAGGTTAGAGAAAAGCCATCAAAGATGTATTGATCAGCGACTTCTAGTTCAAGTACGTCACAGTAAAATTGTAGAGAGCGGTCCAGATCACTTACTCGGATCATGGTGTGAATCATTTTTGTCATAGGTACTCCTTGATAGTCCGCACAGGTTAGCGATTTCAAAAGGAGTCTGGGTAGTACTCTAGTACGACAAGTTAGAAGATGCTCAAGGGTTTATAATACGGATGCATAGCCTAGGATGGTTATTGCTCGGTTGGTTGCTATTAACTGTTAAGTTGCGCAAGTGCTTGACGAGTGGTCTCTTGAGGTTGGCGAGCGTACGTGAGGCAAGCGCATCGAAGTAAGGAGGCAAAGTTGTTCACTTCACCATTGTATTCGAGTGCTTCTTGATAAACAGTGCTTATGAATTTAGGAACCGTCATGTTTTGAGCACTAGCGATTTCCTCAAGAATTGTCCAAAAGCTCGCTTCAAGTTTTACACTGGTCGCGTGACCATCAATACGGATAGAGCGGGTGATGAACTGATAGTTGTCTTGGGGTTGCTTAGCAAAGATTTCGCACATTTTCTTTATTCATATAATTAAAGACCCATAATTATTGTGGTGTACGATTTAAAACGTCAACTGTTTTCATGCATAAAAAAACGCTCCCTTGCGAGAGCGTTGAAACATCACGAGTTGTGAAGTAAGTGCAAGTTGATTATTTAATTTGTTGTTTCAAGTACTCGCCTAGTTGCGAGTGGTGCATGATTTTTGATACTGGAAGGATAGTTTCTGCAGGTCCCCAAGCAAATACGTTGACAGGAGTATGCGTATGAGTACCCGTCCCCCATACTGTGTTTTGCTTTGTTGCATGCTCACGCGCTAGCAAGTTGCCACGGTCGTTGTAAGGAAAGAAAGCATCAAAGTCATTGATTGTCGGTACGTTCTCTTCGCTTAAGTATTTGTGTCCAGCGAGTCGGTATGGATTTGGTTTACTTGCTAATACGCGTTCTGCTTGCTCAGGCGTAATCGAAAAATCGCTATTTGCGTTCACGACTTCCGCAAACTTCTCTGGAGTTTGCTCTTTCTTATCAAGCGCTTGGAATTCACTGATCATGCCGTAGTAACTTTTCTTTTGGTTGTATAAACCATCGAGGATCTCGAACTGACCAAAGTTGAAGTTTGGCGCGTAATCCTGATTTTTGAATGCTTCGCCGTCGCGTTTTTGTGGTTTAGGCAAGTTTGCTGATGAGTAGCTAAAGCCAAAAGAGCCGGTTTCGTGGTCAGCAGTAACAATGATCAGGGTGTCATCACGGCCTTTTGCCCACTCATAAACTGAGTTTACCGCTTCATCGAATTTAAGCATTTCATGCAGCATCGTACCTGCATCGTTACTGTGGCCAGCCCAGTCAATTTGGCCGCCTTCAACCATCAAGAAAAAACCGTCTTTGTCTTTTGAAAGAATGTCGATTGCTTTGGTGGTCATTTCTTTCAGCGATGGCTGCGTGCGTTTTGGATCGTTTTTGCTTTGACTGTAGGCAATACCATCGTTCATGCCCGAGTAAGCAAAAAGTCCAAGTAATTTGTCACCTTTAGCTTGTGTGAGCATATCGCGGCTGAAAGCTAAGCTATAGCCTTGGTCTTGCGCTTCGGCAAGCAAGTTGCGTTCGTCTTTGCGTTTCGATTTTAGGTAGACATTACCTTGAGTGAGCTTTTCAAGTTGCTCGTATGTCTCTCCCTTGTCGTTTGTCGACTTTGGAATCCAATGACGAAGTCCCCCAGACATCATCACGTCTACGCCTGTTTCGAGCATATCCGCCGCAATACTGTTTTCTAGGGAGCGATGTGGTTGATGAGCGGCAAATGCTGCTGGCGTTGCGTGGGTCATACGCGTATCAGAGACGAGCCCAGTTGCTTTACCTTTACTTTTGGCTTTTTCCAAAATAGTTTCGACATGGTTGCCTTGGCTATCAATGCCAATGACTTCAGAAGCGGTAGGGATTCCTGTCGCTAGCATCGTAGCTGAGCACGCAGAGTCGACGACAATTGCATCTTCTGGATTGGTCAGTGATGATCCAATCACACCTTCTTGAGCGAGTTTGTATAACGCTGTGCTTTCGCCTTTGTAAACCGAGTTAGGTGCGTGTTTTGCGTAGGTCTCGAGTAAACCAACTTGTTGAGGACCCATGCCGTCGCCGATCATCAAAATGACGTTTTTGATTTCAGCTGAGAGTGCGTTGAAAGAGAGGGTAGATGCAGCCACTGCCGTAACGATTGGAGATACTAAGCGCTTCATTATATTTTCCTTGTTTATTGAAAGCGCAGGCATTAAAGCAATGATTTATGAAGGTTTTGTGTCGGTAATAAAAGTTTAACCAAATTGTCGTTTTTGTTTGGTTTTGCAGAAAAAATGAGTCGCTCTCTAACGTTCGTTAGTTTGGAAAGAAGAAAGCCCACAAACGTGGGCTTGGATTACGCTTAGGAGTTGAAAGCATGGACTAAAGTTATCCATTCAGTGCCTTCACAAGAAACCTAGTTTAGGGAGCAATAAACGAGCATGTATTATCGGGCCACAAGAGCGGTCGAATTCACTTACGTTTGCATCATATCGTTCTTTGGCTTATTAAATTATGGGCTGCAGTAAGTGTTTGGTTCAAATAGGATTTGTTGTCGTGACGATTATCAGACTGGTTATCAGACTAATGCCAGTATGATGCCACCAACGGTAAGTGCCGCAGAAAGGTATTGACCCGCAGAATATGAGCCATCCTCTTCTTTCTCGATTTTATCGGGGTGATCCATGCCAAGAGCACCATGCGTGAAAGATTCGACCTTTTCACCAACAGATTTATCTTCTGCTTCTATTTTCTTGCTGTCGTGCTCGATTTGTTGCAGAGCGGCAAGTAGCGCTTTGCCTTCGGTCGAAAGCGTCACCTTATTGTGTTCGACTTTCAGCGGCGAAGCACTAGTTTCTTCTTGTGCAATACTTGCTTGTTTAGAGGCGACAGATTGTTTGGCATAGCTATTAACAGAAGTGCTTCCTACTGGATTCATCGAATACTCCTTGGAACATCGACACTCGGTCACTGAGTGCGGGTAAAAAGCAGTTATATTTTTATCGGCGGCAAAGTTTATTTCTGAAGCTATTTGGATAAAAACAGGTCTGCTTTTGCCGCTTCTAGTTTCTATTGGTGATCTTTAGCAAAAAATAGACCAGCAGGAAGCAGACCGTTGTCACTCTATGAACTCGGAGCGGTGTGATGATGCAACGCAACGACAAGGTAGTAACTTAAATTGAAGACCAGCTACTTACATTGAAGATCGTTATTGCGTTTAGTTAGATGTTGATATGCCGCCATGCGGTGAGCATCTTGTACATACCGTACTGGTGGTGCGAGAACCTCTAACTGATAGTCTGTATTATCAGAAAGCACGTTATCTGTTGGGCTAATTACAACCACTTTTAAGCTCGGGTTGCGGCTTAAGATTGATGCTGCCGTACCCAACCCTTGCTCGGTGTGAAACTTGCCCGCAACATGGACAATCTGAGCGCCTGGGTTGTCGTCTAGATAGCTAACGATAGATTCCGCCATAGTTTCATCCCAAGTAACTTGAGCTGCAAACTGTTTTTCCGTCTGCTCTGGCTTACCGTGATGCATGGATGCCATGAACTTTTCTTTGTACGGACTACTACCAGTGTTGATGGCTTGTGCAATGAACATCCGCTGATCATCATCGAGCTTGTTAATGTAATCTAGCCCTTGTCGACCAATGCATCGGACAATGCTCTTTGGTGCATTTGCTGCAATGACCGGGAGATTTTTCTGCTTAGCAAACTCCACGAGAGGGCGATAGTCGCTTTCATAATTGGGCCAAGCGTTGGCTTGTTTCATTAAGTACTGTTCGCCGATCTCCCCACGTAGGTAAGCGTCAACAACAGGTTGTTTGTCGCGGGTAAATTGTTCCATAGATAACGCGAGTGAGCGGTCGTAGGACGTAAGTTGTTTGAGCATATCGGTTTGAAAGCGATGAACGCCGGCGTGTGTGTGCCATTCACCAATAAGAATGACATCTGCTTGTTGCAGCTCAATTGGCAGTTTGCTTAGAGCGATGTGCTCGCCAGAAGGGGTGTATAGTTGATAGTCGTAAAAACTAGTGACTTCCGCTGAGGTTGCGTGAGAGTTGGTGTGCGTATATGAAGAGCAACCAGTAAGTAAGCCTGCAAAGAGCAAGCTCAAAGTAGAAAAGCGCATTGAAAAGCCTCCAAAAATGTCCGGATGATATTAATGGAGGCTGAGCAATGAATCAATATAAATGATAACTATTTGCGTTTGTTGTTTTTTTTGACTTATTAATTGAGTGTTTTTTTGCGATATACACGCAACATAAAATCAGCCTCACATTGGAAAAGTGTAGCGGATTTCAACTCTTCACGAAGAGCATCGGTTGCTTTCCATGCGAATGGCGTCATTTGCAATAAATCGATTGCGGCTCCGTTTTTCAAGTCCATAACATAGTTAAGATGCTGCTGGTGCTCTAATTCAAACCCTTCAATATGTTCTGGTTCTTCATTGTGAAGACGAACATCTTGATAAATGCGCTCACGCAGTTGGTATAAGTGGCGACTAGCAGGAGTAACCGTGACAACAACGCCGTCGTTTTTTACAACGCGCTGCAGCTCCTCAGCTTTACAAGGGGCATAAATGCGCAAAATGGCATCTAAGGATTCATTTGCGAAGGGAAGTCGGTGACTAGAAGCCACACTAAAGTTGCAGTGCGTGTAACGCTTCGCCGCGTAACGAATAGCAACTTTGGAAATATCTAAGCCATAAATCGTGGCATGGTTCGCTTGTGTTTCTATCGTCTTTTGTACTTGATCTGTGTAGTAACCTTCACCACAACCAATATCTAATAATTGATGAGTGCTCCCCTCAGTGTATGTTGCACACAGCTGCGCCACTTCTTGGCGCATTGGGTTGTAGTAATCTCCTTCAAGGAATCGACGACGAGCTTGCATCATCTCTTTGTTGTCACCAGGATCTTTAGAACGTTTGTGGTGCGCTGGCATCAAGTTAACGTAGCCTTCTTTTGCTAAGTCAAACTGATGATTGTTTTCGCACTTAAACGTTTTTTCATTTAACGCTAGAGCTTGGTGGCATAGAGGGCATTGATAGTTCATGACGATCTCGAACAGAAAGTAGGGCGGCAAATTCTATCAAAAAGCATGGTCTCAAGTGAAACAAAAAGAGCCGACTGGGTCGGCTCTTATTAAGTATTAGTGGAAGAAGTCGACTTGCTCTTTCAAGTTTCGTGCTTGTTGTTGAAGTTCAATGGCACTTTGCGAGGTTTTTGCGCTCGTGTTGCGGCTTTCTCGGTTAAGTTCACTGATAGAATGGGCATTTGCTGCAATTTCTTGTGAAACTTGAGCTTGTTCTTCTGAAGTCGCTGCAATGGCGTCGGCTTGAGAGGCTATCGACTGCACTTGTACTGCGATGGCTTCTAATGCTGTGCCCGCGTCTTGTGCTTTGTCCAAGACCTGGTTTGCACTGCGTTGGCTGTCTGTCATCATATTAACTGCATTATGAGTCGACCCTTTTAGTTTCTCGATAATTTCCACGACATCCTGAACTGAGCTTTGGGTTCGGTGCGCAAGTGTGCGCACTTCATCTGCTACAACTGCGAAGCCACGACCTTGTTCACCTGCTCGTGCTGCTTCAATGGCGGCATTCAAGGCAAGTAAATTGGTTTGCTCAGCAATTTCATCAATCATTTTAGTGACGGTTTGAATACTCTCGCTATCGCGATTTACTTGCTCGATAGCCGTTGCTGATTGATCCAATTGATCGTTAAGTTGAGCAACGTCGATACATACGCCTTCAACAATCGCGAGACCAGACTGGCTATCGGTATTTGCTGAGCGTACGTTTTCCGCAATGCTTTCGACTTGTTGTGCGACAGATTGAGCGGAAGAGGCCATTTCTTCAATCGCTGTCACAACTTGCTCGACTTCTTGTTGTTGTCGGTCGGCTTGGGTCAAATTGCTATGTGCATCGTTGGCAACGCTGGTGGAGTTGCTCTCCACTAAGTCGCTTGTTGAACGGATCTTACCAACAAGTTCATTGAGCTGACTTGCCATACTGGCGACACCCGAGCTCAGGTTCGTAATTTCATTCTTTGATGCTTTACGAGACGCTGGAATGTTCAAGCTGACTTCGCCGCCCGCTAAGCGAGTCATGTATGAGTTTAGAGTCGTGAGAGGTTGTAAGCTGCGATTCAAGAAAAGCGTCAGTACAACAAAAGTAATGATTGCCGCTACCGAAGAAATGATGGCAATGAGTGTGAGAAGCGTGTCGCTACCTTTTGTAACTTCTTTGATAAACGTACCGCCTAGCAGTTTCCAATTCCAACCTGGAACCTCTGTGTAGACAAGATACTTTTCGCCTACGTTACCTTGGTACTCGAAAGGGTAGCGAATTAATCCACTAGATTGTTCGAAAATCTGACCAAAAGGCTTGTGACCATTGTAGTCGGCGACTTCTAGTATTGACGAATCTGAGCCGCTTTTTGCTGGATGAAGTAGGTATTTACCAAGATTGTTTTCGTCGTTATCAACGATAATGGTGTAACCAGTGTCGCCCCATTTTATCTCTTCGAGTGCATCGAATAAGGTTTGTGTCGCTTGGTCTACTGGTAAACCAATAAACGATAGGCCTACTACCTTTCCTGTCGCATCTTTGATTGGGGCATAGTAGGTAATGTAGCGCTCGCCATACAATTTAATTTGAGCGTAATACGGTTGCCCTGCTTTAAGTTGCTGATAACCAGGATGGTTGATGCCTAGCGTGGTTCCGACCGCTCGTTGACCTTGTGGATCTTTTAGGGAGGTGGACACCCGAATAAAGTCGTCACCCAATGGTGCGAATAGCGTTGCTATAGCGCCGGTATCACGTGTGAAACTGTCGACCAACTTGGTGTCATTAATTAAGCTTTCACTGTATTGAGTGATGTTTGGTACTTCATGTCCCATGAAGTCAACCGTGTAATTTTCGACATAGACACCGGCAAGGTAGCCATTGCGAAAAGTAGATTCGAGGACTTTAGCGGTGTGCAGGTAAGCATCGAATTGGCCAGCAATGGTTTTTGCCATTGATTCTACTTTAGATTGGTGTTCTTTCAGCGTGCTTTCCAATAGAACATCGGAAGCGTTGCGGTAAACAAGCGCTGCAATACTGCTGAAAGCAATGAATAGACACAAAGTAATCACCAGTTTCAACTGGAATCCGACACTTTGATTTCGGTATCTCTCTAACATAGACTAATTCCTGATATTTTTATTATTTATGAGTTTTGTATCGGTATGCTATCGGTTTATATGATCAATTTTTTTGATATTTATTAATGAAACCGTCAAAAGTGACCAGTAACCAATAAGTTAGTAAAGATAGGACCATCTAAGCAGAGCTTTTATTACAAAAAAAGCCGGGTATCCCCGGCCTTTATATGGTGATTCTTACTGCGCTGAAATGACAGTGACAAGTTCATGTGTCTCACCTGGTTGGAGCGTTTGACCTTGCTCAATACTTGGTGCATGAACAGCAGACTCCACACACAACATGGTTTGATAACCATCGTCAGCCATGTCACCCATGCTTTGCGCACCTTCTGCCCAAGGGTTCCATAATACTGCTGAGTTGTGGCCTTGGTTGTGTACGCTTAGCGTACGATCCAATACCGGGTCTTTTACCAAAATTTTCGCTTCTGGTTGCGTGTAAACGCGATCAATCGTGTCAGTTAGTTGTAGAACATTACCACCTTGGCATACCGCATCAGCTTTCAAGCTATCAATGTACTCGGCACCCATGCCTGTCGTTTGTGCTTGCTTAATGTCTCCAACGTTTAGGTAAGTATGTAATGCGCCAGAGAAGGTCCAAGCCTCGTCATCAATGTTCATGACTTTGAGCGTCACTTTTAGCTCATCGCCCACTTCAATCACCAAACGAGCGTCAAACATATGGGGCCAAATATCGTGGATTTCTTCTGTCGGGAACAGAGCAAGTTCAACAATCACACCGTTATGGTTCTCACGATGTTCAACCAACTCCCATTCTGCGGTGCGGGCAAAGCCGTGAGCTGGAGCAGCAATACGCCCAAACCAAGGCCAACAAACCGGAATACCACCGCGAAGAGCAGCTTTACCATCGAAGACAGCTTTTTCGCTCATCCAGATCAGATCTTCTTGACCTTCAGGCGTGAACGACACGACATGACCACCGTGTAGCGAGATGCCTGCCGTTGCTTTGTCATGAATCACGCGGACGATTTTTATCTGATCAACTTCAACGATAGTGACGTTATCAGATAGCACCGTTAGGGCTGGGAGAGTTTTTAAATCCATGTGTAGTTTCCTATCGCTGGGGGAGAGCTTTTAGACGCGCTTCGCACATTAAATGCAACATCGAGCCTGCATTCTCTCAAATTCCAGATACAAAAAAGGCGACTCTAGAGCCGCCTTTTCTTTAACGAAGTTATTCGCTAATTGCTAACTTTCTAATTACTTAGAGATGTGAGCGATTAGGTCTAGAACTTTGTTTGAGTAACCGATTTCGTTGTCGTACCAAGATACAACCTTAATGAATTTGTCAGTTAGCGCGATACCAGCTTTAGCATCGAATACTGAAGTGCAAACTTCGCCGATGAAGTCTTGAGATACAACTGCATCTTCAGTGTAGCCTAGAACGCCTTTTAGTTCGCCTTCAGAAGCTTCTTTCATCGCTTTACAGATGTCTTCGTAAGAAGCACCGTTAACTAGGTTAACAGTTAGGTCAACTACAGAAACGTTAGCAGTTGGTACGCGGAAAGCCATACCAGTTAGTTTGCCGTTTACTTCTGGAAGTACAACGCCTACAGCTTTAGCAGCACCAGTTGAAGATGGGATGATGTTTTGAGAAGCACCACGACCACCGCGCCAGTCTTTAGCAGAAGGACCATCTACAGTTTTTTGAGTTGCTGTAGTTGCGTGAACTGTAGTCATAAGACCAGATTCGATACCGAACTTGTCGTTAAGAACTTTAGCGATAGGCGCTAGACAGTTAGTAGTACAAGAAGCGTTAGAAACGATGTCTTGACCAGCGTAAGTGTCGAAGTTTACGCCGTTAACGAACATTGGAGTAGCGTCTTTAGAAGGACCAGTTAGTACAACTTTTTTCGCGCCAGCAGTGATGTGCTTACGTGCAGTCTCGTCAGTTAGGAAAAGACCAGTTGCTTCAGCTACAACGTCAACACCGATTTCGTCCCATTTTAGGTCTTCAGGGTTGCGCTCTGCAGTAACACGTACAGTTTTACCGTTAACGATTAGGTTACCGCCTTCAACTTCAACAGTACCGTTGAAACGGCCGTGAGTTGAGTCATACTTAAGCATGTATGCCATGTAATCTACATCGATAAGGTCGTTAATACCTACTACTTCGATGTCGTTGCGCTCTTGCGCTGCACGGAATACGAAACGACCGATACGGCCAAAACCGTTAATACCTACTTTGATAGTCATTATAGTTGCTCCACAACTTAATTTCTGATTAAAGATAACTGGTAGTAAAATTACAGAATCCAGTAAACATCTGCAAGTGATAATCGGACTTAACTTGTTTAAAGTCAAAAAAAAGCGACGCTTTTTTTAACAATTCTTTGCAAATGTACGTTTTTTAAACTTTTAACTGATTCTTCTGTAGCCCAGTTGGCGTAATATAACTGGTGAGATAAGTGCTCTTATCAAATTAATTACTCATGGTGTCCTGGTGAGAAAGTATGTGCTACAAGTGTTAAGAGAAGCAAGTTTTTTGCTAAAAAAGTCAATACCAAGAACAGTAAATAAGGAGCCGAAAGTCGTGGAACAAAGCGGGAAAAAAGTGACGAAGTCAGATGAACAGTGGCGTGAGCAACTGTCTGATGAAGAGTTCCGTGTTTGCCGAGAGCAAGGTACAGAGCCTCCTTTCAGCGGTAAGCTACTGCATAATAAGGAAACTGGTGTTTATGCTTGTACCTGTTGTAATGCCCCTCTCTTTGTCTCTGATAACAAGTATGACTCTGGCTGCGGATGGCCAAGTTTTGATGCGCCTATCAACGATCAAGCGGTGCGCTATTTAGAAGATCTAAGTCACGGAATGGTACGTACAGAGATTCGTTGTGCAACGTGTGATAGTCATCTAGGGCACGTTTTTGAAGATGGCCCACAGACCACAGGAGAGCGTTTTTGTGTTAATTCTGTGTCGTTAATTTTCAACAAATCAGAATAATAACGACAAAATTGTGCTCGAGATTGTTTTATCCTTTCAGGATGATTCAAGCTCAACAGTGATCTGAGTGTCGCTCGACTTAAATAAAAACTCCCGCTCATTGCGGGAGTTTTTCGTTTATATCTCAATGGGTATCATTGCTGGGGAATAGATACCTTTCTCTATGGCTTTCGCCACCGATTCGGCTAATTCATCCAACTGCTTATATCGCTCTGGATGACTGAAATTGAACATACGTTGGAGCTGCTTTTCATCAGCAAGCGGTACGTCGAATCTCTTCGCGACCATTGCCCATAGATACGCTTGCTCTTTGTCTCCAAGCCCTTGATGAATACTTGCCATTGACTTGAGAATGACCGGATTGATGTTGTCTTCATCAGATAAAGACAACGCGTTATTAAGAAGCTCCAGGGTTTTCTTGGTATCTCGGTTGGTATAAAAAGTGGCTAATGCATATTGCATCTCAGCATTATTTAATTGGGGAGACCCTTCCATTTGTAAAAATGCGCGCCGAGCTTGAGTATCTCCCGTTTGAGACCATAAGAAATACAAAGTAGCCGGGTCTTCTGAGCCTTTTAACTCGTTTACGATGCGCTCTAGCTCATCAATACTGTGTACCAATGCATTAAAGCGTTGTCTTTTGAGAGCACTTTGATCAATAGGGGTGATCTGGGAGGCGAGTTCTAAGCATTTCCTATATTCAGCGACCAGACCGTATTCGATGATTTGGTTGGCCTCTGATGGGTTTTTCAATTGCTCAAACCGATGCCAAACCAAATTTGTTCTTGGAATTCGACATTGGCCGTCATCCATATTGAGCTGCTCGCAACGTAGCTCTGGTGTTTTTTGGCACAACTCTTCGGTTGTCACGTTACCTTCAAAACAGCCCGATAGCGCAAAACATGCGAGGCTGAGAAGTAACCAGTTTGTTCTTTTCATGGCTTTGCTTGTGATCCGTTACACCAATTCATTTTCGTATTCTTGACTCAGTTTCTTAACCCGTTATGTTCTGTAAATAGAATGTAATAAGAAGGTACACTATGGACGCAGAACAACTATTACAAGCGATGACTCCAGAAGTTTATGATCGCTTAGTCTATGCAGTAGAAACGGGAAGATGGCCTGAGGGTACAACACTTTCTAAAGAGCAGCGAGATTCGTGTATGCAAGCTGTGATGTTGTATCAATCAAAACATAATACTGATGCGCAGCATATGACGGTTGCAGCCGGTGGTGAAATCAGTTTTAAATCAAAACAAGAGCTTAAAAAACAATTCAGCGGAGAAGAGAGCGATATTGTTCGTGTCAATCCGAACATTGATTAATCCTTACGCCTTATTTCTCAAAATTTTATTATTTTGATTTTGAAAGAAAAAAGCCCAAACTGTATTGGGCTTTTTAGATCGTAGAAAGCTTGAACTTACAGGCTCATTTCACCACGCAGTACTTGTTGCATTCTCTCTTTTACTTCTTCGTAAGAAAGGTTTTGGCTTAGAAGGTAGTGTAGTTTTGCCAGCGCCGCTTCGGGCGTCATGTCAAAGCCACTGATAACACCAGAGTCTGCGAGCGCACAACCTGTGGCATATCCGCCCATATTCACTTTACCTGCCAAACACTGAGTCAGGTTGACAACAATAACGCCGCGCTCAGAGGCTTCTTTCAGGTGACCAAGCAGCTCAGGGTTCTGAGGAGCATTACCGACACCAAAAGTCAGAAGAATCATCGCATTCACGGGCTGACGAAGCGTGTTGCGGATAACTTCGTGTGAAATACCAGGGTACATGGTGATCACACCGATTGGTTGTGGCGTGATGTTGTGAACCTTAAACTCACCTTCTGGTTGTGCTCCAACGGTTACGCTGTTGCTAACTTGAATATTGATCCCAGCTTCCAATAGTGGAGGAAGGTTTGGTGAAGTAAAGGCATTAAAACCGTCTGCATGAGATTTTGTGCTGCGGTTACCACGCATCAATTGATTATTGAAGAACAAAGTTACTTCGTTGATCGGGTAGTTTGCCGCAATATGTAGCGCGTTTAATAGGTTTGCTTGGCCGTCAGAACGCAGCTCTGCGAGAGGGATTTGTGAACCCGTTACAATCACTGGCTTACCAAGGTTTTCAAGCATGAAAGACAATGCGGACGCTGTGTACGCCATGGTGTCAGTACCATGTAGGATAACGAAACCATCGTATTTGTCATAGTTGTCACGAATATCATTCGCAATCTGCTGCCAGTCAGCAGGTGTCATATCTGATGAGTCAATCAGAGGGTCGTATTCGTGGATGGTGTAATCCGGCATTTCAGGACGATGGAATTCGGGCATGCTTGCTAATTGCTTTTCCATAAAGCCAGCAACAGGCACATAGCCGTGGTCGGATTTTTGCATTCCGATGGTACCACCGGTGTAAGCGATGTAGATGTGTTTTCTAGTCATCGTTTTTTCTTTCGTGTAGGGGAACAGAGGCGGGGATTATATACCTAAATAACCTTGAGATGCGAGGCTATACGCACAGCATCAGAAAGTCATCTGAGGAGATGCAAAGCCTAATAAAAAGGGCACTTCAAGTAGAAGCGCCCTTTGTAATATTGATGGAAAAACTACTGCACTTGGCAGTTCAAACAAAATGCGTATTGACCTTTAGGATCGTTGAAGCTTTGGAGCAAGCTTGCGTCTTGTTCGAATTGTTGAGCTACGGGTTGAAGACTTTTTGGTAGCAAGCTTGTTGCATCAATACCTAGAGAGACTTTCACCTGTTTCATAAACTCTTGCAGAAATAGTTCAGTAGGTGAAAGAGGCTCTTCTACCCAGTAAATGCCGTAATCGGTCACGTTCGCTAGTTTCGCCGCTAGCTCTACAGCATCATCAAAGTCACCCATTTGATCGACAAGACCAAAGGATAGTGCATCTTGGCCAGTCCAAACTCGACCTTGAGCAACTTTGTCAACTTCCTCTAGAGACATATCGCGATTCTCGCCAACTAGAGAAATAAAGCGCTTGTAACCGTGTTCGATACCTAATTGGAACACTTGAGACGCGCCCTCAGAAAGGCCAGTGGTAATACCGTCACCTGAGAACGGCGATGTGCCAACGCCATCAGTATTAATACCTAACTTGCTAAAGCCTTTTTCAAACGTGGTGATGACACTAAATATACCAATGGAGCCCGTCAGGGTTGTTGGCTGAGCAACGATTTTGTCTGCGCTCATTGAAATCCAATAACCACCAGAAGCGGCCAAACTCGACATGGATACAACAACCGGCTTACCTGCTTGCTTCAGAGCTTCTACTTCGTTACGAATCACTTCAGAAGCAAAGGCACTGCCTCCTGGACTATCTACTCGTAATACGACCGCTTTCACTTTTTCATCATTGCGTGCTTGACGCAGCAAGCTTGCGACCGTGTCACCACCAACAGTTCCGCGAGGTTGTTGACCGTCCATAATCGCGCCACTGGCTAGAACAACGGCGATGTCGTGCTGAGGTAGTGTGTAATCGGGACGAATCGTTGCAAGGTAGTCGTAGTAACCAATCGCGTTGTAGCTGTCTTTGCCGTCACTACCAAACTGTTTTGCAAATAGAGTGCGAATGTCTTGGCGTGTCGCAAGTTCATCCACTAGCCCCAGTTTGACTGCGAGCTGAGCAATATCGCCATTTACAGACTTCATCTCGTTAATCAGCTCATCCATGGTTGGATTAAGCACTTTCGCATCAATGTTTCGGTTTGTTGTTACGTCATCAACAAAAGCACTCCACAATTGAGTAACCCAGCGTGTTGCTGACTCTTTCGCCGCATCGGACATGTCATCACGAATAAACGGTTCGATAGCGGATTTATAAGTACCTACGCGAAAAACATGAGTGGAAACGTCAAGCTTTTCAAGTAACGTTTTGTAGTACATTGAGTAAGCGCTGTAACCTTTAATCAATACACCACCATCAGGTGCCAGATAAACTTTGTCAGCGTAACTTGCCAAGTAATATTGGCTTTGGTTGTAGAAATCACCTACGGCGTAAACGGGTTTGCCTGACGCTTTAAATTCGTTCAACGCTTTCGCGATGTAACGTAGTTTCGTGAGATTTGTTTCTGGCATGTCTCGCAGTGCTAGCACTAATCCAGACACTTTAGGATCGTCTTTCGCGTAGCGAATAGTATCAACGATATCGAAAAGGACGTTTTCTTTCGGTAGCTCATTACCCAAAAGGGAACCAGCAAAAGAGTCCATTGGGTTTACATAACGTCTTTGTTCGACAATTGGGCCTGAAAGGTTCATCACCAATGCCGATTCTTTTTCGACGACAGGTTGACCGTCTCCGGTATAAGTAAAGGCAAAGTAGAAAACGGCAATCATCAGCAAGAAAATTAGGTTTGCCAGTGCGAGTCTGATGAAAGTGATACTTTTCCATATCCCTTTAAATATCAAACCAATAAATTTGAAGAGTTTTTTCATCTTGTCTCCATAACGAGATAGTTACGCCGAGTCTAACAAAGTATGGGTTCTTATCTCTAAGATCTCAAAAGATAACATTTTTTTAGCTTATCACGACCACTCAACAATTGGCATATTTTCACACGAGATTGATCGGTGTTACAAAAATGTAAACGCTTGTTTGATTTTTTGGTTGAGCAGGCTTAATCTGGTCAGACCATGATAATAACAATGGATGTTAAGTGATGTCTGCCATGTACCCAAACCTATTAAAGCCACTGGACCTCGGTTTCACACAATTACGAAACCGAGTTCTGATGGGATCAATGCACACGGGCTTAGAAGAGCACAAAGAAGGATTACAGAAGCTCGCGGCTTTTTATGAAGAACGCGCGAAAGGCGGTGTCGGACTGATTGTAACCGGAGGTTTTTCTCCTAACTTACGCGGTCGTTTACACCCGTTGAGTGCTGAATTCAGCAAGCCAAAACATGCTAAAGCCCATAAAGTTGTGACAGAAGCGGTGCACAAGCACGGTGGTAAAATTGCGTTGCAAATTCTCCATGCTGGGCGTTATGCAATGCATCCATTCTCGCAAAGTGCATCTGGCATTAAAGCGCCAATTGCAAAGTTTGCTCCGAGTGAAATGAGCGACCGCCAGATAAAGAAAACCATCGACGCGTTTGCTAATAGTGCGGAGTTAGCACAGCTTGCTGGTTATGATGGCGTCGAGTTAATGGGCTCGGAAGGTTACTTGATAAACCAATTCTTATGTAAACGTACTAATATGCGTTACGACGAATGGGGTGGCAGCTATAAAAAACGTATGCGTTTTCCGCTAGAAATTGTTAAAGCGGTACGCAAGGCGGTAGGTGACAAGTTCATCATCATCTTCCGTCTTTCTATGCTGGATCTTGTCGAGCAGGGCAGCACTTTTGAAGACGTTATCGAATTGGCGAAAGCACTTGAAGAGGCTGGCGTCACGATTATTAATACGGGTATCGGTTGGCATGAGGCTCGAATTCCGACAATTGCGACTCAAGTACCACGCGGTGCGTTTACATGGGTTACGGAAAAAGTTAAACCTCACGTTTCGGTTCCTATTATCACTTGCAACCGTATAAATACGCCAGATGAAGCAGAACGTATTTTATCTTCAGGTCATGCCGACATGGTTTCGATGGCGCGCCCATTCTTGGCCGATCCTTACTTTGTTGCTAAAGCCGAACAGGAAAAAGCGCAGCTTATTAATACGTGTATTGGTTGTAATCAGGCGTGTCTAGATAACGTGTTTAAAGGTAAGCGCGCCAGTTGCTTAGTGAACCCTCTAGCGTGCTATGAAACCGAAATTGTTGTTGAACCAGCCTTTAAAAAGAAAAACATTGCAGTTGTTGGTGCTGGACCTGCGGGCTTGGCTTGTGCGACCACACTGGCTGAACGTGGCCATAAGGTTGATTTGTTCGAAAAGAACGACCGCATCGGTGGTCAGTTCCGTCTTGCGATGCAGATCCCTGGTAAGGAAGAGTTTCGAGAGACGATACGATATTTCGCTAACCGTATTGATGAAACAGGCGTGAATCTGCACTTATCGACGGAAGCGAACTATGACTTACTCACAGAATACGATGAGATAGTGATGGCATCGGGTGTTGAGCCACGTAAAGTCAATATTGATGGAATTGATAACCCAGAGAAAGTCGTCGACTATCAAACTCTCATTCGAGACAAAACGCCAGTCGGTGAGAAAGTGGCTATCGTTGGTGCTGGTGGCATTGGCGTAGATGTCGCGACCATGCTCACAGAGCCAGTTGGACAAACGTTGGATGACTGGTTGCATGAATGGGGAATCGACAAGGAGATGTCTCAGCCGGGTGGTTTATACCCTTACCCTGATGCGGTCAGCGATAAAGAAGTCTGGGTACTTCAGCGTCGTAAAGGTCGTGTAGGTAAAGGTCCGGGTAAAACGACAGGTTGGATCCATAAACGTACCCTTGAAAAACGGGGCGTACATTTAGTCGGCGGCGTGTCTTACGATAAAATTGATGATCAAGGTTTGCACATTCATGTAGACGGAAGCGCGCAGGTACTTAATGCAGACAAGGTTATCATTTGTGCTGGGCAAGAGTCTGTACGTCCGTTTGAAGATAAATGGTCTGAACTTGGAGAGAAGATTCATATCATTGGCGGAGCTGACCATGCGGGTGAACTTGATGCTGTGCGTGCGATTCGTCAAGGTGTTAAATTGGCGGTAAAACTCTAGCTTTTTAATGTGTGTTTACCATAAAAGCTGCGCTTTGAGCGCAGCTTTTTTGTATAGAACTAGTCACTGATATCTGGCAGTTGTTTGGCCATTACCACGCCAGCAAAAGTAATAAAAGAGAACACTAACACCACAGCTGAAAGGCTCAAGAAGTTCGACATAACACCAAGAGAGCTCATTAGAAGCAGCATTATCCCAACCACTGTGTTACTCACGGCTACATAGCTCGTCCGTTTGTCACCTTCTGCGATATCAACTAAATAGGTTTTTCGTCCGACTCGTATTCCGTCGTGGGCAATACAAACACAAAAGTAAAGCAGAGGAATCACGAATAGGAAGCTTTGGCTAGCGGTGACCCATGTATCGTAAACAAATAACACAACACCAAGTAGCGCGCTCATCATTGCGCCTATGACCATCACACTGCGGCTAGAGCGATCTGACATTCTTCCCCAGAAAGGACCTGACACAAAGGAGGCTAAGCCACTCGCAAACATAAAGAGAGCTAGCACCCAGAGCTGTCCACCCAGAGATTGCTGTGCCAGCACAACGTAGTACGGTGCACTCAGCGCAGAACATAAAAATAGTGTCCGCGTGATAACGAATCGACGAAAGGTCACGTCTGTCTTAAGTAACGCGAGTTGTTTAAATGCTTCGAGGACGCCATTTCGACCACCATCTACCTCACCGGCATACTCATTAATTCGCGCATAGACGAATGCCGCGATGAGCCATATGACGCCCGCTAAGCCTAAACTCAGACCGTAAAAGCGCTCTGTCGGCTCTACGTCCCATAACCAGGCTAGTGCCAGAAGGCTAGCGAAAAGCAGCGTAACCAGGCCAGCAGCGCTTGAAGACCAGCCGTTGACTTGACCTCGTTGGTTTTTAGGGATGGTTTTGCCCAATACATCTTTTGATGCGACGGAATTTAAACCGCGTGAGAGGCTGAAGATCACAAGACATGCAATCACACCATAACCCGCAGCTGCTCCTGTTAGAGTTAATGCGACCAATCCGATTGCAAATATGGAAAGAGCCTGCAAGATGCTGCCAATTACCCAGACCCATTTTCTTACTGGAATGCGTCGGATGTAGTGCGCGATGCTAAGTTGTGGGATAAGGGATCCTGACTCACGAATAGGAACCAGCCAACCAATTAAGTAAACCGGAGCCCCGAGACTTTGTAGTATCCACGGCAACGTGACTTTAGGATTGATTAACGCATCGCCGACTTTCGTTAAAAACTGAGCGAGAATGATTTTAAGAAAGTTGCCGGGAACTTGATGACAAGCTGATTCAGGAATCGCCTTACAGGCACGGGCATCTTCGTCATTAACGATCTTTTCGTAAATGCTGTTTTGTTTGTCCTTGTTCATCAACCTGCCTATGTTCAACTTATTCATTTCGCGAATAAATTAACATTAAACCCAGATTGATGTTAAGTGAAGCACGTTATCAAGCCCACAGAAAACCGGTTGTTATTCGCAGGAGCAGATTGTGCTAAAGTGGCGTAAACAAAATAACAACGATATTCAATAAGGATTCTTTCATGGACGCTCTCGATCTTTTGCTCAATCGCCGATCTATCGCGAAGTTATCCGCGCCTGCACCAGAAGGTAAAGCACTTGAGAACATCATTCGTGCTGGCCTTCGTGCGCCTGACCATGCGGGATTAACCCCTTGGCGTTTCGTTATCGCACAGGGCGATGGTTTGAAAAAACTGTCAGATATATTGGTAAAAGCGGCAGAAGCTGAAAATAGTGATGAAGCGGTGGTCGAAAAGGTAAAGAATGCCCCATTTCGCGCACCAATGGTGATCACGGTGATTGCTAAAGTAACAGAACATGAGAAAGTACCAGCACTAGAGCAACACTTATCTGCGGGATGCGCTGTACAAGCGATGCAAATGGCAGCCGTAGCGCAAGGCTTTCAAGGGTTTTGGCGCTCAGGTAAGTGGATGTTCCATCCAGAAGTTCATCAAGCATTTGGTTTAGAGGGTGACGATGAGATTGTTGGTTTCTTGTACTTAGGCACGCCTGGTTGTACACCGATGAAAGTTCCTGAGCGTGACCTTTCTCAGTTTGTTGAATTCCTATAATTAAAAACTTAAATAAACTGACTGTTTATTTATACAGTTTTTCTTGATTTATTAGGGCTACATTCGATAATGTGGCCCTAATTATATTTATTTCCAAAACGTTATGTCTCGTCTGTTTATTGCTGAAAAACCAAGTTTAGGCCGTGCGATTGCCGCTGCACTGCCAAACCCTCAAAAGAAAGATCAAGGATTCATCCGCTGTGGGAACGGGGATATCGTTACTTGGTGTATCGGCCACTTACTCGAACAAGTCGAACCCGACGCTTACGATGAGCGTTATAAAAAGTGGAATATGGCAGATTTACCAATTGTTCCGCAGCAATGGCAGCTCAGACCGAGGAAAAGTGCAAGTAAGCAATTAACAGTGATTCGTAAATTGCTCAAAGAAGCTAACGAAGTCATTCACGCAGGAGACCCAGATCGAGAGGGTCAGCTGTTAGTTGATGAAGTTCTCGACTATTGCAAGTTATCTAAAACCAAGAAGGAATCTACACAGCGTTTGTTGATTTCGGACTTAAACTTACCTGCGGTTAAACGTGCTCTCAGTTCTATGCGCAGTAATCGCGAGTTTATCCCACTTTCAGTTTCTGCATTGGCCCGCTCTCGGGCTGATTGGCTGTATGGTATGAACATGTCTCGTGCTTATACCTTGCTTGGTCAAAAAGCAGGGTATCAAGGTGTTCTCTCGGTAGGGCGAGTGCAAACGCCAGTTCTTGGCTTAGTGGTGCGTCGTGATGAAGAAATCGAAAACTTTGTCCCGAAGGACTATTTTACCCTACATGCTCTGATCCCATATCAAGATGCCAATGGTACTTTTGATATTCGTGCTCGTTGGAAGCCAAGTGAGGCATGCAAGCCTTGGCAGGACGAAGAAGGTCGAGTGTTAAACCGTAAGTTGGTGGAAAATGTTGCAAACCGTATCGCAAGTCAACCTGCAAAAGTGACGGAGTCGGAACAAAAGCAAACCAAGCAATCAGCACCATTACCTTATTCGTTATCTGCTTTACAGATCGATGCCGCGAAGCGCTATGGTATGAGTGCGCAACAAGTACTAGATACTTGTCAGGCATTGTATGAAAAGCACAAGCTGATCACTTACCCGCGTTCAGATTGTCGCTATTTACCGATGGAACACTACTCACAAGCAGGGACGGTGACAACTGCTATTGCGAATAACGCAAAAGAGTTGCAAGTTGCCGTTCAGGGAGCAGACTTAACATTAAAGTCCAAAGCCTGGAACGATAAAAAAGTGGATGCGCACCATGCGATTATCCCTACACCGAAGCAAGCTAATGTGAATGCGCTTTCCGGCAATGAGATGAAAGTGTATCAATTGATTGCGCGCCAGTACCTCATGCAGTTCTATCCGGCGGCGGTTTACGCAGAAGCGAAATTGGTTTTCGATATCGCTGGTGGTACGTTTGTCGCGAAAGGTCGTCAGTTAGTTTCGCCGGGTTGGAAAGCGCTAATGGGCAAAACTGACAAGGAAGATGAAGGTATTGATGCCGTGCCACCGCTACCCGAAGGCACCGTGTTAACTTGTCGTGAAGGGGAAATAAAAGACCGAAAAACCGAGCCACCAAAGCATTTTACCGAGGCATCGCTGTTGCAAGCGATGACCGGGATCGCCCGTTATGTTGCGGATAAAGAACTGAAAAAAATCCTTCGTGACACTGATGGGCTAGGCACGGAAGCGACTCGCGCTGGTATTTTGGACACGCTGTTCAAACGCCAACTGCTTACGCGTCAAGGTAAGTCAATTCTCAGTTCTCCTGCGGGAAGAGGTCTCATTCATGCCTTGCCAGAAGATTCAACATACCCTGATATGACGGCTCATTGGGAGCACCAGTTACAAGGTATGGCAGAGAGAAATCAAGCATATCAGCCGTTCATGCAAGCACTGGAACAACGCATTGATAGCTTGATGGCACAAGTAAAAGCAGGGCCTATCCCTGATTCATTATGTCATCTACCCAAGGTGGAACGTCCTGCGTTTAAACGTAAAAAGCGCAGTTATTCAAAGAATGGTGGCGCGACTAAATCTCGTGCAACCAAAGGTAAGCAGGCATAGGACAAGCGCGGTGTAATTAAACACCGCGCATGCTTGAAAATAGATTACTCGAACAGGTCACCGTGGTTTTGGATCGCGCCTCTTACTTCACCTTGAGTTAACACGCGTTTGTCCAGTACCTCTTTCACCTGGTTGCCCAAGTCAACTAATGTATCTCGATTCGCTTGAGTTTGGCGTTTACCAGCACTTCTCAAGCAGTAATTTAGTTCGTGCTCTTCGCTAAAATTAACCAAATCCCTATCTGCTGCCATCGTGCTTTCTCCTTATTTGTTCTACTTTTTCCTAAGTCTGGATTGGATGTAGATAAATTCAAGTTAGATTGCGCGAATTATGCTGGTGGATCACTGATGAACATTATGTTTGCCAACCAAGTCACGATTATGAAGCCTGGCTTTGATGGTATTTGGTTTAGTGATGGTTGTGTCTTAATGCTGCTACCAAGGTAACTCAGTACCATCGTAGTTAATAAATCGACCTGAAAGCTGCGGTGTGCTCAGTTCTATCACGTTCGCTAGGCCTAGCGCGGAGGTTTGCGTATCTATCAAAGCATTTGGCCCGCCCATCGCCGTTTTTACCCAACCAGGGTGAAGCGCTAAAACGGTAAATCCTTCAGGTGTTAAATCATTACTTAAGCTTTTCACAACCGAGTTAAGCGCCGCTTTCGATGAGCGATAAATATAGCCGCCGCCGGACGTATTTTCGGTCATACTGCCGACTTTTGATGAGATACAAGCAATCTTTTTCATCTTGCCTTGTTGTAAGCGAGGGTAACAGTACTCAACCAGTTTTAACGGAGCAATGGTGTTTACTTCGAAGACTTTACGCCATGCTTCTACGTCAGTATTTCCAAAGCCATATCCCTTGGGGCCGTAATATCCTGCATTATTGATGAGTAAGTCGATGGCAGGGAGTTTATCGGCAAGCTTAGCGACTTGTTCGTAGTGCGTGACATCCAGTTCGTGCAAAACTAGATTGCTGAATTGTGAGGCTAGAGTTTGTAGTTCTGAACTGTTCTCTAAGGAACGGCTAGTAGCATGTACTTGGTGGCCTTGCTTCAGGTACAGCTCAGTTAAGCTAAGGCCAATGCCGCGATTTGCTCCGGTAATAAAGACGGTTTGACTCATACAAACACCTATGTTTTTTTGATTTCAGTTGAAAGTCATTGTGTTAGCTAAGCACCATAAAATCAACCAACCACCACGCACCAACAACAAGAGATGAAAATAGGGACAGAGCACAAAGAGAGCCAAACAGTGCGCCGAGAATAGCAAAGAAAGTAGAATTCATATGTATATTAAATTTAATTGATATTGAAAATTATTATCAATTAAATTGCGTTTTATTCAACCCTTGAAGTTGATACTATTTCGTTACCATTGTTATTAAGAATTTCTCATGCTGCCATTTATCTACCACACGATTTATTCTCAACTTGAGTTGCCAGAGGGGCATCGTTACCCAATTATGAAATACCAGTACCTCTATGAATCGGTATTGGTGCATATGGAGAAAGATAACTGGAAAGAGCACACGCAGTTTTTCCAGCCCGAAGCATTAACTGTTGGGGAAGTAAAACGTGTTCATGACGAGGAATACGTCGAGTTACTTGTTAGTGGAAACATGCCAGCTGCGAAGATGCGCCGAATAGGTTTTCCTTGGAGTGAGTCTCTCATTACCAGAACGCTAACTTCAGCAGCGGGCACGGCTCTGACCGCAAAAAAGGCACTTGAGTACGGAGTGGCCATTCATTTGAGTGGTGGGTATCATCACGCACACAAAGAGTTTGGTAGTGGTTTTTGTTTATTTAATGACTTAGTGATCGCGGCTAGGCAAGCACTCGAAGTTGAGCATGTCGATAAAGTATTGATCATTGACAGTGATGTTCATCATGGGGATGGAACAGCAACTTTATGTGACGATGAGCCAGATATCATCACGCTTTCTTTCCACTGTGATAAAAACTTTCCAGCGAGGAAGCCTCAGTCTGACCTAGATGTGCCTTTAGTGCGAGGAACAGGTGATGAGGATTTTTTAATGGCGTTTAAAGAAGTGGTCGATATGGCACTTAATCTTCATCGCCCTGATTTAGTTATCTACGATGCTGGTGTCGATATACATCAGGACGATGAGCTTGGATATTTTGATGTGTCGACGCAAGGGATTTTAGAACGTGATAGATTTTTAATGCAAACAGTGAAATCTCGAGGTATCCCTGTCGCAGCTGTCGTTGGAGGTGGATATCGAACGAATCATGCTGACCTCGTCCCAATTCATTTGCAGCTTATCAATGCCGCTAAAGAAGTCTTTATTGATGAGTAGATACAACTAGACGTAAATATCAAATTGATTCAACACTGGAACGAACGAAAAGGGCATTAATTTTTTGTGGGTTCTTTCTGAGTGTGGCGGAGTGCTTAGTTGCGTTCAAGAAGTGATAAGCGATTTGTACAAATCTTTTTAAGCCTGGAGATGCGAAAAAGCCCGCTAATTTCTTAGCGGGCTTTTTCTAAAAGTGGCGGAGAGATAGGGATTTGAACCCTAGATACGCTATTAACGTATGCCGGTTTTCAAGACCGGTGCTTTCAACCACTCAGCCATCTCTCCATTGTTGAGGCGCATAATATAAGGCTTTGAAAATGTTGTAAACCCCTAGTTGAACTGATTGTATGTTTACTGCGCAAATTTGTGGTTTGTGTTGTTTAAATAAACAAAAAACTCCCCAAAAAGGGGGAGTTTGAATAGTATATGGATTGCTAAGTATTAATCGTTTTTAGAATAAAAACGCTGTAACTCAGTTAAACCTTGCATCAAAACTGGCAACTTCGGTGCATCATCTCGAAGTCGTTTGTAGTTTTTGTCATACAGCTTGTAGTTGCCAAACTTATCGATCACTGTGGTTTGTGAGCTAGTAATTAAGGCAAGCTCGCGAGTATCGCCCGCCAAGATCCAGCGACGACGACTTTCATCGAATAGGTTGCGACCACTACTGTAATCATATGGGTTGGAAGATACGCCGAGCATATCTTGCAACAGTGTAACTGAGAGGTCCAAGTGACTTGTGCTGTGATTAAATTCGCCAGCCAGCATTCCAGGCCAATGGATCACCATCGGAACTTGTAATTGATAACGGCTGTAGTTGCTGTTTGCTCCCCAGCTGTTCGTATTGGTTTCGTTAAATTCACTACCGTGATTAGAAGTGATGATTACGATGGTGTTTGTCAGTTGTCCCGTCGTTTCTAGTTCATCAATAATACCGGCGATAGTTCTATCCGCCGACTTCACTGCATATTCATAAGCTTTTTTGAATCGCTCACTTGCGGGCATTTCTTCGTCATTATTTGAAGGAATCGATTCAAAATTATCAACGGTGGTGACTTCGATGTAACTAAACCATGGCTGACTTGCTTTCTCTGCTAACCATGTATTCCAGTTTGCGATAGATTGTTTATCGGTATGAGCTTGCGTGCCATCTAGGTCTTCCGCTAAGTTCAAGTCGCGGAAAATAATTTCTGAGTAGAGATCATCTTCAAACCCACTGCCACTGAATAAACCAAAGTTGTAGCCCTGATCTTTCAGTACATCGAGCAATACTGGGGAAGCACCTTGCGCCTTGATGCTTGATGCATAACTGGTCGGTAAGCCATAGAACAAACCAAAGGCCCCGTATGTATCATTACTTGAGCTGTAATGATTACGGAAGTTCTGATTGTTTTCAGCAAACTCATAGAGGTTAGGCATCTCTTCTTGGTTCAGCGCATCCGCTCGTAAATTGTTTATGCTGATCATCAACACATTGAGCTTATTAACTCGGCGGTTAAACTCAAGCTTTTCAAGAGGGTAGTTGACTAACTCTACGTTGCCTTCGTTTTCTGCTAAACGTTTTAGGTATTCCTCACGGTCAAGTAGACCATGTTTTTCCATAAAACTCTTCGCTGTCATCGGGTAAGACAACGGGAAGTTTGAACGCTGGCTAGTAATTGGGTTGTAAAAATACGCATCTGCCCAAATGTAAACCAAATGGCTGGTCATAAAGCTGAGGAAAAAGACGGCCGCGAGAGGGCGTCCTACGTGCTTATGAGATAGTTTGCGCTGTTTTCGCCATACCCATTCGGATAGTGCGAGTTGAATAAGGAAGATCAGCGGCATCACAACAAATAAATGTTGTAGGTCAGTGCTGAGTGCACTTTTGTCTTCGCTGAATAGTAACTCCCAGACAACGGGAGTTAAGTGCAAATTGATCGACTGATACGCTTGGGTATCAATTAATAATATGGTTTGCCCAACGGTTGCGAAAATCACTGCCACCAAACGGAACAATTTCCGCGATGGCAGGATAAACGTCAACGGGAATAGAACAAGCAAGTAAAGTGCGAAAACTAGAAAGCCAAAGTGACCAACCCAAGAAACCGCCAGATAAAACTGACCAAGTAACGTCTCGGGCCAAGGAGACTGAACAATGTAGCGTGTGCCTATCAACATCGATGCAACGATATTGAAGAATGCAAACCAGTGACCCCAACCAACTAGTCGAGATACACGTTCGCCGTATGAGTTTCCGCTGTCTACCATGTATGTGTTCTATTGTCCGTGATTAGTGTGTTTTTGGTGTTTCTAAAGAAGACATCAGCGCCTGAGCAAATTTTTCAGCAATCGCTTTGCGTTGTGAAGCAGCAACACGTTGATTTAAGACATTGGTTGCGATATTTCCGGCAATCATTAGCGTCAACTCAGGAGAAGCAGCGTGTTTTTCAAGAACTGTTGCTACTTCAGCAAGAATTTTTTCTACTTGCTCGTCAGTATATTTAGATGTAATCGGCATAAAGACTCTAATAATGATAGTAAAAGCGGCTTATGATAACCTACAATGCCCATCAACTAAAACCTTGTAGCAAGATAAAATCACTATGAGTCTTCATCTTTCAAACGTTATTCTGCATCAACTGTGCAAAAACGATCAGGACGAGCTGGTTGTAAACTTTCGTCCAGCATCATTAGAGAACGATGCATCTACAGAAAACTTAGTCGCTGAGCTTCACCGAGTATTCCATTCTAAAGCTGGTAAAGGTTTTGGCGCTTTCCAGTCAGACAGCGAATTTCAATTTTGGCTTCAAGAAATGCGCAAAGGAGAGCGAGATTTTTACGACTTCTCACAAATTAGTGCAAATCGCTTGAAAGAAGAGTTGATTAAGTACCCATTTGCGGATGAAGGTATCTTGGTTTTCGCTGAGTATCAGAGTTTAGCAACGGACTACTTGTTCATCGGTATCCTACCAATGAATCAAAGTTTAAAAGTGACCGAAGGTTTGGACATCAGTGCGACAGATTACTTAGATATCACCAAAATGGATATTGCCGCACGCATCGACCTGTCGAGCTACGAGACCGACAAGGAATCCAATCGTTATCTGCAATACATTAAAGGACGCGTTGGCCGTAAAGTGGCGGACTTCTTCCTAGATTTTCTGCAAGCGGATATTGGCTTAGATACTAAACAACAAAACTTAGTGTTGATGCAGGCGGTGGATGATTTTTGTGCTGACTCGAAGCTAGAAAAGCAAGAAGTGAACGAGTACAAGAAACAAGTTTACGACTACTGCAATGAGCAAATTAAATCCGGTGATGAAGTTCAAATCTCAGAACTTTCCGGAGAGCTTCCTCAAAGCCAAGATGGCACGAGCTTTATGGATTTCACCAAAGAGCAAGGGTACGAACTTGAAGAGTCTTTCCCAGGTGATCGTGCGACGGTTCGCAAACTGACTAAATTTGTTGGAGCTGGTGGTGGTTTGAATATTAGCTTCGATAGTCTCTTACTTGGCGAGCGTATTTTTTATGATCCAGAGACGGATACCTTAACGATTAAAGGGACGCCTCCAAATCTAAAAGATCAGTTAAGTCGCAATTAAAATCATATCGTTAAATAAAGAGAGCAAACGGCTCTCTTTTTTTATGTGAATAAGAAACATCCATAGTATATGCTTGTAATTAATGGAGATATGCGAGGGGCAAGTGTTGCTGAAGCTAAAAGAAGGAATACGGCGGTTTGTTTGGTTCTGGTTCGTTTTGTGGTGTGTTTTAGCACTTGGCATTTGGCTGCAAGCCAAACAAACGATTCAAACGATTTCGACTGTAAATGAGTTAGGAAGTAAAGTTGAAGAAGTCAGGCACTTTTTTAACTTCGATCTGCCTTACCGTGTTAAACACGTCGACCAAATTTCACTGAAACTTCAGTTGGCTTATGCAGTTCGCTTACAGCTTGAAAGTGAGTTTTCTGAAGGGAAAATCACACCAGACATCACTCAATTGCTTTATACGACCGACCGATTTTTAGAAAGTGCTCGAGCTTTTGTAAGAAGTGACAGTGAATTGGTTTCGTTAGCAGAACAGTTACGAAGCAGCCGTGCTCGAACAGAAAACTCTGAGCAAATTCAGGCAATGTACTATCGCTTAGGTGCGCTTGTTTTTGAGTCTGTCTTTAGTGACTCTGCAACGAATAGCGATACTTACCGTGACTTAGACCGACTTTTTATTGAATCAGAGACGCTCTCTCCCGAAGAGCGAAGCGCTCTTCAGCGCCAGCTTGCTCAAACCTCAAGCGCACTATCTGCTCAGGCACAGGGCAGTTATTTATCCAATCACCTGCTTAATCCAGATTTCCCGAACCAGTTAACTTCGATAAATGATCAGTTGGAACAGAAGCTAATGACTTTTATTGTTTGGTTGTCTGTAATCAGTGGTTTGCTCCTTTTCCTCATTTCATGGGGAGCCTTCTCCCCAAAAACGAGTCAACCGATACCACTACCCAGAACCGATGATAAAAAGTCAGAGCAAGTTGGCGATGATGAAAATGGAGCTAACACTGTTCCCTCAGCTCAGTCAGAAAATTTTCAAAACGTCCAAATGAACGAAAAAAGTTGTAATGAGGTGAATTCATCACAAGTGGAAGTAGTGGAACGTGAGCCGTACATAGATATCAATAAAATGTTAGATTCTCTGTCTGGTGACGAGGGCGCTGTGCGGATGTTACTGGAGGTCTTTATTCAGGATCACTCTGGCGATGGCACTAAAATGTATCAGCTGTTAGAAGAGGATAAAGAGCAAGCGCAAAGAGCCGCACACAGTCTTAAAGGGGTCTCAGGGAGTTTAGGTGCAATGCCATTGCACTGTATTTCGGGTGATATTGAACTGTTGATTAAACAAGGGCAAAAAGTGCCGGAAGAGAAGTTGGCATGTTTAGATGATGTCCTAAAACAAACCATACTTTTTGCTAATAATGTTCTCAATAGTGAAAAGATAACAGAAGCGCTAACAGATTGATATTGCTCTGACTTAATGTCATAAGAGTTGAGGTAATAAAGGCTCGAACTATATGACTTAGTTCGCTTTATTCCCGTTCTATACAATTTGTTAAAGGTGTTTTCATGTCCGTTCGCCGAATGTCTTCAATGATGTTGATAGGGCTGGTTATGATGCTTTCAGGGTGCTCCCTGCTCGAAGTCAAGATCGAGAGTCAAACCGTCCCTCTTACCAAACAAGAGCTCAATATGCGTCTTTTGACTCGTGAGTATGCGCAGCAGTTTTTTGCTCAGGTTGAGCAAGCAGCAGATGCACTACACGAACAATATGAGCCTCATGATAAAGTTCATCAATCTTATATTTTACTTTGGAAGATAAATGCTGAAGAAGGCATCCAAGCTTCTGCGTATCAAGTGTCCCCAATGGCTGCACTGATTGATACATGGACTTTCACGCTACAAATGGAACAGTTCTTTACTACCGCTTCTGGTAATGAGCTCTTTGCGTCTGATGAGGCCAAGTTAGTTTCCGTTTATTTAGCGAAAGAGGTAGATAAACTGGCTCAATCTTTATTGAAGAAAGAAGCATACATCAAGACACAAACGTTTGTTGCAGAGTTCGCCAAGCAGCATCCATTCGCTGATTTAAGCATGATTAGGACTCTGGCTTACCGTAAGTGGTTAGATGCAAACCAAATTAGCGAAGAGGAAGCCGTTACAACGTTAGGCACGATGCCAGAAGCACTTGGGGATGTCTCTGATCGTCTAAGTCTGGTATCAGAACAGACACCAAAAATAATGACGTGGAAAGCGCAGTTGTTGGCCTTGAATAGCTCTGCCAGCATCGAAAAAGTCAATGCGGCGCTCAATAGTTTGCAAGTTACCGCTGATTCGATGAGGGATTTTATCGATAACAACCCAGAGTACATGCGTTATTTGGCAGAACAAATGGCGCTGGAGTTACAACCTTTGGTTGACGATATCGATCAAAGGACGGAGGCGCGTTTATCTCAGTTGGGTGAAGAACGCCAAGCTATAGAGCTGATGGTTGCCAGAGAGCGCCAAGAAATCGCACAGATCATTACCCATGAGCGCGAGAAGTTTGCTCAAGATATGGATCGAGTGTCGCAAGAGGTTGTGAATCTCGCCATGACTAAGCTGATTGAACTTGTCAAAAGTACCATCATCTACTTTATTCTGTTCATTGCCGTTATATTCTTTGCACCGCTTGGATTGGGCTATTGGTTTGGGAAGCGTGCAGCCGTGAAAACGCCAGTCAAACAAAGCTAACGATTTGTTTTGGAAATAAAAAAAGAGCACTTTAAAGCGCTCTTTTTTAGTATTGAATTCGGAAGGGAGGTTCTTCCTATCTCTGCGAAGTTAAGCGGTTTGCTGCTTTAATTCGCCTTCAGCTTCTTCAACTGCTTCTGCTGTTGGTTCGCACTTATCAACAAACCAACCCATGTAAGAAGTGAAGATCGTTACGATGATACATACAAAACTCAGCCACATGAACGGGGCATAAGACAGTGTAGCAACACCCAAAATACTGGCCATGTAGATACCGTTGTCACTCCAAGGGACCATACCTGAGGTTAGCGTGCCGCCAAATTCTGCGTTACGAGACAAATTCTTACGTTTGTAGCCTAGACGGTCATAGTTCTTCGCACAGATTTTTGGGGTCAGAATAAGTGAAACGTACATCGCTGAACCAAATACGTTGCCCATAAAGGCCGTACCAATTGTGCTTGTTGCCAATGAACCTGCACTTTGAACGCGTTTTTCAAACAGCTTCGCGATAGTCTCTAGCACGCCTACTTTATCTAGTAGACCGCCAAAACCAAGGCCGAATACGATAACCGCTACCGACCCAAGCATTGAAGACATGCCGCCACGGTTAAGGATTGAGTCAATGAAATCTACGCCAGATGAGATTGCAAACGGAGCCCAAGCCGTGTTGAACGCGGTTAGGAAATCGACATCTTGGATCATCACTGCCCAAATAATACCTAGCAGAGAACCAAAACTGATCACTGGGAATGAAGGCATACGCATCGCTAGAAGTGACAATACGATGATCACAGGAACAAATGAGTAAGGGGTGATGTAGAACTGCTGTTCCATCGCTTTAATGACAGAGTCTACCTGGCTCATGTCAACTTGACCTGCGTAGTGGAAGCCAAATGCAGTAAACATAATGCCTGTAATAATGTAGCTAATGAGTGCTATCGGCAACATGCCTTTAATATGTTCCATCACTTCAACGTTAGACATAGATGAAGCAAGGATTACTGAATCCGATAGAGGCGACATTTTGTCACCAAAGTAACAGCCTGAAAGTACGGCACCTGCAGTGATTGGCGCAGGAACACCAAGACCTTGACCGATACCCATCATTGCAATACCTGCCGTGCCAGCCGCACCCCAAGACGTGCCAGTCGCTAGCGCAGTCAATGAACAGATGATCATGGTCGCGAGCAAAAAGATGGAAGGGTGGATTGCTTTAAGGCCGTAGTAAATAATGGTTGGAACAATACCACCAGAGATCCAAGTACCTACAAGCGCGCCAACGGCCAAAAGGATTAAAACGGCTCCAAGTCCATTGGAAATGCCATTTAGTGCTGCTTTTTCCAGATCTTTATACTGATGGCCAAGCTTTATGCCCAATATCATGACAATGAACCAACCGATGTATAGCGCTAGCTGAATCGGTAGGTCTAGCTTGGCTGTGAACGAAAATGCCAGCAGGAGAAATAAACCGAGCGAGATAAATACCTGTATCAAGCTTGGTAGGCGTGGTGTAACTTGCTTCATATGTGCCTCTGTCAATCTTGGAGCAATAGAGGAAGGCGCTCCTTGTTGTAATCGCGCATAACATACATTAACAAAAATTATATTTCGAACATTTGGTGTTTTATCTTGATGTTCGTCGGTAAAAACGTTTGCTTGTGAAATTAACTGTTAGTTTTTTTTAACTTTTTTGGTTTTAAATGTTGTGTAATGTGAAATTGTTGTGCTTCATGTGTTATTTTCTCATTGAGTGGTAAGACCAATTAGGGGACTAAAGTGCTTTCCCTACTTGAAAAATGGTTAAAACCGCAAACCAAACACTAAAAAATCTCGTGTAACCCGGTTTTTCAGAGGAAAAGGTTAAAAAACGCGCTTATTTACAAAATAGGGGTTGAGATTTTGCTGTGAAAAATTAACTATGGGGTAGGTTTTTTAATACATGGAGAGTTAATACGATGAGAGTTGGTTTAGTTGGTTGGCGCGGTATGGTTGGTTCAGTCCTTATGCAGCGTATGGTTGAAGAGAAAGACTTCGACCTAATCGAACCAGTATTCTACAGTACTTCTCAAGTTGGTATTCCTGCTCCTAACTTAGGAAAAGACGCAGGCTTACTGCAAGACGCGTATGATATTGAAAGCTTAAAACAGCTTGATGCGGTAATCACCTGTCAAGGTGGTAGCTACACAGAAAAAGTTTTCCCTGCACTTCGTCAGGCTGGTTGGAAAGGCTACTGGATTGACGCGGCCTCCACGCTACGTATGGCTGAAGATTCGATCATCACACTTGATCCAGTGAACTTAAAGCAAATCCAACAAGGCATCCACGGTGGCACGAACACATTTGTCGGTGGTAACTGTACGGTTAGTTTAATGCTAATGGGGCTAGGTGGTCTATTTGAGAAAGGCCTTGTTGAGTGGACAAGCGCAATGACTTACCAAGCCGCATCTGGTGCTGGTGCGCAAAATATGCGTGAATTGATCTCGCAAATGGGCGTTATCAATGACTCTGTTAGCTCTGAACTTGCAAACCCATCAAGCTCTATCCTAGATATCGATAAGAAAGTCGCGGATACAATGCGCAGCGGCTCTTTCCCTACCGATAAGTTCGGTGTGCCACTAGCTGGTTCGTTGATCCCATGGATCGATGTGAAGCGCGATAATGGTCAGAGTAAAGAAGAGTGGAAAGCGGGCGCCGAGGCGAATAAAATTTTGGGTTCTCAAAGTTCACCTGTTCCAATTGACGGTACTTGTGTGCGTATTGGCGCGATGCGTTGTCACTCTCAAGCACTTACTATCAAGCTTAAACAAAATGTACCAATGGACGAAATCGAAGAAATCATCGCCACTCATAACGATTGGGTGAAAGTGATTCCTAACGACCGTGACATCACTGCTCAAGAGCTAACGCCAGCAAAAGTTACGGGCACAATGTCTGTACCAGTGGGTCGTCTACGTAAGATGGCAATGGGTGATGATTTCCTAAATGCTTTCACTGTTGGTGACCAACTGCTTTGGGGTGCTGCGGAGCCATTGCGTCGTACTCTGCGAATTATTCTGTCTGAGAAAGCATAATCACATCAATCCTTTATTTGATGACAAAATAAAAGAGCTCCTTAGGGAGCTCTTTTTTCATGCGTCGTCTTCCGTTCGAACGACTCTTTTGTCTGGATCGGCCAGTTCACTACCACAATGTTTACAGTAAATTGCGTCAGAGTCGTGCCCTGCGTGGGAGCAGTTTGGGCATTTCACCAATACTTTGTGCGATTGCATCTCTTGGTGTAATTCGGCAGTGAAAATACCTGTAGGTACCGCCAAAATGGAATAACCCAGTAACATGGTGAGTGATGCAAGCCCTTTACCTAGGTCTGTTTGAGGGACCAAGTCACCATAACCAACCGTTGTGATGGTCACGATCGCCCAATAAATACTTTTAGGAATGCTAGTAAATCCGTTTTCAGGTCCTTCAATGATAAAAATCAATGAGCCGAAAATCGTTACCATAATGGCGACGGAACTAAAGAAGATAAAAATCTTTCTGCGCGCCATAAGCAGTGAACGTAAGAGGATATTGGACTCTTGGAGGTATCGGACTAACTTGAGTATGCGGAATATTCGCATCACTCGCAGCGCCCTGATCACACCCATAAACGAAGCGGATGGGAAGAAGAGTGCTAAATAGGTGGGCAAAATCGCAAGTAAATCGACGACACCATAAAAACTCTTTGCGTAGGCGGCAGGTTTAGGAGAGCAATAAAGCCTTAGAAGGTATTCAATCGTGAATAGGCCAGTAAATGTGTATTCAATAAACTTCAGCTCTTTTTCCCACTCGGCCCGAACGGAGGGTATCGAATCTAACACCAGTACGATTAACGAACTGATGATCGCGATAATGAGAGCAATATCGAACGTTTTACCAGCTTTGGTATGAGTACCAAAAATGGTGACATATAGAGTATGTTTAAGAGAGTCAGTCGTCATGACAAAGCGATCCATTGTTGAATCGCTCTATCATACAATTTTATAGAAACTCAGGCTAATCCTGGAAATAAGTTGCGTAAGCCATTCGCAATGAACTCTATGCCAAGCGCGCCCAATATCAAACCCATGATACGAGTAATGACGTTGATTCCAGTTTGACCTAAAAATCGTACGATCAATGGGGCAGAGCGGAACAATAGCCATGAACAAAGGCAGAACAAACCAATCGTAATACTAATGCCCACGGTATCGAACATGCTTGGGTAGCGTGCACCATAAACAATAGTCGAACTGATTGCACCAGGACCTGCCATTAAAGGCATTGCAAGAGGGACCACACCAATCTGTTCACGACTGACGTATTCCGTTTTCTCTTGTTTGTTCTGCTTATCTTCCCCCAGTTTACCGCTCATCATCGAGAATGCGATGCTAAGTAATAGCAACCCGCCAGCGACACGAAACGAATCCAGAGAAATACTGAACATGTCTAACAGTAACTGACCAGCAAAAAGCGAAATGATCAGGATGATCGCAACAGCCACATTTGCTGTTGTTGCCGTATTGCGCTTTTCGTCTGGTGTCATATGCCCGGTTAGTGACACAAACACAGGCATGATACCAACAGGGTTTACTGCGGCGACCAAACCGAGAAAAAACTGCAAGAAGATAGCAAGTTCAAAAGTTTGCATGTTGCGTACTCATCAAAGTTCACATTAGTGAAAAGGAGAAGGGGTAATTTGGGCGTAATGTAAGGCAAAAGTTAGGTTGTAAGAAATGAAAAAAACTAACGCATTCCCTGCCATTTAAGTGAGAAAAACTAATTCTTTAATAAACTGTATCTAATCTGGAAAGGAAATGTTACGTATAAAGTTGCTGATAAATTGCACTGTTTTACATAAACGTTAACATTCGCACATTTTTGATAAAAACCAAGGTGGTTTGTAGAGAGATGTATTCGGTTCGATATACTCTCAGTAGCACAAAGAATTGGGCCTACATGTAATTTTGTTGGTCAAAAATGAAACTTTTTTACAGGTTGTTGTAGTTTCTTTTATTTATTTGTCCATTTGCTTCTTTTTTACTCAATAAAAAATGAAAGTTAATTTATTTGTTTATCAGTGATTTATGTCATTTTGGTGTGATGAGGCACCACTTTGGTAGTATTTAGGTGGTGAGAACTGATCCAAGTCAATTTTTTTCACACTCTGAAATATTATACTCAGTCCTGAAAGCAATTTACTAAGACGTTTGTTTTCTAAGTGACTGATAAACAGTAAAAACGATAAGTAATAGCCTTAGTAAAAAGTTTTTAATATTTGTTAATTTTAGGAGATTCCCTATGCCTGTAACTAATATGGCTGAACTAGATGCAATGGTTGCTCGCGTTAAGAAAGCGCAAGAAGAGTTCGCTACTTACTCTCAAGAGCAAGTAGATAAAATCTTTCGTGCAGCATCGCTTGCAGCTAACCAGGCCCGTATCCCGCTAGCTCAACAAGCGGTAGAAGAATCTGGTATGGGTATTGTTGAAGATAAAGTAATCAAGAACCACTTTGCTTCTGAGTTTATCTACAACAAATACAAAGACGAACAAACGTGTGGCATCTTAGAAGAGGATGACAACCTAGGTACTATGACTATCGCTGAGCCTGTAGGCATCATCTGCGGTATCGTACCAACGACTAACCCAACTTCTACAGCGATCTTCAAATCTCTAATCTCTTTGAAGACTCGTAACGGTATCATCTTCTCACCACACCCACGTGCGAAAAACTCAACTAACGATGCAGCTAAACTCGTTCTAGATGCAGCAGTAGCAGCAGGCGCACCAAAAGACATCATCGGTTGGATCGACCAGCCTTCTGTTGAGCTTTCAAACGCTCTAATGAAACACGATGATATCGCTCTTATCCTTGCAACTGGTGGTCCAGGCATGGTTAAAGCCGCTTACTCTTCTGGTAAGCCAGCAATCGGTGTAGGTGCAGGTAACGTTCCTGTTGTTATCGATGAAACAGCAGACATCAAACGTGCTGTTGCTTCTATCCTTATGTCTAAGACTTTCGACAACGGTGTAGTATGTGCTTCTGAGCAGGCTGCAATCGTAGTTGACGAAGTATACGACGAAGTGAAAGAGCGTTTTGCTTCTCACAAAGCGTATGTCCTAAGCAAAGCAGAAGCTGATAAAGTTCGTAAAGTTCTTCTTATCGATGGCGCGCTAAACGCGAAAATCGTAGGTCAGCCAGCAGCAGCAATCGCTGAAATGGCAGGCGTTAAAGTTCCAGCAGACACTAAAGTTCTTGTTGGTGAAGGTCTGGGTAAAGTATCTCACGATGACGCATTCGCTCACGAGAAACTATCTCCAACTCTAGGTCTATTCCGTGCTGACAACTTCGAAGATGCGGTTGCTCAAGCGGTAACTATGGTTGAGATTGGTGGTATCGGCCACACATCTGGTCTTTACACTAACCAAGATACTAACGCTGATCGTATCCGTTACTTCGGTGACAAGATGAAGACAGCTCGTATCCTAATCAACATCCCGACTACTCACGGTGGTATCGGTGACTTGTACAACTTCAACGTTGCGCCATCTCTAACGCTAGGTTGTGGTTCTTGGGGTGGTAACTCTATCTCTGAGAACGTAGGTCCTAAACACCTAATCAACAAGAAAACTGTAGCGAAGCGAGCTGAAAACATGTTGTGGCATAAACTACCTAAGTCAATCTACTTCCGTCGTGGTAGCCTTCCAATCGCGCTTGGCGACCTAGAAGGTAAGAAACGTGCATTCCTAGTAACTGACCGTTTCCTATTCAACAACGGTTACGCAGATGACGTAGTAAGCCTACTGAAAGCTCAAGGCATGGAAGTTCAAACATTCTTCGATGTTGAAGCTGACCCAACACTGTCTGTAGTAGAAAAAGGTGCGGCTCAAATGGCTAGCTACCAACCTGACGTTATCCTAGCGCTAGGCGGTGGTTCACCAATGGATGCAGCGAAAATCATGTGGGTAATGTACGAACACCCAGAAACTCACTTTGAAGAACTAGCAATGCGCTTTATGGACATCCGTAAACGTATCTACAAGTTCCCTAAAATGGGTAAAAAAGCTGAGCTTGTATGTATCACTACAACTTCAGGTACTGGCTCAGAAGTTACTCCATTCGCGGTTGTTACTGACGACAAGACTGGTGCGAAATACCCACTAGCTGACTACGAAATCACGCCAAACATGGCAATCGTTGATGCGAACCTAGTAATGAACATGCCTAAGTCTCTAACAGCATTTGGTGGTTACGATGCAGTAACTCACGCTCTAGAAGCTTACGTATCAGTTCTTGCTAACGAATACTCAGATGGCCAAGCTCTTCAAGCACTTAAGATGCTAAAAGAGTACCTACCATCAAGCTATGCGAACGGTGCAAATGACCCAATCGCTCGTGAGAAAGTACACAACGCAGCTACTATCGCTGGTGTTGCATTTGCGAACGCATTCCTAGGTGTTTGTCACTCAATGGCTCACAAACTGGGTGCTGAGTTCCACTTGCCACACGGCCTAGCTAACGCACTACTTATCTCTAACGTGGTACGTTACAACGCGAACGACAATCCAACTAAACAAACTGCGTTCTCTCAATACGACCGTCCACAAGCACGTCGTCGTTACGCTGAAGTTGCTGACCACCTAGGCCTAAGCCAAGAAGGTGACCGTACTGCTCAGAAGATTGAACGTCTACTAGCATGGTTGGATGAACTAAAAGTTAACCTAGACATCCCAATGTCTATCCAAGCGGCAGGTGTTGCTGAATCAGATTTCGTAGCGAAACTGGATGAGCTAGCGGTAGAAGCGTTCGATGACCAATGTACTGGTGCGAACCCACGTTACCCTCTAATCAGCGAACTTAAAGATGTGTTGATGGCTTCTTACTACGGTAAAGCATTTGTTGAAGGCGAAACTTTCGAAGGTACAACTGTTATCAAGAAGAAAGCAGACCAAGAAGCAGCAAAAGCAGCACCTAAAGCAAAGAAAGAAAAAGCTGACGCGTAATTAAAAAATCGAGTGAGCAAGGTTTTCGCTAGCACGGAACCTTAATCGGGAAAAGGTTAAAGCCCCAGTCAAATGACTGGGGCTTTTTTTATTTTGGTGCAGGAGTTACATCTGGCTTGGGAAAACAGAGTTGCTGTGTATGCTTACACTTCGGTCGCAACTACTCGGCCACTGAAGTATTCATTCGCGACGATGTATGCTGTGTTGCGGACTAGTTCGTCTTGGATCTCAGCCCAGTGTCTCTCGTTGAGCTCTTCTTTTGTATGATTTACCGAGGGAATAACGCCGCCCACTCGAATGTTGAATGGTGTGAGTTCTTTTGCCCAGCTGTGAGTAAAACCTGACACCAACGCCGCCATGCTTTCAACTCCCGTAAAGTCTTCATGGTTGTCATGAGAAATGACGTTAACAATGACGCCTTTCTTGTTTCTGGCTCGAAAGCGCTCTGCTCCTACTTGGCCGTAGGTATAAAGGAAGCGTGCCGCAGACGACAAGTGATCAATGTAAGTACTCATTGGTTCTGGCGCCATTAAGCCAGGCATAGGAGAGCTGGTCCAGCAATTAACAATCACATCTGGTGTCGCACGTAGCTGTGATTCTATCTGGTCAAACAATAAGTTAATGGACGTTGTGTTATCACTACACACATTCATCGCATACACTTTGTCAGTGAAAGCGCTGATTTGCTCATAGCTCGCTCTCAAAGCGCTAGAATTTTGGTCACAAAGAATCAACGTTGCTCCAAGGTGAGCAAAGTGATTTGCACAGGTTCTTCCTATAACCGAACCTGCAGACGTGACGAGAATAATTGATTCTTTGATATCCATAGCACCTTCACTGTATCCATATGTGAAAAACAATACACCAGTGGTTTGTGCTAATAGCATGGTTGAAATTCGTTGAGTTCAGTGTGAAAGGCTTCAAACTAACGCTTTCGAGTGAGGACTATTGTGCGGTAATTTGTAAGACGTCACATTTCTGACGTGTAGGTATTGCAAGCTATTGGATAAAAAGCGGATCTCTATGCTTTAGCTTGAATTTGATGCTGACGTTGAGCCGTCACTAGCTGATTATATAGCCCAGCATCTGGGATCAGTTGTTTGTTGCGTTCGCCCAATCTGCGTCGCTCATGACCAGATAGGTTGTGATAAACCTCCTCTGGTAGGTTGAATGTGTCTTCAGGCAGGTAAGTCAGCGCATCTGGTTTTAGGTAATGGCTCAGCTTTGCGGAAGGCAATCCTGCATCGTGAAACTGTTTCGCTTGTTCAGCTGCGAGTTCATAGCTGCTGCTATCAGAACGAAGAGCTTGAGGTTGCGATAAACCCAATTGTTGGCGAAGAATACTGTCACTGGTGATGACTTCCTGGACCTCTTCAACTGGGACCACATCGCGAACATCATTAGAGAACATAGACAGAATCAGCGAGAAATCCGCACGACGACCTTCGTGTACGGCATGGTTAATACCATTACCGAACTGAAGTTCGTTGATAATTGCAGCTTTGTCTAACGTATGAATTTGCATGATGTTCCTCGCTCGATGCTCTTTTAACGGCGTGGCTAAGAAGAACTTTAGTAAAAGAGGGAATTATTTAAAGGTGCTAGGGAAGGCGAAAAAAAAAGCCCGCTAAATAGCGAGCTTTTGAATAAGACTAAATTGAACTTAGGGGGAAGTATATTACTTCGCTAGGTTCTCAGCTACGAAGTCCCAGTTTACTAGAGCCCAGAAGCCGTTCATGTAATCAGGACGTACGTTGCGGTAATCGATGTAGTACGCGTGTTCCCATAGGTCAACAGTTAGAAGTGGTTTTGTACCTTCTTCTGTTAGAGGAGTAGCAGCGTTAGAAGTGTTAACGATCTCTAGAGAGCCATCAGCTTTCTTAACCAGCCAAGTCCATGAAGAACCGAAGTTGTTGATTGCTGAATCAGTAAACTTCGCTTTGAATTCTTCAAAAGAACCGAATGCTGCGTTGATTGCGTCTGCAACTGCGCCAGTTGGCTCGCCGCCCGCATTTGGAGCAAGACAGTGCCAGTAGAACGTGTGGTTCCAGATTTGCGCTGCGTTGTTGAATACGCCACCAGTAGAAGTCTTGATGATCTCTTCTAGAGTTTTGCCTTCGAACTCAGTACCAGGGATAAGACCGTTAAGCTTAACAACGTAAGTGTTGTGGTGCTTACCGTGGTGGTAGTCTAGAGTCTCTGCTGAGATGTGTGGTTCTAGTGCGTCTTTCGCGTAAGGAAGAGCTGGTAGTTCAAATGCCATTACTCGATTCTCCATTGATGTGAAAGGATGACCTTTCGATTGCTTCCAGTGTTTTTTTATAGCTATGTCGCCTTTAAGGCTGACTTGGTAAGTATTTTAGCAAGTTTTTACTTTATTAAAACCCCGATATGAAAATATTTTAAGAGGTTAGCAGTGGTGAAGTGCTGCATTGCTCGCCAATGAGCAACCTAAAATTAAGCCTTATTAATTATATGGTTTTTATTCTGTCGTTATTGAGTAGAATGTGGCAAATAAATAAAGTTCAAACCCATGAATGAGGAAGCGATGGAAACTATCGACAAAATCAAACAGCAGATCTCTGAAAACTCAATCCTGCTGTACATGAAAGGATCACCGAAACTACCTAGCTGTGGTTTCTCTTCTCAAGCGTCACAGGCACTAATGGCATGTGGTGAGAAGTTCGCTTACGTAGACATTCTGCAAAACCCAGATATCCGTGCTGAGTTACCAAAGTACGCGCAATGGCCAACTTTTCCTCAACTATGGGTTGAAGGTGAGCTTATCGGCGGTTGTGACATTATTCTAGAAATGTTCCAAAAAGGTGAACTGCAGCCTCTAATCAAAGAAGCAGCAGCGCGCGCTGAAGATCAAGCTGAGTAATTCGTAAATACTCACATTTAGCGATAGAATACGAAGGAGCCGTACTGGCTCCTTTTTCTTTTTAGGTTAGTGGAATGAACATAAAGCTTTACTACGTGCATGACCCAATGTGCAGTTGGTGTTGGGGTTACAAACCAACGCTGGATAAACTAAAACAGCAACTGCCAGGAGTGATTCAGTTTGAGTATGTGGTTGGTGGTCTTGCGCCAGATACTAATTTACCGATGCCGCCCGAGATGCAACAAAAACTCGAAGGTATTTGGAAGCAGATTGAGCGCCAGTTAGGCACTAAGTTTAACTACGATTTCTGGAAGCTTTGTACGCCAGTTAGAAGCACTTACCAATCTTGTCGTGCGGTTATTGCAGCGGGCTTTCAAGACTCTTATGAGCAGATGCTAGAAGCGATTCAGCATGCGTATTACTTACGTGCGATGCCTCCTCATGAAGAAGCCACTCACTTGCAACTAGCGAGAGAAATTGGCTTGAATGTTCAGCAATTCAAGAATGACATGGATGGCTCTTTCTTAGAGGGTGTGTTCGAAGATCAATTGAGCCTTGCAAAGAGCCTAGGTGTGAACTCTTACCCTAGCTTGGTTCTTAAAATTAACGACGCTTATTTTCCGATTGCCATCGATTACCTGTCGACAGAACCAACCTTGAAGCTGATTCGTGAGCGTATTATTGACAATATGCCAGCGCAATAACCACAGTTATGAATAACAAAAAGCCGCTCATTGAGCGGCTTTTTCGTAACTAATGTATATCCATCCAAACAATAGTATTAAAGCACCATTGCTGCAATCCAACCAAAGATGATTAGAGGGATATTATAATGGATAAAGGTTGGAACGACTGTTTCCCAAATGTGCTCATGTTGACCGTCGGCATTTAGACCAGATGTAGGGCCTAATGTAGAGTCAGAAGCTGGAGAGCCTGCATCACCTAACGCCGCTGCAGTACCTACCAGTGCAATCGTTGCCATCGGCGAGAAACCGAATGCTAGCGCAAGAGGCACATAGATAGTTGCAAGGATTGGAATCGTAGAGAACGATGAACCAATGCCCATTGTTACTAATAGGCCAACGATCAGCATCAGTAGTGCAGCTAGAGGCTTATTGTCACCGATGCTGGTTGATAGCGATTGTACTAGTGTTTCAACACCGCCAGTTTGCTTCATTACTGCTGCAAAACCTGCCGCTGCGATCATGATGAAGCCAATCATTGCCATCATGTGTACACCTTTAGTGAACACGTCGTGCGTCTCTTTCCATGCGATAACGCCGCCGAAAGTGAACACCATAAAGCCAGCTAGAGCACCGATAATCATTGAACCCGTGTAAAGCTGAACACCCAAAGCAGCGACAATACCAAGTGCCGCAACTAAGATGTGCTTTTTATTAATGACGTGATCGGTTTCGTCAACGACAGTCAACTCAGTTTCTTTGTAGACACGCGGTTTACGATAGCTCACAAAGATAGCCAGTAATAGACCAAACAGCATCCCTGCACCTGGCAGTAACATGGCGGTTGGGACTTGGCTTGCAATCACATTCTCCAAACCGTTGTCATGTAGGTTCTTTAATAGAATGTTGTTTAAGAAAATACCGCCGAAACCAACAGGTAAGATCATGTAAGGTGTGATCAAACCGAAGGTAAGAACACACGCGACCAAACGTCGATCGAGCTTAAGTTTCGCAAATACGCCCAAAAGAGGTGGAATCAAAATTGGAATAAAGGCGATATGGACCGGAATTACGTTTTGAGATGACATAGTGACAAGAACGAGCGCGACTAACACCGCGTACTTTAACCCGGTAGTTGACGCCGAGTTTTCTTTACCATTTAAGCGCTTGATAACACTTTTGGCCAGTAGATCCGTGATGCCTGATTTCGAGATGGCAACAGCGAAAGTACCTAACATGGCGTAGCTTAGCGCGATAGTTGCACCGCCACCTAGACCACTTTCAAATGCGGCAACCGTATCCCCAAGGCTCATGCCTGCGACTAGGCCGCCTACGATGGCACTAAACGTGAGGGCAACCACCACGTTTACGCGCATCAATGCTAACACGAGCATGACGCACACTGATATAACGACAGGATTCATACTTTTCCTAATATGTTGTGTTTACTTATTATTCTTCGTCGACAAGCGGCCAACCGCCGAGGGCCTTCCATTTGTTGACAATACCGCAGAATAATTCTGCTGTTTTTTGTGTATCGTAAAGCGCAGAGTGTGCTTCACGGTTATCAAATTCCATCCCGGCTGTTTTGCATGCTTTAGCGAGAACTGTTTGGCCATAAGCAAGGCCACTTAATGTAGCCGTATCAAAAGTAGCAAAGGGATGAAAAGGGACTCTTTTTAGTTTACAGCGTTCATTTGCTGCGTTTACAAAACCCAAGTCGAATGCTGCGTTATGAGCAACCATAATTGCACGTGAGCAATCTGCGGCTTTTTGTTCTTTGCGAATAAGCTTATAAATTTCCTTTAGCGCCTCTTGCTCAGAAACAGCACCTCGAAGAGGGCTGAAAGGGTCACGAATACCATTGAATTCAAGCGCTTCTTTTTCTAAGTTAGCGCCTTCAAATGGTTCCACATGAAAATGAATGGTGGAGGCCGGATGCAACACGCCATGTTCGTCCATTTTCAACGTAACGGCACAGATTTCTAAAAGTGCATCAGTTTGAGCATTGAAACCAGCGGTCTCAACGTCTACTACCACAGGGAAATAACCACGAAAGCGTTTTTTCAAGGTTAGAGCTTCATTTTCTAGTGTCATGTTGGCTTATTTTTGTGTGACGAAGGCTGCATTATTGCAGATTATACCGATGAGAAAAACCGCAATTTAAGAGAAAACCGGAATTCTATTTTGCATCCAATCAATAAGTTTGTATTGCATATTATGTAGACGTTTATTCGCCATACTTTGCATCATGTAAACCGATAAAACATGAGGAAGTAAAACGCTAAGTGGCGGTTAAGGTGATTGGAACACGGTGGCTCACATTAATGGCAGTGTGACAGATAACCCTATATTGGCGAGATTTTTGCATGCCGGTTGAAGTGGTTTTATTGATGCAAATTGACGGCAACAGGCTGCCGTTTAAGAGACAGTATTAGATGAAGAAATGGCTGATTACCAGTGGTGTTGTATTTTCGTTGTTTAGCACAAGCAGCTTCGCTTTGATGGGCAAACGTTATGCTGCAACTCCACAGCAATCTCAATGGGAAATGGTGGTCAATACACCATTAGAATGTCAGCTTGTACACCCCATTCCAAGCTTTGGAGATGCGGTATTTTCATCTCGTGCGAATAAAAAAATCAATTTAGACTTTGAGTTAAAAATGCGTCGTCCGATGGGAGAAACACGTAACGTCAGTCTCATTTCTATGCCGCCACCTTGGCGGCCAGGTGAACACGCCGATCGAATTACAAACCTAAAGTTTTTTAAACAGTTTGATGGTTATGTCGGAGGGCAAACAGCATGGGGCATTTTGTCTGAGCTGGAAAAAGGCCGTTATCCGACTTTTAGTTACCAAGATTGGCAGAGCCGAGATCAGAGAATTGAAGTCGCATTGTCATCAGTACTATTTCAAAACAAGTACAACGCGTTTAGCGACTGTATTTCCAACTTATTGAAATATAGTTTTGAGGACATTGCTTTTACGATTTTGCACTACGAAAGACAAGGTGATCAGTTAACCAAGGCTTCTAAAAAGCGTTTATCACAAATTGCAGATTATATCCGACATAATCAAGATATCGATCTCGTGCTGGTGGCGACGTACACAGATTCAACCGATGGTAAAAGTGCGAGTCAAAGTTTATCAGAGCGACGTGCAGAGTCACTTCGTGACTATTTTCAGTCTCTAGGGCTACCGGAAGATCGAATTCAAGTGCAAGGGTACGGCAAGCGTCGTCCTATTGCAGATAACGGTTCCCCAATAGGAAAAGACAAAAACCGCCGAGTCGTGATATCTCTAGGGCGAACCCAAGTGTGATGCTTATAAAAACGCCGAAGCTGAAAGTTTCGGCGTTTTTGATTTACTGACGTTGTTAATAATATTTTAGTGGTATTTTGCCAAGCACCTTTCGGTGATTCCTGCTGTATAATTTGAATGTTAGTTTAAGCGGAATTTGGCAATGACTTCGCAATTGGTTGCGGTATCTATTTTTTCAACCTGTTTGGCAATAGCTGGATTAGGGTGACGCTTCATAAAGTCTATCAACGCCTTAGTACAGCATCCTATCGAGTCGATAAAGCTTGCACACTCTTTATTTGGGCATTGTGGGATAAGTGTTAAGACTTTCTCAGAGGCCAGTTGAAGGTATTTGAGTTCATAGTCAGTATCTCCGGCCCAACGCCAGAACTGAGCTAAGTTATGACAAGAAATCACAGAAATTAATAATCGCTCGTCCGCCTCAATTTCCACACATTCGCTAATATCTTCACTCAGGCTTAGGGCTTGCTGGTAATGAAGAATGCTGCGAACAGGGTCATCTAGTTGAAGTGCCGTATCGGCTAGAAGTGTGTGTTTTTCCCATTCACTGATCATTATCGTAATCCCGCATATCGAAGTTGCGGATAAATCTAAACGATAACCATTATCAAGTAAAGAGTTTTGTTTATAAAAGGACAGGCAGATCGCAGACCTGCCTGTAATCGGAGTTCAACTTGCAGTACAAGTGATTATTAGAAGTGCCGCTTAGCCTTCAAGACCTGCTGAAGCTTGCTTATTTTGAATAAGCTCAATCATATAACCATCTGGGTCTTTTACGAATGCAATGTGCGTGCTTCCGCCTTTTACTGGACCTGGCTCACGCGTCACATTACCGCCCGCCGCTTTGATAGCGTCGCAAGTTGTGTAGATATCGTCAACACCAATGGCGATATGACCAAAAGCGGTACCTAAGTCATACTCAGTTTTACCCCAGTTGTAAGTCAGTTCGATCACTGCACCTTGGGATTCGTCACCATAACCAAGAAACGCTAGCGTGTATTCGTACTCTTTATTTTCGTTAGTACGAAGCAGCTGCATGCCCATAACTTCAGTGTAAAACTTGATGGATTTGTCTAGATCACCTACGCGAAGCATAGTGTGGAGAATTCGACCGTTTGACATTTTTTGCTCCTAGCTTTGATTTACAAATAGCGTTAGCTATCTGGGTATACTTTCTCTTTATATTCGCACAAATCTTCGATAATGCAGCTACCGCAGCGAGGCTTTCTTGCTACGCACGTATAACGACCATGAAGAATGAGCCAGTGGTGCACATCGAGTTTGAACTCTTTTGGCACAACTTTTAATAGCTTCTGCTCGACATCATCAACCGTTTTTCCCATCGCAAATTTAGTGCGATTCGACACGCGATAAATGTGCGTATCGACGGCAATAGTTGGCCAACCAAAAGCGGTGTTGAGCACGACGTTTGCGGTCTTGCGACCTACGCCTGGTAGCGCTTCTAACGCTGCACGATCTTCAGGAACTTCACCATTGTGTTTTTCCAACAAGATCTTACAAGTCTTGATTGTGTTTTCTGCCTTTGAGTTAAACAAACCGATGGTCTTTATGTATTCTTTTAAGCCATCGACTCCCAAATCAAGAATGCTTTGAGGTGTATTCGCTACAGGGAAAAGCTTATCGGTGGCTTTATTGACGCTTACATCGGTTGCTTGAGCTGATAGTAATACAGCGATTAGCAGCTCAAAAGGGGAGCTCCAGTTAAGCTCAGTTTGAGGATTCGGATTGTTTTCTCGTAATCGCTCAAGAATTTCGATTCTTTTTATTTTGTTCATTGCTGACTTCCAATACCGTCTCTGCGGTTTATGAAAAAGGCTCCTATGACAGAGCCTTATCTTGTTATGCGTTAGTGACGCGAGCACGTTCTATGGTTGGTTTTTCTTCTTTTGGTTGACGTGCCTGAATTGAATTATCTATGACATTTTTGAGCGCTATCAACAGCCCAACACCGATAAATGCACCAGGTGGGAGAAGCGCTAACAGGAAGCTATTGTCAAATTGGAAAACTTGAATCCGTAGAGCTGAAGCCCAGTCTCCTAGGAGAAGGTCTGCTCCGTCGAATAGTGTGCCATTACCAATTAATTCGCGCATGGCACCTAAAACAACCAAGACGCTCGTCATACCAAGGCCCATCCACAAACCATCTAGCGCAGCGGGTGCAACATCATTTTTTGACGCGTAAGCTTCTGCTCGGCCAATAATAATACAGTTCGTTACAATCAGAGGAATAAAGATACCTAGAGACAGGTACAAACCGTACGCATAGGCATTCATTAACAACTGAACGCAGGTAACGAGTGAGGCAATGATCATAACGAATACAGGTATACGGATCTCTTTTGGCACATAGTTACGGATAAGAGAAACTGTTACGTTGGATCCAACTAGCACGAGTAAGGTTGCAATACCAAGACCTAATGCATTGGTTATCGTGGAAGAAACCGCTAGCAGTGGACATAAGCCCAGCAGTTGTACGAGAGCGGGGTTATTACTCCACATACCGTTTTTCATCAGTAATTTATTCTCATTCATTACTGCTCTCCTTCACAGCCTAACGGCTGGCTAAGAATGTCTTCACGAGATTGGTTTACGTAGTTAACGGTATTTCGCACCACTTTTACGACGGCTCTTGGCGTGATCGTTGCACCAGTAAATTGATCGAAATCGCCGCCATCTTTACGAACTTTCCACGAATTCCAATTGTTTTCCGTGACTTGTTTTCCTGTAAAGCTCAGGATCCAGTCGGTGACACGAAGATCGATTTTATCGCCCAGACCAGGGGTTTCTTGGTGGTTTAGGACGCGTGTCCCCAAAATATTGCCCTGATTATCAATCCCAGTAATCACTTTTATCTCACCATTGTAGCCATCTGGCGCGATAGATTCTATTGCGATTGCTGTTGGTTCACCATTCTTCGTGGCGAGGTAGGCTGGCATCGCACGTAATGTCCCCAGATCTGGAGACGTGACCATTGTACAAGCTTGTGTGAGTGCGTTGTCATGCATGTTTTCTGGAATGACTTGATTCAAAACAGAAAGTAATTGTTTTTGCTCTTGTACCTTGATTTGGTCTTTTGTTAGGTACTGAGTAAGGGCGACTAATCCGGTTGTTGCACAGGCAAATATCGCGAGTGTCAGACCATTTTTTCTAATAGCGGTTAACATGTTTACCTCAGTGACCGTAAGTTCTAGGTTTGGTGTAGTAATCGATCAGTGGCACACACATATTTGCAAGCAACACTGCAAATGCAACACCATCTGGGAAACCGCCCCAACTGCGAATGATAAAAACCAAAGCACCAATAAGCGCACCGAAGATTAAACGTCCTTTGACGGTGGTAGACGCCGAAACGGGATCGGTTGCAATAAAGAATGCGCCAAGCATGGTTGCACCAGATAACAAGTGTAAAACTGGCGACGCAGTTTCCCCTGGCGTCAGCAACGTGAACACGAGGCTAAACAGAGTCAGACTCGCAAGGAAACCTGCTGGAATATACCATTGGATGATACGCTTTTTGATCATGACTATGCCGCCAAGAAGGTAAGCAAGGTTTACCCATTGCCAACCAATACCACCTAAGCCATCAAATATTGGCTGCGACATTACTTCGCTTGGAGTGGCACCTGTAAGAATGCCAGTCTTAAATGCATCAAGTGGTGTCGCCATTGTCACGCCGTCAACACCTGAGCGAACTTGCTGAAGTGATAAGCCGTCGTAATCATAGCCCGTAAAAATTAAAGAGAGTGTATCTGCAAAATTTACATGATCAGGTATGAGTGATGTCGGTGCACTCCAACTCGTCATTTGTACTGGGAAAGAGATCAACAAGACCACATAAGCGACCATTGCAGGGTTGAATAAGTTTTGTCCAAGGCCACCATAGAGGTGTTTAGCGATTACTATCGCAAAAATAAGCCCGATCACCATAATCCACCACGGAGACCATGGTGGTATAGCAACGGCTAACAACCAAGCGGTAACTATTGCACTGTTATCACGTAGCGCTCTCATTGGTGAGCGTTTACGACAGATCATGACTAAGGCTTCAAGGGATACAGCGACTGCAATGGCAAAAATCAGTTGAATAAGCGTACCCCAGCCAAAGAAGTAGGTTTGAGCTACTAAACCTGGAAGTGCGCAAAGTGCCACCCATTTCATTAAGTCTGGCGTACTACGACGACTGTGGGTATGCGGTGAACTGGCAATAAAAAACGACACTACTCGTTCTCCTCAGTATTATTTTTATTAGCTTCTTGTTGCGCTTTGCGTGCCTTCGCGCGCGCAATTGCTGCGGCAACCGCGGCTTTCTTCGGATCCACTTCTGGTTCTTCGGAGGTTGCTTCTTCAACAGGCTCTGTTTGCGTTTCTGGCTTCGCTTTGCGCGCTTTGGCACGTGCAATGGCAGCAGCCACTGCGGCTTTCTTCGGATCGTCGGTTTGCTCAGCAGGTGCTTCAGCTTCTTCCGCTTCAGTTGAGTCTGCTTGTTTCGCTTTACGTGCTTTGGCACGTGCAATCGCGGCAGCCACGGCGGCTTTTTTCGGATCTTCGGTTTGCTCGGCAGGTGCTTCGGCTTCTTCCGCTTCAATTGAGTCTGCTTGCTTCGCTTTTCGTGCTTTGGCACGTGCAATCGCAGCAGCCACGGTGGCTTTTTTCGGATCTTCGGTTTGCTCGGCAGGTGCGTCAGCTTCTTCCGCTTCAGTTGAGTCTGCTTGCTTCGCTTTACGTGCTTTGGCACGTGCAATGGCAGCAGCAACCGCGGCTTTTTTCGGATCGCCGTCTTGCTGCGCAGACGTTTCCGATTCTACAGATTCAGTTGAATCTTCTTGTTGTGCTTTTTTCGCTTTAGCTCGGGCGATGGCGGCCGCAACTGCCGATTTTTTATCATCAGCGTTATTGTCTGGCGTTTCGCCTTGTTCTTTTTGCGCTTTACGTTCGCGAGCAAGACGTTTGCGTTCTTCGCGCAGTTTTGCCATTTCTGAGTTATCAGGTTCACTAGAGCCTGCTTTAGCTGCTGCCGCTTGTTTCGCCTTCGCTTTGGCAATGGCTGCCGCTACGGCGGGTTTTACTGCTGGCTCTGCTTTTTCTGTGGTTTCTGTCTTTTGAGCTTTCACTCGTGCGATTGCTGCTGCTATCGCATCATCGCCGCCAGAAGACTTCATCTCTTTACGGCGCTGATCGGCAGCTTTCTTGAAGCGATTTTCACGTTCTGCTTTTTCGCGTTCCATACGCGCTTTTTTCTCTTCAAAACGCAGTTTTGCTCGCTCTGCAGCTTCCGCTTCTTGTGTTCTAGTTCTAATTTCTGCTTTCGCTTGGCGGTAGTACTGTACGAGCGGAATTTCACTTGGACATACAAACGCACAAGCGCCGCACTCGATACAATCCTTTAAGTTTAATTCTTCGAGTTTGTCATACTCTTCAGCTTTTGCATGCCATTGCAGTTGTTGAGGCAGCAGCGAAGCAGGGCACGCTTCTGCACATTGGCTACAGCGAATACATTCCATCTCATACTGGTGCGGAGAGATCTCACGACGAGTCGGAGCAAGGATACAGTTTGCTGTCTTGGTAATCGGCACTTGGGAGTGAGGAAGGGTAAAGCCCATCATTGGCCCACCCATAATTAAACGCTGTAACTTCTTATCTGCTTTATAGCCAAACTCATCCAACAGTGCTTGTACTGGTGTCCCTAATAATGCCCAAACGTTGCGTGGTTGTTTGAAGGTTTTACCAGTGAGAGTCACGATGCGTTTTATCATCGGCTCACCGTCGATGACTGCGCGTTTTATAGCGTAAAGAGAACCAACATTCTGGACCAAAATACCAATATCTGCTGGAATCGCGCCACTTGGCACTTCTTTATTGGTTAAAATTTTGATCAGCTGTTTTTCACCGCCAGAAGGGTATTTAGTTGGGATAACGCGAATAACGATGTCTTTGTTTATAGCCGCAGCTTCTAGCGCTTTGATTGCTTCTGGTTTGTTGTCTTCAATGCCAATAATCGTGAGCTTTGGTGTCAGGATATGTTCGACAATTTCGATACCTTGAATAAGCTCTTCGGCATGTTCTTGCATGAGCTTGTCATCAGACGTGATGTATGGCTCGCACTCTGCTGCATTAACGATAAGAATCTCGGTACGAGCAAAACCTGATTGGATTTTTTTTGCAGTAGGGAAGCCTGCGCCACCCATACCAGAAATACCAGCGAGACGAATAATATCAATCAGTGCGTCAGGGGTTTCTTGTTGGTAATCTGCGACGGGGTTTCTTTCACACCATGCATCTTTCCCATCAGGCGTGATGACTGCGCACAACTCACTTAACCCAGAAGGGTGCGCGACAGTTCGTGGCTCAATCGCGGTGAGCGTACCTGATGTTGGAGCATGCACTGGAACCGTAAAGCCGGTCTCCGATTGCGTTAATGGCTGACCTTTTAATAAGTAGTCACCTTCGGCAACCAGTAGGTTACCCGCTTTACCAATGTGCTGTTTTAGCGGCAATACAATTTCTGACGGGATAGCCGCATGAGCGAGTTCAGTTTTGTTGGACTGCTTTTTATTTTCTGCCGGATGCACACCACCTGGGAAATCCCAAAGCGCGCCTGTACGAATTTGTTCAATCAAAGACAACATGTGAAACCTTACTTAATTGAATCTTTCACGTTCGCTGCATTGTCGGCAGCATCCGTAATGTTAAGTACCGGAATGGAGTGAAGTTGCCACTTCCAGCTTTCTGTGGTCGTTGCCACAGGAATCATTTCAATACAATCAGTCGGACATGGGGCAACACACAAGTCACAGCCCGTACATTCATCTTTGATTACGGTATGGACCGCCTTTGTTCCGCCTACAATTGCATCCACCGGACACGCCTGAATACACTTAGTGCAGCCAATACACATGTCTTCATGAATAAACGCAACGGTTGGAATTTTGCTGTCGAGATCGTGCGCAGATTCTTCTGGCTCAACACCCATTAAGTCGGCGAGCTTTTCGATTGTTGCCTGACCACCAGGGGGACATTTGTTGATGTGGTCGCCATTTGCAATTGCTTCAGCATAAGGGCGGCAACCAGGGTAGCCACATTGACCGCATTGAGTTTGCGGTAAAATGGCGTCGATTTGATCCACAATAGGGTCCGCTTCAACTTTAAAGCGAATAGAAGCAAAACCAAGTATCGCGCCGAAAATCGCAGCCAGAACCGCTAACGCGATAATCGCAATTAAAATCGTACTCATCGCTTACTTCACCAAACCTGTAAAGCCCATAAAGGCGAGTGACATTAAACCTGCTGTAATCATTGCTATTGATGCCCCTTTAAAAGGCACAGGAACGTCGGCGGCGGCTATGCGCTCTCGCATGGATGCAAAAAGTATCAACACCAATGAGAAACCAACAGCGGCGCCGAAGCCGTAGATGATCGATTCAATAAAGTTATGGTTTTCATTAATGTTAAGAAGTGCCACGCCCAATACTGCGCAGTTTGTTGTGATCAGCGGTAAGAAAATGCCAAGCAAGCGATAAAGCGTCGGGCTGGTTTTGTGCACAACCATTTCGGTGAACTGCACCACAACGGCTATCACCAAAATAAAACTCATGGTTCGAAGGTACTCAATACCCAGTGGACGAAGGATGTAGCTTTCCACTAAATACGCACACACTGACGCGAGCGTTAGCACAAAAGTTGTCGCTAAGCCCATACCTATTGCTGTTTCCAGTTTTTTGGACACGCCCATGAAAGGACATAGGCCCAAAAACTTCACCAGTACAAAGTTGTTCACCAGCACAGTGCCGACCAACAACAAAACATATTCGGTCATAGTTATTACGTTCTTAAAATCCGATCTTGATATTATCGTGTTTTGTGACACCAATAACAACCAGTGAACGATGTGGTTTTACATACACGATGGAAAAATAGTCGTCTATTTGATCTATTTTGATGAATCAATAAGAAATTGAATCGTTTGCTGAATGTATTGTTAGCGAGAGGATACTACCTATTAATTTTCATCTAATGTGTGATTTTAAAAAAAGCCCGCCTCTCCCAGGTAGAAAAGAGAGGCGGGCAATGCATATTTACAAGCTAATTATTTAAACTTTCTGAGTGCTTGATGGACTGTGTTTATATCTTATTCGTGAAGGTACGAGTGATGACGTCTTGCTGTTGCTCTGTCGTTAGAGAGTTAAAACGTACCGCATAACCAGACACTCGAATCGTCAACTGAGGGTATTTCTCTGGATGTTCAACCGCATCCAATAACATCTCTCGGTCTAGAACGTTGACGTTAAGGTGTTGACCACCTTCAATCGCAATGCCCTCGTTGCTTGCTTCGTGATGGAAGTAACCATCCATTAGCGCAGCTAGGTTCTTCTTCTGACTCAAGTCATCTTTACCCAATGCGCTCGGCACAATTGAGAAAGTGTAAGAAATACCATCTTTAGCGTAAGCAAACGGTAATTTAGACACCGATGCCAGAGACGCAACCGCCCCTTTTTCATCACGACCGTGCATTGGGTTTGCACCCGGTCCAAAAGGCATACCTGCGAGACGGCCATCAGGTGTATTACCCGTTTTTTTACCGTAAACCACGTTAGATGTGATTGTTAAAATCGATTGAGTTGGCACTGCTTCGCGGTAGGTGTGCATCTTCTGAATTTTCTTCATGAAGCGCTCAACTAGATCACAAGCGATGTCATCAACACGGGCATCGTTGTTACCAAATTTTGGATAATCACCTTCGATTTCAAAATCAACGGCGATGCCATCTTCATCACGAACAGGTTTCACGGTCGCGTATTTAATTGCCGCCAAAGAGTCAGCGACAACAGACAGACCTGCAATACCACACGCCATCGTGCGGTGCACGTCGCGATCCATCAGTGCCATCAGTGATGCTTCGTAGCTGTAACGGTCATGTGAGTAATGGATGATGTTCAACGCTGTGACGTATTGCGTTGCTAGCCACTCCAACATATTGTCGAAACGAGGCATCAAAGCGTCAAAGTCGAGAATTTCATCTTGAACTTTGTCCACTACCGGACCCACTTGCGCTTTCGATTTTTCATCGATACCACCATTGATGGTGTAAAGCAGTGCTTTTGCAAGGTTGGCACGTGCACCAAAGAATTGCATGTGCTGACCAACAACCTGCGGGCTCACACAACAGGCAATCGCGTAGTCGTCATTGTCGAAATCAGGACGCATTAGATCGTCGTTTTCGTATTGAACCGAAGAGGTATCAATCGACACTTTTGCAGCATATTGTTTGAACGCTTCAGGTAATTGCTCTGACCAAAGAATCGTCATGTTTGGCTCAGGAGCAGGGCCCATAGTATGTAGAGTATGTAAGTACCGGAATGTCGTTTTAGATACTAGCGTACGGCCATCAACGCCCATACCAGCCATGGCTTCGGTTGCCCAGATTGGGTCGCCAGAGAACAATGAATCGTATTCTGGTGTGCGTAGGAAGCGAACCATGCGTAGCTTCATGATGAAGTGGTCAATCATTTCTTGCGCTTGTGATTCATCAATCAAACCGTTTGCTATATCGCGTTCTAGATAGACGTCTAGGAAAGTCGAAGTACGGCCCAGTGACATTGCTGCGCCGTTTTGCGATTTAACCGCCGCTAGGTAGCCAAAGTAGGTAAATTGGATCGCTTCTTGTGCAGTTTTTGCAGGTAGCGACATATCAATGCCGTATTTCAGACCCATTTGACGAATGTCTTCAAGCGCTTGAACTTGATCGGCTATTTCTTCGCGCAGACGAAGTGTTTTCTCAAGATCGTTGCCTTGTTCTAAGAACGTTTGTGTTGAGTTGTATTGCTCTTTTTTGTCTGCTTTTAAGAAGTCGATACCGTATAGGGCGAGACGACGATAGTCACCAATGATACGACCACGGCCATAAGCATCAGGAAGGCCCGTGATGATGCCTGATTTACGACACGCCAGAATTTCTTGGGTGTAAAGGTCGAAACACGCTTTGTTGTGAGTTTTACGGTATTCAGTGAAGATTTTTTCAACCGTTGGATCTAGCTCGCGGCCATAAACTTCGCACGAGTTTTTTACCATGCGAATCCCGCCATTGGCGATGATTGCACGTTTTAGCGGTTGATCAGTTTGTAAGCCAACGATCTTTTCCAGATCTTTGTTGATGTAGCCTGCATCGTGGGAAGTGATTGTTGAGGGCAAGTCTGTGTCAAAATCAATAGGGGCGTGTGTGCGGCTTTCTTGTTTTATGCCTTCAAGCACTTGGTTCCATAATGCTGAAGTGGATTCGCTAACTTCAGCTAAGAAAGTCTCGTCTCCCTCATAGGGTGTATAGTTTTTTTGGATGAAGTCACGAGTGTTGACAGAGTTTTGCCATTCACCAGCAGTAAATCCAGCCCATGCATCTAGCATGTCAGTTGTCGGAATAGTCATAAGTAAATCCCTAAGTTATTGATAATTAGAATGGAGGCGACGAGTAGGACGGAACCATTCTTAACCCTTTTAATCGTATGGATTTATTTGGTATGAGTAAAATGAATGCTTTTCATTTTTTCAATGATTAAATTGCATTAATAATAGATTCAATTGGTTATGATTGTTTTTTGCTAGAAAAGAGACAGAATTAAATGTGTGGTACTGTGAGAACACTATCTATGACAATGTTATGAGTTCTGTAATTTGAACTTATTTCGGTGTGATTTTATGACGCCTAGATTGGCTTAGATTTCATGGCGATTAAGATACAAAAAAAGCCGTGTCTTGCGACACGGCTTTTCTATAATCTGGCTCCTCCTGCTGGGCTCGAACCAGCGACCTGCGGATTAACAGTCCGTCGCTCTACCAACTGAGCTAAGGAGGAATTGCTTTGCTTGAAAGCGGGACGAATCTTACCGAGCACTCATGTAACCTACCATCTAATATGAAAAACATAAGGAATAGATAGGATTTGGCCGAAATAAGTCGGAAGTCCACGTCTTTCAACGGCTGAGGATACTATCAGCTCGAAAAAACAAAATCCACTAGAAATGAAAAAAATCTGCTGAAATTTTCCTAGTTAGCGCAAAAAATGAGAAAACGCTCAAATTGATAAAGAGTATCCGATTTGGCGTTTAAAGCTCATTTAAATGTCTGTAGCTCTCTGAACCACACGGCCTACGATGCACAACTGATCTAGCTTGTCTTTTGGTACTTCGATTGGAGCGTAATCCTTGTTGTCACTGATAAGAGTCAGTGAGCCGTCATAGCTCTTCTGGATTCTCTTGGCATAAAGCTCATCACCCAGGCGAACCACATATATTTTGCCGTCAATAGGGGTTGTTGAATCCCTATCAACCAACAATGAGTCATTGTCTGTAATAGTGTCGGCCATAGAGTCGCCTCTCACGAACACAACAGCACAGCGCTCAGGGTTTAATCTCTTGAACTTAAGGTATTTCTTTCTGAAAGCCAGCCAACGCTTAGGTTCCTGGTCAAATGCATCACAGCCATTGCCGGCTGAAACCTGAATATGGAAGCCTGGTACTAAGCAAAACTCCTCTTCAAACACTTCTACTGGATTGATAGGAGAAGGCTTAGCTGGAGTAGCGTCAGCTGCTTTGCCATCTTGGCTGCTTTCTTTGCCTGTTGCCAACCAATCAATAGATACACCACAGGCTGAGGCTATCTTAAATGCTGTTTCTAGGTTGGGTATCGAGCCTTTAAGTATCTTTCTTAAAGCTCCTTCTGTTACTTCAGTACGCTTTGCGAACTGGCGTAAGCTTTCTTCGCCAATCAATTGTTCCAAGCGCACAGCTACCGATCCGATTCCCTCTGGTTGAATCGGATCATCGATCCGTTTTGTCATCTGAAGATCCGTTTTTAAAAATATCCAATCAAATCAAAGATATATATTTCTTTAATAGCTAAAGATCGCATTAATTGAAACGGATGCGTACCTTGGTGTTGAAATTAACTCCGGTACGCACTATTATCATTACCACAGTGCGCAGTGCGTACTGTGGTTCGTTTTAATTAAGAGTTCGCAGTGCGAACGAGAACAAGAGTGTAACTGAAAGCATGGATATAGTCACTGCAAGAGACATACATGCAGCTTTAATCCGCAAAGGTTATAGCTGTCGCAGTTGGGCTATCGAGCAGGGTTACTCGCCTAGGACGGTGCAGAAGTGTATTCAAATACATGCACCGGAATCCCAAAAGAAAATTAAGGGCAGAATTTACATGGATATTATGAAAAAGCTGTCTGAAACGATTGGGCAAGATTTGGTTGGAGGTCCACATGAATAAGGAATGGTTTACTCCAACTGAGCTAGCTGGGCTGCCAGGGTTACCTAGTACCGATAGGAATGTAAGAACAAAAGCACAGAAGGAGCTATGGAAATCTCAGAAGCGTACCAAGGGTAAGGGCAGTGAATATCACATATCTTCACTACCACTAGAAACAAGATCTTACCTGCAAAAAATGATGGTTTCTAAGTTGGCTAAGTCTGATAAAGCCACGCAAGAAGCCGTAAAAGACGTTGCATTATTCGAAGGTGGTGAAAAGCAGTCTTTTGCATCAACTCGTCAAGCGAGAATGAAGTCGGCTATTGCCTTAAATAGCTTACCTGAGGCTCAGCAGAACCGAGCTAACGCCAGAGCACGGATTGTAGAGTTGAGAGCTATGTTTCTGGAACCATTCAAACTGGCCAACAACTTAGTTGCAGGTGAGCACGAGTTTGTTAATGCATACAACAGCGGGCTGCTTGAGCTGGATAACTGGATTCTAAGAGAGGTATCTCAAGTCAGTTTCAGTACGTTGCGCCGTTGGAAAAAGCAGTTAGAGCAGGAAGGTATTGCACGTTTAGCTGGTAAGTATGAGTCCAATAAAAAATCAGGGCTTATCGAGCAACAACCAGAAATTCAGAATTACCTAATTGCGCTGATTACTAACAAGCCTCACTTAGCGAAGCGACCAAATGTGATGCACAGAATGCTAAAGGAAAAGTCGTCTGCGTTCCCGCATTGGAATATTCCCTCGGCCAGCTCTGTTTGCCGTTGGCGAGATAAGTGGCTTGCGGGTAATGGGGCGAAGTTTACCAACTTGACCAACCCCGACGCATACAACAACAAGCATCGACCTCTATACGGGAAAATGTACCCATGGATTTCAGCTCCTAACGATTGCTGGGAGTTCGATAGTACGCCAACAGACGTTCAACTAAACGTGGATGGCAAGCTGGTTAGGCACAGCATTATTGCCGCGATCGATGTCTACAGTCGCAGAGTGAAACTGTTGCTTGCTCCTACTTCATCGTCAGAAGGCATTTGCTTGCTACTGCGTAAATGCATCCTCGACTGGGGCATCCTTAACCCTGGTGGTGTAGCTCGTACCGATAACGGTTCTGACTACGTCTCGAATCGAGTTAGTACCGTAATGCAGATGCTGGATTTGGATCAGTCGAGAGCTAATCCGTTCTCTGGTTGGGAAAAGCCATATGTCGAGCGCTTTTTCGGGACGCTAAGCCGAGCTCTATTTGAGTTACTGCCTGGTTACATCGGTCACAGTGTCTCTGATAGACAGCAGATTGAAGCAGCAAAAGCTTTTGCTCAGAGAATTGGTGAAGGCAAGAAGAAGCTACAAAAAGAAGCGTTAGAGTTGGCATTAACACCCGCTCAATTAGAGGAGGTGATGAACGATTGGCTGGAGCATCGATACAACCATACGGCGCACGAAGGGCTTAAAGGTGATACGCCATTTAACCGTTATGTGTCTAGTGGCTACAAGCCAAGAAAACTGTCAGACCCGCACAGTATCGACCTTCTACTCAACTTTGTTGGTGAAGCAACCGTAATACGCGGTGGAGTGAAAGCACAGTCAGTTAGGTACACAGCTCCAGAGCTAATGAATCCAGACTGGGACCGCAAAAAAGTACGAGTGTTTTTGGACCCATCTGATGTTGGCTCCGCAACCCTTTACTCGTTGGAAGACATCGGTACTTACGTTGAAGCGGTTAACGATGAGTTGGTCGGTAAGAGCATCTCACCTGAGAAGTTCAGAGCCGCTCGTAAGAAGTTCAACAAAGAAATTAGCAATTTCCGAAAAAGTGCTAAGCGCCTGCAAAGTGAGTTCGGCATTGACACTCAATACGCTGAATCTCTGGCAGCTGATAAGGCCAAAAACAACCTGGCAGGGTTGGATCTACCAGCTGAAACGGTAGACAACCAAGTATTAGGCGCACTATCAAAAGCCAACAAAGCGAAGCACAAAGACACCTCTCGAAGTGAAGATGAGCTGGAGCGCTTAGAGATAGCAAGGCAGCACCTAATTCAACAAGAAGAACAGGTTCGAGAACAGAAAGGCATGGCAATCAGAAACATTCATGAGAAGGCGAAATACATTGCCAGTCAATCTCTTGAACGTGAGTTAACTGAAAAAGAGGAGGAATTCTTAACGAAGTATTTGAAGAACCCAGAGAACAAATTCAGCCGTAAGGCTATTGAAAATATTATGGCGCACCGCCGCCAAGCATGATGCGCCATATAAACACCGTCAGTAAAAGTTCAAACTTAAAAGTGCTATAAAGGAGTTTAGCAATGAAACCAGTAGTTGCACCAGTTAAAAACCTTCTTGCTACACAGATCGCATTAGAGATGTTGTTACAACGCTCATATGGCGTTCCTGGTATCGGTTTGCTGCATGGACCCAGCGGGCTAGGAAAGACCACAACAACAACCTACCTCTACAATCAGGTCAATGGCATTTATGTCAGTACCCGAGCGCATGATTCGACAAGCAGCTTGCTGCAACGAATTGTTGAAGAACTTGGCGCACAGCCAATGCATCGCATCAGCAAAAATGTGGACTTCATCATTGAGCAGATGAGTATGCATGAGCGCCCTTTGTTCATTGATGAAGCGGATTACTTGATGAATGACAAGCGCCTGCTCGAAACCATTCGTGATTTATATGATGGCACTGAGGTGCCAATCATCCTCATCGGGATGGACCAAATTGCACGTCGTATTAGCAGTCATAAACAGTTTTACAACCGTATTTCTGAATGGGTCGAGTTCAAACCTGCCGACATTAGTGACGTCAGAACCATGGCTGAATCTCTGCTTGAGCATGATATTCAAGTTGAGGATGACTTATTAGAGCACCTCCGCATGGCGACTGGTGGTGAGCTACGTCGAATCACTATTGGTCTGCAAAAAATTGAATCTCTAGCAGTCGCTAATGACCTCGATCTTGTCACGCTCGATGCGTGGGGCGATCAGCCTTTCCACGGAATGAGAGTTTAGCGAGGGTGTTATGACAGAGCGACAGCTTGCTTGGTCGTATATCAAGCAGCTCGGCGGCAAAGAGTTCACCGGGATGCAGATAGTGCAGGCAGTAGAGTTAAACAATTCAAGAACCAAGAGCCTTATTTCAATGCTAGTTGAGTTAGGGCGAGTGGAGTTAGTGGATAAAGGGCCAAGCCTTTTAAAGAATCGATATCGCGTTGTCGATCCTAGCCCAATTCCTAATCGGTTCTTAAAAAAGAAAAGACCGAATCGCCCCAAAGTAAATCAACGGTTATGGAATTCATGTCGAGTACTCAAAGTTTTTTCTCTTCATGACTTATGCGCGACTTCTTCAGCTGCTCTATCAACAGGACGCAATTTTTTACGTCCGTTGATGAAAGCGAAGATCATCCGCAAGGTTAATGGCCCAGACGGAGAGCTTTACCGCTTGAACGCTAACTTGAGTAGCGCATGTCCAGAAATTACGGCCGATGGAGTGCTGATTAAAGGGCGCTTCTTTCCTTTTCAGGAGGAAACCTGATGAGTGAAAAAACTTGGTTGGATGCGTTAAAAGCAGAGATAGAAAAGCCTGGTAACTCTCAGAACAAAGTTGCGAAGGAGCTGGGCATCAGCACATCTAAACTCAGCCAAACGCTTCGAGGTGTTTATCCAGGTTCTGTGGAGGATATCCGAATCAAAGTTGAGGGTATGTACCTGACAAGGACAGTGACTTGTCCTGTCAAAGGTGACATCCCAATACACGAATGTGCAGATAATCAGCAGCGCCCGTTTTCTTCGTCCAACAGGGAGCGAGTGCGGTTGTACAAGGCTTGTCGTTCAGGTTGTCCTCATTCGAAATTGGAGCAAACCACCAACACTAAAGCTATCAGCGTAGTTTCGGAAGAAAGCGACATCTACAACCTAGATAACCAATTGGCGTTTTTAAAGAGAGAAGCAAAAGGCAACTCACTTCGATTAAACGAATTGCTGGAGGCGGAGTTAATAAAGCTTGCCGCCAAATACAACCAGTTACTTTGGGCATCGAAGTATAAAAAATAGCCAAAGCAATAACCGAAGTGAATCAGCTTCCTCCTATATAAAGGAGGAAACTGGTTCACAAGGAAGGTGATTTATGACCATTACAACGAACACAATCAGCAACCAAGAAAGACAGGCTTCCCACGTTATAAAGAAGCTTCGCCATTACGGTTGCAAAGTAGTAGTAGCAATGAAAACACCACGCGGCGTGATTATTAATATCGAACAGCCAACGCCTGAAATGAAAGCTAAAGCCGTCGAGATTAAACAGTTTTTAAAGGGCGTTTATTCCACGGTTTACACACTGCAGGTTGACGGTTGTACCGTGAACTGGAAGCAAGGAGACCTGCCATGTCGACTGCATTAAGTGCCCAAGTGGTTATCGATGTATCGCTGGATACAGAAAACAACAAGGTGCGTTACGCGGTTCTCACCAACGAAGGTGATTGCAGCGGCATTAACCAACTGGCTGAAAAGCTCACCAAAAGAGTCTTACTTGCGCTTCCTGAATGCGCGAAACCACAAGGAATTACTAAATGTCAGAAGTAGCAGTACCAGAAGGCTATCGCCTAAAAGCCAATGGAACCTTAGTACCTGAATCTCAGGTTAAAGATATCGATAAGTTACGTGATGATTTGGTCACGGAAATCGTGGAGAAAGCCAAGGCCGCTCAACAAGCTTTAGCTGAATTCAAAGCCATGGCAATGAGCCAGATTCGTGATTTTGTTGACCTTTCGGCAGAGGAATACGACGTGAAGTACGGCGGCACCAAAGGCAACGTTTCATTGCTGTCGTTTGATGGCAAGTACAAGTTGATGCGTGCTGTGGGTGAGCACCGCGTATTCGATGAACGTATTCAAGTGGCGAAGAGCAAGATTGATAGCTGTATCAGCCGTTGGTCAGAAGGTGCGAATGACCACATTAAAGCGCTGGTGGAGCATGCGTTCCGAGTCAATAAGCAAGGCCACATTGATTTGAATTCAGTGCTTTCATTGCGCTCACTCAATATCGATGAGCCTGACTGGATGGAAGCAATGGAAGCGATTGCTGATTCAGTACAAGTCACGGGAACCAGTGCTTACCTGCGTATTTATGAGCGTCAGGAAAACGGCCAGTACAAGCAGTTCCCTCTCGATATCTCAAAGCTCTAAGGAAGGAAAAGATGGCAAAGGAAAAAAGCAATTATCCAGACTATGCCGAGCATGCGGCCAGTTTAGAACAGGTCGGCTACCTCAAAGATGCCGCTTTTGCCTGGCAGGTAGCAGCAAACTACGCAGTTAAACCAGAGAACCGTCACTGGGCAGAAAGCCGCTCTCAGTTTTGTGAGAAGTGGGCTTGGCGTTACGAGAAGGAGGCAGCATGACACAGTTTACCAGCCCCCATGACCAAGAGGCCGTCGAGAAAGAAATCGATCTAGCGCAGACGCTGATTGAAATCGAAGGAACGGGATACCACGATGATACCTACGAAGACGGCGTGATAGCCGCCCTGAGATGGGTGCAAGGGCGATGGTCCGCCCCAACCAGTGATGCCATAGAGCACTTAGAACGGTAGCCAACAGATGTATATCCCCGCTATCGCGGGGATTTTTTTACCCAAAATTCAGGAAATATTATGTTTGAAGCAAAGTTAGTATGTGACGCTAACGGGTGTCATGAAGAGCTAGACCTCCGTTTAGAACATCCCGACGATGGTGTGATCGAAGTTGAAAAGGCAGAAACTGGTAACGGTTGGGACTTTGATTGGGATACAGGGTTTAGTTACTGCCCAAGCTGTAAGTTGAAAGTGGAGGCGGAATGCAATGGTTAACCGTAACCGCCTTATCCAAATCATCCATGTTGCCAAACGCGAGCTGGTTCTGGAAGATGATGTTTATCGTCTGCTGTTGGAAAGTGAAACGAACAAAACCTCTTGCAGCAAAATGAACATCAAAGAGCTTGAACAAGTGCTTTCGGCATTAGAGGTCAAAGGATTTAAACGCAAGGTAAACAGCAGTAAAAAGCCATTTAAACGCCGTTTAAGCCCTAAGTCGGGCAAGTCGAAAAACACCATTATTGATAAGTGCCGTGCCATTTGGATCTTGATGGCTATCCATGGCTTTGTACGTGACCGTTCTGAGAGTGCACTGGATAAATACACTCAGCGCATCCTCAAAAATCAAAAAGACAAAGTGGACTGCATTGCCTGGTGTGATGAAGACCAAGCCTCACAGGTGCTAGAAGCGCTTAAACGCTGGCACCGTCGAGTCATGATTGACGAGATGAAAGACAAGGGTTGGACCGTACCGTGGAATGAGCGCACCAATAAACCCATGGGTTATGACGCTATTGCCGAGCATTACAACTGGATGCTGAATTTACGTAAGGAGGCCGAGTGAGCAATTTGAATCGCAAGGCCAAGGAGCTTATTAAGCACGTGCGAACCCATGGCAGTAAAACAGAGGAAGAGGCGATAGCTTACCTTGAACGGCATTGTGGAGATTGGCGAAACACACCATTACCAAGGGCCAAAAGAATAAAATCATTAGGTACAGGGGAGGTTGAATGAAGTTATCGAGATGTCCTGTTTGTCATGCCAACCTGCACTTAGAAGCGCTGGTTCAGGATGATGCAGGTCGAGAGCTTTTGGGAGAGGTGGCAAAGTTGCCAGATTTTGTCGCCAAACCAATGTTGAGCTATTTGGGCCTGTTCCGTCCGGCCAAGCAGGATTTATCCAATGCGCGAGCGGTGAAGCTGCTGCGAGAAGTATTGGAAAAGTACCGAGCCGATCATGTCTTGGCTTCAGCCTTAGCGGAAACAGTCAGTAAGATTCATGAAAAACGTTCTAGCTATAGCGATTCAAAACCCTTAGCAAACCACAACTACTTAAAGCAGGTCTATCAGTCTGCAGCGACTCGATTAGGTGGCTCTCCAGATGGCAAGCAAGCTGGGCCGCAAGTGAGTCAACCAAATGACGATGGCTCTGCCTGGTACTTTGAACAGGCTGAACGCATGCTCAAGGCGGGACAAGACCCATTAGGCAAAGAAAGCTCTATTGCGAGTCGGTTGAAAGAGCTTGGCTGGCAACCTTAGAAATGCACCTACCTTTATCCAAACCACTCTTCGGAGTGGTTTTTTATTATGAGACAACGTTCATTTTAAAATGCAATCAGGGGCGTATACTATATGCCGTTCAGTGGGACTAAAAATAAAGGAACTATATGTTTAATAATAAATTACTTTTAGTAGGGTTGTCGTTAGCTGCGTTGGGTGGCTGTACATCTGTTCAATACAATGGTTCGCCAGCAAACTCGATCACTAAAGTTGACTATCCATCTGTTGGTGAAGTTAAAACTGCTTATGTCGGAGACCATTTGGTAAGTAAAGGCACAATGGCTGAAATGAGCGTGTTACGCGTTACAAGCATGATTGAAAGTTTCTCGTATGATATACCCGAGGGTGACTACAAGCAGCTCGGATATGATAGCAAGCAACAGTTTTTCTCACCTGTTGGAGTGATCAAAGCTGCATTAGCGGACCCTATACAGGGCATCGCTGTAGAAAATAATCAACAAAATGAGGTTTGTTTTGTCACCATTTTTGGTGCTAAGGCTTGTGCAGACGATGCTTATGGGAAGTTCTCTATCACTAAGAAGCTGTCAGAATTTCATGACAGCTTCCAACAGACTTTGATATACAGCGGTAAGGTAGGAAATAAAATCAATATTAGTTACCGTGAGTTTTCCAATGATATGGCAAGACCAGCTTTTAATAATGAAGCCGAGTATGACCTAAGTGAGTCGAATCAAATTGGTTATAAGGGTGCTTTGATTGATGTTTTGGAAGCAGACAATACCAAGATTACGTATCGGCTTATTAGAAACTTTCCAAACTAAATATTGGCCCTCGAATGAGGGCTTTTTTACGACCACTTCTAAACGAATTTAAAATAAATATGCACCTATCTCTTATCCAAGCCACTCTTCGGAGTGGTTTTTTTTGTGGTTGAATTCTTGTTTTCTTGGAGCGCGTTCTATTGTGACGCTCAAATCAGTTACTATGCATTTGGTTACTATTCAAATGGATGTGTTTTAATGAAAAAGTCAATATTACTTTTGCCTGTATTCTTATCTGCCTGTGCAACTTCGCCAAGTGTCCATTGGGTCGCAGATAGTTCAGTTGACGAGTTTACCGATGAATCTCGCTGTAAAGTGACAGTAGGCTCTGTCTATACAGGCAATAGTGTTTACTCTGAGGTTGGCAAGCTGTATCCATTTGTTGAGCAAGTGGGTGGAGAACTGCGAGTTGGTGTTATGAGCGGCGGTAAATACCAAGTTCCGGTTGGCACTGTACAGCTGCGAATTGATAGCAACAAAGCTTGGACAATCACCAATGCAGAGACGCCAGTAGACAAGAGCATCGACTTTTCAGCGATGAACAGTTACTACGAAAACCTGCCTGAAGACCAACAACAAATTGTTAAGTCCGCTATCGAAACCTCAAAACAGACAACTAACCAAATGTTGCAGCCCTATACCGCGACGACTGGTGACAAAGCGAGAGCAATTCTCAATGAAATGCTGCAAGGTAAGACACTAATTTACCGTTCTGAAGGTGTGACAAATTCAGGCACAACCGGAAAGTATGAGTTGGATGAATCCTTATCTACTGCGTTGAAGAGTTGTGGGATTAGAGTTTAGTAAATTAGTGATTAGCTCTTGAGTACTTGGTATGTCTACTGGAAGAGCTACATGGAGATTGAACAAAATATGCAAATTGATGAATTATATACTTTGTCGAAGTGGTATTTGGAAAACGTGAGTAGTTTGAACTTGAATGCTACTCTGTCCAACGTAGTTACCGTTACTAAAAATATACAAGCGCAAAAAAATTCGAAGTCGTATAAACCACACATACAAACAAGGCTTTCCGAATTGAAAGGTTTGCTAGAGCAAATCGATTATAGTGGCCTGACATCAAATCAAAGGCGTTGCCTAAACCATCTCAACTTGAGTTCAATAGTGACAGAGAATGCATTTAGTCATTTTGAGCTTTTGTTTTCGATGGCCGAAGACGATCCCAATTACGTTCTTACAACCTTAGATAGTTATCTCAAAATATTACAAAAAGCTAATGCTGCGTTTACTCAAATTAACACTCAACTGCCTGTAGTAATTGAGGGCAAGACGTTGTTGCCGATCGAGGTTCCAGAAGGAAAGGTTTTAACCCGGATCACTTTCCATAATGAAGCATCTATAAACAACCTAGTAGAGTTTAATACTTGGGCTAAGAGCTGGAATATGATCGCGAGGGGTTTCTCGATGTCTGTAGGAGAAGCGCCAGAAACCTTTGAGGTTGTAAACGCGGATAGAGGCTCTTTTATTGTCGATCTTATCGTAGGTGCGGCAGCTATGAAGGTTCTTTTTGAAGCTTTGAAGTCATTTACTGACTTGGCTATTTCCATCACAGATTTAACGATGAAGCTTACACAAGCAAGAGAACTGAGAAACGCGGTTTCGGATGAAACTTATGCTCAATTTGTTGAAGAGGCTGAAAGAAATATTGAGGAAGAGGAGCAGAAAATCGTCGAGAAAGTAATTGAGCATTTAGAAAATGAACAGCTAATTAAGGTGCCTCAGGCTAAAAATGATTTGGCGCGTTCAATTAAAGAAGTTTATAAATTCAATGCTAGTGGTGGAACAATGCACTGTCTAGCGAGTAACGATAATGATTTTAATGAACAGTCAGTCGCAATGCTCAATGAGTCTTATCGTCAACTACAAGACAAGTCTGAACTAAAACTTATTGAGGACAAGAAGGACGAAAAAGGTAAGGATTCTTGGAACCTGTGACGATCTTTTCGCAGGTAACTTCCTCTTGAGGATCATTTTCACTGTTTCATACTTCCCATATGAAGTGGGAGGGTGTGAAGATGGCTCAGCGAGAAATGTTTAGTGACGAAGAAATCGATAGCAAGGTGCTAGACCATATTGGTGATTTACCAGAAGGCAGTGCAGCTTGGCCTGCAATGCTTTTGGAACTGCATGGTGTTGTGGCCAACGAGCTAAAGCAAGCCGGTATCGAAACTCCTGACTTACCGTTAAAAGTGGTGATGAGCATTGGCGAGTACATGGGCGGCATGCAGGTGTACTTGCCACGCGGTGACAAACTCAAGCAGCAAATCCGCGATATGGAGATTTTCAACGAGTTCAATGGCCGTAACGTTCCGCAGTTAGCCAAACGTCACCACCTGACCAGCAAAACCATCTACGAAATCATTGCCAGGATGAGACAAGTAGAAATCCAGCGCCGTCAATTCAGCCTATTTGAATAACCAACGCCTCCAACTCTGGGGGCGTTTTTTTACCTGATCTTTTTTCAACTCTCCATTGTTGCGGGTGAATTCCTGCTCCCCACCAACCCAAATCAAAATGTTCATAACAATCAACGGAATCTATGCAATTCGTGAGGATATGAGCATGCCTGAAAGCCTACAAACTTTAGTTCTTCACCGTCGAGGTTTTGAACACGGCACCTTTGGTGTGCTGTGTGATGAATTCGGCAATGAAATCTGCAAAACCATCGAGCGCCCGTGGAAGGACAACGCGCCCATGATTTCTTGCGTTCCTGATGGTCACTACGACCTGGTGCCTCACCAGAGTCCTAAGTTCGGCAAATGCTACGCCCTTGATGGCGAAGAGCAAGGCGTCACTATCTGGGGGCCATCGCAGCGCACTCACATTCTTATCCATGTGGCGAACCGAGTTGACCAACTGCAGGGCTGTATCGGTGTGGGGTTTGATTTCGGAGTCCTTAAAGACAAACAAGGCCGTAATCAGTGGGCAGTACTCGATTCTCGTTCAGCCTTTAATCACCTCATGCACCAGCTGGGTGGCAAGCCAGCCAAGCTAATCATCAAGTCGTAGGTGCAACATGGGGCGCAACTGGGATTGGTCATATCAACGTGGGCGAGAAAAACGGCTAGAGGCTGAAGAGCAAGCTCAACACAACAATGCTGCTGTGCCATCACGTCCACCGTTACATAGTCACGATGCCACCCTGCAATCCTATTTTAATCGCGGCTGGAAGAGTATTACGCCAGCCGACATTCACATCCATTTGGGCCTGGTGAAAGCACCAACTTCGTCAAGCCCGTTAGAGAAACTCAGGGAGATACGCTCATGTCACTTTCAACAATAGCTGCACTGGCGTTACAGGTCGGCCCAGCAGCCATTCGTGGTATTTCTGCGTTGCTTGGGGGCAACAACGCTGCAGATAAAGTTGCGGATGCTGTGGAAGTTGCTCATCGAGAGCTGACAACGACAGACGCCAAACAAGCAGCAGTGAACCATTGTCTTGAAGCGTTGCCACCAGAACAAAAGCTAGAGTTAGAAACGCTTCGTGTTCGTCTTGAAAAAGAGCTCACCGAACGCGCCAAAATCGCAGCACAAGACCGCCAAGCTGACCACCATGAAACCCAAGACACCATTCGAAAGGGCGACACGGCGACAGACAAAGTCGTACGTTGGTCGCGTCCACTAATGGCACTCGTCAGTTGTGGCTCAGCGAGCTATTACCTGATCACGACTCCAGCACCTGATTTAACCGTTGCCTCGTTACTTCTTGGCTTAGCTGTGACTTACATGGGCTTACGTCACCGTGAGAAAGATAAAGGACTGACTCAATGAGCGATTGGATCGACAAGTCGGTCGAGAAGCAACACAGCGAGTTGGAGCGGTGTATCAAGAGCGCGAGAACGCAACGTGGTCAGGGCATTCAGAAGAAAATTGCTGATGTTGTGATTTGCTCTGAATGCCTGGAGCCAATCCCAAAAGCGCGATTAGCGATTAAGCCAGACGCGACGCACTGCGTGGATTGCCTGGCTGAAATGGAGGCACCGTGAAGCCTGAATCGTTGGAGCTAATCCGAACCTTTACCCCTTGGGTGATGAGCGGCATCACGCTTGGCTGGATCATCGTGGTGTTTGTGCTCAAAAAAACTTACGCCAAAACCGAAGACCTGATTGCCGTCAGGCAGGAAATGACAGCCATGCACGCGAAAGTGGATGCCTTACCTGGTCATGAAGAAGTAACCCAGCTGCGCATCGAGCTCTCTGATGCAAAGGCTGAAATCCGAGAACTAAGGGCCGAGCTTAAACCCGTTAACCATCTGGCTCAGTTGCTACTCGAAAACGAACTAAAGGAAAGAAACAATGGCAATGGTTGAACTTCTGCAGCAAGACCGACGGTTGGTGATGCTGCGTATTCTCAATGAATCAGTGGGCTACACCGCTAATGACAGTGTGCTCGACCACAGCTTAGATGCGTATGGTCACCTAGTCAGTCGTGATACCGTTCGCGCCGAAATCTACTGGCTCGAAGAGCAGGGCTTGATCTCAACCAAAGACATCAATGGCACCTTAGTCGCCACGATTAAACAACGTGGGATTGATATTGCCACAGGGCAAGCGGTTCATCCTGGTGTGAAACGTCCAAGCCCATAAAAAGCAGGTGAGTCTATGTCAGAACCAATGAAGATTTACTTGTTGTGGGTGGCGTCTTATAGCGCGTTCCAATACGCGAAGTTTCGTTATTACATCCGTTGTCGCCCGATTATTCGCCCGGCGTTGTCATCGTTTACTCGTCGTTTAAGAGGGCTTTATGACCGATTCAAAGAAACACACTAAGCACCGCGTCAGTAAAATTGACCAATTGCCGGATGAACTTAAAAGCCAGTTAAACATGCTGTTGCGTGATGGCCGAATGAGTCAGGAGCGTATCCGTACGCTGATTAATGATGAAATCGACCAGAAAGGATTATCCGAAGACCCTGAGTACATCAAGCGCAATGCGATGAGCCGCTATGCCCAGTCCTTTCGCAAAGGGATGGAGCGTTACGCCCAGGCGCAAGAGCTAACCAAGCAGTGGGTAGGTCAGTTTGGTGAGATGCCACAAACCGATATTTCACGCGCTTTGATTGAGATCGGCAAGTCACACATCTTTGAATTCCAGATGGACAAGCTTGAGGAAAATAAACCTATCGATCCTAAAACCATGGGGCAGCTGGCTCTCGCGATTAAGCGTCTGCAAGAAGCTCAAACGGGCAGCGTGAAGTTAGAGCAGGAGATCCGTAAACAAGCCTTTACTGAAGCTGCCGACAAAGCTGAAGCGGTTGCGAAGAAAGCAGGCATGACAAGCGATACCGTTAAGATGCTTAAAGCAGAACTGCTGGGGATTGAATAATGACCATTGCCAACCTGCCAGAACTCAACGAAGCAACCAAAGGGATGCTGATAGAGTTTGATCCAGATGAGTTGCTACTCGGTTACCAAAAGCGTTGGATTCAAGATGACTCAGTGCTCAAGATTGCGGAGAAGTCACGCCGTACCGGTTTAACTTTTGCGGAAGCGGCAGACTCGGCATTAACGGCAGGCACAAGCAAGACCGATGGTGGCTCTAACGTCTTTTACGTTGGCTCGAACAAAGAGATGGCGCGTGAGTTCATCGATGCCGTCGCCATGTGGGCCAAGATGTTCGATAAAGCCGCAGGCGAAGTGCAGGAAGATGTTCTGAATGATGAAGATAAAGACATCCTTACCTTTGTCATCTATTTCGAATCGGGCTTTAAAGTTCAGGCGCTATCAAGTAACCCATCCAACCTGCGCGGTATGCAGGGCACGGTTATCATCGATGAGGCAGCGTTTCATGATCGCTTAGCTGAAGTGTTGAAAGCCGCACTGGCTCTGACCATGTGGGGCGCAAAAGTCCGCTTAATCTCCACCCATAATGGTGTCGATAACTTATTCAACCAGCTTATCCAAGAAAGTCGCGCTGGGAAAAAGCGTTATAGCGTGCACACCATTACGCTCGATGACGCCTGTGCGGAAGGCTTGTATCAGCGTATTTGTCAGATTCAAAAAGTCGAGTGGACCCAAGAAAAAGAAGACGAGTGGAAAGCAAACCTACTCAAAGATACTGCCACTGAAGATGATGCGCTCGAAGAGTATTACTGTGTGCCGAAAGCCTCCAGTGGGCAGTACGTGCCTATCGTTCTTATCGATGCTGCAATGAAAAGCGGAGCAGCGTGCCTTGAGATTGAAGCGCCCAAGAACTTCATGGAGTGGCCGGAGAGTGCTCGAAATCTATTTGTGCAGCATTGGTGTGAAACCGTCTTACAGCCAGAACTGGACAAGCTCAATCCCCAGCATCGTTTCTCGTTTGGGGAAGACTTTGCACGCCGTGGTGACCTTTCGATTTTTGTGCCACTGGGTGAGCGTCGTGACCTGACCAAATACGTCCCTTTCTATGTTGAGCTGCGCAACATGACCTATGACGCTCAGCGTCAGGTGATGTTCTATCTGTTGGATCGTCTGCCTCGTAAGCGTGGTATGGCCTACGATGCGACGGGTAACGGTGGCTATTTGGCAGAAGCAGCGGCACTTCGCTACGGGACGGAGATGATTGACCAGGTATCACTCAATGACCCTTGGTATCGAGAGTGGATGCCAAAACTGAAAGCGGAATTCGAGAGTCAAAACTTAGAGCTGCCACGTAATGAAGATGTCAAAGGAGACCTTTGCCATATCCAGGTGGTGAACGGGGTGCCGAAAATCGACAAAGGCAAAACCAAAGGCCAGGACGGTAAGCAGCGTCACGGTGACTTTGCGGTTGCGCTTGCCATGGCCGTTCGCGCCAGCTGGATGGAAGGCAGCGCCATTGAATTCACTCCCATTCCCAATTCTAACGACGATGATTATGACGACTACCATGCCTTTGAGCGTGGTGCCTGGTAGCAAACAGGCAAGGAATACTTATGGCTAAACGACAATCAAATATCGTGGACTTATGGGGCCGTCCGATTGAGATGGATGTGCTTGATGAGCCACAAACCAAAACAGACGCAAAGTTGGCAACCTTGCATCGAGAATTTGCTGACCACCCATCCTCTGGTTTAACACCGGCTAAATTGGCTCGACTAATGCGCGATGCTGAGCAGGGTGATTTAAAAGCGCAGTGTGAACTTGCCGAAGATATGGAAGAGAAAGACGCTCATATTCAAAGTGAGTTAGGCAAACGTCGTATGGCGCTGCAGGGCATGGACTGGAACATCAAACCACCACGTAACGCCACAGCACAAGAGAAAGCCGATGCCGAAATGGTTCAGGAAGTATTGGAAGATGCAACCTGGCTGGACGATGCCATTTTTGATTTGAGTGACGCGACCTTAAAAAGCTTTTCCAATGTTGAGCTGGATTGGGAATATGAGGGTGGGGTGCACTATATCCAAAACGTGCATCATCGCGATCCTTCCTGGTTCAAAACGCACCCTGACGACCGTAACCAATTGCGTTTACGTGATGGCAGCCATGAAGGGGCTGAGCTGCAGCCGTTTGGCTGGATACGCCATACCGCTAAAGCGAAATCCGGTTATCTCACGCGTCGTGGCTTAGTGCGTGTGTTGGCATGGCCGTTCTTGTTTAAGAATTACAGTGTGCGCGACTTGGCTGAGTTCCTGGAGATTTATGGTTTACCAATCCGTCTGGGTAAATACCCAGAGGGTGCGACCGAGCAAGAAAAGATGACGTTAATGCGTGCGGTCATGAGCATTGGCCATAACGCTGGTGGCATCATTCCTAAAGGCATGGATATTGATTTCCAAAACGCGGCAGATGGGCAATCTGATCCGTTTATGGCAATGATAAGTTGGTGTGAGAAATCGCAATCTAAAGCGATTCTAGGCGGCACGTTGACCTCTCAGGCCGATGGCAAGAGCAGCACCAATGCGCTGGGTAATGTGCACAACGAAGTAAGAGAAGAGATCCGCGACTTTGATTTAACCAGACTCGCGGCCACGTTGACTCGTGATGTGGTGTATCCACTTTATGCGCTAAACGGTAAGAGCTATCAGCACCATCGCCGAACGCCTCGCTTCGAGTTTGACCTGACCGAAGCGGAAGATTTGAAGCATCTATCTGATTCGTTGCCTGGCTTGGTTGGTCTTGGTATGCGAATTCCTCTGCAGTGGGCACACGATAAAACCCAAATCCCGATGGCGAAAGATGGCGAAGCAGTACTGAGTTCATCTGCATCAACACCACCAGAGCCAAATGCTCCTGGCAAGGTCGCTAATCAGGCCGCGCTCAAAGCTCAGTCAGATAAAGATGTGGTCGATGACCAGCTCGTCAATCTGCACAGCCAGTCCGCAACGTTATTGGAAGGCATGATTGAGCCGGTGCGTGATCTAGTCGAAAACGCCACTTCGCTCAAGCAGCTGCGCGACGACATCCTCGGGTTGCAAGGGCAAATCAGTATCGATGAGTTGGGTGAGCTTATGGCTCAGGCCATGGCTGCAGCAGAGCTGGCAGGTATCAATGATGTGGAGGATGGGAAGTGATGGACGAGTCTTTGTTAAACGTATTTACGCTTGGCGCTGGGTTTGGTGGAGTGATCGGGCTGGTCATTGGAATGGTTTTTGGTTTGGTTGTTGGCACTTATGAGTGGGTAAGAGAAAAGCATGGTCGGGATAGTTAACTACGGCTCGCTCCCATTCGAAGAGCAGATTGCCTACTTTCGCAATAAGGTCAACGTTCCCACTGAGCGTTGGGCTGACATGTGGAAGCAGGCTCACGACCGCAGCTTTATCGTTGCTGGTGCAATGAAGGACGATTTACTGGCAGATTTTCGCTCAGCGGTCGATAAAGCCATTAGTGAAGGCAAGAGTTTAAACTGGTTTAAAAGCGAGTTTAAACACATTGTTGCCAAGCATGGTTGGGAGCATAACGGACATGCGAATTGGCGTAGCCAGGTCATTTATGAAACTAATCTTCGCCAAAGCTACACCGCTGGCCGTGAGCAACAAATCGAACAAATTAAACATCGACGCCCGTATGGCATCTATAAACATTCCGGTTCTGAGCACCCGCGCCACGATCACCTTTCCTGGAACAACATGGTGCTGCTACTGGACGACCCATGGTGGAAGACGCATACACCAATCAACGGCTTTGGTTGTAAGTGCAAAAAGCTCACCGCCAGCAAGCGAACTTTGGAGCGTCTTGGCCTTGAAGTAAGCCAGGCACCAAAGATTGAGCATTATGATTGGGTGGATAAGGTAACTGGCGAAGTGCACCGAGTACCGAAAGGTGTAGATCCAGGTTTTGACTACACACCCAAGTCCAGCGCAGAGTTAACCGAGAAGACCAAAATGCTCGTTCAGGCTAAGCCACCTCTGGAAGAGCGATTGCCAACGCGAGCGGTCGAAAGTGCTTTTTCTACGATTAAAGGTGTTAATGCTTCGGAAATCAGCCGCGTTCTGGAGCAAACAGCAAGCCCACAGCTAACAGCCTTTACTGAGTTCCTGAACAAGCATGAAGTGAAAACCCTGGTACTCAAACAGAGCGAACTATCTGGAAAGGCGAAAGGCCGGGCACTCGTCGAACCGATTGAAGAGTATCTGCAGTCGGGGCAAAGAGCGCCAATCCTGAACTTCTTTCATCGCAATGCCACACGTACCAATGGATTTACCAGTAAGCACTGGAACCATGTGGTAGTCAAAGCGAAAAGCACAGATACGCTAAAGCGAGTCACGGCAGAACAACTAAGAGAAGCCATGGAACGCGCCATGGTTTTGAGTGCAACAAGCCAGCAATACAGTTTGTCTACTATAGTGAAAGCGATGTATGGAGACTCGGCAAGAGTGGTGAATACCTGGGCGCATGAGATGGGCCACCAAATCCACTTTAAAGCCGGTTCGCCTGCAGCACCTGTCGCTTATGGCATTACACAGTATTCCGAGCAGAATGAGTTTGAATGGTTTGCGGAGCACTTTGTCGCATGGCTGTTTGCGCCAGAGGCACTGAATGACCGCTATCCAGAAATCTTTAGCTTCATTACAGACACGGTTAATAAGGCGATTTAAAGTTATATTATGAATATCTACGAACAAGCACTCGAACTCACCAGACCGCCAGTGACTCTTGAAAACCTTCAGCAATACGATGCGCTGCTATCAAAAGCAAAAGGCGAAGAGGCGGATCGCATTGGTGATTTATACACGGTATTGATTAGCCACGCCGACCCTGAAGTGTATGAGCAGTACGTATTGCTTTCTATGGGTGAAATCTAATGGCTGGAGTGAATTACACCCTTAAGTTTGAAGAGAGCCAAAAGCTGCAGCGTCGCTTTAATCAGCTTTTAAAGCAGGGCACCAGTCTGCAACCGGCCTTTCAAGATATTGGTGAAATGCTATTGCTCAGCCACGACCAACGCTTTAGGGATCAGGTTAGCCCCGATGGTGAACCGTGGGCTCCGCTGTCACCAGCCTACCAAGCCAGAAAGCCCAAGCGCCAAAATGATATCTTAACCCTGAACAGTATCTTAAGCGGCAACCTCAGTTACATTGCCACCGGCTCTAACCTGTTCTTTGGTACACCGACCGAATACGGCGCGATTCACCACTTCGGTGGCAGTGAAGATATGCGACCTGCCAATGCCGCCATTCCTGCCCGTCCCTGGTTAGGTGTGGACGATGACGATAAAGCCGAAATCTACGACATCCTGTCTGACTTTTTACTCCAAGAATAAAACGCGCTGTAAGCGATTCTAAGCGCATTAACGTAATAATTGGTGCAATGCCTCATGTGATGGCGGTTAAATTCAAAATAAACAATTTTAAACGGGGTTTAAACACGTCTCGACTTTATAAGTGAGCATGGATTACCATTTTGGCTTAAACGTCAGGCATGGATATAAAATGAAGAACTATTTTAAGTCACTATTTGAAGAGCAACCGGAAGAGCGTTTTTTTAGTCTAAAGCTTACCAAGGTAGTACTTTGGTCTTTTGGTATCGCGTTTGCCGTTACCTTTATGATCAGTTTGAACGAGTCGATAGCTCTAAAACCAAGTTTTACTAGTGATGGAGTTAATTATTTAGTATTTGAGCTTTTTAAAGCTCCAGTCGCCGTTGCGGGCTTTGCGTTACCGATATTGGGTTTGATTGGTTTGAATCATCGCTCAGAACAGACCAAGAAACAAATCTCTGCAACGGGAGAGCAAAACCGATTTGCAAACTACTTTAAGCACTTAGAAGAATTCAAAAAGCACGTTGAAGGTTTGGAAGTACGAAAGCAAATAGACATGACTAATATCCGCATGATTCACGATAATCTATTCTCACGAGCCTATGCGTTCGGCGACTATAATATTGATAGCGAAGAGCTGGAAATAGTGCATGATTTTCTAATAGCTGCTGATAAAGATATGAAACGCGCAAATAGCGAGAGCTATTTTGCTAATTTGCCTGAAGAGCTAAGTTATTTGTTTTCTGCTCAGAGCCTGTTTGGTATGAAGAATGTCATACGGCAAGATATCGCAAACTTTTCATCGTTAGACCGCACACAGAAAATTAAGATAAATAAGGATTTTATTTTAGACTTAGTAGAATTTGCGAAAGTTTTGCGTTCTATCATCGCTTTTTCAAATAGTGCCGTTTGGGACGGCCGGCTGGGAGTTTTGGCAAATAGTATCACACTCAATTACGAAGTCGCTGAACGTGAGATTGCCAGAAAGTTTAAGTTAAATCTTCGCCGCCAAGAACTTGCCGAGACTATAAAAGAAGTGGATATAAAATGAAGAACTATGTCGAGTCACTAAATAATTATTTTACGTCACTATCAGAAGAGCAACCTGATGTAAGGTTTTTTGGTTTAAGACTGGTCAGGTTTGTGAGCGCCATTTTTGGTAGCGTGTTCCTCTTTACGTTTCTGGTTACCTTGTTCGATACATCCACGTTAGATTGGAAGCTCGATGTAGAAGGGCTCAAGTTCTTTTTCCTCGACGCAATGAAAGTGCCTGGAAGTATATTGGCGTTCTATCTAGCCGTTCTGGGGTTAATCGGGGCTAATCACCGTTCTGAACAGACCAAAAAACAGATAGAAGAAGCTCGCGTGCAAAATGACTTCGCGAATTATTACAAGCACAAAGAAGAGTTCTTGAAGCACGTGGAAGATATAGCCGAAGGATATTACTTTATTCCTGCCCAAAGGGTTCGAATCCACCATTGGTTTTTCCCAAATAGTAGACATCAAAAATTTCAGATTAATCCTGAGTGTACCCATAGTTTAGACAGTTATATAAGTGCCTTTGCAGGCTACATTTCTGTGTTGGTCGAAGAGTCTTCCTATCAAGGCGCACTCAATAGCTTAGAAAACTTACATAAGGAAATTGAAACTAAGTTCAGCATGAAGTCTACATATAATGGTGATTTTAAGTGTTCTTTGTCACGTAATACAGGTTGGGATAGTGATTTCTCGGATTATGTAAAGCAGTTCGTAGATGTGTTTAAACGTATAGATACTCTATTTCAATTTGACCAGGACTATGAACCTTCTGAAAAAATGGGGTATCTACTGGATTTTTCTGCAACATGGCCGAAAGTAGATACGTTGGATTTTAACGATTTGGAGGCATCTCAAGTGGAGGCTTATAAAAAGATTGCTAGAACTCTCCTCGAAAGTTAAACCCACCAACGTGAATCTCAACTAACCCCGCATGCCCTTCATTATGGAGGGCATGAAAACACATACCTTTACACCTCACCCAATCGCACAAGCGGTACTCTCTGCCAATAAGGGCAATGAGCCGTTAGCGGTACTGACTGCCGATTTATCAACGCATGATGATGGTTGGTATCAGCTGCTGCCAGCTGGCAAGTTTAAAGCGCCTGATGGTCGACCTTCTGATACTGCAGACGGTCACTGGCATTTAGATGCTGATGGTGCAAAAGCTTTTATCGCAGCAACCAAAGCGCTTCGCGATAAAGTCCTGGTCGATTATGACCACCAAACCCTTTATGTCGAACAGACAGGAAAAAGAGCACCTGCTGCAGCCTGGCTAACTGCCTCTACCGATATCGAGTGGCGTGAAGGTCAAGGTATCTACATCCGTCCTGAATGGACATCCAAAGCCCAGTCGATGATTGACGAGAAAGAGTATGCGTTTCTCTCGGCAGTTTTCCCTTACGACACATCGGGCAAACCTCTCTATTTACGCATGGCAGCCATTACCAACGATCCTGGTATTACCAAGATGGAGTCGGTCGCAGCGCTGGCAGCGGATTTCAATGTGCGTCTCTCTAAGAACGGAGTGGACGTAAATCTCTATGGCGAAACGGAGGATGCATTCGTGAACGAAGCACTCAAAAAGCTGTTAGCCCGACTGGGTATCACGGTCGACGGCGAACTCACTGACGAAATGGCAATGGCGGCGTTATCGGCCATCGATGCGCTGCAGACAAAAGCCGATAAGGTCGATGGTCTGGAGACACAAGTGGCAACGCTCTCTGCACAAGATGACAAGGTCGACTTATCCAAGTTCGTACCTATTGATGCTTACAACGGCGTAGTCGGTGAGCTGGCAGTTTTAAAAGCGGATTCAGACCAAACCAGCATCACCTCGCTAATCGATACCGCAAAGCAAGATGGCAAAGTGGTTGAAGCCGAAATGGCATACCTCACTCAGTTTGGTGAGCAGCAAGGTGTTGCATCCCTTAAAGCGATGCTCGATGCGCGTCCAGCTATCGCGGCATTAAAAGCCACTCAAACCCAAGGCAAAAAGCCACCTCAAGAACAGGTCAATGAAGATGACCTATCCGAAACCGAACAGGCGGTGCTCAAAGCGACAGGCTTAACCAAAGAGCAGTACCTCGCCACCAAGCAAGAGGAAGCATAAATGAGCTCAGTTTTCGCACGTCGATCAGGTTTAAAAGGTGCCTACCCACTGGCGGCAGCTGCAGTGGTGGCAGCATGTTCTCCGGTGTTTCTCACAGCAGGTTTAGCCGTGCCGTTTGCTAGCGCAGGTGGTACGTCCAAGTTTGCTGGTATCGCCACGTTTAACACCGACAACAGCGCAGGTGCTGACGGTGCATTAAAAGTCGAAGTCGAGAAGCAACAAATCGCTTTGTTGAACTCGGGCGACATCGATGACAGCCACGTTGGCACCACGGTGTATTTCAGCACGGAAAACAGCGTGTCCATTGATGATTCTGCCGCATCTCGCCCAACAGCGGGTGTAGTGAGCGAAGTCGATGGCGATTTGGTGTGGGTGCAACCTGCAGTGGTATAGCGCTTAACGCGTGATCCTTTAGTGAATTAGTTCTCAGGAGAGAAAGATGAAAACAAGCGGAGCGAATCTCAGCGTTCTCTATACGGCGGTTAAGTCCAACTTCCAGATGGGGCGACAAGGTTACACACAATTGTGGCCAAAAATTGCGACCTTAGTACCGTCAACAACTTCAGTCGAAACTTATGCCTGGCTAGGTGAGTTCTCTCGCTTACGTGAGTGGATTGGAGAGCGTCAAATCAATCGCATGAAGTCGCATGGCTACACGCTACCAAACAAAAAGTTTGAAGCGACGGAAGGTATCCCACGTGACTACGTCGAAGACGATACCTATGGCGTACTGATGCCGAAGTTCCAGGACATGGGTTATGCAGCGGCGACACACCCAGATGAAATGCTGTTTGCATTGCTGTTGGCTGGTTTTGACAACCTATGTTACGACGGTCAGAACTTCTTTGATACTGACCACCCAGTAGGTGATGAAGGCCAAGAGCAATCTGTTTCTAACATGCAGGCAGGTGCCGGAGAGGCGTGGTTCCTACTCGATACCTCGCGACCTCTGAAACCTCTGATTTATCAGCGCCGCAAAGACTACAACCTGAATAACAAGACCGATGCTTCCAACAGTGATCACGTCTACATGCTGGATGAGTTCCTGTACGGCGTGGATGCTCGCGGTAACTGGGGCTTTGGTTTCTGGCAGCAGGCGTTTGCCTCTAAAGCGGATTTAACGGATGCGAACTTCGATACCGCAATGGAAACCATGATGGGTTTTAAGTCAGACAAAGGCCGTCCACTGGGCATCATGCCGAACCTGTTGATTGTTGGTCCATCGAATCGCAGTGCGGCGAAGAAAGTCGTCGAAGCGGAAAATAAAGCACAAGGTGAAAGCAACACCAACTTCAAAGCGGTGGAAGTGCTTGTGGTGCCTTGGTTGCCGTAAGTCAGATTTAAGCTGGCTTAGTCACCTTTGCCAGCTTTCCTTTTGTCATTGAATTATGGAGAGCTTATGTCATGGCTGAAAAAACTCTTATCGCCTCTTCGATTATGGTCATTTGTCACGCGCATACAGGCTATCGCCGTGCAGGTATGGCGTTTTCTAAAGGGGAAAACACCCTCAAACCTGATTCCATTACCCAAACTCAGCTGGTTCAGCTTAAAGCCGATCCACGACTTAAAGTCACTTTGGCTGAAGATGCGCTTTCAAGTTCCCCGCTTAATGAGTCAACGGGTGGTAACCAATCCGACGGCGACCTGGGCGATAGCGCTCTTCCTGCCAATCTAGTCGAAGCCATCCAGCGACTCGACCCAAGCAATACCGAGCATTTCACCACAAGTGGTAAGCCGGCAACGGAAGCGCTTAGTGAACTGATGCAAACCAAAGTGTCTGCTGCAGAACGCGACGAAGCATGGGAAACCTTCCAGGCAAGTGAAGCAAACCTTGATGGTAAGTCTGACGACGAAGAGAAAGGTGAGTAACCGATGAAGTACTGTACTCGCGACGACATGATCACTCGCTTTAGTCTCGACGAGTTGATTGAACTAACGGACAAGGACGGTAGCACAGGTGCCATTGTCGATGCCGTTCTTGACCAAGCCATTACCGACGCGAGTGCCACTATTGATGGTTACATTGGAGGCCGCTATCAACTGCCATTGTCTAGCGTGCCTTCCATCTTGCTGCGCATGGCTTGCGATTTGGCTCGCTACTTCTTGTATGACGACCAGCTGGGCGATGAGCACCAAGTCACCAAACGCTATCGCGATGCGATTGAATACCTGAAACAAGTGGGTAATGGCAAGGTGCAATTGGGCATTAATTCCGATAGTGAACGCCCAGCGCCGACCAGTACCGCGCAGATGGTTTCATCAGGCAGTGTCTTCGCTCGCCAAAACAGCAAGGGCTTTATCTGATGGACAGCGATTTAATTCAACTCACCATTGAGCGGCTTAAAGACCAAAGTAACGGCAAGCCGCCTTGGATCGATGTGAAAGAAATTGATTCGCTCACTCAGCTTCATGAGAAGAAGTCTGCGCTGCTCAGAACGCCAGCCTTGTTTGTGTTTTTGGTCAGTGACAGCCCTAAGCCGGATGTACGTGGCAGTGGGTTGTACCTTCAAGACTGCGTAGCCACGGTTGGCGTGGTTATCGTCACCAAAAGCACCAACAGCAAACCGATTGACTGGCAGCCGCTGCGAAAAGAACTTCGCCAACGTCTGTTTGGTTGGACGCCGGATGATGAATATGAGCCTTTCTGGTTAGGACCCGGGCGACTCATGGGCATCTCGAATGGTCGAGCGGATTGGTTCGACCAATTTATTACTGAATACACAGAGGATCAGAATCGTTATGGCTCGTAAAGAACGAAAGAAAATTCTCGCCTTTGCTGTGGAATCCACTTATGGCGTTGATGCCATTGCAGCTGGTTCTCCTCAATATTTGCTTGGGCGTGAGTTCTCCATTACTCCGATGGCGGGTGAATCGCAGTCACTGGAATATGACAACGGCCAGCTCGGTAACTCACAACAGATTGTGACTGAGTTGTATGTCACGCTGGAATTCACTGTCGACTTATCGGCGAGCAGCGCTGTCGCTACCGCTGCGCCTTATGCGGATTTACTCTCAGCCTGTTTGCGTAAGACTGAGACCGATGCTGCGGAATGTCGCTATGTGATTGATGAAGACTCGACAGAATCCCTTACCTTTTATTTCTACCAGTCCGGTGCACTGCATAAAGTCACGGGTGCTCGTGGCTCGTTGTCCATCAGTGCCCAGGCGAAAAACTTCGGTGGTATCAAGTTTACCTTCAGCGGTTTGTTTAGCCCGGTTGAAAGTGCCGTATTACCAGCAGCGAACTTCGATGTGTGGCAGACCCCACTAAAGATTGGTGTGCAAAACTCCTCGTTCGCCATTGATGGTACGCCACTCAAGATGATTAGCCTCGAATATGACCAGGCTAACTCGGTGGTGTATCAGGAGTACGTTGGGCACGAAGAAATCATCATTACGGATTACGCACCAACGGGAACCATCGTCATTGAAGCGCCAGACCAGACAACGTGGGATGCGTTCGCCAAAGCAGAGTCAGGGGCAACGCACAGCATTACGTTTGCCAATGGTCCTATCGGTAATCAGGTCGAGTGGTCCAGTTCAAAAGTGCAGTTAGGCCGTCCAACGTATGGCGAGCAAGATGGCACTCAAACCTTATCGATTCCACTTATCCCAATCAGCAATGTGGATTTAATTACCACGCGTTAAACACCGTTTAAACGCATTTAACTGACTGTTTAAAGGAGCACTCCATGTTTAAAGTTCAAAAGGAACGCCTTGTTAAAAACTGGCCTGCCACGGTATCTGTAGCCGTCGATGATGGCAAAGTTGAGACTCACAACATTACTCTCGATTTACTCCTGCTCGATGTCGAACAAAGTGACAAAGTCCTGCGCTATTTCAAAGAGAACGTTAAGCAGGTCGTTAAAGGCTGGTCTGGTATTGGTGACGCAGACGGCGAGGTGATGACGTTCAGCGACGAGAATCTCGATATCTTGCTCGGCAATCCTGCTTTTATCAAAGCGGTTGTCGATGCTTACTTGCAGGCTAACTCAGGGCAGGCTGCAGAAAAAAACTCATAGAGGCGGTGCGCACGTTAATGCGCCGCCGTAATGCCACCAAACAAGATGAAGACAGCTGGGAAGAAGAGTTAACACTGTGGGGGGTTCAGGATATTCAGGACGCCCACGATGAAACCATTGAACTATGGGAAGAGCACTTAGAAGTGGTGCAGTGGTGGTTTTCTATTCCTGGTTTTCTCAAATTTAACGGTACCGCATGTCTGGGCATGGATGTGCTGGCCGTTAAAGCCGATATGGAGTTGTCTGACTCCACTTACTCGCCCGAGCAATATCAGAAGCTCAAAGTGATCGCCCGAACCTTGGCCGAGGAGCTGAACCAACGTGAACAATGATCTTAAATTCACTCTGCGTTTTGACGCTGAAAACAAGCAGTTTATCGGCCAGGTAAAACAAGCTGGTAATGCTGTTGATCAACTCGGTGGTGATGCGGGTAAAACACAAGGCAAACTCTCAGGGCTTAGCCGCGAATCCGACAAGCTCACTGGAGAGATGGGGAGCCTGAAAAATCAGGTGCTCGGTTTAGCCGGTGGATTCTCTGCTCTGTTTGCTGCTCAGCAAGCCAAAGACTCATTGGCGCAATACCAGGATATCCGCACTCAAATCACTGCTCTCGTTGGCGGCCAACAAGAATGGATTGAAACGGAGCAGTACCTAAACCAGGTTTCTGAAGACCACAATAAAACGCTCATCGCAATGGCGGGGAATTACGCCAGGTTAGCGAGCCTCCAAGAAGCTGGGTTGCTTACTCAGAATCAAGTCCGAGATATCTTTGAGGGCATGAGTAACGTACAAAGCCAGACTGGTGCTACAACAGACCAACTTGGCAACTCTATGTATGGCCTCTCGCAAGCCCTTGCATCACCGATTGTCCGAGCGGAAGAGTTAAACCAGGTGGTTGAAACCATGCCTGGCTTACTAAACAAACTGGATAAAGCTGCCGGATTGGCTGCGGGTGGATTCCGTCAGATGATCGTTGACGGGCAAGTGACTAGCCAGTTTTTTAAAGAGACTTTGATAACCGCGCTCCAGGACTACGACGGCGCAGCCGCCAGAACGGCAGATAACGTCAGTGCTAAGTCGGCAGAAATGGCCCGCGCTTACCAACAGGCCGTCGTCGCGTTTGAGCAACCTATCTCTGATTCCTTCACCGTATTCGCAGAAAGCAGCGCAGGCGCGTTAACGTTACTTGCCGAGAATGCTGACCTGGTAACCACGATTGTGGGTGTGTCCATGTCTGCTGCGATGGGCCGAGGTGCAGCTGCCGTCTATGTACTCACAACAGCAAAACTTCAAGCTATTGCGGCAACTCACAAACAAGAACAGGCCAACTATGCTGAGCTGAAATCGCTGGCAGCCAAACAGCAAATAGAAGTTCGTTACCTTGAAACGCTACGCCAATCGAATAACCAAAAATTTCGAGCTATTGGGGCAGAAGCACAATTAACCGCAGCTCGTCAGAGCCTGGTGACGACGACAGGTGCGCTTGCCGCTGCACAAAGTCGTCTGAATATCGCCAGTCGAGCTGGCTCTGCTTTATTAGGAATATTGGGTGGTCCTGCTGGTATTGCCATGATGGCGGCAGGGGCTATCGGTTATTTTGCGTTGTCCAATTCAGATGCTGCAGACGAAACAGTTCGTTTCTCCGAAAGTATTGAATCCTTGCTTGGTCAAATGGATAAGCTCGAAGCCAAGAGACTTAACCAAGGTATGGCCGAGCGCATGGCTAGGCTGACTGAAGTTCAACTGAAAATTGAGACGCTCAATAATCAGCGCGGTACGAACAAAATAGAACAACGCAACAAGCAGCTTGCGGTGTTAAGAAGCGAAGAAAGCCAGCTACGTAAAGAAATCATCAGCCTTGAAGAAGAACTCGACGAAATTCGAACTCGTCCACTCGATAAGCCTGACCCCGAAGATCTTCAAGACGAAAAGGTAACTGAATCCGCCAATAAGATGCTTGCCAACCTGCAAAAGCAAAATGCGCTTTATGGCCAAACGACCCACGCAGCAAAGCTTAAGTACGAGTTGGAACATGGCTCCCTAAAAGGCATCAACGAAGAGTTAGCTAAAAAGCTAATGCTTGAAGCGCAATCGCTTGACGCTAAAGAAGCGACTAAAAAGGACAAAAAAGACACTGCCGCAATTGATGCGTTTTACGCTCAAACCGACGAATTAGAGAATGCTTGGTTGCAAAGGCTAGCGATTGAAGCTGATTACGAAAATAGGGCGGTTATCCAGGAGCAATATGCCTATCAGGCTCGCTTGGAAGATATGGAAGCTCACTATCAAAAAGCGGTTACTCATGCACAAAACAACCAAGAAACACTATCTGAGCTGAAACAAGAGTATCGACTACAGCAGGAGATCGCGGAAGCCGACCACCAAACTCGTTTACGAGAAATAGAAAACGAGATTCAAGCGCAAAGAGAAGAAGATAACCAAGGCTTTTGGGATCGTTATCTTGAGTCAATGCAAAGCAATCTGATGAATGTCGACCAGTTGGCCGCAAACACGATAGATAGCTTTTCTTCCGGGATGGGAACAGCTTTCGAGCGAATGTTGTTTGACTCTGAGAATCTGGGTGATGCCATGACTAATTTAGCTGATGGCATGAGCCGAAGCTTTGTTAATGCCTTAGGCCGTATGGCATCTGAGTGGCTTGCTTATCAGTTAGTACAAAAGCTTGTCGGTATGGAAACGGCGACAGCGAGTGCTATGGCGGTGTCGACACAAGCGCAAGCTATGTCGCTGATGGCTGGCTTAAACGCCTACGCATCTACTGCTGCAATCCCCATTACTGGTCCACTAATGGCTCCTGGAGCTATGGGGTTAGCGCTAACCGCTACTGCTCCTATAGCTGCGTCGGTATCAGCACTAGCGTTTAGTGGAATTCTTGGCCAAGCCCACGATGGTATTAAAAGCGTACCAAGAGAAAACGAAGGTACGTGGTTACTGAAAGCAAACGAGATGGTACTCAACCCAACTCAGGCCGATAACTTCCGCTGGATGGTCGATATGATGCAGCAGATGAAAGCCATGATGGGAGCTGCCATGACTGCATCTGTAGGCGCACCTGCGGCGAACGACAATGCGGTATCAGTCAATGTCTCTGGTGTTGACCGTTCTGACAATAGCTCGACTAACAATGTTGGAAGTGATTTATACCTCACCCTCAATCTGGTTGAGGATGCTTCTCGTGCCGGTACTGTGGAGCAGTCCAGTGATGGTGACATGACCACCTTAGATATCAAGGTCGCGAAGCTACTGCAATCGTCATCCACGCAAACGTCGCAGGTCATGCAGACCCGATTCAGGATACAGCAATATGGCAGTTAAGTTCTCATACCCTGAAGGGTTACCGCGACCACTGCTCACTGATATGAGCTTGAACCAGTCCACGGGCGTATTGGTCACCGAGTTTAGCACGGGACGAAAACGCGCCAGAAAGCTACCGAACCGGCCATCAGAAATGAAAGCCACCTGGAAGTTGAAAACCAGCATGGCAAATTTATTTGAATCGGCTCTGGATAACTGGCTGCTCGGTCGCTGGTTTTTAATGGACATTAAAACGCCGTTTAGCGATGACCTCCAGCAATGCGAAGTGTTAATCACCCAAGACCCTAGAGATAAGCGTAAGCCAGTCAATGCCAAGTTCTGGGAGTACACAGCAACTGTGCAAATCAAGAAAGTGCCACAACTTGATGAAGGTACTCTGCTGGACACTATGCTGGCCCCGAACACTTTTGCTGAGCTGATTGCTCAACTAGAAACCACCATGATGGAGTTACCTTAATGTCCAGTTTTCCCGATTTATTAACCTCATTTGAAGAAGCGGTGGAAGCGCTAAAAGTTAAATTGAGTCAGGATCCAACGGCTCTTGCCAGTTATAACGGTGAAGTAATTCAGTCAATCGCTAAAGACATTGAAGATGAATGGGCTTTGATAAGCGCAATGGTGCAAGGGCGAGGTGCTTTTGCAACCAAAGCTGATCTTTTAGCTGCTGGAGCGCCTCCTGCCGACAAGCCATTAGCCGAAGTATGGAAAGATGGTGACAATAATGGTCTTTATGGATGGACAGGGTCAGCCTGGGAGCGTTCTGACTATGATTTATATCAGACTGTATCACGTTTGCGTGATAGCCAATCGAACATGTGGTACCAAGACCTTGGGCCTACGGATAACGAGTATGAAGCCAATCGTTCAGCAATTACTCGGGCGATCAAGGACGTAAAAGCAAATGATTTAATTAATCCTACCGAGGCTCATTATTTGTGGGTTATGGCGAGTAATGATGCTACCTATGAAGATCGTTTTTACATTCGAGACGAGTCAAACAATGTCTACCGTTTTGGTGCGGAAGTTCGCCCTCAAGGTTGGGAGGACGGGCCTGTTTGGATACGTCTAAATGCCTCGACCAGTTTTAACCAAATTATTGATGTTCTAATCGATTACCGAGAACTACCAGACGGCCTACTTTGGAATGGTGGTTCCCCCGCTTTTGGTTTTTCTAATGCGTGGTTGAACTACGGAATTGAAACGCAAGCTACTAACAATAAACTGGATCTGATGCGTGGTTGTCTTGAACCTAACCTCTCAGTTTATACGCCCACAGAAAGTTATGACAGAAAGTGGATGAAGCACTTTATTTGTCATGCTTTCTCATTGCCGCAAGTCAAGCACCGCTATCGTTTGGCTACGTTTGCCGTTGATGATGCTACGTATGGCAACAAGATGATCATTAAAAGTGGTAGTGATGAGTCGTATGAAACGATTTCTGGCCAAGACCCAATTCAGTTGGGGCAATACTATCAATATGAGTGCCATGGGCCTGGTGGTGTTATTCGTGTAGTGGTGGATACAGATGCCATTCGTGCAGTGTCCGGCCTTCCCACGATGTTAGTAAATACAAATGAGCATCGTCTTTATTTTTCAGCGAATGAAGGTTTAGCGGACCTTTCGCGTTCAGTGTGGTTGGCGAATAGCTTCCCTATGGTCAACACCGTCACATCTAACTTGAATAAGGCTGAGTATAGCGAAGTAGCCAAGAGCATTGTGTCAGTAAACATTGTGGCGGCTGAACCAGGCTTAACCGTGGATAAACTTCGAGTTCAGGTGTTTACCAAGAGCCCTTCAGATTTTGACGACAGCATTTGGATTTCTGATGATACCAATACCATTGGGACATGGCGTGGTGATGCTGAGACTAACGGTGGAACAGAAATAACCATCAAAGGCACTTGGAGTGGTGGCCCTGCTGTCATCAACATGACAGTAGATTGGACAAGCATTGGATCGAGCGGCACGTTGATTAATGGCTTGCCAGGTGGCGCTCCCCTTCACTTACGTACTAATAACGTCGGGGAATCGGCGGCAGAGCGAAAAGTCAAAGAACATGAAAAGGATTTTCACTTAGCTCAGTGGCTTGCAACGTCAGCAATAGACCATCCTAACTGGGACTCTTTTTCAGCGTTGCTCGCTAATTACATTAAGGGGTTTTATCTAACTGGGATAAAAGAAGGGGTGACTTACGGCATTGGTATCATCACGAAAAACACCACTACTTACGGCACTAAAGTGGACATATTCAATGATGAACGTCGAATTGTTGCCTCTGGTCGTGTTGATGCTCCCAACGAAAATGGTGAGACCGTTTTCGAGCTAAAGCCAGTGGGTAGCACTGTAAGCGGTAAGTTGTGGGTAGACATGAGTCAGATGGCCGATGGAACGGTTGAAAACACCAATACCCCACGACTGTTACTTAACCCTGCTTATGTGGAGATTAGGGCTGTCCCAGACATGATCCCAACCCTCGATGTTGAAACAAAGCCACTTATAGTCAGGAATGCCATTCGATTAGCTTGCATGGGCAGCTCAATTACTTGGGGTTCTGGTTATGTAGGACAAAGTTCGTATGTGGGAGTGGTTGAAGATTATCTGCGTAATGAGGTTGCCACCACCATCTTGGGCGAACAGTTGGGTTATGCGGTTCGTTTATCTGAGTCGATGCAGTACAAGGGCGCTATCGCATACCTTGAGGGCAAAGACACCGCGACCGAGTTTACTCTACTCGGTGATGAGGTAAGCCTTGCGCTATGTAAAGAACGAGGCAATGAACACGCTGCCATCGTTGAGCTTTGGGTTAATGACAAGCTATGTGAACGATTCTCTACCTATAACGAAGAACCTTTTTCGGAAGGCGTCGTTAAGTCGTGGAATGCTGATGGAACGACGCGCTCTTGGGATCTGGAAGTTCCCTTTACCTATAACCACCAAGTGAAGCGCAATGGCCAAGTGCTGAACGGAGGTATTTACAGTGGCGGTTATGGTGGAAGCTGGCCGGACGGTTGGGAATACATGATTGTACGCCGAACCAAAGAGTCTGGCGCAGAGCATGAAGTCACGCATTGGTTGACATTCAAAACCAACCAAACCACAGGCGCCGTGATTGAATGTACATTTGATCATGGCGAGACGATTAAGCCGATGTTCTCGACCGTGGGCAACCTTGGCAAGAACTTAGGCAGTGGCATCGAATCAACCTATGGTGATGGAAACATTGCTTATGACCCTGCGAACCCTGTCGGTCTTTCTTCAGGTCTTGATTTTCGTCATACGGATGATCGAGCCATTATCACGGCTAAGTTTCCTACCGTTCAGACGCTGAATGCTAAATTGGTGATCATAGGTTCAGACCCGAGAGTAATTAATCCGTCTTCTCCTCGTCTTTACTTGAACTTTGTGACCAACAAGATGCACCACATCATGAATGCGGGTATCGGTGGCTTTAAAGCAAGTAATTTCCTTTCATCTTACGAAAGCTTGAAAAGTCATTACAAAGTCAGTCAGTGGAAGCCGACTCATATTTCAATGGAGTCATGCACTAACGACGATTGGGGTACGAATGAGTATTTGTGCTGGACGGATGCCACGATGTCTCAGGCGCAACTTTTTGATGTCGATTCATTGATTTGGCTTCAGGATATTCAAAACAACCAAGACGGCACCTATTTGGTTTCCGATTCTCGAATTACTTACGAGGAAATAGGGCCATTTCATGTCGTGTTAAAGAGTGACACGACTCAAATTGGTGATATTCAGCCAGGTGATGTGGTGACGTTTGGCCAGTGGAAAGGGGACAATCGTTCTATGGCGGTTCGTCTGGTCAAAAGCTGGGATGCGGTTTCACGCCGTATTGAGTGGGGACCAGAACTAAGGGTGGATGATTTTGGCTGGGGTATGGATTCAATCTCTGAGATTGAGACTATCCAGGTCAGGTCACTTAAGCAATGGGGCGATAATGTTGAGTCGGTCATTACTAACCTAAGAGAAGCGAACCCGAACGCTCATTTGAGCATTGGAACGTGTGGCGTCCCGAATATGCGAACTCGCCGATTAGAAGGGTACACTGACTACGGCAAACATATTGCCAAGCAGCTCGGAGTGGATTTTATTGACTACTACTCGGTAACGCGTGAGTGGTCTGAAAATGCAGCTGCGGACCTACAGGTTTACATAACCGCCGGCGGTGGTGAAACAGGGGATGGATCATCCGAGTTCCCGTTGTATTTCGAAAATGGTAATGAAGTCAAAAACTACTGGACGATGCGTGGCTGGTCAGTTGTTGTCAATGGTGTTGAGCGTTACCTTGATGGTTGTTATGTCATTGGCGGCGCGCGTCGCGGCTGGACCGATCCTAACGGTGACTTGAGCATGAGTAACTACACATGGGTGTATGACCAGTATAAAGTCGTTTTTACCAAGCATGTGCCACCTGCAGGTGCGCAAATCCATGTAAAGAAAACTTCTGAAACGTGGTCTAGTGATGATTGCCACCCGTCTTCGATAGGTTATTCGTTGTTTAGTCAAGCCTTCACCGAGCACTTACGAAAGGTCATTTAATACCACCTAGCATTCGCCGCGCCATCGATGCCTGTTGGCGCGTAGCGAATTGCCAGTCAATTCTTAAAATGAGATTAATCCTATGTCTCAAGCCCTAAAACAATACCACGCCAGTGCTGGGCCGGATGACAAGCTGATCACCCTGCAGTTAACCTCAACCGCTTTTGTAACCCGTTATTTGGTTTCAGCGTTTGAGGATGTCACTGCCGCCCTCGAAGATGCCACCCCGGTGACTTTCGAGGCGTATGGGTTGTCAGTAAACTTGCCTAAGTCTGCCTCCGGCGCTGAAATGGAGCTGCAGTTTGGTCTCGATAACGTCACCGGTGAAGCGCGTCAGATGATAGAGGCGGCGCGCCAAGCTGGCGCGGATGTGTATATTACCTTGCGCGAGTACATGGCTTCAGATCTAATGTCGCCCGCTTCCAAACCGATAAAATTCAAAGTCACCAAAGCGGCGACCACGCGCACCAATTGCTCGGTTTCCGCTGGTATCGGCTATCTCAGCAACAGCGCTTGGCCACGTCCTCGATTTACCGTCGAGTACGCCCCTGGTCTAGCGACCATCTCGTAACGAATCAAAAGGTTTTCTATGAACGCAGAGGAAATTATTAGCGTGGCGAAGCGCGTCCCATATGTGCCTGGTGGCCGCGATCTTGATGGGTGGGATTGCTATGGCTCTGTGCGTTGGCTCTATCACCAATTCACGGGCGTGTTGATGCCTGAGTTTCCCGCACTCAGCCATAAAGATGAAGCGATCACTCAACGTGCGGCTTGGTGCGTGCATGACAGCGTGGAGGAATGCAAATTTCAACCTCTGGCGCTGGCGGCGCAATATAAAAACCGCCGGTGGGTCCATATTGGGTTGGTACTGCCAGACCGTCGCATAATTCACGCTTATGATAATAAAGCCACTATCCACCGCCGCAGCATGTTTGAAATGCTGGCGCCTGTTACCAAGTATTACCAATGGAAAGACCCAGATGGCCACACTGATTGTTTATCCTGACGCTGCCGATGTGACAGTTCGAGAAGAAAACCCTATTCATGAACCCACATTCAAAGCCTATCTCGACCGTCATGTCCCTGGCTGGGATGACGGGCCAACAGGGCATAAGTTAAAAACACCTCGCTTTGTGGCCACGATTAATGGCCAGGCATTTAACCCAAAAGAGTGGGCGAACCGAGTGTTACTTGATAGTGACACCATTGATGTTGTGATTCCACCTAAAGGACTTGATCCGGTCTCATGGGCGTATATCGCTGTCGCGGCGCTGACCGCGGCGTACTCTGTTTACACCATGAACAACATGAACCAGCTGGGCTCCAATTCCTCTACTGTACCAACCGGCAAAAACATCTATGACATTAACGTCCAGGTGAATAAGGCGGAATTAATGGGCGTCCGACCGGAGTGGTTTGGCCGTCATCAGTCCGTGCCGAGTTACCTTTGCAGCCCGTATAAGTATTACAACGAGAACAATGAGCAGGTTCTCGCTCTGATGCTGCACGTTGGTGAAGGTCACTACCAGATATCCTCAACCGGATTGACCATTGCTGGCACGCCCATCAGTCGCCTAAGTGACGACGCGAACTGGCAGCTATTTGGCCCTGGTGAGGATGTCACGACTCATGAGGCCCATAAGAACATTTACACCGCGGAAGAGGTCGGCGGGACGGACAGCTCCAGCGGTCTGGATTTTATCGGTCCTAGCGCCTCAGTAACCGTAAGCGTTGAAGATGATAAATCCATTATTCTGAGTGAAAAAACGGTGCTTGTTCAGGATCGCTTTTCAAGCACAAGCTATTATGGCGACGGCGACCGAGAGACCACCTACTACTGGAAGAACAAAAACTTAGAATGGGAAGCCGGTACCACGTTTACAATTACTGGCATTTCATCCACATCAGTCCTAATTGATGACATTGTCGAGATTGTTGACAGCGGTAACGATGGCACGACAGGGGAACCCCTGCCGGATAAGGTTATCGGAAAAGGCTTTAGCGTCCTTAGCGTCAATCAGGAGGTTCAGCTATCTGGCGCAGGCTCGAATGATTCAACTTATTTGGCCGTGCCTCTGTCAGACACGGAACTAACTTTCAAAGACCTGCAAGGTAATGACGTTACCGACTTAACGCCAGCGCCAAGTGTAACAATTAAGATCACGACAACCAGCACGGATGATGGTCTTTACGAAGTCGTTTCTACCGACGCTAACTATCAGATGACGGTGAAGCGCGTCGGGGATGAAGATTGGACCGGCTTTATTGGCGGAACGTATACGAGCGGTATCTCACTGGATGTAACCAGTGACACATTGCCCGATTATCAGCTTGGCCCTTATGTGGGGTGCCCTGAAGGATACACCACCGATTACATTGAAATTGACATGCTGCGTAGCTCTGGGTGGGGACGATACGACAAGAAAGGCAGGTTGCAAAACCACACCGTGGACTGGGAGGTCTGGGTGCGTGATGCCGATGTCGGTGAGCTCGATGACTGGCAGGTATTCCCGTTTACCTACACAGAAAAGAGTTTCGACCAGGTTGGCCAAACTCACCCGATCACGCTACCAAACGCGATACGCCCAGAGGTAATGCTGGTCAGAAAAACCAAATCGTATGATGACACCAAGTACCTGGATAAACTGCAGTGGATGCGTTTAAAGAGTAAACTTCCAACGGCGAGCAGCTACGAGACCAGCACCACGCTGGCCATCTCGATTCGTTCTGATTCCAATCTTTCCTCATCGGCCACCAACAAGTTCAAGGTATTGCAAACCCGAAAACTGCCGGTACCCGATGGGGCGGGCGGCTGGACCGAAGAGTTATACGCCACCCGAGACATTGCCCCTGCAGTGCGCTATATCGTGCATCAGTCTGGCGGGTCGGATGATGACATCGATATGGATGAGTTGCTGTGGATGCATGACAACGTGTGGTCACCAAACGAGGAATATTTCGACGGTGGCTTTGTTGATGACGGCACCATCTACTCGGCATTAAAAACGGTCCTGCAGTCTGGTATGGCTGAGTTTTGTTTCGACATTGGCAAGATCCTGCCTAAGCGCCTGTTTGAGAAAACTGGTGCTGGTCATGTCTACACGCCGGACGTCATGCAGGGTGACGGTTTAACTATCACCACCACACTGTATGATCCCGACCAGAACGAGGGCTTGATTGTGTATTACATGGACCCGACCGACTGGACAACAAGCAGCGTCAAGTGCTGGCTAGGCGATAAGAACGCGATCAGTAAATGGGGCGAATTGGAGCTGACCAAAGGCGTCACCTCAAGAACGCGCGCCTGGCGCATTGGCATGCGCATGCTGCGCCGCACTCAGGGTGAAAAAATCAATTACTCGTTCACTACGGAAATGGACGCGCTCAATAGTACCTACCTTGACTATGCGGAGTTGTGTGATGACCTGCCAAACTTTGGCCAGTTCGGTGAGGTAGTCGACTGGCAGGTGGTCCGCAACAGCAACGATGAACTAGTGGCTCAAATTACCGTAGAACGGGATTTAGAATGGACGGTGGGCGATACTCACTATATGACCGTTCGACGTCATGATGGCACTGGCAATGGGCCTTTTGTCGCGACGAAAGTTAGTAGCCGCGTGGTGATGCTCGATGGCCAGCTGGACTTTATCCCGAATCTGACTGGGCAAATTGAACCGCCGCTTTGGTTGTTTGGTGATGCAACTCGCTATTCAGAGCCTGCGGTGATTACCTCGATAACGCCCAACATAAACAACGAGAAAACTAAATGCAGCGTTAAGGCGACGAACTACGTGGCTGATATGTTTAAAGACGATAACAACCTCCCGCCAGCCCCTGGGGTGACATGGTGGGAGTAGTTATCTTCAAAAGAGGAAGCGCATTGACAACTAATCTTTAAACGGCGTTTAAAAGTGGGATAAACGTTTATCGGTAGAAGTATGGTTTAGGGAGAAACCGCTAGAAATGGAAATCTCAAAGCTTTTCATTTTGTGCGGTATCCTTTTTCAAACCGCGCGGCGGGCTACAACTCAAACTACTGTCAACAGTAAAAAAATACATTTTTAGAAAAAAATATTGAGTTAAGGGCTTTACTTTTCTGTATGGCTTGCCAGTAAAGGCTCGAGGTTAGTTATCCACTAAATTTGTGGATAAGTATGTTGATGAGATCTGGGTAAAGAAAATTGATATGCAACTAAGTTTTTATTTAATGAATCTTTAGTCAGAGTTATGCGTAAAATAAGCAAATAAAACAGAGATTTATCGATGTTAATCAAAAGGTATTCAAAGTGGATAAAAATCAATCTTTTGGGGATAAGAAAGTTTTAAGCTAATTTTTGGGGAAAAGTTGTGGAAACTATAATGTGAAGAATGTGTGTAGCTCTTCAACTAGGGCGAAGTACTATATCAGAGTCACTTTTGTATGGCTATAGCATTCTAGACAAACAAGAAAATTTATTAACAATGATGGTTAAATTCTCGATAGACGTAGATTTCATTAGCTAAGGTGTATATATATACAGCCAAAGCGCAGTAAAATTGAGGAAGGGTATGAGTAAAGTCTATGAATTGGTCTCCGATTATCAGCCGTCGGGCGATCAACCAGGAGCGATCAATCAGTTGCTTGAGGGGCTCGATGCTGGGCTAGCACATCAAACCTTGTTGGGGGTCACAGGCTCAGGTAAAACCTTCACACTAGCGAATGTGATTGCTCAAGCCCAACGACCTGCAATATTACTTGCGCCAAACAAAACGCTTGCTGCTCAGTTATATGGTGAGATGAAGTCATTCTTTCCTAATAATGCGGTTGAGTATTTTGTTTCTTACTATGATTACTACCAACCTGAAGCATATGTTCCCACAACAGATACTTTCATTGAAAAGGACGCTTCGGTTAACGCCCACATTGAGCAAATGCGACTGTCTGCCACTAAAGCTTTATTGGAACGGAAAGACGCTATTATCGTTGCTTCGGTTTCAGCTATCTATGGTTTGGGTGATCCGGAATCCTACTTACAAATGATGCTTCATTTGCGACGTGGAGATGTGATTGATCAGCGTGATATGCTTCGTCGCCTAGCGGAGCTCCAATACTCGCGCAATGACGTTGCATTTGAGCGTGGCCAATTCCGTGTTCGAGGTGAAGTGATTGACATCTTCCCAGCCGAATCAGACCAAGACGCTGTGCGCGTTGAGATGTTTGACGATGAGGTGGATTGCATCAGTGTGTTCGACCCATTGACAGGCGTGGTCAAACAACGAGACTTGCCGCGCTATACCATCTATCCCAAGACGCACTATGTCACGCCAAGAGATCGCATTCTTGAAGCGATTGAAAATATTAAAGTCGAACTAGAAGTGCGCAAAAAGCAGCTTCTAGATAACAACAAGCTACTGGAAGAGCAGCGAATTAGCCAGCGCACTCAATTCGATATCGAAATGATGAATGAGTTGGGCTTTTGCTCCGGTATCGAAAACTATTCTCGTTATCTCAGTGGACGCTCGGAAGGTGAGCCGCCACCAACCCTGTTTGACTACTTACCTCATGATGGCTTGTTGATCATCGATGAATCTCACGTGACAGTACCGCAGATAGGTGCCATGTATAAAGGTGACCGTTCGCGTAAAGAAACGCTGGTGGAGTTTGGTTTCCGGTTACCTTCAGCTTTGGATAATCGTCCACTGAAGTTTGAGGAGTTTGAAGCACTAGCGCCACAAACGATTTTCGTCTCTGCTACGCCCGGAAATTACGAACTAGAAAAATCGGCGGGTGATGTGGCGGATCAAGTCGTTCGTCCAACAGGCTTGCTTGACCCTGAGTTGGAAGTTCGCCCAGTAGCGACCCAAGTCGACGACCTATTGTCTGAGATCCGTATTCGCGCTGCTAAAGATGAACGAGTTCTGGTTACAACACTGACCAAACGAATGGCTGAAGATCTCACCGAATACCTTCACGAACATGATGTTAAGGTACGTTATTTACACTCAGACATTGATACTGTTGAGCGTGTGGAAATTATCCGTGACCTTCGTCTTGGGGAATTTGACGTGCTGGTGGGAATAAACTTATTGAGAGAGGGCCTGGATATGCCAGAGGTCTCGTTAGTTGCAATTTTGGATGCGGATAAAGAGGGCTTCTTGCGGTCTGAACGCTCACTCATTCAGACCATTGGTCGTGCTGCACGAAACATCGAAGGTAAGGCGATTTTATACGCTGACCGAATCACCAACTCAATGAAAAAGGCGATGGATGAAACTAACCGTCGTCGCGAGAAGCAGGAAGCGTACAACGAAGAAATGGGTATTTCGCCACAAGCGCTCAAACGAAATATCAAAGACATCATGGAACTTGGCGATATCACTAAGTCTAAACGCCAGCGTAACACTAAACAGGTACCATTATCGAAAGTGGCGGAGCCTTCGCAAACTTACGAGGCACTGTCCCCTCAGCAGCTAGAAAAAGAAATCAGTCGACTGGAGGCAGCGATGTATCAGCATGCGCAAGATTTAGAATTTGAGTTAGCGGCACAAAAGCGTGACGAGATTGAAAAACTACGAGCGCAGTTCATCGCAAATAGTTGAACAAACTTACCGATTTAACTATCCAAGCATTTTAGGTCGCTTGTAAAAAAAAGAAGCCAATAGGCAGTCGGGTCTATTGGCTTGTTTTGTGAACATATCGTTCACTAACAACGTCAGTTGGCTAGGTGACCCGAGGGGTCACTATCGTTACAGCATGGTTTGTGCCACTTTTTAAATAATTGATATTATTTTTGAATTTTTTCCTTTGCCCATAATTTAGCTAATGTTATTTGCAAAATGCAAAGCGTAATGCGATTATTGTTTAAAACACAACAAAATAATAGCTAGGTTATGCAACAAAAACCCGAAGGCCCAAAGTCTCGTTACCTTTTAATGGTCGAGGACACCGCATCTGTTGCGGCTCTGTACCGCTCATACCTGACACCGCTTGGCATAGATATCAATATTGTCGGCACAGGTAGGGATGCCATTGAGAGCCTAAATCATCGAATTCCAGATCTTATTTTACTCGATCTCCGTCTGCCAGATATGACGGGGATGGACGTTTTACATGCCGTTAAAAAGAGTCATCCCGACGTACCTATAATCTTTATGACGGCGCATGGTTCTATCGATACCGCTGTCGAGGCCATGCGTCATGGCTCACAAGACTTTTTAATCAAACCGTGTGAAGCAGACCGTTTACGTGTCACGGTTAACAATGCCATTCGTAAAGCGACCAAGCTAAAAAATGAAGCCGATAATCCAGGTAATCAGAGCTATCAGGGGTTTATCGGCAGTAGCCAAACCATGCAGCAGGTTTACCGTACGATAGATTCCGCGGCGAGCAGTAAAGCGAGTATTTTTATCACTGGTGAAAGTGGTACTGGTAAAGAGGTATGTGCCGAGGCAATCCACGCAGCAAGTAAACGTGGTGACAAGCCTTTTATTGCAATTAACTGTGCTGCAATTCCAAAAGATTTGATTGAGAGTGAACTGTTTGGTCACGTAAAAGGGGCCTTTACTGGTGCTGCGAATGATCGTCAAGGGGCGGCTGAGTTAGCGGATGGCGGCACACTTTTTCTAGATGAGCTTTGTGAGATGGACTTGGATTTACAAACCAAGTTGCTACGATTTATTCAAACGGGCACATTCCAAAAAGTGGGTTCCTCAAAAATGAAGAGCGTGGATGTGCGCTTTGTGTGTGCCACTAACCGTGATCCCTGGAAAGAGGTACAAGAAGGTCGATTCCGTGAAGATTTGTACTATCGTTTGTATGTCATTCCTTTGCATTTACCGCCTTTACGCGAACGAGGCGAAGATGTTATTGAAATTGCATACTCACTGTTAGGTTACATGTCACACGAAGAAGGAAAAAGCTTCATACGTTTTGCGCCTGATGTCATCGAGCGATTCAACAGCTATGAGTGGCCGGGTAACGTTCGTCAGTTACAAAACGTGCTACGCAATATCGTTGTTCTAAACAACGGTAAAGAGATTACGTTGGACATGTTACCGCCACCGTTGAATCAACCGCTTGACCGTCCGTCGTCTGTGGCTAAATTAATTGAGCCGAAAGCGATGACCGCATCTGAGATTATGCCATTATGGATGACGGAAAAAATGGCAATCGAGCAAGCGATTGAAGCATGTGATGGCAATATTCCTCGAGCGGCGGGATACCTTGATGTCAGTCCGTCGACGATTTACCGCAAGTTACAGGCATGGAACGGCAAGGAAGAGCGGCAAAAAGTATGAGTGTAAATGTATTAAATCAGCAAAAAATAGATGAACTGTCGATGGAAATTGGCAGTGACAACGTACCTGTACTGTTCGATATCTTCCTAGGAGAAATGGATACCTATATCGAGAACTTATCCCAACTGCAGGGGGCAGAGCGATTAGCTTACTCAAAAGAAATCAGCCACGCGTTGAAAAGTAGTGCTGCGAGCTTTGGGGCAGATCGCCTTTGTGAACTGGCGATGTCTATAGACAAAAAAGCGAAAGCCGGTGAGTTAACTGCGGAGTCTGAGGTGTTAGAGGTTATGTTCGATCTTTTGCACGAAACTCGAGATGCTTATCGCTCTTGGCGACAGTAACTATTTATTCCTATTAACCATTTTTTCTTAGTAAACATTTGTTCTTACTGGATGCCTGAACTAAAACCCTTCGATGACAGAAGGGTTTTTATTATCAATAAACACCTTGAAAGAGGGCGCTAGCCAGGTAACGTGCTCTTAAATAGAAAGTTGTAGCTGACTTTCAATCGCTAGTTTGAGCTTGTTTCTATCGTGACGCCAGTCTCGGTTAGAGGAGGCGAGTGACTCCGTCACTACATTCCATTGACTTAAGACGTCTTGCTCGGTTTTCTCTGCTAGGACCACGTCTATTTTTCTTCCTTGGCAGGCACGTTCACACCATTCTAATTTTTGAGCCATCGTCATTCGTCCTGCTGGGCCGTATTCTGGACTCAGGTTAGCAACAAAAATGACTTTTGCTTTTGTGTTTGCTGCAATCGCTTTGCCGAGTTCAGGCAGCAATAAAGGAGGCATGATACTGGTTAAAAAACTGCCAGGGCCAAGAATAATCGCGTCCGCTTCCGCCAAAGCTGTGATGGCTTCTTTGGTAGCAGGCACTTCTGGTGAAAGATCCAAACGTCGCAAGTCTGCTTTCATTTCGTCGACATTTGTTTCTCCCGTAACCCACTTCCCATCTACGGATAACGCGGAAAGATCCGAAGGGTGTTCGGACATAGGAAGGATGTTAACGTCGACTTTTAACATATTGCGAATCAGATTAATGGCATCTAAAGGTCTGACCGATAAGTTATCGAGTGCAGTAAGCATCAAATTACCAAGATTATGACCATCAAGTTCGCCAGTGCCTGTGAAGCGATATTCAAACATCATCGAACTGATTGAAGGCTCTGTAATGAGCTGATTAATACAGTTACGTGTGTCTCCCCAAGCGATTCCTCCTTGGCAGTGACGAATTCTTCCTGTTGAACCACCATTGTCAGTCGTGGCAACAATCCCAGTTGCATTGCTGCCAAAATCTCGTAATGCGGCCAGCATTCGACCTAAGCCATGACCACCGCCAACAGCGACCACTTTTTTATCTGTGTAGATATTCATTATGTTCTTCTAATAATCTAATAAAAAACGGCTACAATTTATCTTAAGGAGTGTCTTAAAGGTACTCACTTAGCGGTAAATTGTGTCTCTAGAGAGTTTTTTATCACTCAAGTCTGGATTCCATTACAAATATTAAGTATTTTACACCGCAAAGCTATCAGAGATTTCATATCTCTGGTTGCCATAACTCCGAGCTCACTATTGCTAAGTCCTTGGATAGGCGTTTTGAGCCAGTGGCATACTGTCACAAGGGCATGATTGGAAATGGCCATGCCTCCCGTGTTTGGAAAGGTGTTCCGTGGCGCAACAATTCGAAGACAAATTTCATCGTAAGTTTTATTACTTGCGTCTGTCTGTGACCGACGTATGTAATTTCAAATGTACCTATTGCCTTCCTGATGGCTATAAGCCTTCGGGCAATAAAAACTCGTCTTTTTTATCTCTCCCTGAAATCAAACGGGTCGTAAAAGCATTCGCTGATTGTGGCACGTCAAAAGTGCGCATCACTGGTGGTGAGCCTAGCTTACGCAAAGATTTTACCGACATTATCCATTCAGTAGCGGCGACGCCTGGCATTCAAAAAGTTGCAACGACAACCAATGGCTATCGCATGGCAAAACAAGTCGCAGATTGGCGTGAAGCGGGTTTAACCCACATTAATGTCAGTGTGGATAGCCTTGACCCGCGTATGTTTCATCAAATCACAGGTGAAAATAAGTTTACTGAAGTCATGAATGGTATCGAACGTGCGTTCGAGGTCGGTTATGAGCAAGTAAAAGTTAATGTGGTGTTGATGAAAGATCTGAACCATCACGAGCTGCCAGCGTTTCTTAACTGGATAAAAGATCGTCCAATCCAACTGCGTTTCATTGAGTTGATGCAAACGGGTGAGATGGATGAGCTATTTAATAAGCACCATGTATCCGGAGTGGCAATTCGTAACCAGCTAATTGCAAATGGTTGGTTGCTGAAAGTGCGCTCGCATAATGATGGTCCTGCGCAAGTATTTGTTCATCCTGATTACAAGGGTGAAATAGGTCTTATCATGCCTTATGAAAAAGACTTTTGTGAAAGCTGCAACCGACTGCGCGTTTCTGCGATGGGTAAGCTGCACCTATGTCTGTTTGGAGACCACGGTGTAGAATTGCGTGATCTTTTGGAACGTGATGAGCAAGATAGTGAGCTTATTGAACGTATCCAGGCGCAGTTACAAACCAAGTCGGTAAGCCATTTCTTGCATGATGGCAATACTGGTATGACGCCACACCTCGCGTCTATCGGCGGCTAACTTCATTCAATTTTTAGAGCGAGTTCACTGATAAGCTGGCTCTAACTTTTTCCGAATCGATACCAAGCGTATCAAAGCTAATTAAGAGAATAGGTGAACAAATGGGTCACGCTGAAAGCAAATTCCAACCTGCAAATATTGCCGTTCTAACGGTATCTGACACTCGTACTGAAGAAAACGATACCTCTGGTCGTTACCTAGCTGAGCATGCTCAAGAAGCGGGTCACAACGTAGTAGACAAGCAAATTGTTATTGATGACATGTACAAGATCCGCGCGATTGTTTCTCAATGGATTGCTGATGAAAGCGTACAAGCGATCATGATTACTGGCGGTACGGGATTCACCTCACGTGATAGCACGCCAGAAGCACTTAAGCCTCTATTTGATAAAGAAGTTGAAGGTTTTGGTGAGTTGTTCCGTATGGTGTCGTACGAAGAGATCGGTACGTCTACGATTCAGTCTCGTGCGATTGCTGGTTTTGCTAACCACACCGTGATCTTCGCAATGCCAGGTTCAACTGGTGCGTGTCGCACAGGCTGGACAAAAATTATTAAACAGCAGTTGGATGCAAGTCATCGCCCTTGTAACTTCATGCCACACCTATCTGTATAACCTTTCCTAAAAGCGAAGGAAAAACAATGACCCAATTTACACATATCAATGCTTCTGGCGAAGCAAACATGGTTGACGTGTCAGCAAAAACGGAGACGGTTCGTGAAGCTCGTGCTGAAGCATTTGTTCACATGGCCCCAGAAACACTTCAACTGATTGTCTCTGGCCAGCACCATAAAGGTGATGTATTTGCGACGGCTCGTATTGCTGGTATTCAAGCTGCGAAGAAAACCTGGGATTTGATTCCACTTTGTCATCCGCTACTACTCTCTAAAGTTGAAGTTCAACTGGAAGCTATCGAAGCAGAAAACAAAGTTCGCATCGAATCAGTATGTAAACTTGCGGGTAAAACTGGCGTGGAAATGGAAGCGCTCACGGCAGCTTCCGTTGCTGCTCTAACGATTTACGATATGTGTAAAGCAGTACAAAAAGACATGGTTATTGGTCAAGTTCGTCTATTAGAGAAAACGGGTGGTAAATCTGGTCACTTTAAGGTGGAATCATGATTAAAGTACTTTTCTTTGCTCAAACTCGCGAGCTGATTGGCATCGACAGTGTCGAGTTAGACGGGCCGTTTGAAACGGTTGAATCAATTCGTGCACATCTAGTGGAAGAAGGCACTGAGAAAGATGGCAAGTGGGATTTAGCGCTCGAGCCAGGAAAGCTACTTGCTGCAGTGAACCAATCCATCGTCCCTCTGGATACACAAGTAAAAGCAGGTGACGAAGTTGCGTTTTTCCCGCCGGTAACTGGGGGTTAAGATGGATTCTCGTGTTTCTGTACAAATTGAAGATTTTTCGGTTGAGCAAGAATATCAACGTCTATCTGAAGGGACGGCTGCCGGCGCTGTCGTTACATTCGTTGGTAAAGTTCGAGATATGAACCTTGGGGATAATGTCATTGGTTTACATCTAGAGCACTATCCGGGGATGACAGAGAAGAGCTTGAGCGATATTTGCGATCAAGCTGAGTCTCGCTGGCCACTATTAGGTGTACGCGTGATTCATCGTGTCGGAGACATGGATAGCGGTGATCAAATTGTATTTGTGGGCGTTTCCAGTGCGCACCGCGGCGCGGCATTTGATGCGTGCGAGTTCATCATGGATTATCTGAAAACCCAAGCACCATTTTGGAAAAAAGAGCGTACGACGAATGAAGATCGTTGGATTGAGTCGCGCGACACCGATCATCAAGCTGCACAGCGTTGGGAAAAATAGAACTAACCCGCATTCTAGTGAAAAAAGCTAAGTGCTAATGGCACTTAGCTTTTTTTGTATTTATCTTCATTGTATTGCTCACTTTGTTTCAATATTTCCTATCTTTTGTCTGGTGATATTCTTCACAATAAAAGTTTTTTGCCCAATATATAAACAATTATTTGTTAGACTTGATTTGTCATAAATGTTAAATGATGTGTAAATATCTAGCATAAGATGCTAGTAAATGGTTTAAACTCAGATTAATCGAAAGTTTCGCCTGTTAAATGTCGCTTCTGGTCTTTATTTGGCTGGTGAATGTTTTGGGGTTAGAGTTTACTGCTAGATATGTGTGGTTTAGTCAGCATTATTGGTTTTTTTGCTACATTTTTATGGCAAATTACTTCAATGATTGCTAATGTGTGCCGCAGTCTTTGTAAGGTTTTAGACTTTTGTGCTCAGAAAGTGCACTAAAAAAATCTAAAACTCTGACCGTTCCAGGCCCTTACAAAGAAGTCATGGATGCTAACGAAAAAATTTGGAGTTTTACGCATGTATAAGAATAAAATCACGCGCGCTTTATTTATTGGTGCTGGTCTTTCTCTCGCTCTAGCTGGTTGTGGTGAAAAGCCTGCGGAGAAACAAGCTGCTGAGCCTGCTCCGGCTCCAGCCCCTGAAGCTAAATCTGATTCTAAAGAGCCAAAACTTGCTGCTGTTCAAGAATTGGTGCGTGGTAACGGTACAGAAGTTGCGACAATAGACCCTCATAAATCTCAAGGTGTTCCAGAATCCCACGTGATTCGCGATCTTCTTGAAGGCCTTGTAAACCAAGATGCGGACGGTAACACTATCCCTGGTGTTGCAGAATCTTGGGAAACTGAAGACAACAAAACATACACTTTCCACTTACGTGAAGACGCAAAATGGTCAAACGGTGATCCTGTCACTGCAGGTGATTTCGTTTACAGCTTCCAACGTGCAGTCGATCCAGCAACCGCCTCTCCATATGCTTGGTACATGGAATACACCAAGATGAAGAACGCAAAAGACATTGTTGCGGGTAAAAAAGATAAGAGCGAGTTAGGTGTTAAAGCGGTTGACGACCACACGTTAGTGGTTGAGTTAGATACTGCAGTACCATACTTTGTAATGATGATGGGCCACACGACAGTGAAACCTGTTCATCAAGCAACTGTTGAAAAGTTCGGCGATCAATGGACGAAGCCAGAGAACTTTGTAGGTAACGGTGCTTATGTTGTTGACAACTGGGTTGTAAATGAGCGTTTGGTTCTAAAACGTAACGAACAGTACTGGGACAACGAAAACACGACGCTTGATCAAGTGACTTTCTTACCAATCGAGAACCAAGTAGCGGAAATGAACCGCTTCCTAGCGGGTGAAATCGACTTCACGAACGAGCTGCCTACAGAGCACTTCAAGCGTCTGAAGAAAGAGCACCCACAAGAAGTGTCTGTAACCGGTAACTTATGTACTTACTACTACATCTTCAATACGAAGAAAAAGCCGTTTGATGATGTTCGTGTGCGTAAAGCGATTTCTTATGCGATTGACCGTAACATTGTGACTGATGCGATTTTAGGTCAAGGTCAAAAGCCAGCTTACTTCCTAACACCTGAAATTACGGCAGGTTTCAACCCAGAAATCCCTGCATACGGCAAAATGACGCAAGAAGAGCGTAACGCAGAAGCTGCGCGTCTATTGGAAGAAGCAGGTTACGGCGCAGACAACCCTCTTGAATTTAACCTTCTATACAATACATCAGAGAACCACAAGAAACTTGCGGTTGCACTGGGTTCAATGTGGAAGAAGACGCTTGGTCTAGACGTTACGCTAGAAAACCAAGAGTGGAAAACTTATCTATCTACCAAAGATTCTGGCAACTTTGAGGTTGCTCGTGCAGGTTGGTGTGGCGACTACAACGAAGCTTCATCTTTCCTAACGCTGATGATGAGTAATAACACTACTGGTGGTATTCACTACGACAGCAAAGAGTACGATGCGATCATGAACAAAGCATTTGCTTCAACTTCTGACGAAGAGCGCCAAGCACTTTACCTAGAAGCAGAGAAGTTGATGGCAAAAGATATGCCAATCGCACCTATCTACCAGTACGTGAAATCACGTCTACTATCACCGAAAGTTGGTGGCTTCCCAGTAAATAACGCGGAAGACAAGATTTACTCTAAAGATCTCTACATCACAGAGTAATTCGTAACTCGATAGAACTATAAAAATGAGGCCCTACATGTGAGAAATTGCATGTAGCGCCTATCTTTAGTCCAAAAGAATTGGACGACTTCTTTAATTTAACTGTCACAGACTGAAAGAGTGAGTTTATGCTTAAATTCATCGCAAAAAGGATATTTGAGGCGATCCCAACAATGTTGGTTTTGATCACCGTATCTTTCTTTCTTATGCGCTTTGCACCGGGAAACCCTTTCTCGACAGAGCGTCCATTGCCACCCGAAGTAATGGCAAATATCGAAGCTAAATATGGCTTGGATAAACCTGTATTTGAACAATACACCACGTATTTGACCAATGTTATCCAAGGTGATTTCGGACCGTCATTTAAATACCTTGATTACTCAGTAAACGAGCTGATCGCGGTTGCCTTACCTGTTTCGGCTAAAGTGGGCTTCATCGCCTTTATCTTTACTTTGATAATGGGGGTTACCGTCGGTACCATTGCTGCGCTCAAGCAAAATACTTGGATTGATTACACCATTATGTCGACTGCGATGCTTGGTGTCGTAATGCCATCCTTTGTATTAGCGCCTGCGCTTATCTACATATTCTCGCTTCACTGGAATATCTTCCCTGCGGGCGGTTGGCAAGATGGTAGCTGGCAGTATTTAGTGCTTCCTGTTATTGGTATGTCGCTACTGTATGTTGCTACCTTTGCTCGTATCACGCGTGGTTCGATGATCGAAACCCTAAACAGTAACTTTATTCGTACGGCACGTGCTAAAGGTCTAAGTTACCGTTATATCATTATCAAACACGCTCTTAAGCCGGCACTTCTCCCTGTTGTTTCTTACATGGGTCCAGCTTTCGTAGGTATCATCACCGGTTCCGTTGTTATCGAAACCATTTTTGGTCTGCCTGGTATTGGTAAACTATTCGTTAACGCTGCGTTTAACCGTGACTACTCGCTAGTAATGGGGGTAACCATTCTGATTGGTTTCCTATTCATTCTATTCAACGCGATTGTAGATATTTTACTTGCAATGATTGACCCGAAAATTCGCTACTAACAGGGACGTTTGGTTATGTTAACGAAAAAAGAAAACCTAGAAGCGATTGAGAAATTCTCCGAAAACTTGGAGATTGAAGGTCGCAGTCTTTGGCAAGATGCTCGTATCCGTTTCATGCGCAACAAAGCGGCGATGGTGAGCTTATTCCTTCTTGTTCTAATGACGTTGGCGGTTATTATCCTGCCAATGATCGCACCGTACACATTTGATGATACTGACTGGTACGCGATGCACGTTGCACCGAATGCTGACCATTGGTTTGGTACTGACAGCTTAGGCCGTGATTTATACGTGCGTACGCTAATTGGAGGTCGTATTTCGTTGATGGTAGGTGTTATGGGTGCATTTGTAGCGGTACTGATTGGTACGCTCTACGGCGCAGCATCTGGTTTCATCGGCGGTAAAGTTGACCGCGTAATGATGCGTATTCTAGAAATTTTATACGCGGTACCGTTTATGTTCCTGGTGATTGTACTGGTAACATTCTTCGGTCGTAACATCATGCTGATCTTCGTTGCGATTGGTGCTATCGCATGGCTAGATATGGCGCGTATCGTACGTGGTCAGACTCTTAGTCTACGTAGCAAGGAGTTTATCGAAGCGGCACATGTGTGTGGTGTAAGCAACTGGAAAATCATTACTCGTCATATCGTACCGAACGTACTGGGTATTGTAGCGGTATACTCTACGCTGCTTATCCCAAGTATGATTCTAACGGAATCATTCCTATCATTCCTTGGTCTTGGTGTTCAGGAACCAATGACAAGTTGGGGCGCTCTTCTACAAGAAGGTGCACAGACAATGGAAGTAGCAATCTGGCAGCTGGCATTCCCAGCAGTGTTCATGGTTGTGACGCTATTCTGCTTCAACTACGTTGGTGACGGCCTGCGCGATGCGCTGGATCCAAAAGACAGATAATTAAAAGATAAGATTAAGGAAGCAATGATGAGCTTATTAGATGTCAAAGATCTGCGCGTCGAATTCACCACGCAAGATGGTATCGTAACCGCAGTAAACGATTTGAACTTCTCTCTCAACCAAGGCGAAACCTTAGGTATCGTTGGAGAGTCGGGATCAGGTAAATCTCAAACCGTATTCGCAATCATGGGCCTTTTGGCTAAGAACGGTATTATTTCTGGTAGCGCAAAGTTTGAAGGCAAAGAAATCCTAAACTTACCAGAAAAAGAACTGAATAAAGTGCGTGCGGAACAGATCGCAATGATCTTCCAAGACCCAATGACATCACTGAACCCTTACATGAAAGTGAGTGATCAGTTGATGGAAGTGCTTATGCTGCACAAAGGCATGGGCAAAGCGGAAGCATTTGAAGAATCAGTACGCATGCTGGAAGCGGTAAAAATCCCTGAAGCGCGTAAGCGTATCACGATGTACCCGCATGAGTTTTCAGGCGGTATGCGTCAGCGTGTAATGATCGCGATGGCGTTGTTATGTCGTCCTAAACTGCTTATTGCCGATGAGCCAACAACAGCACTTGATGTGACGGTACAAGCACAGATCATGGACTTGTTGAATGAGCTGAAATCTGAGTTCAACACAGCGATCATCATGATCACGCACGACCTTGGTGTGGTTGCAGGTTCGTGTGACAAGGTGCTGGTGATGTATGCAGGCCGTACCATGGAGTACGGCAACGTAAACGAAATTTTCTATAATCCAAGCCATCCTTATGCGGAGGGTCTGCTGAAGGCGATTCCTCGCCTCGATACTGAGGGTGAAATTCTGCCGACCATTCCTGGCAATCCACCAAACTTGCTTCGTCTACCGCCGGGCTGCCCTTATCAAGAGCGCTGTCACCGTGTGATGGATCGTTGTAAGCGCGAGGCGCCAATTCTGACACCATTTGGTGATGGTCGTCAGCGTGCATGTTTTTCTGAATGGGAGGCTTGGAACAAATGAACGCAGTAGACAAAAAACTAATTCTGGACATTTCTGAGCTGAAAGTTCACTTCAGCATTGCCTCAAAGTCGGCATGGCCGTGGTCAAAGCCTTCGAGCCTGAAAGCGGTAGATGGCGTGAACGTTCGACTATACGAAGGGGAAACGCTTGGTGTAGTAGGTGAATCAGGTTGTGGTAAATCGACGTTTGCTCGTGCCATCATTGGTCTGGTTGAAGCTACTGACGGCCAAGTAGTTTGGTTGGGTCAAGACCTTACTAAAATGAAAAGCGTTCAGCGCCGTGAGACGCGTAAAGAAATTCAGATGATTTTCCAAGACCCATTGGCATCGCTGAATCCGCGTATGACTGTTGGTGATATCATTGCTGAACCTCTTGAGACATTCTATCCAGAACTGTCTAAGCAGGAAGTGAAAGATCGCGTTAAAGAGATGATGGCGAAAGTTGGCCTATTACCTAACGTGATTAACCGTTACCCACACGAGTTCTCGGGTGGTCAGTGTCAGCGTATCGGGATAGCGCGTGCGCTTATCCTTAAGCCTAAGATGATCATTTGTGACGAGCCAGTATCGGCGCTTGATGTATCTATTCAAGCTCAGGTGGTTAACCTACTTAAAGAGATTCAAAAAGAGTTAGGGCTTTCTCTGGTATTCATTGCTCATGACTTGTCTGTCGTTAAACACATTTCAGATCGCGTTTTAGTTATGTATTTAGGTAATGCCGTGGAACTTGGCGAGGCCGAGGCTCTGTTTGCTGATCCTAAGCACCCATATACGCGTGCGCTGATGTCTGCGGTTCCGATCCCGGACCCGGATATTGAGCGCAATAAGAAAATCCAAATGCTAGAGGGTGATCTTCCTTCACCTATCAACCCACCGTCGGGTTGTGTATTCCGCACTCGTTGCCCACAAGCAACCGAAGAGTGTGCGAAGACAAAGCCAACCATTTTAGGTAATGACGTTCACGCGGTATCTTGTTTACACGTTAGTGTATAAATTCAGCCTGTGACGGGCTTAAGCGCGACACCTTCATCGGGTCGCGCTTTTTTTATGTGTCTGATTTATACATTCGAATTTCTTGAACATGATGTCCTAAGTTCGATGATTCTCTGTTTGATAGGAAACGCTAATATAGACACAAACAGAACGAGAGGAGAGCAATCATGGGTAAGTTGGTTGAAGGTGTTTGGCAAGATGTCTGGTATGACACAAAATCAAATGGTGGCAAATTTGTGCGCGAAGATGCCGGATTCCGTAACTGGGTTAAAAACGACCCTGATGCGGAGTTTACACCAGAGTCCGGTCGATACCATTTGTATGTCTCTCTTGCTTGTCCGTGGGCACATCGAACCCTCATTTTCCGCAAGCTGAAAGGTTTAGAACCACATATTGATGTCACGGTCGTTTGCCCTGATATGCTCAGCCAAGGTTGGCAAATGGGGCTTCCTGAGCCATTGTTTGGTCACACGCGCATGTATCAAATTTACACGCAGGCCAAACCCGATTACACGGGCCGCGTAACCGTGCCTGTACTTTGGGATAAAAAGACCAATACTATTGTGTCAAACGAGTCGTCAGAGATCATTCGCATGTTCAATTCGGAATTCAATGCGTTAACAGGGAATCACGACGACTACTATCCAGATCATCTAAAACACGTTATTGATGAGTGGAACGATTTTGTTTATCCAAATGTCAACAACGGAGTGTATCGTTGTGGCTTCGCGACTACACAAGAGGCGTATGAAGAAGCGTTTGATTCTTTGTTTAATGCCTTAGATAAAATCGATGCTCACTTAGCGACGCATCGTTACTTAGCAGGGAACACAATTACTGAGGCTGATTGGCGTTTGTTTACGACTCTTATTCGTTTTGATGCGGTGTATGTGGGGCATTTCAAGTGTAACAAGCAGCGCATCGCAGACTACGAAAATATACAAGGCTACTTAAAAGAGTTATATCAAGTCGAAGGCGTCGAAGAAACGACGGATTTCTATCACATTAAACGCCACTACTACTTCAGCCACACTGGGATTAATCCGACGCAAGTTGTACCAAAAGGGCCTGATTTAGACCTAAATACTCCTCATGGAAGAGAAAGGATTGGCTAGTTTGCTGCTTCCATTGCAAATGAAAAAGTACTTAACGGTTAGCAATGCCGTTAAGTACTTTTGTGTCATCTAAATACCGGGAGTAGGAAGTTTACTTTTTCATTCATCGCCACCTTACTTAGCGCGTACGATGTCCATCACTAGCTTTCCGTCCACTTTTACAGGACCGTCCTCTTTAGCGCCGAGCGTATACTCAAACACACCAGTCTTCATGCCACCTTTCTCTCCGTGGACCATTAACATCAGCATATCGCCTGATTCTACTGGTTCCATCAAAATTGCATTTACGTTTTCATTCTTTCCCATTTTTAACGGAGCGTAGCCGATAACAGGACCAGGCTTCATTGATTCGTCTGTTCGGTGGACAACCATCCACCCATTGTCATCAGCATGAGCCATTTCAGCGGTCACCGTTCCTCCGGACATATCTTGATCGACGCCTTTAATACTCGAGGCGGAAAAGCTGAATGAAGAAAAACTAATCAGAAACGCAGCTAAACCAAACTTTATCAGTGATGTATTGATGAAATCCTTCATATATATTCCTTAGCAGTCAATGAGTTTGTGCATTGCAGTAGCTTTTACGTATTTCCTAGCAAAAAAGTTTAGCTAAAACGTAAATAATGCCGATAAATTGAACAGGGGCCGTGCTGCCTTGGAGCCAATGTATTTTGGGGAATGGGTCAATCGGTGTAAGAACAAGCGCGAGCATTGTCGATTAGGTGTGGTGGGGCGATAGGGAGAAAAGCTTTGCGCACCAGTAATTATAGGTTGTGCAGTGATTGGTATAAAAAACAAATAAGTGTTCTGGCCAGCAATAGAAAAAGCCCTCGACGAATCGAGGGCTTTGTATCTATATCTAACTAGATGTCAGAAGCGATTATTTAGCTTCTTGGTCTGCTTGGATAGCTGTTAGAGCGATGGTGTACACGATGTCGTCTACTAGCGCGCCACGAGACAAGTCGTTTACAGGCTTACGCATACCTTGCAGCATTGGACCGATAGATACTAGGTCAGCTGAACGTTGTACCGCTTTGTAAGTCGTGTTACCCGTGTTTAGGTCTGGGAATACAAATACTGTCGCTTTACCTGCAACTGGAGAGTTTGGTGCTTTAGAAGCAGCAACGTTTTCCATAATAGCAGCGTCGTATTGTAGAGGACCATCAATGATAAGATCAGGACGTTTCTCTTGAGCCAGTTTTGTTGCTTCACGTACTTTATCAACGTCTGCACCCTTACCAGATTCACCAGTAGAGTAAGAGATCATTGCAACGCGTGGTTCGATACCGAATGCTGCTGCAGAGTCAGCAGATTGGATAGCGATTTCAGCAAGCTGTTCAGCAGTTGGATCTGGGTTGATTGCACAGTCACCGTAAACCAGTACTTGATCAGGCAGAAGCATGAAGAATACTGAAGATACGATAGACGCATTTGGTGCCGTCTTGATGATTTGGAACGGAGGAACGATAGTGTTCGCCGTAGTGTGAACAGCACCAGAAACTAGGCCGTCAACTTCGTCGTTCTCAAGCATCATTGTGCCAAGGAATACTGAATCTTGTAGCTTCTCACGAGCCACAACTTCAGTCATGCCTTTAGCACCGCGCAACTCAACTAGGCGAGCAACGTAGTTTTCACGAACAGCATCTGCATCAATGATGGTTACACCAGTACCTAGCTCAACGCCTTGTTGAGCCGCTACGCGACGGATTTCATCTGGGTTACCTAGAAGTACACAGTCTGCAATGCCGCGTTCAGCACAGATTGCCGCTGCTTTAACTGTGCGTGGTTCGTCACCTTCTGGAAGAACGATACGCTTACCTGCTTTACGAGCAAGTTCAGTTAGCTGGTAACGGAACGCTGGTGGGCTTAGACGACGAGACTTCTGAGTGCCTTCAGTCATAGACTCGATCCAGTTACCGTCGATGTGGCCAGCAACGTGTTCGTTGATGAACTCGATACGCTCTTTATCGTCTGCAGGTACTTCGATGCTGAAGCTCTGTAGGTTTAGAGACGTTTGCCAAGTGTTACCTTGTGCTTTGAAGATAGGTAGACCAGTGTCGAATGCTGGTTTACATAGGCCTTCGATTTCGCTAGGGATATCGTAACCGCCAGTTAGCAGTACTGCACCAATATCCACACCGTTCATTGCAGCAAGAGAAGCAGCAACGATAACATCAGGACGGTCTGCAGAAGTAACAAGTAGAGAGCCCGGTTTGAAGTGCTCAATCATGTTTGGCAGAGAACGTGCACAGAAAGTGATGCTCTTGATGCGACGAGTGTTGATGTCACCTTCGTTGATGATATCTGCTTTCAGGTGCTTAGCCATGTCGATTGCACGAGTCGCAATCAGATCAATGCTCCATGGCACACAACCTAGTACACGAATTGGAGAAGTGTTAAAAATTTCCATCACTTTCAATTCGTTTTGTTTCGCGCTGTCTGCATCGTCAAAGATTTCAGATAGGTCAGGGCGAGTACGGCCAGCTTCGTCAACAGGAGCGTTTAGCTTGTTGATGATAACACCAGAGATGTTTTTGTTTTTAGTGCCGCCGAAGTTAGAACATGCTACTTCGATACGCTCTTTCAGTTGCGCAGGGTTATCAGTACCTGGAGTCGCAACTAGCACGATTTCTGCACCAAGTGTTGCCGCGATTTCCGCGTTTACTTGGTTTGCAAATGGGTGCTTACGAGTAGGTACAAGACCTTCGATTAGCGTAACGTCTGCGTCTTTGTTGATTTGGTTGTAACGTTCAACAACGGTTTCTAGCAGCTCGTCCATGTTGTCGTTACCGATTAGGCTTTCAGCAACAGACATCGCCATTGGTTCACCGATCTTCATATCGCTGTTACGACCAACGATAGTTGAAGTCAGATCTGGCTGATCACCACCTGAACGTGGCTGACAGATTGGCTTATAGAAAGAAACTTTAACGCCTTTACGCTCCATAGCGCGAAGAACACCCATGCTAACGCTTGTTAGGCCAACGCCTGCGCTAGTAGGGATAAGCATAATAGTACGAGACATTCGTAGAGTACCTTTAGCTATTTGGGGGATAAAAGCTCAACTCTTATTCCATGAAGCTCGAAGAATAGGAGTTGAGCCCCTAAGAAATTCGTTTGAATGAAAATCTGGCTAGCCGAGTGGCTAGCCAGGAATTCAATTAAAGACCTGTCAGGCGAGCAGTGTCTTCAGCGATGACTAGCTCTTCGTTAGTAGAGATAACCATTGCAGGGATACGGCTGTTTTCAGTCGTGATAACGCCTTCGCCGCCGAAGCGAGCTTTAAGGTTAGCTTCGCTATCTACTTCGATACCGAAGATGCCAAGACGGTTTAGAACCATTTCACGGATAGGGCCAGAGTTCTCGCCGATACCGCCAGTGAAAGTGATTGCGTCTAGACGGCCTTCCATTGAAGCAGTGTAGCCAGCAACGTATTTAGCTAGACGGTGGCAGAACACGTCCATTGCGCGTGTTGCTTCTTCTTTTTGACCGTAGTTGTCTTCAACGAAACGACAGTCAGAAGTCACTTCAGTTAGACCTTGAAGACCAGACTCTTTAGTTAGCATCGTGTTGATTTGATCAACAGAGTAACCTAGAGCGTCGTGTAGGTGGAAGACGATAGCAGGGTCGATGTCGCCACAGCGAGTACCCATTACCAGACCTTCAAGTGGAGTAAGACCCATAGAAGTGTCTACAGATTGACCGTTCTTGATCGCACATACAGATGCGCCGTTACCTAGGTGACAGTTGATGATGTTTACTTCTTCAACTGGTTTGTTTAGTAGGCCTGCAACTTCACGAGTGATGAACAAGTGAGAAGTACCGTGCATGCCGTAACGACGGATACCGTGTTCTTTGTATAGGTTGTATGGAAGAGCGTATAGGTAAGACTCTTCAGGCATAGTTTGGTGGAACGCAGTGTCAAATACAGCAACGTTTTTCAGCTCTGGGAAGTTTTTCTTAGCCGCTTCGATACCGATGATGTGAGCAGGGTTATGAAGAGGTGCAAATGTTGCAGCGTCTTGAATACCTTTTAGAACTTCATCAGTAATTAGTGCAGATTGAGTGAACTGCTCGCCGCCGTGAACGATACGGTGACCGATTGCGCCTAGGTTAGCTTTAAGCTCTGGCTTAGAAGCAAGAATAGTTTCTACCATAAACGCTAGTGCTTCTTCGTGAGCTGCACCATTGCCTAGTTGAGCTTCGTGCTTGCCATCAAGTTTCCACTTGATGCGAGCTTCAGGAAGGTGAAGACACTCAGCAAGACCTGACAAGTGCTCGTCGCCGTTCTCGGCATCAACAACGGCAAATTTAAGAGAAGAACTACCGCAGTTTAAAACTAAAACTAGCTTAGACATGTATGACTACCTGTTATTCGTCTGATAAAAAATCAGTTAAAGAATGAAAAATTAATCACAAGAATAGCCGATACCCAGAAGGCTGCGTACTAATCCTGGTCAAAAATTGTTCTAATTCCATATAAAGAAATAGTGATGAACCCTTCCATCACTATGATGCGATCCGTGCAGATAGATATCTCGGAGTTGCTTAAATTGTAAATAACAGCAACAATGAGATTGAGGGTCTGCAAAGGATAGCGATAATAAGCAATGATAACAAAAAAAATTTGAAAGAATATTAACTTTCATCAATTTTTTGTACCTTCAGTTGAAATGTTCAACTATTTTTTAGTGAGAGAGCGGTATGAGTAATAAAGTCGGATTGATCCATAGCCTGAAAGATGGCCAGAATTACATGGAGATCTGGCCGGTTCGTAAAGAGCTAAGCGCCATATTTCCGGAACAGCGTATCATTAAGGCGACTCGCTTTGGCATTAAAGTCATGCCGGCCGTTGCTGCGATCAGCGTACTCACTCAAATGGCATTCAACAATTACCACGCGTTACCTCAATCCATTGTTGTCGCCTTGTTTGCGATTAGCTTGCCACTTCAAGGCATTTGGTGGCTTGGTGCTCGATCCAACACGAAATTGCCGCCTTCTTTGGCCTCTTGGTATCGGGAGTTGCATCAAAAAATTGTGGAAACAGGTTTTGCATTAGAGCCTGTCAAAGCTCGCCCTCGTTACAAAGAGCTTGCGATAATACTGAACCGAGCGTTTCGCCAGCTCGATAAATCGTCATTAGAGCGTTGGTTCTAATTTAAATTGTTTGAAATGGAGTGTGCACTGGCCGCTCCATTTTTGATCCTGCCTCTATTACCTACTTTGACGGTCGTTGATGAAGCGAGCGAAGCTTTGTTTACCAAAGATTCTTTCCGGATGAAGAAGTCCCCCCGATCACAAATGTTGCTTTAGTGTTAAATCTTTCTTTTCTTTACTAAGACTTAGTAGTAATAATAAAAACAAGATGCGCAAGAAGTGCACAGTTATACGAACACAACAATACCGCCTTCAAACATTTGAATTCACGAGTCGATACACATATTGAAAGCTCGTGAAACAAGGACGAAGTCACATCAAGGAGTTATGATGAAAACGAAACGTTTATTAGCCACCGCCGTTCTATCTGCTACTGCTATTTTCTCTTCTACCAATGTACTGGCCGCCACTGCAACTGTCGCAGTTTCACAGATTGTCGAACACCCGGCGTTAGACGCGACGCGCCAAGGATTACTTGATGGTTTGAAAGCGAAAGGCTACGAAGAAGGCAAAAATCTAGAATTTGATTATAAGACCGCACAGGGTAATCCAGCGATTGCGGTGCAAATTGCCCGTCAGTACGTCGGCGAAAATCCTGATGTGTTAGTTGGCATCGCGACACCTTCGGCACAAGCCTTGGTGTCGGCTACTCGCTCTATTCCTGTTGTCTTTACTGCGGTAACAGATCCGGTTGGTGCGAAATTGGTTAAGTCGATGGAACAACCAGGCAAAAACGTAACTGGCCTGTCTGATCTTTCACCCGTTGCTCAGCATGTCGATCTCATCCAAGAAATTCTTCCTCAGGTGAAAAGCATCGGGGTTGTATTTAATCCCGGTGAAGCTAATGCCGTGACTTTAGTTGAATTACTAAAAGAAAGCGCAAAAGCAAAAGGCATACAAGTGGTTGAAGCGACCGCACTAAAAAGTGCTGATGTTCAGTCTGCGACTCAAGCGATTGCAGCGAAATCAGACATTCTTTACGCCCCAACAGACAATACAGTTGCAAGTGCGATTGAAGGGATGATTGTGGCAGCGAATCAAGCGAAGAAACCTGTATTTGGTGGCGCGACGTCGTATGTGGAAAAGGGTGCAATTGCAGGCTTAGGTTTTGACTACTACCAGGTTGGTGTACAAACCGCGGATTACGTGGCGGCGATTCTTGATGGTCAAGAACCAGGCAAGCTGGATGTAAAAGTCGCGACGGGCTCTGACCTTGTAATTAATGAAAGCGCAGCATCTAAGCTCGGTATCAAGCTGCCAAGTTCTGTGGTTGAACGTGCGACAAGCATGCAATAAGTAACGCTTTTTGGGGTTAAGCCTGTCACGTTGGTTGGTAGACGCTTGCCCCAAAATTGATACTCGCCGGATTTCTCGTGTAGAGCATTCTGCTAGAGAAGAAGGGGAGTATACGTTAGAAGTCTTACGTTCAGGTTGGTATTAGCCAGCCTGAGCATGCAGAAAGGAGCAGTTATGTCTGCATTTGCTTTTTTTGGCGCACTCGAAATTGGCTTGATTTATGGCCTAGTCGCACTGGGTGTGTATCTTACGTTCCGTGTTCTCGATTTCCCCGATTTGAGTGTGGATGGCAGCTTTCCAATGGGAGCTGCGGTGGCTGCAACGGCGATTGTCGCAGGTATTAATCCTTGGCTTGCGACAATAATGGCGATGATAGCTGGTAGTATGACGGGGTGGGTAACCGCTTTTCTGGCTGTTCGGTGTGGTATTTTACACCTGTTAGCTTCCATTCTTACCATGATCGCGGCATTTTCAATCAATATTCGTATTATGGGTAAACCTAATATGGCGTTGCTTGGAGAGGATACGATTCTCACTCCGTTTGAAGCATTGGGCGATCCGATGTTCATTCGTCCTCTGGTTGTTGGGGTCTTAGTTCTTTTGTCCGCTTTCTTTGTCATTCGCCTGCTGAACAGCGACTTTGGTCTTGGTTTACGAGCCACGGGCGTTAATGCGCGTATGGTTTCTGCGCAAGGGGCGAGCACTGGTTTTTATACCTACTTTGGTTTGGCTTTATCTAACGGTTTTGTCGGATTCGCAGGCGCGTTGTTTGCACAAACGAACAGCTTTGCAGATGTGACCTCTGGCGTGGGCACCATTGTGGTTGGTTTGGCTGCTGTGATTTTGGGGCAGACCCTTATTCCCGGGCGCAAGATTTGGGTTGCGGTATTTGCGGTCATCATCGGTTCGGTACTTTATCGCCTTGCAGTGGCTTTCGCTTTGAGCTCTGGCATGTTTGGTTTACAAGCTTCAGACCTCAACCTGGTTACCGCAGTATTGGTGGCTGTGGCGCTTATTGCTCCAAAGCTAAAACAGAGCATGAGAGCGAAACAACGCGTTACTGATGCTAAACAAGCGGCATCAAAAAATGGTTCTGGGGAGGCATTATGATCGAACTAAATAATATTCAGGTCACGTTCAACCCTGGGACGATTTTGGAAAATCGTGCATTGAAAGGCGTCTCTTTAGAGGTTCCAGAGCATCAATTTCTTACCGTGATTGGTTCTAATGGCGCAGGAAAATCGACGTTGCTTGGTGCGGTGACAGGTGAGACGCCGATGATAGGTGGTCAGGTTATCATTGACGGCAAAGACGTCACCAAGCAGACGGTTGCCCAACGTGCGACGCAATGCGCCCGAGTGTTTCAAGATCCATTGGCCGGGACTTGTGGTGAACTGACGATAGAAGAGAACATGGCTCTAGCGCACATGCGTGGTAAAAAACGCAGCTGGGGGTTGGCGCTCTCTACTAAACGTCGCAAGCTGTTCCAAGAGCGAATTAGCATCCTCGGTCTTGGTTTAGAAGACCGCTTGGGCGATAGCATTGGGTTACTGTCTGGTGGACAACGACAAGCCGTTAGCCTTGTGATGGCGACGTTATCGGAGAGTAAGTTGTTATTGCTTGATGAACACACGGCTGCGCTTGATCCTCGTATGGCGGCGTTTGTTATCGACTTAACTAAACGTATTGTCGATGAGTTCGATTTAACAGTGATGATGGTGACGCATTCGATGAAAGACGCATTAGCATGTGGCGATAGGACCGTAATGCTTCACCAAGGTGAAATTGTGCTTGATGTGGCTGGAGAGCAGCGCACTAACATGCAAGTACCAGACTTGTTGGATATGTTCTCCAAAGTGCGTGGTGAAGAGCTGGCAGATGACAGTCTCTTGTTGAACTAAGCGGTATCCGACAAGTCACTACGCCTACTAAGTGTGATCCTCCTTGAGAAAATTGGCTGATATGTCAACTCGCAAGGAGGATTTCTTGTCTCTAATTCTTCAATAACATAGTGGCATATCCGATGACGAGGAGTGCCCATAATGAACCTGCCATTTATTTTTCATAGTCAAACTATTGATGGTTTAGCTTTTAATGACGAGCAAATTACAGTCAGACTGAAAACCGAGACATTGGATTTTGATTCCGTCTATGTGCGTATTGAGCCGGACAATGAAGAATATCTGGTCGACATGGCTCAAATTGGAACAGCTGGGGAATTGTTACTATGGGAGGCATCGTTTCGACCAAATCGAGATCGAGATGTCACACATTATGTGTTTAAGCTCCTCAAAGACGGACAACAATACTGGCTCGATGCACGAGGCGTACAAAAGCGTATTCCACCCAAAGAGTTCCACTTTAAGTTGAATGTAAACCATCAACCACCAAGCTGGGTCCAAGAGCAAGTTTTCTATCAAATCTTTCCTGACCGTTTTTCTGCTAGTAAAAGTGAGTCCGATATTCGCCACGCTTATGCTCAGTATGATTCTGCATCGATCGTCAAGGCGTGGGGAGACGCGGTAGGCTCTCACCAAAATACCGGGGCACGTGAATTCTTTGGCGGCGACCTCAAAGGTGTGGAGCAAAAGTTGAACTATCTTGAACAGCTCGGCGTTACTGCGCTTTATTTTAATCCGATCTTTTCTTCACCAAGTAATCATAAATACGACACCACTGATTACTTCACTGTTGACCCTATGTTCGGCACCAACGATCAGTTTGCTGAACTGTGTGAGAAAATCCGTGGTAAGAATATGAAGATTGTCTTAGACGCGGTGTTTAACCACACGTCAGTGCATCATCCTTGGTTTGATATCCATCAAAAAGGAGAAGGAGCGTATGGCAATCCGCAGTCAAAGTTCCGTGATTACTACTTTTTCGAAGGCGAAACCAATCACTACATCGGTTGGAAAGGCATTGGTAACTTACCGGTTCTGAACTTCGAAAATGAACAGGTGCGCGACTACATCTACCAAAGTGAAGATTCTGTCATCAAGTATTGGCTGAAGCCACCGTACTTGGTTGATGGCTGGCGGTTTGATGTAATTCATATGCTTGGCGAAGGGGACGGCGCGAAAAACAATGCTCATTATGTGGCAGCGTTTCGTAATGCGACTAAGTCAGTAAACCCGAATGCTTATGTGTTAGGTGAGCACTTTTTTGAAGCAACGCAGTGGTTGCAAGGTGATCAAGAGGATGGGGCGATGAACTACTACGGTTTTGCTCATCCAGTTCGAGCTTTTATCGCACGACAAGACATTATGTACGATCCAATCAACATTGATGGTTTGGAGTTTAAAGCATGGTTGGACGAAGCCAGAGCAAAAATCCCATTTTCTAATCAGCTATCGCAGCTAAATCAACTCGATAGTCACGATACTGCTCGGTTTATCACACTGGTTGATGGTGATAAGCGTAAAATGAACATCGCGCTAGCAATGCTTATGACTTACGTTGGCACGCCTTGTCTTTACTACGGGAGTGAAGTCGGTCTAGAAGGAGGTCTAGACCCGGATAATCGTCGCTGTTTTCCTTGGAATGAAATCGAAAGTTCACAATGGCTATCGCTTTACCAACAATGGATCAAGATACGTAAACAATGTAAGCCTTTACAGTCGGGCTGTATTCAATGGCTGCATTGCACTAACAACCAGTTGGCGTACGCACGTGTACTAGGTCGTGAAGCAGTCGTTGTTATGATTAATCTCAGTGGTAATGAATGTTCAATCGATTTACCTATGTGGCAACTGGGCTTGGAGGTTAGCCAAGTTGTATCGTTGTTAGATGACACAGAACAGGTTGATTATAAAGGTCATATCTCTGTCAATATGTCTGCACAGAGCTGCAAATTATGGCGACTAAAGTGACACCACACTCTATATTGATTAAACTCCTTTAATATATAAACGGTCTCAAACAGCGCGCACACATTTGTTTGGTCTCTTGTTATCTGGTGCTGCATTGCATGCGTCACCAGATAACGAGTATCAATTTAATAGCAGTCATAAGAGACTATTGACCTTTCATATGTATGGTACTCAATGGTAAACCAAAGGCGATTTAGCCTCTCATTTGTCATCTTTTTTCCTCTGGCGTTATTTGTAGTGGTTTTACTCGTGACAACGAAAAATTACTATGATGCGGTTAACCGCTATATCGATTCTGAGTATTCGCGTATCGAGCGTGCAATGTCTCGCGGTATTAAAGTACTCACGGCTTTAGATTACAGCTTCACCAACTATACCAATTACGCTAACCCACTGTTTGAAGAACATAATTCTTTAGTCAAAGAAGGGCTTTGTTATCTTTGGCCTATAGATGTGTTATTACTCGAAAGTGTTTATAGTGAGGGGTTACCTGCGGTTGACCTTGATTATATGATCGTAGGGGATGAAAGCTTATGTCAGCAAGGTTCAACGATTAACCAGTTAGCTGAACAAAAGGCGGGTTTTGCGCCGTCATTGTCATTTCTGCACGATATTGAATCGCACATTGTTGGAATCCATTACATTGACAAGCGCGGTTACGTTATCTCCTCACCCGATACCTACGCAAAAAATTTCACAAGAGAGCTTTTGTCAACGCTAAAAGCCCGACCTTTTTGGCAAAAAACCGCGCAAGATAAAGTGAACATTACCTTGGCTGGACCAGGGCCTGTGTTGGACTCGATGGAAGGTCAAGTCATTAGTATGACGGTACCCGTCTATGAGAAAGGAGAACATCAAGGTGTTTTGTCTATTGATTTTGACATCAATACGCTCATGGCTTCGTCGCTAGGTCTTGTTGGTCAGTTTCATTTGGTTTCCAATTTACAATCTATTCCTTCAAACAGTACACGAATCAAACCAGTCGAATTAGAGCGATTGAGTGCGAATCACAGCATGTACTACGAGTACAACCTTTGGGATGAAGCTAAGAACCTAGCGGTTTTTGAAAAATACAGCCTTATTGTCGCACTATTTATTTACGTGCTGAGTACCGTCGTCTTGTTCTATGTGAATATGCATAGCGAGCGACGCTACTTTAAAGAACTGGCAGCAAGAGACCCAATGACCAGCTTATTGAATCGTCGAGGTATGCAAACCGTGTGGCGTAATAAGATGACAAAAAAACAGGTTGCTTTAGCAGTGTTCGATATTGATAACTTCAAGAAGATCAACGACACCTATGGTCACGATGTCGGTGATTCTGCAATTCAGCTTGTTGCAAAATGTATACGTGAAAATATTCGCCATACCGATGTTGCCTCAAGGTTTGGTGGCGAAGAGTTCGTTTTAGCTATTTATGACGAAGATTCAGAGGGCATTAAACTCATTTTAGACAGAGTAAAAAAGGCCATAGATGAGCGCTCGACACGCGTAACGAAAGAAGGCTTTACGATCTCTGGCGGTGTGGTGTTTAGTAAAGAGAGCCGAGTGGAAAACTTTGATGAGTTGTTTAAAGCGGCGGATGAAAAGTTATATCAAGCCAAAAGTACCGGCAAAAATAAGATCTGTTACTAGGATTTAGGTACAAAAAAGGACGAGATATTCGTCCTTTTTTGTGTTCGGGAGTTATGCAACCTGAGAGTTTAAGTCATCGCGGTAGCGTTGAATATGCTCAACAATTGGTGCGGCTTTGTTGAACGTTCTGATTTCTCTAAATAGGTCTTTTGCTTCAGGATAAGCCTGACGTAAGTAAGAGAACCATTGTTTTACGCGGTTTGGGTAATACAAGCCTTTGTCGCCTTTCATCTCAAACTTGGAGTAGTAGATCAGTAGCTCAACCACCTCGGGCCATGACATTGGCTGGTGGTTGTGTTTTACCATGTTGCCCAAGTTAGGGATATTGAAAGCGCCGCGGCACACCATCAAAGAGTCAACGCCAGTCGTTTCAATGCAACGTTGACCGTCCTGGTAATTCCAAATTTCGCCATTCGCAATAAGCGGAATATCAAAACGTTCGCGAATTTGGTTGATGTAATCCCATTTTATCTCAGAAGCTTTGTAACCACCTTGTTTAGTACGTGCGTGTACTGTTAATTCATTTGCGCCAGCAGACTGAATGGCATCGACGATTTCAAAACAATCTTCAGGGTTCTCCCAGCCAAGACGAATTTTTGCGGTCACAGGAATGGTCTCAGGAACAGCTTCTCGACAAGCTTTAACCACACGGTGAATTAGCTCAGGATGCTGAAGTAGAGCAGCACCACCCTTACTTTTATTGACCATTTTGGCTGGGCAACCAAAGTTTATATCAATACCTCTGGCGCCAAGATTTGCCGCTTTAATTGCGTTCTCAGCCATCCAGTTTGGTTCTTGTCCCAACAATTGCACATGTACTGGCACACCAGATGCAGTCTGAGAACCTTGCAACAGCTCCGGGCATAAACGGTGAAATACATGATCGGGTAATAGCTGGTCGATTACGCGAACAAACTCCGTAACACACAGGTCATAGTCGTTTATCTCGGTCAGGATTTGGCGCATCAAATGATCTAAAACGCCTTCCATTGGGCCTAGTACAACTCGCATAGCTTGCCTAATACAGTTTGGTGGTAAAAAGGAGGGCGATTGTAGCGGTGTAAGTTAAGTTTGTCATTAAAAGAGTCGAAGCGCCCAATGCAGTCAAACACACAACGTTAGGTTACGTGCTTTTGAGCTCTGAGGTATAATGCCGCCAAATTTATGGGAAACCAGATGTCATGCAATACACATTGATTGAAAAAGGTGAAGTTCACGTCGATGAATCTTGCCTATTTATCGAAGGCGCAGTGTTAGCTGCGAATCTGACGACAAAACCACTCGCTCCTGAAAAGTGGTTAGAGCCGCTATTAGGTGAGGGATTCAAAGCGATTCAACCAGCTGTGGAAGAGCAAATTCACAAGCAGCATAACCGAATTCAACGAAACGAATATTCCGTGCTAGAGCTAACAGGCAAAGAACCTGAACAACTTGCTGATTTTGCCGAAGGCTTTATGTCTGTTTGGTCAATGATTGAAGAACAGTGGCAAGACGTTGAGCTCAATGATGGATTACAGCGTATGCTGCAAGCATTACTGACCACTTTGATGCTGGCTATCGATGAGCCAGCAACGCAGCAACAGATGCGCGACGCAGGTATTGAAACGCCACCGGCCCTGACAGATTTAGTCGACCAGCTTGATTTAATGGTCGGTGAAGTCGCGCTGGGCGCGGATGAGTTGATGGTAGGAAATAAAGCTCAAAGCCTAAACCCATTCAAAGGTATCGGGCGCAATGATCCCTGTCCTTGTGAGAGCGGAAAAAAATTCAAGCAGTGCTGTGGTCAATCACGCGGCTAAAGCGAATCGCCGCGCTATCCACTTAACAAAAAGCCGATCAGATGGTCGGCTTTTTGTTAATTTTTACGCGTCAGTAGGATTAACGAATTGGATTAACGCGTTTTGCAGGGAAGAATTGTGCAATTACAATTAATGCCAAAGCGATTAAATTGCCTGCAAAAATTACGACTAACCATTGTGGCATTGATAAATCAACGAGCTGCCACACAACCTTAGAGCAATCACCATATGCTTCAAACATCCAAGGAACCCACTGATTGAGCGGAGCCCAGCTAGGGAATGTGACGAATAAATCACAAGTCGCGAATGGTGATGGATTAAACTGGTAGTCAACGTGCTGCATTGCAAGTAACAAACCCTTGTAAGCACTTAATCCCCAGCCTATCAAACCTAGCCAGCGGAAAATTGGGTTCTTGGGTGCCAATATACCAACCATTGCAGCGACGCCCACTCCCATCATCGCGACTCTTTCATAAATACACATGACACATGGTGCAAGCATCATGACGTGCTGAAAATAGAGGGCACATGCTTCAAAGAAAACGACGAATAGCAGAAGCAGTAGCCACGATAAACGTCCCTTTGAAAACTGGTTAAGTGAATTTAAAATAGTCACGTTTTTGTTCCTGTCTGAAATAGAAAAAGCTCTGAATACTCAGAGCTTTTTATCGTGGATAAGTTTCCTAATCAACTCAAATTTTAGTGACCACCGGATACTACGGGAGTCAGATCACCACTATGAGGTAAAATCCAACCAGCTTCGTAGAAAGAAGCTGTTGCAGGCTCTAGGAAGAACATGATTCCCATCAGACCGACAATCGCAAGAACGACGGTGTAAGGCAGCGCCATGATAACCATTCGACCGTAAGACAGACGAATTAATGGAGCGAGAGCTGATGTGAGTAAGAATAGGAATGCCGCTTGACCGTTTGGCGTTGCAACAGAAGGCAGGTTAGTACCAGTATTGATTGCCACCGCCAGTAAGTCGAACTGATCACGAGTAATGAGACCCTCAATGAGTGCAGTTTTTACTTCATTGATGTAAACCGTACCAACGAACACGTTATCCGACACCATAGATAATAAGCCATTCGCCACATAGAACAGAGCTAGCTGAGTACCTTTATCTTCAACGGCAAGCACCGCATCGATGACTGGTTTAAACAGCTCTTGGTCAATGATTACAGCAACGATCGAGAAAAATACTGCAAGCAGTGCAGTGAAGGGCAGGGCTTCTTCAAACGCTTTCCCCATGGAGTGCTCTTCAATGACACCAGTAAATGCGGTCGCTAAAATGATCACAGAAAGGCCAATTAAGCCGACAGCCGCTAAGTGCAAAGCGAGTGCAACGATCAACCAAACCGCAATAAGACCTTGAACCCAGAGTTTTGCGACATCTTGATTTGTTCGCGTTTTACGCTCTTCACGGTCAAAATCGACGAGGATCTGACGAACGTTGTTAGGAAGCTTCGCGCCGTAGCCAAACACTTTAAGCTTTTCAACTAAAGCACAAGTGATGAGACCACAGAAAAATACAGGGAGTGTCACTGGAGACATACGGATTAGGAATTCACCAAACAACCAACCCGCTTGGTCTGCAATAATTAAGTTTTGAGGTTCACCAACCATCGTGGTTACGCCACCTAAGGCAGTACCTACACCAGCATGCATCAACAAAGAGCGCAAAAAGGCACGATAGTTTTCTAGGTCATCACGCGTTAGTTCAGTGATCGTGTCATCTTGTGTATGGTCATGGTCACCGATAGGGTTACCAGACGCCACTTTGTGATAGATAGAGTAAAAGCCGATCGCCACGCTGATAACAACGGCGATAACCGTCAAGGCATCCAAAAATGCAGACAAAAATGCAGCAGCAAAGCAGAACGCGAGTGATAGTAGGGTTTTAGAGCGAATGCCAAGTAAAATTTTGGTAAAAATGAACAGCAATAGCTGCTTCATGAAGTAGATGCCCGCAACCATAAATACCAGAAGTAGCAGTACTTCGATATTTGCTACTAATTCGTGCTTAACTTGCGCAGGGCTAGTCATGCCGATAGCAATGGCTTCAATAGCAAGTAAACCGCCAGGTTGTAATGGGTAGCATTTTAATGCCATTGCTAGCGTGAAAATAAATTCAGCGACCAACAACCATCCAGCTACAAATGGGTTTATTAGGAAGAATACAATCGGGTTAATTATTAAGAAGGCTATAATGGCAACTTTGTACCAATCAGGCGCTTTACCAAGGAAGTTCTTGATAAAAGCGTTTCCGAGCGATATCGGCATGATAATTCTCTTTATAACAAAATTATGAATAGACACTACAATAGTGCTTAAGTATCTGTTTGTTAGACTTATTAACTAGTCTTTAAAAACAATAACTTAGTAAAACAACAATCCTTTGTTTATTGTAGTCTTGCCAAGTTACTTCCCCTGAACTCAAGCACCGCTCACTTTCGACCGCAAACTCTACACTCAGGCATTTATTAGTCAATAACAAAACGTGATGCTACCGACTAAAATGACTTTTTAAATGTAATAACGCGATCAAAACGGCGTTACTATACCATGAAAGTCTTAAAAAAATCCTCTTGGATTTTAAATGACGGTCAGTGACGAGAAAAGGCAAATTAAGAAAGAATATTAACTGTGATATACAAAGTAATTTTTCATATTTTGAATATAAAAATGTGACACGGTTGTCTTTATTTCTCCGAGATTTGTGAGCTGTTTAATTAAATGAAAATTCATATTTTACTGCTTTCGCTCGCATGTTAGAGCCTCTTAAATTGACACAACATATAGAGTATTAACTCTATGTTATGGAGTCGTTTCCACTATTGATCGTAAATTTTCTCAAACCGCTAAGTAGTGGTATGATGAGTAGTATCGACCCTCAGAAATCAATATTGGATAAAAAGTAGAATGGTCATAAAGGCGAAAAGCCCTGCGGGATTCGCAGAAAAATATATTATCGAGAGCATTTGGAACGGCCGTTTTCCTCCAGGCTCAATTTTACCTGCTGAGCGCGAGCTGTCCGAACTGATTGGTGTTACTCGAACGACTTTAAGAGAGGTTCTTCAACGACTAGCCCGTGATGGATGGCTGACTATCCAGCACGGCAAACCTACGAAAGTTAACCAATTTATGGAGACCTCTGGTCTGCATATTTTGGATACTTTAATGACGCTAGACGTTGATAATGCGACAAACATTGTAGAAGATCTGCTTGCGGCACGTACCAACATCAGTCCTATCTTTATGCGCTATGCATTTAAAGCGAACAAAGAGAGCTCTGAGCGTACAATTAAGAACGTAATCGAATCTTGTGAAGCTTTAATGAATGCGGCTTCCTGGGACGAATTCATCGCTTCTTCGCCGTATGCTGAAAAAGTTCTGCAGAATGTGAAAGAAGATAACGAGAAAGATGAAGCGAAGCGTCAAGAAATCTTGATTGCTAAAACGTTCAACTTTTACGATTATATGCTTTTCCAGCGCCTAGCATTCCATTCAGGAAATCAAATTTACGGTTTGATCTTTAATGGTTTGAAGAAGCTCTACGATCGTGTCGGTAGCTACTACTTCTCAAATCCAGCTTCTCGTGAGCTAGCTCTGAAGTTTTACCATCAATTGCTCGAAACTTGTGAAAGTGGCCAGCGTGAGCAACTACCAGTAGTGATTCGTCATTATGGTATGGAAAGTGCGTTGATCTGGAACGAAATGAAAAAGCAATTACCAACGAACTTCACGGAAGACGACAGCTAAGCGCTGACAAGTTGAATAAACGAAAACCGCAGTGCCTTAGGCCTGCGGTTTTTTTGTTTTTATTTATAAGTCGGCGACGGACCTAGCACCAATAATAAGGCATGGAACGTTTATCCTGCTAGCGAGAGTCTGGGTAACGGTAGATATAATGACTCTACGACATCTGAAAGGACATGGTCGTAAGTATTGAAGATGGTCAATGACAAGTCAGATGTGACGCCATAAAGCTCTGCTTCTGTTAAGTCGACATGACTCCCTGTCACGTATTCATTTAGCGTCTGTATTGAGCGCGTGGAAGCAGGAGAGGTAATGCTAAGTGGAGCGATAACCGCTAGTTGGTTTAGCTTACGCATCATGACCGATGCATAATTTTTGAAACGCTCATTTCCGCCTTGCTCTCCTAAATCTTGAATGCTGATTCGTAACTGAGTCAGGGTCTCCAAGCTATCCATAATGTTTTGCCAGTTCATGTGATACTCATTATGCAAGTCATCTCTTTGCTCAACCGCTAGCCATGCGATGGTTACTTCATCCATCAAAAACAAGCAATGACGAATCAACTTACCATGCTCCATCTGGTTTCTTGCAACACTATGGTCATCCCATTGTTCAAGTAGTTTCCCTACTTTAATCTGTAATACGCGATACATGGGTTTGTTTTCAAACCGTGAGGTTTCGACTAAAAGATGAAGCTTGTTAGTCAGAGCATCATTAAGAGCGTCCAATTTTTGTTGATCGTTTTGTTGGAATTGAAGCGAGTAGTGAGTAGCAGCTCGGTGGTATCTCAGAAGGTGAACAACATCTCGCAACAATGTTAACAGCTGATATTTGCGCGCATGTTGCTGCTCTCGTTTAGAAGATAAGTGATATATTCCAGCTAAAATAGCGATGGACAATAGTGTGGAAATCAAAACAAACATAACCAACTCCTTGTTAGTGTTTGGACCTAACAAGGAAGATTGCAGTTTTGATGCCACTAATTAAATTCTATTAAAACAGTAATTTAGGATTGTGATGGGAGAGGTGCTGTACAAGTTTGGTGCACAAATTCCCCAAAAGTGTGAATTCAGTCAAAAAAAGTCCCCGCTGAACTGGCGAGGACTTTTTAAATTTGATTGTAAAGCTACAACTTACATTACGCGCATGCCAGGTTGAGCGCCTTCGTGTGGCTCAAGGATCCACAGGTCGCTACCACCAGGGCCTGCCGCAAGGATCATACCTTCAGACATACCAAACTTCATCTTACGAGGTTTTAGGTTTGCTACCATTACCGTTAGCTTGCCTTCTAGCTCTTCAGGTTTGTAAGCTGACTTGATGCCAGAGAATACCTGACGAGTTTCACCACCGATGTCCAATTGGAACTTAAGCAGTTTGTTGGCTTTTGGTACTTCTTCACAAGAGATGATACGAGCGATACGCATATCTACTGCAGCAAAAGCATCGAACTCAATCTCTTCAGCGATTGGTTCTTTGTCTAGCTCGGTTTGGCTAGCCTTGTTCTTTTCCGCTTCAGCTTTCTCTTTCGCCGCCATTTCTGCCGCCGCATCTTCTTTAGACGCTTCGATCATCGCTTCAACATTCTTCGGATCGATACGGTTGAACAGTGCTTTGAACTTAGTGATCTCGTGGCCTGTTAGTGGAGCAGCGATGTTTTCCCAAGTTAGCTCTTGGTTTAGGAACGCTTCAGTACGCGCAGCTAGCGATGGCATTACTGGTTTCAGGTAAGTCATCAGTACGCGGAACAGGTTGATACCGACAGAACAGATGTCTTGTAGTTCCTGATCTTTGCCTTCTTCTTTTGCTACAACCCACGGTGCTTTTTCATCAACGTATTGGTTAGCTTTGTCTGCCAATGCCGTGATTTCACGGATTGCACGACCAAACTCACGCGTTTCGTAAAGCTCAGCGATACGGTCAGCCGCAGCAACAAATTCGTTGTAAAGTTCAGGCTCTGCAAAGTTGTCAGACAGTTTGCCGTCAAAGCGTTTTGCTATGAAGCCAGCGTTACGCGAAGCTAGGTTAACAATCTTGTTTACTACGTCAGCGTTTACACGCTGAGTGAAGTCTTCAAGGTTAAGGTCTAGGTCGTCGATACGGCTGTTTAGTTTCGCAGCGTAGTAGTAACGTAGGCATTCCGGGTCTAGGTGCTCTAGGTACGTGCTCGCTTTAACGAAGGTACCTTTAGACTTCGACATCTTCGCGCCATTCACCGTTACGTAACCGTGGACGAATACGTTGTTAGGTTTGCGGAAGCCAGAACCTTCTAGCATTGCTGGCCAAAATAGGCTGTGGAAGTAAACGATGTCTTTACCGATGAAGTGGTACAGCTCTGCTGAGCTGTCTTTTTTCCAATACTCGTCGAAATCTAGGTCGTCGCGCTTGTCACATAGATTTTTGAAAGAGCCCATGTAGCCGATAGGCGCGTCTAGCCACACGTAGAAGAATTTGTTTTTCTCACCAGGGATCTCGAAGCCAAAGTATGGTGCGTCACGTGAGATATCCCATTGCTGCAAACCAGATTCGAACCATTCTTGCATTTTGTTCGCTGTTTCAGCTTGTAGCGAGCCAGAGCGAGTCCACTCTTTTAGCATGCTTTCAAACTGAGGTAGGTCGAAGAAGAAGTGCTCTGAATCTTTCATTACTGGCGTCGCACCAGAAACCGCAGATTTAGGATTGATCAGTTCTGTTGGGCTGTAAGTCTCACCACAGTTGTCACAGTTGTCACCGTACTGGTCTTCAGACTTACATTTTGGACAGGTACCTTTTACGAAACGGTCCGGTAAGAACATCTCTTTTTCTGGATCGAACAGCTGAGAGATAGTGCGGCTAGAGATAAAGCCATTTTTCTTCAACTCAAGATAAATGTGTGACGCTAGCTCACGGTTCTCATCTGAGTGTGTGCTGTGGTAGTTATCAAAGCTGATATCAAATCCAGCGAAGTCTTTTTGGTGCTCTTCGCTAACTGCGGCAATCATTTCTTCAGGAGTAATACCCATCTGTTGCGCTTTAAGCATGATTGGCGTGCCGTGAGCATCGTCAGCACAGATGAAGTTTACAGTGTTGCCGCGTAGGCGTTGGTAACGAACCCAAATGTCCGCTTGGATATGCTCAAGCATATGACCAAGGTGGATCGAACCGTTAGCGTACGGAAGGGCACAAGTTACCAGCATTTTCCTTGACGGAAAGTTTTTTGGATCGTTTGCCATACTTAATATTCGCTTTTCTTGATAGGTATAAATAAATTTTGATGGATAATACTACCCCATGAACTGACTAACTCCAAGGTGTCAAACTGCGGAATGCCTTAGTTTTTTTGGGGTTCTGGTTGAGCCTGGACGGTGGTAGCATGACATCTAAAAGGAGGGCTTATGCATCAGTTCACTTCAAAACAAGATTTTTGTCACTGGTTTAACCAATTCCAACATCCACAGTTGGTGGAAAACTGGGCAGATATTCATGGCGTAATTTCGATTACGACACAGGGTTCTATTGATATAACGTTGCCATTCGCAAGTAATGAGCTTCAAACCGTACTGCATGACTGGATCAAACAGCAGCAAGCCTCGGGTAAAGTGGCTGAATTCCCATTTAATATTCGCCTTGGAGTTAAAGCTTTAGAAACTCAAGTGGCTAACTCGGTTAAGGGTGTTAAGAACATCATTGCCGTCAGTTCTGCGAAAGGTGGCGTTGGTAAATCTACTACCGCAGTTAATTTAGCGTTGGCAATTGCTCAATCTGGGGCGAAAGTGGGATTGTTGGATGCAGATATCTATGGTCCGTCTGTACCTATGATGTTGGGGCAAGAAGATGCTAAACCAGAAGTTCGTGATGGCAAGTGGATGGAACCCATTTTTGCTCACGGCATCTATACTCATTCTATCGGTTATTTGGTGGATAAATCAGAAGCGGCGATATGGCGTGGTCCAATGGCTTCAAAAGCGTTGTCGCAGTTATTAACTGAAACAGATTGGCCAGATTTGGATTATTTGGTGATTGATATGCCGCCAGGTACGGGGGATATTCAATTGACTCTGTCACAACAAATTCCGGTAACAGGTAGCGTGCTAGTCACAACGCCGCAAGATTTAGCCCTTGCCGATGCAAGGAAGGGAGCGGCAATGTTTAACAAAGTCCATGTCCCGGTTATTGGTGTTGTGGAAAACATGAGTTATCACATTTGTAGTCAATGTGGCGCGAAAGAGCATATTTTTGGTATGGGCGGAGCTGAAAAAATGTCGCAAGAATTTGGCTTAGCATTGTTAGGACAAGTTCCGCTTCATATCTCTATGCGAGAAGATATTGACGCTGGCGTGCCAACAGTAGCAAGACGCCCAGAAAGTGAGCATGCAGGGTATTATAAGCAACTTGCCGATCGCGTATGTAGCACGATGTTTTGGCAAGGCAAAGCAAAACCAGATGCGATTAGCTTTACAATGGTGAACTAAGTTTACTATGCCTGTTGGTTGATAATTGCACATTTTAACGTTTGCTCGGAGGTTAATCCTCTGAGCAGGCAGAAACTTATGACTAAACCCTAATTCCAACTAGTAACTATGGGGTGAACTCCCTATAATCAGGCAGTTTATCTTTTTATGTGACTAGAAATCATCATCGGGTGCAAACTAATGTCTGATAATAATCAATGCGTCATCGTAGGTATTGCTGGCGCTTCTGCTTCTGGAAAAAGTCTGATCGCGAGCACTATTTATAATGAGCTTCGCGCGAAAGTAGGCGATCATCAAATCGGTGTCATCACGGAAGATTGCTACTACAACGACCAAAGCCACCTAAGCATGGAAGAGCGAGTAAAGACGAACTACGATCACCCGAGTGCGTTGGACCACGACCTACTGTGTGAGCACCTAGAAAAATTGGTACGTGGTGAAGCAGTAGAAGTGCCTGAGTACAGCTACACTGAGCACACAAGAACAATTAACACCACCACAATGACACCTAAAAAGGTGATCATTCTAGAAGGTATCCTTCTTCTTACAGACCCTCGTCTTCGTGATTTGATGCATGCGACAGTATTTATGGACACACCGTTAGATATTTGCTTGCTTCGCCGTGTTAAGCGTGATGTGGAAGAACGAGGCCGAACTATGGAGTCTGTTCTTAAGCAATACCAACAAACAGTACGTCCGATGTTCATGCAGTTTATCGAACCTTCTAAGCAATATGCGGACATTATTGTTCCTCGCGGTGGTAAAAACCGTATCGCAATTGATGTATTAAAAGCTCACATTGCAAGACTTTTGAAAGCTTAAGCCTATAGACGGCTATATCGCTTTATTTTTAAGAGAAGAAGTGGCACCTTAAGTGCCACTTCTTTTTTTGTTTTTAAATTAGTCAGTTGCAGGTTAAAACCAGACACTTTTCACGCTTTTGTGGAACTGTCAGCGGTAAATGGAGTCTGCGCTTATAATTGTAAAAACACTCGAGCAAGGAAAAACAAATGAAGAAACTGCTCTTAATTCTAGCAATACCGATTGTGGTCATTTTGGTCGCAATTTTAACGTTAACCATCTTCGTCAATCCGAATCAGTTTAAACCCCTTATTGTTGAGCAAGCGCAAAAGCAAACGGGATTAGAGTTGGTGATTGAAGGGGATATCAGTTGGCAATTTTTCCCATCGATTGGCTTTGAGTTGGGACATACAGAATTGCGAAACCCACAAGGCTTTAGTAAACCCAATTTATTCAAAGTTGATACCGTTGGTGTAGACATCTCTGTTATGCCACTTTTTAGTCAGCAGCTTGAAATTGGAAACGTCACGCTTGATGGTGCTGAGTTCTACATTGAAACCAAGAAAGATGGCAGCAAGAATATTGATGCATTGACGAAAGCCCAAACACAACAAGCAGAACAAGAGAGCAATGCTGCGCCTACGCAAAATGGTGAAACGCAAACTTCTGGTTCTGATTGGAGTATTAATCTTGCTGGCGTTACGGTTTCTAACGGTTCATTAGAAATGCAGGATAAGCAAGCCGGTAGTTACACCAAACTTTATGATATTTCATTAAACCTTTCCGAATTCGCTTTTGACAACTGGACAACGGCTGATTTTGGCGTGAAGGGCGAAATGAACGACCAAAAGTTCACCGCGAAAGGTCAGGCAGACTTTAAGCTAGAAAAAGGTTTGGCAAACTACGCGCTAAAGAACATCAACTTTGATGCAACATACTCTGACCCTGCCAATAAAATTGAATCGGCAACGATCGGTTTAGACACGTTTGAATTCGATAAAGTAAATAACCTGACTTATGCCATTAAGGGTGACGCTGGTGGTATGAAGTTAGATATGCAGGGTGCTGGTCAACTTAGCGTGGACAAGGCTATCAGCAAAGTACAGTTGGATAAGTTAACTCTTAAATCGACTTTTGAGGGTGATGCCTTACCTCAGTCCCAGATGAAAGTCGACATGGTGTCTGATCTGTCTTTCGACCTAACGAAAAACCATCTGAGTTTTGTTCTAGAGAAGTTAACAGCGAATGCTATCGCCCTAGATGGTAAGGCAGATGTGACACTCGGTGATATTCCTAAAGTACGCTTTGCTCTCCATAGCCCCAATATCGATCTTGATGAGTTCTTAGGGTTAGATAAGCAAGCTGCCGAAGGTAATAAGCCTGCTTCTGGTGGCGAGAGTGCTCCTGCCGGACCTGAGGTTGAGCCTGATTTGTCTGCGTTGAAAGCGTTAGATGTAAAGGGTGACATTACCATCGACAAATTCAAAGCGGCAAATGCGAAGATGGAAGCGGTAAAAACGAGCTTCACTGTAAATCGTGGCGTGTTTGAGCTTACATCATTTAGTTCGAAGTTGTACCAAGGCTCAATCTCAGCGACAGCGAAGTTAGATGCACGCCAATCACCAGCGACTTACAGCGTTAAAAAGTCAATCAAAGGCGTGAAAGTTCAACCGCTACTTATAGACGTTGCTGAAAACGACAAACTTGAAGGGACAGGTAACATTGATGTGAATGTTACAGGTAAGAGTCTCACGCCTACCGGTATCAAGAAGAATCTATCTGGTACGGTTGTTATCAATTTTGCTGACGGTGCGGTGAATGGCATCAACGTTGCTCAGTTGATTCGTGAAAACTATGCGAAATTTAAAGGGCAAAAAGTTGAAGGCACCAATGAAGCTAAGAAAACAGACTTCAGTGCGATGACGGCGACATTGAAACTCAACAAAGGTGTAGTATCAACGGATAATATGCAAGCTCAGTCTCCATTGTTACGTGTTCGTGGTAAAGGTACCGCAAACTACATCAATGAAACAGTCGACTTTACTATCAGCACGTCAGTTGTAGGCAGCCTAGAAGGCCAGGGCGGTAAAGATATAGATGAGCTGAAAGACATCACGATTCCAATCAATGTGTCTGGTAAGTGGGCAGAACCTAAATTCAAGCTCGTATTCGATGATGTTCTGAAGCAGAAAGCTCAAAAAGAAATCGATCGTGGCGTAGAGAAGCTAACGGACAAAATCAAAGACGAGAAAACCAAAGATGCGGTCGATGGTTTATTGAAGAATCTTTTCAACTAACCGTGCGTGAAAACCAAAAGGGTTGGCATTTTGCCAACCCTTTTTAAATTACTCTGCGAGTGTTACCAATCGACGCCTTTGAGGGCTTTTACGCCAGATTCAAATGCGTGCTTTACATTTTTCACTTCAGAAACGGTATCGGCCATTTCAATCAGGGTTCGATGTGCGCCACGCCCAGTAATAATAACCGACTGCATTTTAGGTCGGTTGCTCAGCGCTTCGACCACTTCGTCTAAGTCGATGTAGCCGTAGCTCACCATATAAGTTAGCTCGTCAAACAAGATGACATCGATAGAGTCGTCTTGCAGCATGCGTTTACATTCTTGCCATACGCCTTGCGCTGCTTCGGTATCAGCGGCTTTGTTTTGAGTTTCCCATGTAAAGCCGGTCGCCATTACTTGGAATTCAACGCCGAGTTTCTCAAGTAGGCTGCGCTCACCGTTGTCCCAAGTACCTTTAATAAACTGCGCGACAGCACAATTCAAACCATGACCCACTGCGCGTGCGATCGTACCGAATCCTGATGTCGATTTACCTTTACCATTTCCGGTAATGATCAGTAGCAGACCTTTTTCCTCTTGAGCAGCAGCGATTTTTGCGTCTACCTGTTCTTTGACTTTTTGTTGGCGAGCTTTATGGCGTGCTTCTTTATTTTCTTCGATAGACATAATACTTCCTCAATTCCTTTTCGTGCTGTGCCCAAGTTAATTTGGGTTCATTGATTTATCTCGCTATGATAGACCAACATATCGTGAAGAAAAACCACCGATAATTCAGGGAATAAAATGAAGAAAATACTTGTTGTTTGTATGGGAAACATTTGTCGGTCACCAACTGGAGAGGCAGTGTTAAGAGCGAAAGCTCAAAAGCTAGGCGTTGAAGTAGAGGTTGATTCGGCAGGTACAATTGGCTACCACGCAGGAAACCGACCGGATTCAAGAGCGATGGCAGCAGGAAAGCAGCGAGGTTATTCTTTTAAAGGAATGCAAGCGCGCCAAGTCACCATTGATGACTTTGAAAAGTTTGACCTTATATTAGCCGCAGATAAAGCAAATTTGGCCGATTTATTGGATATTTGTCCGTTGAAGTATCGACACAAAGTATCGTTATTTTTAAGTCATTCTGAGTCAGGTTACGACGAAGTCCCGGACCCATATTATGGTGGGGAAGATGGCTTTGAACTGGTGCTTGATTTAATCGAAGAGGCATCAGACGCAATTTTGAAGAAGCTATAATCGCCGTGCTTGAAGACAATAGAAAAAGGGATGAGCTCAGCTCATCCCTTTTTATTCGTGTTAACCCGCTAGTATGTCGGTTGCGACTTTGTAGCTTGGGTCTTCCTTCACGTTAATTTCAACCAAGCTGCCAGCTTTGTCCAAAAGTTTACGACAATCTGGGCTTAGGTGACGAAGGTGCAGCGTTTTACCTTGAGCATTGTAACGCTCAGCCAGTGTTTCAATGGCTTCAATTGCAGAGTGATCTGTCACGCGAGAGTCTGCAAAATCGACAATCACATCTTTTGGATCTTCAGGCGCGTTAAACAACTCCAGGAAGTTAGCCGCAGAGCCAAAGAAAATAGGGCCGTGAATCTTGTACTCTTTTGAACCTTCCTCGTTTAAGCACGTGTCGGCATAGATGTGCTTAGCGTGTTGCCATGCAAACATTAATGCAGAAACGATAACACCAACCGCTACGGCAACAGCAAGGTCAGTAAGAACAGTAACAACGGTCACAAGAACAATAACGAAGAAGTCTTGCTTCGGTACGCGGCGTGCTAGCTTAAATGTTGCCCATTCGAATGTACCAATGACAACCATGAACATCACACCAACCAGAGCAGCGAGTGGGATCATTTCAATTAGCGAAGAAGCGAATAAGATAAACATCAATAGAGCGATAGCCGCAACGATACCAGATAGACGGCCGCGACCACCTGAGTTTACGTTGATCATCGACTGACCAATCATCGCACAACCACCCATTGCGCCAAACACAGAACACGTCATGTTTGCCATACCTTGACCGATACATTCGCGGTTAGATTGACCACGAGTATTCGTCATCTCATCTAAAACTGTCAGTGTTAGTAGAGATTCAATTAGACCAATGGCCGCGAGAATGATCGCGTATGGAAGAATGATTTGTAGTGTCTCTAGTGTAAATGGTACCGCAGGAATAGAGAAGGTTGGTAGTGAACCTGCGAGTGTTGCAGCTTCATCACCAGACATTGTACGCAGGAAGTCAACAACAGTGCGAGTTTCCAGATCCAAGCCAACCACTAAAGCCGTCACCGTTACGATCGCAACAAGTGAAGAGGGTACAGCTGTTGTGATTTTTGGTAGAAAGTGAATGATTGCCATAGTCAGCGCAACCAAACCAAGCATTAGCAGCATCTGGTCTTGTGGTAGCCAAGTAAGCATGCCGTTGATGTCTGGCGCTTTAAACTGACCCAACTGAGCTAGGAAGATAACAATAGCCAGACCGTTCACAAAACCGATCATCACAGGGTGAGGTACGATACGGATGAACTTACCCAATTTAAACATACCAGCGGCAATTTGAAGAATACCAGCGAGCATGATGGCTGCGAATAGGTACTGGACACCGTGAGTCGCGACAAGCGAAACCATTACGACTGCCATGGCACCTGTTGCACCAGAGATCATGCCAGGACGACCACCGAAAATGGAAGTAATAAGACCAACGATGAATGCAGCGTAAAGACCGACCATCGGATCTACGCCTGCGACGAACGCAAATGCGACAGCTTCAGGAACCAATGCTAGCGCAACGGTTAAGCCTGATAGCACATCATTTTTTACGGAGTGCTTAGAAAATTGGGGAAATTCGAACATGTTTGTTTTTAAGTTCTCTTTGCAATGAGTTAAACCCGACACATATTCGTATTTGCACAAGCCACTGGAAGGTTGAATTTTAATCAAACATTGCAGTGTAAACCGTAGTATTAAAAGAGCAGCATCAGAATGGTGTCGAAAACTTGAGTCGGCGCATGCTACCGAAAAGTGTGATTAAGTTCAAGAATGATACGAATAATGGCGTACAAATGTGATCACGAATTGGTATTTATATGAACAATTTTTTGGGCAAATATGAAGATAAAAAAGGCTACCAGATGGTAGCCTTTAATTTATTTATGCCGTTAAGCAGTTGAACGTAATGATTTAGCCTAGTTAAAGTTAGGCTTTGTCATCTCTGCCGATGCACGGTTTTTAGCCACTTGGCTACCAGCACCTTTAGCTTGGTAACGTTCGGTTTTGAACGGTGCTGCTGCAACCGTGATTTCGCGTAGCTCTTGAGGGCCAGGTGCTTTCGTCATCGGTGCGCTAGCGTTTAGCTTAGCCGCAACTTTAATGGCTTCGACTTTAGGCTCTGGTTTATCTACTGGCGCTTCGGCCGCAATCTCTTTTTCTGCTTCAACGATAGGCTCTTCAGTAGGTGCCGTTTCTACAATGGCATCAACCGGTTCAGCATGTTCAGTTACAGGAGTTTCAACGATAGGCTCTACCGAGGCTGTTTCTATTACTGCTGATTCAGCTTTTTCTGTGATTACTGTTTCCACAGCAGGTGCTTCCACAACGGGTGCTTCTACTACTGGAGCTTCCACTTTCGCTTCAACGGTTTCTTGAACCTTGTGTTCAACAACTGGCGCATCTGTTACGACAGGCTGCTCGCGACGAATAATCACTTTACCCATTGCCATTTCTGGACAAGCAAAGCCACCTTGGATTGCAGGTACTGCTGCTACAGCTTCTTCCTTAACTCGCTCTTCCTTCTTAGGTGCTGGTTTCGGAATGTAACGTGGCATTACTTTACCCATAGCCATTTCAGGAGAAGCGACACCTCCCTTACGTAGGCGGAATGGGTTAGGGCGGCGATCACGGCCACGGCGACGACGCTGGCCGCTTGCACGCAGGTGACGTGGTGAACGACGATTACGACGTTGCTTAGACTCTGCTTGCTTGTTGTCTTGCTGTGCCTCTACCGCTGCTTCTGTTGGCTTTTCAACTTTAGCTTCAACCGTTTCTTGAGTCTTAACCGCTGTTTCTTCGGCTTTCTTCTCAATAGCTTCTTGGTCCTTAACGCGTACAGACTTGTTCAATTTGCGACGTTGGCGGCGCTCTTTCACTTTTTCTGCTTTCGCATTTTGCTGCTTCGGTTTGCTCTCTTCTGGTTTTGTTTCAGTACGAGCTTCCGCTGCTAGCTGCAGACCTTTTTCCGCTACTTTTGCGTTTGCTTTCTGCTCTTGGGCTTTATCTGCCTGTTGAGCTTTAGGTTTACGCTTTTGGTTACGGTTTTGCGGTTTATTTGTTTGTTGTTGAGCTTCGTTTTGCTCATTAGCCTGCTCATCACGAGGCTTACGACGACGTCGGTTATCGCGATTGTCGCGGTTATCACGATTATCACGCTGGTTGTTATTGCGACGACGATCGTTGCGATCACGTTTGTTACGTCGATTATCGCGATTTGGTTTTTTCTCTTCCTGAGGTTTCTGTTCTTCTTTTGTTTCTTCAGAACCACCGAATAGGAAGCTACCAAGTGCTTTAAACAGACGGCTGAACAATCCAGGTTTCTCTTCTTGTTCAACGTTTTGTTCTTTCTTCTTCGCCTCAGGAGCTGGTTTAGCTGCTGGTGCAGGTGCGGTTTGAGACGGAGCAGCAAAGCCTTTAAGAACTGGCTCTTCAATTCGTTTTGGTTTTACGTCAACTTCCGCTGGCTCTTTACCTTCTGCTTCTTTCATTGCTTCCAGTTTCTTAGGAAGTAAGTAAGAAATCAGATCGAACTCTTCGCCTTCACGAACACGGATAACTTCAAAGTGCGGTGTTTCCATATCAGAGTTAGGAACAACCGTAATTTTCACTTCTTGAATGCGTTCGATATGGTTTACTGAACGACGTTTTTCGTTCAATAAGTAAGAGGCGATTGGCACAGGTACGACTGCAAGTACTTGTGCTGTGTTGTCTTTTAGCGCTTCCTCTTCAATTAAACGAAGTACAGAAAGTGCTAGAGATTCGTTGTCGCGAACGACACCAGTTCCGCTACAGCGAGGACAGATGTGATGGCTTGCTTCTGCAAGAGAAGGGCTCAAGCGCTGGCGTGACATCTCCAACAAACCAAAGCGAGAAATACGACCGATTTGTACACGAGCGCGATCAAGACGAACGGCTTCACGTAGACGGTTTTCTACTTCTCGTTGGTGACGAACTGGGGTCATATCGATAAAGTCGATAACCACTAAGCCACCCAAGTCACGTAGACGTAATTGGCGAGCAATTTCGTCGGCTGCTTCTAGGTTCGTGTTTAGAGCTGTTTCTTCAATATCGCCGCCCTTGGTTGCACGAGCAGAGTTGATATCGATAGACGTTAGTGCTTCAGTCGGGTCAATAACAATAGAACCACCAGATGGCAGACGCACTTCACGTTGGAAAGCCGATTCAATTTGGCTTTCGATTTGGTAGTGGCTGAATAGTGGAACTTCGCCTTCATATTTCTTAACGCGGTTAAGGAAATCAGGGCGCACCAATTGAATGTGCTCTTTTGCACGTTCGTAGATGGTGTTGCTATCAATTAAGATTTCGCCAATATCACGACGCAAATAGTCACGGATTGCACGAACGATAACGTTACTTTCTTGGTGGATTAAGAATGGAGCAGGGTTAGAGTCCGCTGCACCTTTGATTGCACCCCAGTGGTTAAGTAGTACATTCAAATCCCACTCAAGCTCTTCAGCACTCTTGCCAACGCCAGCAGTACGTACGATTAGGCCCATGCCCTGAGGCAGTTCCAAAGTACTTAATGCGGCTTTTAGTTGAGTACGCTCGTCACCTTCGATTCGACGAGAAATACCGCCAGCACGAGGGTTGTTAGGCATCAGAACAAGGTAACTACCAGCAAGAGAAATGAAAGTAGTAAGAGCTGCGCCCTTGCTTCCACGTTCTTCTTTTTCCACTTGAACGATAACTTCTTGGCCTTCCGTTAGCACTTCTTTGATGCTTGGACGACCTTGGTAGGTGTAACCTTCAGGGAAATATTCGCGGGCAATTTCTTTGAGAGGGAGGAAACCGTGACGCTCGGCGCCGTAATCAACAAATGCGGCTTCTAAGCTTGGTTCGATACGTGTGATACGTCCTTTGTAGATATTCGCTTTTTTAGATTCATGACCTGGACTCTCGATATCAAGATCGAAAAGTCGCTGGCCATCAACCAGAGCGACACGCAACTCTTCTTTTTGAGTTGCGTTAATTAACATTCTTTTCATTGAAAATTCTCGTTGTCTTTTCTTTTATATCTTTCTTGTCGACTTGCCACTGTTTTTTCGCTCTTTCACGGTGCCTGATCCCATGGCTTGTATTTTGCAGCCTCCCGGCTGGAAGGGGATGCTCTCGGGCACTTCAGTCATCACAAGCCTCTTGTGGTTTCTGTTGGAAACGTAGACTTGTGACCCGCTATTTGGGCGGTAGGTACTCAACGTGAATATGCGAGGAGTAGGGTGGCAAGAGTGTTGAATTCGATGTGTCTCACGCCAATGCTGCACTCGACCTTCAACGATCTACTCACATTGCTTGAGGATAAATGATTGGTAATGAATAAAATGTAACCAAACCTTCCTTAGCAGCTGTGAACTATAGCAGTGCGCGTGGCTATCAGCAATCTGCTTTCACGCAAACGATAGAAAATTTGCCGCTAAACTCAAAATTTCTAATTTATAACAGGTTGTTTCATAAGCAATTGAGATGTGCAAACTGTTCAGGACAGAAAACAAATTGAGAACTTGATTGAGAGTTTTAATAATTTAAACAAAAGCTTGGCGAAATTTAGACCAGTATGTGCCACCGAGTGTTTCTTTTACGACAAGAATAATGTGAAGTCGCACGAAATTGAGTTTACAATACCGCCCATGAACGAAATAAGAACAAAAGTCCAGTTCGTCGACATTGACGAAGATATGGCGGGTCAGCGCATTGATAATTTTTTGCGCAACCAATTAAAAGACATTCCTAAAAGCATGATTTACCGAATTGTGCGTAAGGGCGAAGTGCGCGTAAATAAAAAGCGTATAAAAGCAGAGTACAAGTTAAAAGCAGGCGATCTCGTTCGTATTCCACCGGTGACCGTCGAGAAAAAAGATGATGATGTCGCACCAAGTACGAAACTTAACAAAGTCGCTGAGTTGGAAAATATGATTATCTTCGAAGATGATCATATGTTGATTCTAAACAAACCATCTGGCACCGCGGTGCATGGTGGCAGTGGTTTAAAGTTTGGTGCGATTGAAGCGCTTAGGGCTCTGCGTCCTCAAGCTCGCTTTCTTGAACTTGTGCATCGTATTGACCGTGATACTTCAGGGATTTTGCTGGTTGCGAAGAAGCGTTCTGCACTTCGTCACTTGCAAGCCCAGTTTCGTGAAAAGACAGTAAAGAAGTTTTACTTAGCTCTTGTCATGGGGCAATGGAAAAGCAGTTGTAAGGTTGTGAACGCGCCACTGCTCAAAAACGAAGTGAATAGTATTGTTCGTGTTAACCCTAATGGTAAGCCGTCAGAAACGCGTTTTAAGATTTTGGAAAAGTTCGAACAAGCTACATTGATTCAGGCGAGTCCGATTACTGGTCGAACTCACCAAATACGAGTTCATACGCAATACACTGGTCACCCAATCGCTTGGGATGATCGCTACGGTGATCGTCGCTTTGATGCTTACACAGGTCAAGTTGGTTTAGATCGTTTGTTCCTACACGCGGCAAACATCAAGTTCCAACACCCATCAAATGATGAGTGGATGGAAATCAACGCACCGATGGAACCGAAACTAGAAAAAGTGTTGGCGGGTTTAAGAAACGCGTAACCATGTTTTCCTCGCGGATGCAAAAGGGAGCCTGTGGCTCCCTTTTATCGTATTTGGGTTAAAGGACATCGAGTCCTTGAGCATGCAACATATCAATCAAATCAATCAATGGTAGTCCGACAAGTGTGTTCGGGTCTTTACCGACTAATTTCGTAAACAAGCAAATTCCCATGCCTTCGCTTTTAAAGCTGCCTGCGCAGTAAAAAGGTTCTTCCCTGTCGACGTAGCGTTCGATTTGTTCAAGCGTTAAATCTCTAAAGTGCACCTCGAAAGAATCAAAGCCGACTTCTGTATGGTTTGTCACGGTGTTATGTACCGCAAGACCAGTATAGAAAGTGATGACTTTTCCACTTTGAGCCAAAAGTTGATTTATCGCGTTATCTCTATTTAAAGGCTTGCCAACGATTTCACCATTAATGACACAAACTTGGTCACTGCCGATAACTAAACTTGCTTTATCCGTCTGGCAAGATATTGCTTTCTCTTGGGCCAGTCTCTGCACAAGTTCAGTTGGCGTTTCTTGGTCAAAAGGTGTTTCATCGCAATCAGGTGGTAAACAAACGAATGGTAGTGAGAGCTTTTCAAGCAGTTGTTTACGAAAAGGGGAAGTTGAGGCTAAAACCAGTTGGTAATTTTTCATTTTGAATTACAATTCGTGGGAGCATTTCCAATAGGATAATCGATCAAAAATGATTCTGGCTAATGCTCTGTATGTTAAGCGTAAAAAAGTACAACTTTTTTGCCTTTTTCTTTGACTAATTTTGATTTGGAAGATAATATTCGCGCCCTATGCAAAAGGTAAAAATACCGCGAACGGTTGACCCAGCTAAAGCTGCACAGAAACGATTGGATTACGATGGCATCATCCAAGCTAGTCTTTTCAAGCGCTTAGTGGAAACAACTGAAGGCGTAAAACGCGACGCAGAAGTCTCATTGTCATTTGGGATGGATGAACAGCGACTCGTTGTTATCTCTGGTAAAGCTAACATCGAAGTCGATTTAGAGTGTCAGCGTTGTAATGAGGTATTCGCACATGAGTGCGAAGTTGAATTCCTTTCTACTCCTTACTACGGTGAGAAAACAGAACAGGAAGCACCAGAAATTTATGATTTGGTAGATCTAAATGAATATGGTGAATTAGACCTCATACAACTTGTTGAAGACGAGTTCATCTTAGCATTACCTCAAATTGCGATGCACGATGAAGCGGATTGTAGCGTTGATTCAAATAACATGGTTTTTGGTGAGATTCCTGAAGAAATTGAGGAAGAAAAACCGAATCCATTCGACGTTTTGAAAAGTCTGAAAAAGTAATAGGTGTGGTAGCCGATTCTTCTTCAGGTTTTTAACCCAATAGTATAGGAGTAGGGTCAATGGCCGTACAGAAAAACCGTAAAACTCGTTCTAAGCGCGGTATGCGTCGTTCACACGATGCGCTAACTACAGCTGCTCTATCTGTAGACGCGACTTCTGGTGAAACTCACCTACGCCACAACGTAACTGCTGAAGGTTACTACCGTGGTCAAAAGGTTATCAACAAGTAAGGTTGAACCTTTGCAAAGTATTACCGTTGCACTTGATGCAATGGGCGGGGATTTCGGTCCACGCGTAACAGTGCCTGCCGCCGTGCAGGCACTGTCTCATTTCCCAGAGCTAAAAGTGATTCTTATTGGTGATCAATCTCTGATCACGTCTCAATTATCTCAACTCGGTACCTCGACCAGTTCCCGCTTGACTATTCTTCACAGCGAGAAAGTTATCTCGAACTCAGAAAAACCTTCATTGGCGTTACGTAATAGCCAAAATAGTTCTATGCGTATAGCTATCGATTTGGTTTCTGAGCAGAAAGCGGATGCTTGTGTTAGTGGTGGCAACACCGGTGCATTAATGGCACTATCGCGTTTCATTCTTAAGTTACTTCCTGGCATTGAACGTCCTGCTTTAGTTTCCGCTTTACCGACGATTACCGGAAAGCGTACTTGGATGCTAGATCTGGGGGCGAATGTATCGTGCGATGCTGATAGCTTGTTCCAATTTGCTGTAATGGGCAGTGCATTAGCTGAAGAACACTTGGGTCGTCCTCCTCGCGTTGCTGTACTCAATATTGGCGCAGAAGAGATTAAAGGTAACGATTTAGTCAAACGTTGCGCAGAAATGCTTTCTCAGACCGATGCGATTAACTTTGTCGGTTATATCGAAGGTAATCAAATTTTGCATGATGTTGCGGACGTCATTGTTTGTGATGGATTTGTCGGCAACGTATGCTTAAAAGCCAGTGAGGGAACAGCTCAACTTTTTATCGAAAAAATTAAAACCAGCATAATGGCATCAACGATAAAGGGTTGGATAGCTAGAAAGTTGTTTTCTAGGCTGTTTAATGAACTAAAAACACTGAACCCCGACCAGTATAACGGCGCAAGTTTGCTAGGATTGCGCGGCATTGTCATAAAAAGCCATGGAAGTGCGGATGTATCTGCGATTGTCAATGCACTTGGCGAGGCAGTACACGAGGTCAAACGACAAGTACCAAGCCGTATTAGCGATCGTTTGGAAGCGGTTTTACTCGAGAGGCATTATTAGTCTTCATGTATAGCAAAATTTTAGGTACTGGCAGCTACCTGCCATCTCAGGTGCGTACAAACGCAGATCTAGAGAAAATGGTAGATACAAGTGATGAGTGGATCGTTGCTCGCACGGGTATTAAAGAGCGTCGAATTGCTGCAGAAAACGAAACTGTAGCAGACATGGCATTCTACGCAGCTGAAAACGCTATCGATATGGCGGGTATTGATAAAAACGATATCGACCTGATTATCGTAGCCACAACGAGCAGTAGCCATACTTTCCCTTCATCTGCGTGTCAGGTGCAGGCAAAGCTTGGCATTAAAGGTTGTCCAGCTTTTGACTTAGCCGCTGCTTGTTCTGGTTTTGTGTACGCATTATCTGTTGCAGACCAACATATCAAATCTGGTATGTGCAAAAACGTACTTGTGATTGGTTCAGATGCTTTGTCTAAAACGTGTGATCCGACAGACCGTTCAACCATCATCCTATTTGGTGATGGTGCCGGAGCCGTTGTCGTAGGCGCTAGCCAAGAGCCTGGCATTATCTCTACCCACATATACTCGGATGGTCAATTCGGAGAGCTTCTAAGCCTACCTGTACCTGTGCGGGGGCAAGATGCGGATAAATGGCTTCATATGGCTGGGAACGAAGTATTCAAAGTCGCTGTCACTCAGCTATCGAAACTAGTAAAAGATACGCTTGAAGCCAACAACATGCATAAGTCTGAACTAGACTGGCTAGTGCCGCACCAAGCGAACTACCGCATTATTTCAGCGACAGCGAAGAAACTTTCGATGTCACTAGACCAAGTCGTGATTACACTTGATAAACACGGCAACACATCAGCTGCTACTGTGCCAACAGCACTAGATGAAGCGGTACGTGATGGTCGTATTAAACGCGGTCAAACTCTGCTTCTTGAAGCGTTTGGCGGCGGATTCACTTGGGGCTCGGCCCTTGTGAAGTTCTAAGTTTCACAAGAATTCAAAATTTAAGGTGCACTTGGTGCATCTTATTTCTTTTTACTTTGCTTAAAGGAAAACAACATGAGCAAGTTTGCTATCGTATTTCCAGGTCAAGGTTCTCAAGCTGTAGGTATGCTTGCAGAACTAGGCGAACAATATGACGTAGTAAAACAAACATTTGCAGAAGCATCTGACGCACTAGGTTACGATCTATGGGCGCTTGTTCAAAATGGACCTGCAGAAGATTTAAACGAGACTTTCCGTACTCAACCAGCTTTGCTAGCTTCATCTGTTGCAATCTGGCGTGTATGGCAGGAACTTGGCTTAGAGCAACCAGCCAACCTAGCTGGTCACAGCCTAGGTGAGTACTCAGCACTTGTATGTGCGGGTGTTATTGACTTTAAAGAAGCCATCAAGCTGGTTGAATTACGTGGTCAACTTATGCAAGAAGCAGTACCAGCTGGTACTGGCGCAATGTTCGCGATTATCGGTTTGGCTGATGATGCGATTGCAAAAGCGTGTGAAGACGCAGCGCAAGGCGAAGTGGTCTCTCCAGTAAACTTTAACTCGCCTGGCCAAGTCGTTATCGCTGGTAGCAAAGACGCAGTAGAGCGAGCTGGTGCGCTATGTAAAGAAGCTGGTGCGAAGCGTGCGCTTCCTCTTCCTGTTTCAGTACCTTCACACTGTGCACTTATGAAGCCAGCAGCGGAAAAACTTGCTGTAGCTCTTGAGTCTATCGAATTTAACTCACCACAGCTGCCAGTTATCAACAACGTTGATGTGGTTGCTGAGACAGATCCTGCAAAAATCAAAGATGCGCTTGTTCGTCAGCTACATAGCCCAGTTCGTTGGACTGAAACAGTTGAACTGATGCACGAACAAGGCGTAGAAAATCTTCTTGAGCTTGGCCCTGGTAAAGTTTTAACAGGTCTAACAAAACGTATCGTGAAAACGCTAACTGCAGCAGCAGTGAATGATATCGCATCGCTAGACGCTGCGAAGTAATCCATCAAGCGATAAATTTGCGATAAGAAAAGGAAACACAACATGATGAATCTAGAAGGTAAGATCGCGCTAGTTACCGGCGCAAGCCGTGGTATTGGCCGCGCGATCGCGGAACTTCTTGTCGAGCGAGGTGCTACGGTTATCGGTACTGCTACTTCTGAAAGTGGTGCGGCTGCTATCAGCGAGTATCTTGGTGATAACGGTAAAGGCTTAGCGCTTAACGTGACTGATGTCGAGTCTATCGAAGCGACATTAAAAACGATCAACGAAGAATTTGGTGTGATCGATATTCTGGTGAATAACGCTGGTATTACTCGTGACAACCTATTGATGCGCATGAAAGATGATGAGTGGAACGACATCATCGATACCAACCTAACGCCTATCTACCGCATGTCTAAAGCGGTTTTACGCGGTATGATGAAAAAACGTGCGGGTCGTATCATCAACGTAGGCTCTGTTGTTGGTACCATGGGTAATGCTGGTCAAACTAACTACGCAGCAGCGAAAGCGGGCGTGATTGGTTTTACTAAATCAATGGCTCGTGAAGTTGCGTCTCGTGGTGTAACAGTGAACACTGTTGCTCCTGGTTTCATCGAAACTGACATGACTAAGGCGCTAAATGATGACCAACGTGCGGCAACTTTGTCGAACGTGCCAGCAGGTCGTTTAGGTGACCCACGTGAAATTGCATCAGCAGTAGTTTTCCTTGCTTCTCCTGAAGCAGCGTACATTACTGGTGAAACTTTGCATGTAAATGGTGGCATGTACATGGTTTAATGCGACAGTTTATGCAAAATAAGCTATTTTACATTGTGAAAAATAGCCTATAGTTGCAGTTAACTGTCATGAACTTGTCATGCTTATGCGCAAGATTTGTGCATGATTTAAGTCAAAAATGTATTGAAATTCGGTTAAATTCGCTAATTTTGTGGTTTGACCAGCAAGGACCCCCTTGCAACTTTCAATAGTTCGAATAAACTACGGAATCATCGCATTAGGCGAAATCTGTAAAGGAAAAGAAAAATGAGCAACATCGAAGAACGCGTAAAGAAAATCATTGTTGAACAGCTAGGTGTAGACGAAGCAGAAGTTAAAAACGAAGCTTCTTTCGTTGACGATCTAGGTGCTGATTCTCTAGACACTGTAGAACTAGTTATGGCTCTAGAAGAGGAATTCGACACTGAGATTCCTGACGAAGAAGCTGAGAAGATCACTACTGTTCAAGCTGCAATCGACTACGTAAACAGCGCTCAGTAATTAGCTCTCCCAGGCGGTCTCCTAGACCGCCTGTGTTCTTTCTAACTTCTTCTATCCTCTCATAGAAATATTCAATTCCCGGAGAATTATATCGTGTCCAAGCGTCGTGTAGTTGTCACTGGCATGGGTATGTTGTCACCGGTAGGCAACACAGTAGAATCATCTTGGAAAGCCCTGCTAGAAGGTCAAAGTGGTATCGTAAATATCGAGCACTTTGATACTACGAACTTCTCAACTCGTTTTGCAGGTCTTGTTAAAGATTTCGATTGCACAGAGTACATGTCTAAAAAAGATGCTCGTAAGATGGACCTTTTCATCCAGTACGGCATTGCAGCGGGTATTCAAGCTCTTGATAACTCTGGCTTACAAATTACCGAAGAAAATGCGGCTCGAGTTGGTGTTGCTATCGGCTCAGGCATTGGCGGTCTTGACCTTATCGAAACTGGCCATACTGCATTAGTAGACAAAGGCCCTCGCAAAGTTAGCCCATTTTTTGTTCCTTCGACCATTGTAAACATGGTTGCAGGTAACCTATCTATCATGCGTGGTCTTCGTGGTCCAAATATCGCGATTTCTACCGCATGTACTACTGGCCTGCATAATATCGGCCATGCAGCACGTATGATTGCCTACGGCGATGCAGATGCGATGGTTGCTGGTGGTGCAGAAAAAGCTTCTACGCCTCTTGGCATGGCTGGCTTTGGTGCAGCTAAAGCGCTATCTACTCGTAATGAAGAGCCTCAAAAAGCGTCTCGCCCATGGGATAAAGGCCGTGATGGTTTTGTTCTAGGTGATGGTGCTGGCATGATGGTGCTTGAAGAGTACGAACACGCAAAAGCACGTGGCGCGAAGATTTACGCAGAACTGGTTGGTTTTGGTATGTCTGGTGATGCTTACCACATGACATCTCCAAGCGAAGACGGCTCTGGTGGTGCACTTGCGATGGAAGCGGCGATGCGTGACGCTAACATCACAGGTACTCAAGTAGGTTATGTGAATGCTCACGGTACTTCTACTCCAGCTGGTGATGTTGCAGAAATCAAAGGCGTGAAACGTGCTCTTGGTGAAGAAGGTGCGAAGCAAGTTCTTGTGTCTTCAACTAAGTCGATGACGGGTCACCTATTAGGTGCTGCTGGCTCTGTTGAAGCAATTATCACGGTTATGTCTTTGGTTGACCAAATTGTTCCGCCAACCATTAACCTTGATGATCCAGAAGAAGGCCTAGACATCGACCTTGTGCCGCATACAGCGCGCAAAGTTGAAGGTATGGAGTACGCTATCTGTAACTCGTTTGGCTTTGGTGGTACAAACGGTTCTTTGATCTTCAAGAAGTTCGCTGAGTAACACTATCTAACCTAATTTAGATAAGCGAAACTTGTATTCTAACGGCTCGATGCTTAGCATTGAGCCGTTTTGTTTTATTTGTTGTCTGCTAATTTGAAGGTACGTGAATGTTTTGGGTAAATGGAGTTCCGCAAACGCATATAGAGCTAGGTGATCGCTCATTCCAATACGGTGATGGAGGCTTTACCACCATCCTGACCCAAAATGGAGAGTTGGTTTACTGGCAAGAACATACTGAGCGCATGAGTGCTTGCCTTGACGCTTTGAAGATCTCTTCACCTGACTGGAAAGTTGTGCATGATTGGGCAAGCAAAGCGGTTTTATCTGACGCACGAGCGGGGGTGAAAATTCACGTTAGCCGCGGTATTGGTGGGCGAGGGTATAGCCCTAATGGGATTGAAGGCCCTATCGTGACGATTTCCAATTTTGCGTTTCCTTCTCATTATTCATCTTGGCAAGAACAAGGTGTGGACTTGGGCGTTTGTAATACTCGTCTAGGGATTCAACCTTTACTTGCTGGACATAAGCATAACAACCGTTTAGAGCAGATTCTCGCCAAGGCTGAAATCGACAATACAGAGTTTGCAGATGCAATAACGTTAAATGTGCAAAACCATGTCATTGAAACTACAATGGCCAACCTTTTTTGGGTTAAAGGTAATAAAGTATTTACGCCGGAGCTGACCTTATCAGGCGTTACGGGCGTAATGCGTCGTAAGGTGCTTGAGTTACTTAAAGTAAGTCATATTGAAGTCATCGAGGGGCGTTTTATACTTCCAGATTTGCTGAGTGCTGACGAGGCTTTCATGTGTAACTCAATATTAGGTGTCGCACCTATTAGCAGCATAGTGACATCGAACTCTAAGACTATATTTCCGATAGGAAAATTGACTCAACGACTGCAAGGGAATTTAACTACGTGATTAAAAAACTGTTGGCTTTTGTTGTGCTGATCGCAGTGATAGGCGCAGCAGCTGTTTTTTATATAATTTCACAGGCTAAACAATACGTTGAAAAGCCTATTCTATTGGAACAACCTCAGCTGTTTACTGTAGAAAGTGGTACAAGCTTTCATCATGTCATGCGCGCCTTAGTTGAAGATGAGGTGATTGAAACATCGGAGTACATCCGTTTAATTCCTCACTTATATCCAGAATTGTTGCAGGTGCGAGCGGGTACTTACCAACTTGAGCCTGGTATGTCGCTTTCGCAAACATTGGAGCATCTGAATACTGGAAAAGAATACCAGTTTGCGATCACTTTTGTTGAAGGCAGCCGCTTTTCTGAATGGGTAGATCAACTAAAAAGTGCTCCTTATTTAAAGCATGATTTAACCGATCTTTCAGAAAAAGAAATGGCTGCGAAGCTCGGAATTGAGAGAGAAAAGCTAGAAGGGTTGTTTTTAGCAGAAACCTACCATTACACAGCGGGTGCGAGTGAAAGCCAGTTATTAAAACGAGCGCATCGAAAACTCAATAAAATACTGGATGCTAGCTGGGAAGCTCGTCAAGAAAAGCTGCCATTACAGGACAAATATGAAGCCTTGATTCTCGCGTCTATCATCGAGAAAGAGACGGCTATTGATTCTGAGCGTGAGCGCGTCGCTTCTGTGTTTATCAACCGATTGAACAAACGCATGCGGTTACAAACTGATCCGACAGTTATTTATGGTATGGGTGACGCCTACGATGGCAACATTCGTAAGAAAGATTTGCGTACGCCGACACCATATAACACCTATACCATCAATGGTTTGCCACCAACACCGATTGCGATGGCTGGTAAAGCTTCCATTGAAGCGGCTTTGAATCCAGAAAGCAGCAACTATTTATATTTTGTAGCAAGTGGAAAGGGCGGACATGTATTTTCGAAATCCCTTGCTGAGCACAACCGTGCTGTTCGTGCCTATTTAAGAGAACTAAGAAAGAACAAATGATGAAAGCAAACTTTATTGTCGTTGAAGGCCTAGAAGGCGCGGGTAAAAGCACTGCGATTAAAACCGTTTTAGATACGCTAAAAGCGGCCGGTATTGAGGATATCGTAAATACCCGTGAGCCAGGAGGCACACCGCTAGCAGAAAAAATGCGCGCTCTGGTGAAAGAAGAGCACGAAGGCGAAGAACTTAAGGACATGACGGAGTTGCTTCTTCTGTACGCTGCACGTGTTCAGTTGGTTGAGAACGTGATCAAACCAGCTTTGGAAAACGGTCAGTGGGTGGTTGGTGACCGACACGATATGTCGTCGCAAGCTTATCAAGGTGGTGGCCGTCAGATTGACGCATCGTTAATGAAAAATCTCCGGGATACAACGCTTGGTGATTTTAAACCTGCTCTCACTCTCTATATGGATATTGACCCTCGTGTTGGGCTTGAGCGTGCACGTGGGCGTGGTGAGTTAGATCGTATAGAGAAGATGGATATTAGTTTCTTCGAGCGTACACGTGAGCGTTATTTGGAGATTGCTCATGCCGATCCTTCCATCGTTATCATTAACGCAGAACAGACGATTGAAGGCGTGTCGCGTGATATTCGGGACGCTCTAAACGAGTGGCTAGCTCGTCAATAAGTGAAACGTAAATTTAGGTGACTCATGTTAAATGATTATCCATGGCTACAGCCAATATGGGATAACCTCAAAGTAGGGTTAGAGTCTGACAGAATACCAGGTGCGCTTTTATTACAAAGCGAGCAGGGCTTGGGCATCGAAAAACTTATCGAGTTTTTTAGCCAAGCACTTCTTTGCCAAAATTACGCGAGTGAAGCATGCGGTTTTTGTCATAGCTGCCAGCTAAATCAATCTCAAAACCACCCTGATTTACACTGGATCAAGCCAGAGAAAGAAGGAAAGGCGATAACGGTGGACCAAATTCGCGCTTGTAACCGTCTTGCTAAGGAATCATCTCAGCTTAATGGTTACCGCCTATTTATAATAGAACCGGCGGACTCTATGAACGAGTCGGCATCGAATGCGCTGTTAAAGACGCTAGAAGAGCCTGGGGCAAAGTGCTTGTTTTTGCTCGTTACCCTCAATCAGGAGCGTCTGCTCCCAACGATTCGTAGCCGTTGCCAACACTGGGTTGTTGCGCCTCCGTCAGCGGAACAAGCAATGCAATGGATGCACGAACAAGGGGCGAAGCAAGTTCCTGCTTATGCCTTAAAACTGAATATGGGCTCTCCAATAAAAACATTGGATGCGTTAAATAATGGCGATCTCGAAGCTTACTTGGCTTTTGAACTCAGTTTTATTAAGGCAATGTCTTCGCCTGTTTCAGACGTTTCTGAGTGTGCTTCTTTAATCGCTAAACACCCAGAGCAATCACTAGACTGGGCATGGTATTTACTGACAGATGCTCAGAAAGCGCAGTTTGGTGTATCAGAAGCTCAAATGCTTCCGGGCGCGACAAAGTTTCAACCGGACAACTATAACGGTTTGTACTCTTCAGCGAAGGCGCTGATGAACCTGAAAGCTCAGGTGCAAGCCTTTCCTGGCCTGAATCTTGAGCTACTATCAATGAATTGGTTAATTGAATCACGAGAGGCATTATGTTCGTAGATTCTCATTGTCATTTAGACAAATTGAATTACGACGATCTCCACATCAATGTGGAAGACGTTATTAACAAAGCTAAACAAGCAAACGTAACTGAGCTACTTTCTGTTGGAGTAACGCTGGATTCTTTCCCGAAAATGATGGAAATGATCGAGCCTTATGACAATGTTTATGCTTCGTGCGGTGTGCACCCACTTGATGTTGAAAGCGACTTTTCGATGGACGTATTGCGCCACCATGCGTCGAATGCAAAAGTCGTCGCTATTGGCGAAACGGGTTTAGATTATCATTACAAGCCCGAAACGGCCGCGTTACAGAAAGAGCGCTTTGAGCAACACGTTGATCTTGCAGTGGAGCTCAACAAACCTTTAATTATCCATACCAGAAACGCACGTGCGGATACTCTAGATATTTTGCGTAAGGATGGGGCAGAGAAATGTGGTGGTGTTATCCATTGTTTTACAGAAGATCTTCCATTTGCTGAAGCTGCACTGGAGCTGGGGTTTTATATTTCTATCTCGGGGATTGTTACTTTCCGTCAAGCTACAGAGTTAAAAGAAGTGGTGAAGACTCTACCTTTAGAGAAGCTTCTTATTGAGACAGATTCTCCTTACTTGGCTCCTGTCCCTCATCGTGGCAAAGAGAATCAACCCGCTTACGTTGTCGAAGTCGCTTCTTATATTGCGCAACTCAAATCGTGCTCTCTTTCTGAAGTGGCACAAAAAACTACCGAAAACTTCCGAAATCTTTTTTTGCGATGAAAAAATAATAAGAGCATAAAAAAGGAGCTTAGGCTCCTTTTTTGTTGATAAAAACAACAGATACGCTCACGAGTTTAATGTTTACTAAAAATGTTGATTTAATAACATTCAAAAATCACAAATGTAATTTTGTTACTAAAAATAACATTGAGGCGTATTTTATTTACGCCTTAAAATTAATTATATAAATAATTAATTCTTTATAAAACAGTAATATAAGTGCAATGCAAACCTTTTCATCGGCTGTTTTTGGGTGTGATCCAAGACTTGTTTTGAAACTAAATTTCGTAACTGTGTGGAAAGTTTGAGGGTCATCAATATATATTTAGAGCCGGAAAATATAATGCAGTTGTGGTTACATTTTCATTGGGTGCTAACCTTTAGGCTACGGGGGTGTGCCGTTAGTGCCCAAATAATACTTATAAATTTATCAGGAGCATAAACATGTTTAAGAACCTTTTTGCTAACCTGCAAAAAGTTGGTAAGGCTCTGATGCTTCCAGTATCAGTTTTACCAGTTGCAGGTATTTTATTAGGTGTGGGTGCTGCCCATCTAAGCTTTATTCCAGAGATCGTTTCTAATCTTATGGAACAAGCTGGTGGTTCAGTATTCGGCCAAATGGCACTTCTATTTGCAGTAGGTGTAGCGCTAGGCTTCACTAACAACGACGGTGTTGCAGGTCTTGCAGCTATCGTTGGTTACGGCATCATGACGGCAACGCTAGGTGTAATGGCGGGCGTTATGGGTGTTGAGAAAATCGATACAGGTGTACTAGGTGGTATCCTTGTCGGTGGTGTGGCTGCTTGGGCATTCAACCGTTTCTTCAAAATCCAACTTCCAGAGTACCTTGGCTTCTTCGCTGGTAAGCGCGCAGTGCCAATCATCACTGGTTTTGCTGCGATCATCCTAGGTGTTATCCTTTCTGTTATCTGGCCACCAATTGGCGGTGCAATTTCTGCATTCTCTGATTGGGCTGCACACCAAAACCCACAGCTAGCATTCGGTATCTACGGTGTTGTTGAGCGTTCTCTAATCCCATTCGGTCTACACCACGTATGGAACGTACCGTTCTTCTTCGAAGCAGGTTCTTGTGTTAACGCTGCCGGTGAAGCTCAAAATGGTGTACTAACTTGTTACCTAGTTGCTGATGAAGCATCTCGTGCTGCTGGTAATGGCTTCGGTCAGCTAGCGGGTGGTTACATGTTCAAGATGTTCGGTCTACCAGCTGCAGCAATCGCAATTGCTCATTGTGCTAAACCAGAAAACCGTGCAAAAGTAATGGGTATCATGGCGTCAGCTGCACTGACTTCATTCCTAACTGGTATTACTGAGCCAATCGAATTCTCATTCTTATTCGTTGCTCCACTACTATACGGTATCCACGCTCTACTAGCTGGTTCTGCATACATCGTTTCGAACACTCTAGGCTTTGTACACGGTACTTCTTTCTCTCACGGTCTGATCGACTTCCTAGTTCTATCTGGTAACGCTCAGAAGATGGTGCTAATGATTGCCGTTGGTCTAGTTTACGCAGTAATTTACTACGTAGTGTTCCGTGGTGTAATCACAGCGCTTGACCTAAAAACACCTGGCCGTGAAGATGAAACGGAAAGTGCAGCTGTAACTTCTGGCTCTGATATGGGCGGTGAACTGGTTGCAGCGTTTGGCGGTAAAGCTAACATTACTGGTCTAGATGCATGTATCACACGTCTACGTGTAGCAGTTGCAGATACAGCAGCTGTTGACCAAGACAAGCTAAAACAACTAGGCGCTGCTGGTGTTGTAGTTGTAGCTGGTGGTGTACAGGCTATCTTCGGTACTAAGTCTGATAACCTAAAAACTGAAATGGATGAGTGGATTCGTAACCACGGTTAATCGCAATCATTCATAGTAATGCATAAAAGGAGGCTTCGGCCTCCTTTTTTAGTTCCTATTTTATTAACTGACAGTTCCTTTTTAGTGTGATCCTAAACTCATCTTTACTTTTGTCAGCTTTTTCATACATCGAGCTTACCCATCGTTGACATATTGATACGCCATTATGTTTGAATAGCGAATAATGTTTTTTTGAATAATTGATAACGTGTATGAAGAACAAATTCATTTTAGTTTTGGGACTAGTTTCTAGTACGGCAATGGCGGCAAGCGAACCAACGGATCTATCAGTTGGTATGGCTGTCGATCAACAATTAAGTGTTGTTGTAGAGTTAGATAACAAATATCGTGGCATTATCGGAAACGATGGTATGGCGTTTGATTACATCGCTAAGCGTGGAACATTCGATCAAAACATGCCTGTGACTTGGTATGTCGGCGTTGGTGGCTGGTATGAATGGGATGACGAGTTTGGTGTGAGAGTACCACTTGGTGTGAACTGGGATTTATCACGCGGCTGGGACCTTTATGGTCAAATACACCCAGAGCTAGATCTTTACAAAGGTGCTGACTTGCAACTTGGCGGCGCCGTTGGCATCAAGTACAGTTTCTAGAATTGAACTAATGTATGTATAAAAAAACGCCGGTAACTACCGGCGTTTTTTATGTGGAACTTAACGTTCTATTGTTTATCCATGGCTCGCTTGATGCAAACGGCAGCGCCGCCCCAAGTGATACCTAAACCAATAACCATCATAATAATTGCGCTGATTGTCATTTTGCTGTCTCCTTGCGGTTCACTGCGTTGATCACTAGACCAAAGATAAAGAGTGCGGCGATAAGTGCCCAGCCTAAAGTTAGATCATAGCCACCGTAGCCTTCAGTAATTAGGGCGTATAGCTTGGTCGCTAAGATAATGGCGAGCATGATTGGTGTAACGAAGCGTAAGCAGATCTCGAACCATTGACCAACAGAGAAATCAGAGCGCTCGTTAACGTAATTACGTACTTCTGGCACGCGCTTCAATAGCCACGCCATCAAGACAATCTCAACCAGACCACCAACCATGATGCCAACGTTGTTTGCAAAGTGGTCTACTAGATCGAGTAGCAGCAGACCGCCATTGGTAGCAAACGCCATAGAGACAACGAAGCCAATACCAATCACAACATTTGCAGCTTTTTTACGGCTCCACTTCAGCTTGTCGATAATGGCTGAAGTTACGGCTTCCATAATTGAAATATGCGAACTTAGACCAGCAACCACCAGTGCAAAGAAGAACAGTGGACCAAGAATATATGGGGCAGGTAGTAGGTTAATTGCCGCAGGTAAAGTAACAAAAGCCAAGCCAACGCCTGCAGATACCACCTCTGTTAACGGCTTACCTTGCTCTTGAGCCATGTAACCCAATACTGAGAAGATCATGATGCCAGCTAGGATCGAGAAGCCACAGTTGATCAACACGGTCATAAACGCGTTATTCGTTATGTCCGACTTTTCTGGTAGGTAGCTAGAGTAAGCTAGCATGATGGCGAAGCCGATACTTAGCGTAAAGAAGATCTGACCATATGCCGCTGCCCATACTTTCACATCCCAAATTTTGCTGAAATCGGGTTCGAACATGTAGTTCACGCCATCTAGAGCTCCTGGCAAGAAAATCATACGTCCGATTAAGAAAATCACCATCAAGAATAGGATTGGCATCATAATTTTAGATGCTCGTTCAATTCCTGATTTCACGCCTTTGGCAATAGCGGTGTAAGTAATTGCCCAAGCAATTACCATGGATAAAGCAATCTTCCATTGAATACTGCCTAAGTCTGTTGGTGAGTTGTCACCTAGCTTTAGGTATTCACTAAAGAAAAATGCGTTGGTATCGGTTCCCCAACCTTGAGTGAACGACAACCCAAAGTAAGAAATCGACCAACCGATAACAGCCACATAGTAAACGGCAATAACTGCAGCCACACCAACTTGGAACCAGCCAAGCCATTCAAATTTAGAATGAATTTTCGCAAGTGTTTTTGGTGCCGAGCCTCGGTATTTTTGTCCCATACTGAACTCAAGGATCATAAATGGAATACCGGCAGTGATCATGGCAAAAATGTAAGGAATAAAAAATGCGCCGCCACCGTTTTCATAGGCCATGTATGGGAAACGCCAAATGTTTCCCAAACCGATAGCAGACCCAACTGCTGCTAAGATGAATCCCGCCCGGGATCCCCATTGTTCTCGCTTCATATTTGACTCCTATAAGACTCCCTGAGGAATGAAGCTCTCTACGTAACACAGTAATAATTGCGCCAACAGTTGGAAGAAAGGACCGCTGTTATCCATCAGCTTTTCTATCCTTAATTCTAACTTCTTATAATTTTATAGAGCTATATTCTGGCTACTGTAAGAGAAAGTAGATTATTAATCTTAAAATTTTGATGTGTGTTTGATAAAACTGAAATATTTATCTGTTTTCACTGATCAGACTAACTTCTAATAATACTTAGCGCAATAGAATCTAAATGTTAATTCAGATGCGTTGTCTGGTTTTAATCTTGTTAAATTTGAGTTTGATTGTGGTTTTGTGTGGGTGGGTGGTTGTTTGTCTGGAATAAATGACTGGGATCTAATAATTGCTTTGGTATTTAAGACTATTTTGATTAATTAGGGCGTACGGCTATCTTTTGTGCACCTATCTAGATGATGCTTCGTTACTTTGCCAAACAATGGTGTTTAGACGATATCCTTTATCGGCTCTGTGCAGGACTCGTTCAGCGTTCTTTGTGACGAGCCCTACAGAGGAACATGCATAAAAATTAGAAGCGGAAACTAAAACCAACATTTGATTGGAATTGGTTCATCCAATCAGTATCGAACTTAATGATACAGTTTGAGCCGTCATTAGGTAGATTACAGGCGCCAGATGTATCGTTATCAACGACCGTTCCTAACCATCTCAGTTGGGCTGTTAATGCAAAGTTCTTTGAAAATTCATATTCCAGCCCTGCAAAAGCGCTAGCCGAAAATCCGTATTTTTTGTCTACCCAATCCACATCGGCATAAGAAGCGCCCAAACCTACACCGATATAGGTTTGCCAATTTTCTGCGACAGGATAGTACATGCTGCTTTGGAAGTGCAGATAATGGATATCTGCTGAGTTGGACAGCTTTTCAAGTTCCGTCGATTGATTGGAGTAAAACAATCCGATCCTTCCTTTTTCTAAGGGAGTCTCGACTGAAAGAGCGTAGTTCACTGCGGGGTCGAGATCGTATGTATTACCACTTTCATCCTCTACTTGGCCGCCTCCTGTATAGCCTATGTATGGTGTAACGATGATATTCGCTTGTGCATTGATAGCAGTACTCATCATCATGATTCCTACTAGCCAGCTGAGTTTTTGGTTCATGCCCTATCTCCTTATTATGACTAAGCTAATTGTGATGGGTTAGTCAAAATTGCGCGACTAAATTAAGCAAATCTTGAACATATTTCACACCGGTGTTATTAATTTGTTACATATTAAGGAGGTGTTTATGGAACACGATCTAAAATCCGCATTAATCATTGTGGTGACTGTTTTTGCAGTGCTTTTGTCATTTGGCATCATTGCTATTACAACAGCTTAAGATAACCACTTTTACCAAACGTTTTAACAAAATGGCGTGAGCCTATGATACGTAACAGCGGTATAATCACAGAAAGCCATGCAGAGCTTGATGTAAAAGTTTATGAGCACTTTAGGCATGGTAAAACTGCTTTAGTCACGCAAGGTGGAGGGCAGAGAGGGATTTTTACCGCTGGCGTTTTAGACGCCTTTTTACTTTCCAACTTCGATCCTTTCGATGAATTCTATGGCACCTCTGCCGGAGCACTTAACTTATGTTCTTACTTGTGTCGTCAACATGGCATGGGCAAAGCTTTTATTACCGAGCTAACAACGTCTCCTGAATTTTTTAATCTGTTTCGCTATATCCGAAAGCAGCAGTACTTAGGTTTAGAGTGGGCATTAGAACGGATTCAAGATTTCCCATACAAGCTTGACCTTGATTTAGGTCGCACTGCATTGGGAAAACGAGGGGCGTTTGCTGCGGTAACGAATATAGAGACGCTATCAGATCAATATCTACCAATCTTGGATGACTCGTGGTTTAACACTATGCTAGCGACATGTGCGATTCCCAAGTTGTACCACGGACCTGTCGACGTAAATGGCAATAAGTTTGTTGATGGCGGCGTGTCTGCCTCTATCCCTGTTCAAGAAGCGTGGCGTCAGAATGCTCGCAACATTATTGTCATTCGCACAGAGCCGTTTTCAGAGATTGAAGCGAGAGCCCAAAGTGAAGTGGGGGATGTGCCTGTCGAATGGTATCGAGAGTCTATCAACTCAGTACAGCAATCATGGCAGCAAAAAGTGAATCAGTGGAAGCTGGATTGGGCGTCGTTCTTCCAACAAAAAATTAATGCAGCACATCAATCGAAGCTTGCAGGGAAAATGCTGTTAAATGGAGGTCGTTGGTTGTTCGGTGCCGATAACTTGTATCGTTTAAGTCATCTGATTGGTGAGAATTTTGATTCAGGTTTAGCCGACATGCTGATGATTCATTATCAAACATTTGAGCTCACTCAGGCCTTTATATCTGCTCCACCTGACGACACTTTTATTTTACAAGTTGCGCCTAAAGAGGGACTTCGTTCTTCTTCTTTGTTAAGTGACCAAGAGTCACTAGAGCATGACTATCAACTTGGGCTTCAAGCTGGGTTTAACCTAGTTCAACTCTATGACCAGCTGGATGTTGAAATTGATGGTAGAGAGAGTGCATAAACCTTCTTACGTTCACGATGTGCGCAATATACAAAGCATATAAGTAAGGCTCCATTTTCGGAGCCTTATTTGCGGTTCTTGTGGTTAATTCCAGTTAGGTATAACGACTACGCTTGTAGAATGCGCATGCAGTTGGTTGAGCCAACAACATCCATTACATCGCCTTGAGTAATAATGACTAAATCACCTTTGTGCAAGAACCCTTGCTCTTTAAGGCTAGTAATCGCTGCTTGAGCCGTTGGTAAACCCGCATCACTTTTTGACTCGAAATATACAGGTGTCACGCCTCGGTATAATGCTGCTCGATTTAGTGTCGATTCATTCCGTGATAAGGCAAATATTGGCAAGCCAGAGCTTAAGCGAGACATCATCAACGCAGTCCTGCCGGACTCAGTTAACGAGATCATCGCTTTAATTCCTTCCATGTGATTCGCAGAGTACATGGTTGCCATTGCGATGGTTTCTTCAGCGGTTTCGAAGGTTCTATCTAAGCGATAGGTTGATAGACTTGCCTCCGACATTTTTTCTGCCCCCACACATACTTCGGCCATGGATTTGACCGTTTCTACAGGATATTTACCTGCAGCAGTCTCTCCAGACAGCATCACCGCGTCAGTGCCGTCTAGAACCGCATTGGCTACATCCATCACTTCAGCACGCGTTGGCATTGGGCTAGTAATCATGGATTCCATCATTTGTGTCGCAGTAATCACGATACGGTTTAAACTGCGTGCGCGGCGAATCAGTTTTTTCTGGACACCAATGAGCTCAGGGTCACCGATTTCTACACCAAGGTCACCACGTGCAACCATCACCACATCGGATGCGAGAATAATGTCGTCAATAGACTCATTGGTCGCGACGGTTTCTGCTCGTTCGACTTTAGCCACTAACATGGCTTCAAGGCCTGCATCTCTGGCTAAGCGTCGAGCGTAATGCATGTCTTCGCCGTTACGCGGGAATGAAATAGCAAGGTAGTCTACTTGAATTGCTGCGGCGGTAAGAATGTCGGCTTTATCTTTTTCTGTGAGCGCATCGGCTGACAATCCGCCGCCTTTTTTGTTGATCCCTTTATTGTTGGACAGTGGACCACCGACAATCACACGGGTATGAACTTTATTACCCTCTACTTTGGTAACTTGCAGCTGAACGCGTCCATCATCGAGTAATAAAATGTCATTTGGTGAAACATCTTGCGGTAGTTCTTTATAATCTAACCCTACAGATTCTTGATTGCCTTCACCTTTTGGTAAATCACTATCTAATGTGAATTTATCGCCCACATTCAAAATGACTTGGCCGTCTTTAAACGTTGATACACGGATTTTAGGGCCTTGTAAATCACCAAGAATTGCAACCTGACGCCCAAGTCTTGCTGCAATGGTACGGACTTTTTTCGCACGTTGAATGTGGTCTTCACTGGTTCCATGTGAAAAATTCATACGAACAACGTTTGCACCGGCTTTGATGATCTCCTCAAGTATATTGTCCTTATCCGTTGAAGGACCCAGCGTAGTGACAATTTTTGTTCGTCTTAGTTTGGAAGTCATAGATTCTCCGATGAATGTGTGTGTACAGGTAACTTGAACTCTATCCTTACTTTACGCAATCGCTCTCAAGGTTAGCCTCGTTGCTGAGCCCACACCTTAAAGCTACTTGAATATAAGTATATGCACAGAATGTTTACATTAAGAGTAACCCCGGTAAAACAGACAGATATTCGACAGGCAATGGCCTTATTGATAAAAATGCGCTGCTTTAAAGGCACTACTTCATAATTTAGTGAATAAAAATAAGTTATTTTTCAAACAATTTAACAGGAGTAGATTCTTCGTTATTTGATTGAATACACAAACAAACAGGTTTATACGTGATGCTTGTCACGGGGATTTATTAATTCACTTCACAATTAGTTCGCAAAGTAAAAAAATTGTCCCGTTATAGAATTTCGGAGTGCAAGATGTACATGGCTCAACCGGGCCATATTGATCATATCAAACAGGTCAATGCTGGTCGTGTATATAAACTAATTGACCTAAAAGGTCCTATTTCTCGAATTGATTTGTCCAAGCAGAGTGAGCTTGCTCCTGCTAGTATCACCAAAATCACTCGGGAATTAATTGAAGCGCACTTGATTCATGAAACGACAGTACAAGAAGCGACGAGCCGTGGTCGACCTGCTGTCGGTTTGCAGGTCAATAATGAAGGCTGGCAATTTTTGTCAATGCGTTTGGGGCGAGGTTATTTAACCATTGCTTTGCATGAGTTAGGCGGTGATGTACTGATCGATACTAAAATAGAGATACACGAGCTTGATCAAGACGATGTGCTTGAGCGCCTGCTTTACGAAATTGATGAATTTTTTCAGACTTACGCGGATCAACTTGATCGGGTTACCAGTATTGCCCTTACGCTGCCTGGTCTCGTGAACTCAGAGCAAGGTGTCGTTTTGCAGATGCCTCATTACAATGTCGAAAATCTTGCTCTTGGACCAGAGATATACAAAGCAACAGGCTTGCCAGTTTTCATTGCCAATGACACGCGAGCTTGGGCATTAGCAGAAAAGCTTTTTGGTCATTCTCAAGATAATGACAACTCCGTTCTAATCTCTATCCACCACGGTTTAGGTGCGGGCATCATTCTGGATGGGCGCGTTTTGCAAGGCCGTCACGGTAACATTGGTGAACTTGGGCATATTCAAATTGACCCAAATGGAAAACGTTGTCATTGCGGCAATATTGGCTGTTTGGAAACCGTTGCCAGTTCTCAAGCAATTCGTGAAGAAGTCGTAAGACGAATCGCTGATGGCGAAGACTCTATTCTTGCTAAACAAGAAGAAATGAGTATTGAGAGCATTTGTGAAGCCGCTGCAAACGGTGATCCTTTGGCCGTCGATGTGATTGAAAAACTTGGACGCTACTTAGGCTCTGCAATTGCTATTGTGATCAACTTATTTAACCCTGAGAAAATCTTGATCGGTGGTGTGATTAACCAAGCAAAAGATGTGCTTTATCCTGCGGTTCGTCGCTGTATCGAAGAGCAGAGTTTACCGGTTTATCACCAAGATCTTGAGCTGGTGGAGTCTCGTTTCTATAAGCAAGCCACAATGCCTGGTGCCGCGTTGATCAAGCAAGCGTTGTACGATGGTCAGTTATTGATGAAGGTTGTGGAAGGCTAATTGCTTCAAATATGATTAAGTGTTTAGGTGTCGAGCCTATACATTTTTTAGATGATTTAGGGTGAGGCTTAACAGCTCACCCTTTTTGATCGCCTATTACTAGAAGGTGAATTTGAGTTGTGCTGCATTGCTATATCTGCGCCATTCATGTAATTTCCTAAAAAGCTCAAGTAAATAAACAAAATGGCTTTCAATGTGCTGCGTGACTTTGCGTCTGATGCAAAGAGAAGTAATACGCTAAAACTGTTGTACTTTAAAGCTGTGCTCGAAAAGCCAAATATTTTAAGGTTATTTGGTTATATAACCTTGCTGTGTCTGTACTGATTTCGAGTAAAATAAGAATTATCCATAATTTAGGTAGTAGTATGTCCGGAGTGTTAAATACGGTTGACCAGCGTACAAACTTGGTTGGTGAAAATCGACTAGAGCTTCTGCTGTTCACTTTAAATAGTCGCCAATTATTTGCGATTAATGTGTTCAAAGTGAAAGAGGTCATCAAGCTTCCACCGTTAACCAAGCTCCCTGGATCGCACTACAATATTCGTGGGGTTGCTTCTCTACGAGGTGAAGCGGTACCAGTGATTGATTTACGAGGCGCAATTGGTTTTCCTGCTTTACGTGGTGAAGCGGAAGAAGAAAATTTGATCGTGACAGAGTACAACCGCACGGTGCAGGGCTTCTTAGTCGGTCCGGTTAAAAACATTATTAATACGGCATGGACTGAAATTCAGCCGCCTCCTTCCACGTCTGGTCGCTCGAATTACCTCACGGCTATCACGCAAATCAAAGAGGGGGATGCCTCTCAAATTGTCGAAATTATTGACGTTGAAAAAGTTTTAGCAGAGATCGTGCATTACGACGTGACTATTTCGGAGGACATTCTCGATCAAGAACTGGCCCAAGCAATGGTCGGGCGTAATGTTCTGATTGTGGATGATTCCTCTACAGCTCGTAATCAAGTTCGCGATACGCTTTCTCAATTGGGTATGAATATCATCGAGTGTCGTGACGGGCTAGAAGCGTTAACGGTTTTAAAACGTTGGTGTGATGAAGGTAAAGATGTAGAAAAAGAGCTGTTGATGATGATTACGGATGCTGAAATGCCTGAAATGGACGGTTATAAACTGACCCATGAAGTGCGCCAAGATCCACGTATGTCTAAGTTGTTTATCACATTGAACACTTCTCTGAGCGGTAGTTTTAATGAAGCCATGGTACAAAAAGTAGGCTGTGATCGCTTTATATCTAAATTCCAACCGGATCTGCTGGTTGAAGTTGCTCAAGACCGATTACGCCAGATGCTTTCTAAAAGTGCATGATTAGATCTAGTGAAATCAGAGGGAGCGCACCTCTCTCTCTGATTTTTAACACCTCTCTCCTTAATTCCTCTGTACTAGTGGAAATCCCGAGATTTACTTTGTAGATTGTTCAAGTAGTGCGTGCAATCAATCAACTTACCAGCAATGACGTGCGTGACTTCTCCCTCTCTTTCAAGAATGCCTTTCACCATTAATACTTTAGCGCCTAAATACGCTTGCTTTTGGGCTCGTGCTGTAGCTTGCCAAACGACCACATTAATGTTGCCCGTGTCATCTTCTAACGTAAAAAATGTCACGCCAGCGGCGGTGCCTGGAGATTGTCTTCCTGTTACCACACCTACCACTGTGACCAGTGACTTATGCGGTTTCTCTGTCAGTTGCCTCATGCGGGTAAAGTGAGGGAGTTTGCCCGTTTCTTCTAATAATTTAATTGGATGGCGGCTAAGAGATAGTCCCGTGCTTGCGTAATCCTCAATTAAATTTTCATATTCAGAGGGTTGAGTCTGGTAGCTAACATTGGGTTCTTCGACCTTGTGAAACAATGGTAGGTCAGATAAGGAATCCATTGCTGCCCAGCGAGCGTTATAACGATTTCCCGACAAGGCCTGAAATGCATTGGCTGAAGCCAATAATTCAATGTCACTTCGGCTTCTTAATATCTGCTTTACTTCTTGAATCGTTCGGTAACCATTAAGTGGTTTGCGCTCAATAAGCCTTTGTGCGCTTTCTGCGTTAAAGCCTTTCACCAAGCGAAAACCAAGTTGCACGCCGAGCCTGCCATTCGGACGTGAGACGAGATGATGCTGATATTTTGAATGATTGACGCACACCGGCAATACTTCAACGCCATGCCGGCGAGCATCTTGTACTAATTGCGATGGGCTATAAAATCCCATTGGTTGGCTGTTCAATAATGCAGTGTAAAATTCGGCTGGGTAATAATATTTTAACCATGCAGAACAATATGCCAGCACTGCGAAAGACGCTGAATGACTTTCAGGGAAGCCGTACTCACCAAAGCCGCAAATCTGATCGAAAATTCGCTCAGCAAACGCTAAGTCATAGCCTCTCTCTTGCATACCATTGATCAGTTTTGGTCTGAATTTAGCGAGATCGCCATTCTTTTTCCATGATGCCATCGCTCGACGGAGTTGATCGGCCTCGCCGCCGCTAAACCCTGCGGCTACCATGGCTAGCTTGATGACTTGCTCTTGGAAAATAGGGACGCCCATAGTCCGCTCAAGAACGCTTTTTACTTCTTCCGATGGATAACTGACAGGCTCTTTGTGATCACGCCGTTTTAAAAAAGGATGCACCATATCACCCTGAATAGGGCCTGGACGAACAATTGCAATTTGAATCACTAAGTCGTAATAACAAGCAGGCTTTAGGCGAGGAAGCATGCTCATTTGTGCACGAGATTCAATTTGGAATACGCCTATCGTGTCGGCTTTTTGGATCATGCGGTACACGTGTGGATCATCTTGTCGGCGAGTGATCTCGGAAATCGAGAGGGATCGCTGGTGATGTTTCTCGACCAGTTGAAAGCACTTTTTGATGGCGTTTAACATGCCGAGTGCGAGTACATCGACTTTTAGTAGCTTCAAGCTTTCTAAATCGTCTTTATCCCATTGAATGATAGTGCGATCTTCCATCGAGGCATTTTCAACAGGTACTAACTCATATAAAGGGCCAGATGAAATTACAAATCCACCTACGTGCTGAGATAAATGGCGTGGGAAGCCAATGATCTCGTTGACCAATTGGATGAACTGCTGCCCTTTGAGAGATTCTGGTTGTAAGCCCAGTTCAATAATTTGAGCTTGCCAGCCTTGGCTGCGATCTCGGCGATTAACGTTCTTAATGAAAAAATCCAATTGGGTCTCTTCAATCCCTAGTGCTTTACCGACTTCACGCACGGCACTTTTAAAGCGATAGCTGATCACTGTTGCAGCAAGTGCTGCACGCTCACGGCCATATTTTTTGTAAATATACTGGATAACTTCTTCACGGCGCTCGTGTTCAAAGTCCACATCAATATCCGGCGGTTCCTTACGTTCTTTACTGATAAATCGTTCGAATAAGACAGCGATTTGTAGAGGATCGACGGCGGTAATTTCCAGGCAATAACACACCACAGAGTTTGCAGCGGAACCTCGCCCTTGGTAAAGAATGCCTTGCTGTTTCGCGAACATTACAATGTCGTGAATAGTAAGGAAGTAGTAGTGGTATTTCAGCTCTTGAATAAGCGCCAGTTCATTCTCGATGGTTTGATTGACTTCTGCTGGCACACCTTTAGGAAAACGCAGCTTTTTACCACGTTCGACCAACATACGTAAGTAAGAGTCGGGTGTGTAACCATCTGGGATCAGCTCGGTAGGATATTCGTATTTTAAATCGGAGAGCTTAAACTCGCATAAATCGGCGATGTAAGTACTTTCTTCCAGCCATTCTGGTTTGTAAATCCGAATCAACTTTTTAAAAGGACGAAGCGCTCGCTCTGTATTCGAAATACGATCAAAACCGAGTTTATCGACGCTACACCCATGCTTTATAGCAGTAAGTACATGCTGTAATGGCAAGCGTTCAACATCATGCATGAGAACGCCTCCGCAGGCAGTTATAGGTAATTGAAATTCATGTGCTAACTGCTCGCAGTGCGCAATGTATTCAGTATCGTTGTTACTCAAATGGCGCTGAATCGCTACCCACAAACGATTAGCGTGGTGTTGATTGAGCCAGCGCCCCCAATAGTGATCACTCTCTTGATGTGTGGGCAGCCACAATACCAAACAATGTCGAACCGACATCAAATCCCATTCGAACAGTTGATAGTTGCCTTTTTCACTGCGTCTCCTTGCGTTTGTGATGATACGACACAACTCGGCATAAGCCTTGCGACAAGGGCAAAGCAGTACGATTTGGCATTCATCATTTAACCAAAACATACTTCCAACGATTTGTTTGATATCGAGTTTATGTTGTTCGATGGTCGCATGGGCTTTGACAACGCCCGCGACTGAACATTCATCCGTTATAGCTAGAGCTTGATAGCGATAGAAAGCAGCTTGGAGTACCAGCTCTTCTGCATGAGAAGCCCCAGTCAAAAAAGAGAAGTTAGACTGACAAAATAGTTCCGCGTAACTCATAATGACCCAACAAAAATAACTGTCGATTTAACAAAAATAGCCATGAAGAAACCAGTGCTTGTGCTGATCGCGAAATATCCATAACCAGCGGCCTTGCTTGGTGTGTGCAATGTAGTAATCACGCATGATCTCATCACCATCCCACCACCCAGAAACTATTCGCTCAGGTCCGTGGACCAAAGAAACTTGCTCTTGCAATACAATGGGAGTCGGTAATTGCATTGCTGGGCGTAGTATGGATGGTATGGCGTGCCCCTTTTCATCCGTAGCATCAGCAGGGCGATACTGACTGGCCTTTTCTGGTCTAGGATCGCAAGCAATATTGGGTTTTAAAACGGCACTTTTCCCTAATTTAGCTTGCAGTAAAGAAAGCAACTCTAAAGCATTCATGTTTCCTTTCTGCCCAGCAAAGAGATCGCGTGATGCACTAAGAGGCTCACCTTGACGGATGACTTTTAACGTTAGCCCTGTGACTGGGCCATTAAGCGAGAGTGACTCTAAGCTCAAACTCGCTAACTGTTGCCAACGCTGACATAGGTAATCACCTTGCGCAGAAGTGAGTTGAAGGTGTTGCTCTTGTTTCTCACGCTGGTGGAGTGTTAAACACAGTTCAAAAGCGACCTTATCTCTTAATTTAAGAAAGATTTCGAGTTGACGAAGTAATTTGGCCAACGGCTTTTCAATCCACTGAACGTTTTCGATCTCAAACAACAGCTCTAAATAAACTTGGAAGGATTCGGTAGGGTGATAAAAGTCGACAGGGTGTTTAAACTGCCCAGTCAGTCGACCAACGTAGTTCACCAAATCGATATCAAAGCGTCGTGCGATGTCTTGCAATGGCAGTTCAAGCAGGTTTTGCAATGTGGTGACACCTACACGTTGTAACTTCTCTACGGTAGCGTTTGATAAATCTGTCAGTTTTAACGGTAGTGGTGATAAAGCTTTTTGTATGGCAGATTTGTCTTCACTGATGACGTTCGCTCCTGATATTGCCATCAATTTGGCAGCAAAAGGAGAAAAACCACATCCGAATTGAAAACTCAGTTTCAGCTCCGATAAGTGAGCTCTGACTTTATTCCAATAGTTTTCAAGCCCTTCATACAGAGCGAGCATTGGAGTAGCACGCAGTAAAATACCTTGGTTTGGCATCAACACAACGTCAGATGTGATCAAATACAACCACTGAGCTACCTCTTGTAATTTATTTAATTCGGTTTGTGGATGATAAGGATGCACTTGTAAATCTCGACACAAGGACGCAGCACTGCCTAGGCCCATACCTGGCTTAATGCCTTGTTGTTCGGCAATCTCGTTATATTGAATAATCTGGCAACGTTGGCTTTCGACAATCACCACGGGTTGTTCTTGGTTATCACCAAAGAGTGCGTCTAGCTGCAGGCGAGGGAAGTGCAAGTAAATCCACAGAGACATATCACTAACCTTGGTTCGCCAGTGGGAAGTTGACCACAGTCGAGTGCACAGTTTCAGATGATGGTTTCACCAGTTGCGGGTAATGGTGTTGGAATCCGATACTAACGCTACCTCTATTCCAGCCTCCTTTCCTTTTCAGCACTTCAACATGAATCCCTTGCTCGTCGCCTTTCAGTTTTAAACTGAGTGACACAGGCAAAGACAAGCGGTTGATAGTATCTGTTTTAAGCATAAAGAGAGGGCAACTCCCTTGTTCACTTGCTACCTGTAAGCGTTTCACTTGATGTATTTCAAGCTCTTCTTGCCATAACAAAACATTACTGCATACCCCACTTTTCAGACATTGCTCTGCAGCCCAAAGAGCGTCTTTGGGATGAGCTGGATTAACGACCCACACTTGGTTTATATCCAAACCGATGTAGTGTAAGAACAGAGAATTCACTAACGCGGGAGGTTGAATAAATGCAGTCACACCATTGGTCTGGGTGGCTTTTAAATAAGGAGCGAGCAAACGCAATTCACCAATACTACCAATAGATTCCATCTCCACTACGCCATGAGGTGGAAAGCCTCCGCCGAGCAAATCATCTAATTCAGAAAAACCGGAACTAGTCTGCAACTGCTGAGGATCTGCTTTCGTTAAATTTGCTTGCCAAACAAGGTGTTGGCTTTTTAAGTTCTGAATAATATCTTGCATAATAAATACCTGTATATATGTACAGTATATTTCTGTGGGAGAAAGTCGCAAGATTTTTATGAAGAGAGAAATGAAAAAAGGCAGCGTTTGCTGCCTTTTCAATCGATTATGTGAGGTAACCTGAATGAGTTATTTACGCTTCGGTTGAGCGTCGATGCACTGACCGTTCACATCGGTAACCGCAGGATCCATTAAGTGCAAATATAGCGGCATGATATCCAGTGGCGTTTTGAGAGTATTCGCATCTTCACCCGGATATGCTTTTTCACGCATGCGAGTACGAGTGGCACCAGGGTTAATTGCGTTAACGCGAATCGGTGTATCACTCAGCTCGTCAGCTAAAACTTGCATCATGCCTTCTACGGCAAATTTAGAGATAGCGTATGGCCCCCAGAATGCGCGGCCAGAGTGGCCGACGGTTGAAGAGGTAAAGATAATACGCCCAGCTTCTGATTTACGCATCACAGGCAGTAGTGCTTGAGTCATTAGCACTTCGGCTTTCACGTTGATCTGCATGATATCGTCGAAGTCTTCCTCTTTGATTTGATCAAATGGACACAGCGAACTCAAGACACCTGCGTTGTGTAATAGACCATCCAAGCGACCAAACTGTCCTTCGATTGTCTCTGCCATATCAATGTAATTCTGCTGAGTTGCACCCTTGAGATCCAATGGAATGATAGCAGCTTGTGGATAGCCAGCAGCTTCAATCTCATCATAGATAGATTCAAGGTTTTGCACATTTCTACCCAAGAGAATAACAGTTGCACCGTGCTCGGCATAAGAAAGCGCGGCTTGACGGCCGATGCCATTACCAGCGCCAGTAACAAGAATGACTTTACCTTTTAGAGCATCAGCTGAAACGGAGTAGTTCACGGCGATAAATCCTTATTATTGTAAGAGGGTCCATGATAGTTAATTGACGCTAAAAAACGCCTGTTTCTCAATGGAAAATCTTGGTAATCGTGACAAGATGGTTACAATACACCAATTCATGTGTTATACCAATTCCAGAACTTTCGTTAGGTATGCTATCAATCAGAACAAGTGGTTACAAACCGCGCTGCCTTCTCGCTGATGTTTCTGCGTAACATACTAACGTCATCTGAAATGAGATAAAGGAGCTCTCGTTGGAATTTTTATTAGATTATGGTCTGTTTCTGGCCAAAATTATCACGGTGGTTGCTGCGATAATTGTTCTGCTCATTATTGCAAAATCGGCTGGTGGCAAATCGGGTGCGGCGAAAGGGGAGTTAGAGATTACCAACCTTTCAGAGCAACACAAACAATCTGTTGAGCAGTTAGAGCATCATTTGCATGACGATGCTTTCATCAAGGCTCGAGATAAAGCCGTCAAGAAAGAAGAAAAAGAGAAGAACAAATCTCGCGAGAAAGAAATCAAACAAGCGAGCAAAGACGGTTCATTAGATAGCAAGCGTGAACCACACCTATTTGTTCTTGATTTCAACGGTAGCATAGACGCAAAAGAAGTCGCGTCTCTACGTGAAGAAATCACCGCTATTTTGGCTGTCGCACGTGAAGGTGATGAAGTGTTACTTCGCTTAGAGTCTGGCGGTGGTATGGTTCATGGTTACGGCCTTGCCTCTTCTCAACTGGACCGAATCAAAGCTGCTGGTCTTCCTCTGACCATCTCTGTTGACAAAGTTGCGGCAAGTGGCGGTTACATGATGGCATGTGTAGCAGATAAAATTGTTTCTGCACCATTTGCAATTGTGGGTTCTATTGGCGTTATCGCACAAATTCCTAACTTCAACAAACTGTTGAAGAAACATGACATTGAGTACGAACAACTAACAGCGGGTGAATATAAACGCACGCTAACGATGTTCGGTGAGAATACCGATAAAGCGCGCGATAAGTTTAAGCAAGAACTTGAAGAAACACATGTCTTGTTTAAAGACTTCATCCGTGAGCGTCGTCCTAGTTTGGACCTAGACAAAGTAGCCACTGGTGAGCACTGGTTCGGTACACAAGCGAAAGAGCTTGGTTTGGTGGATGACATTAGTACATCTGATGATATCGTTGTTGCAGCATGCAAAGATAAAACTGTACTTTCTGTGCATTATGTACAAAAGAAAAAACTGGCCGACAAGCTAGTAGGTGTGGCGGGTAAAGTCGCTGATAGTGTGATTTTAAAGTTAGCTGAGCGTGGTCAAAAGCCGATTGTTTAATCGAGCTTAAGTTCATGACATTTAAAACGGCGAGGGCGGAAGCTCTCGCCGTTTTTGTTGAACTTTATGTTTATTGATGAATCCAATTACGCATTAGGTGTAATGCTTTACACGACATTTTTCCTCGCTCCAAAGACTGATTACCCGTATAATGTGCGCCTCGAAAACCGAGCAAATTGCTGAAAAGAAACTATTGGTGGAGAAGAACATGTCCTCTCAAACTCCGGTTGTAACCGTAGATGGACCTAGTGGTGCAGGTAAAGGCACTTTATGTATGTTGCTGGCGAAAAAGTTGGGTTTCCAACTCTTAGATTCTGGCGCAATTTATCGTGTACTTGCACTCGCTGCGATTCACCACGGTGTCGACACCGAGTCAGAAGATGCTCTTGTCCCACTAGCAACCCACCTAGACGTTCAATTTATCGCGGAAGGTGACTTAGTTAAGGTCATTCTAGAAGGCGAAGACGTGTCAGGGGAGCTTCGTAAAGAAGAAACGGGTATGGCAGCATCTAAAGTTGCGGCTTTGCCACGTGTTCGTGAAGCATTACTACGTCGTCAGCGTGCATTTGAGACCGCTCCGGGTCTGGTTGCTGATGGTCGTGATATGGGCACAATTGTATTCCCGAGTGCGCAAGCAAAAATCTTCCTTGATGCGAGTGCTGAAGAGCGTGCAAATCGACGCCTTAAACAGTTGCAAGAGAAAGGGTTAGATGTTAGATTTGCTGACCTTTTAAGCGAGATCCAAGAGCGTGACGACCGAGATCGTAACCGCCCAGTGGCGCCATTACGCCCTGCTGAGGATGCGCTTGTGCTAGATTCTACGTCGATGACTATCGACGAAGTAGTAGAAAAGGCACTACAATATATCGAATCGAAGCTAGCTGAGTAATAATACTCGACTAGGCTAAGAGCGTTGGTCGCAAGGATGATGACTGGCGAATTTAATAACCCCATGCGGTAGGATACCCGTGGAAGTTTAATTTATTGAAGATTAATTAAATGACTGAATCTTTTGCTCAACTCTTTGAAGAGTTTCTAAACGAAACAGAATTCCAACAAGGCAGCATCGTTAAAGGTACTGTAGTAGCTATCGAGAACGGTTTCGTTCTTGTTGACGCTGGTCTTAAGTCTGAATCTGCTATCCCTGCTGAACAGTTCAAGAACGCTGCTGGCGAACTTGAAGTTGAAGTTGGCGCTGAAGTAGACGTAGCTCTAGACGCTGTTGAAGATGGTTTCGGTGAAACTCAACTTTCTCGTGAGAAAGCTAAGCGTCACGAAGCTTGGATCGTACTTGAGAAAGCTTACGAAGAAGCTGAAACTGTTGTTGGTATCATCAACGGTAAAGTTAAAGGCGGTTTCACTGTTGAACTAAACGGTATCCGTGCTTTCCTTCCTGGCTCTCTAGTAGACGTACGTCCAATCCGCGACACTGCTCACCTAGAAAACAAAGAGCTAGAGTTCAAAGTTATCAAACTTGACCAAAAACGTAACAACGTAGTTGTTTCACGTCGTGCAGTTATCGAATCAGAGAACAGCGTTGAGCGTGACGAGCTTCTAGAAACTCTACAAGAAGGTTCTGAAGTTAAAGGTATCGTTAAGAACCTTACTGACTACGGTGCGTTCGTTGACCTAGGTGGCGTTGACGGTCTTCTACATATCACTGATATGGCTTGGAAGCGCGTTAAGCACCCATCTGAAATCGTTAACGTTGGTGACGAGATCCAAGTTAAAGTTCTTAAGTTCGACCGTGAGCGTACTCGCGTATCACTAGGTCTTAAGCAACTAGGCGAAGATCCATGGGTAGCAATCGCTAAGCGTTACCCAGAAGGTCACAAACTAACTGGTCGCGTAACTAACCTAACTGACTACGGCTGCTTCGTTGAAATCGAAGAAGGCGTTGAAGGTCTAGTTCACGTTTCAGAAATGGATTGGACTAACAAGAACATCCACCCTTCTAAAGTTGTTAATGTTGGCGACGAAGTTGAGGTTATGGTTCTTGAAATCGACGAAGAACGTCGTCGTATCTCTCTAGGTCTGAAACAGTGTAAAGCTAACCCATGGCAGTCATTCGCTGAAGCACAAGCTAAAGGCGACAAAGTTACTGGTAAGATCAAGTCTATCACTGACTTCGGTATCTTCATCGGTCTAGAAGGCGGCATCGACGGTCTAGTTCACCTATCTGACATTTCTTGGAATGTTGCTGGCGAAGAAGCTGTACGTGAGTACAAGAAAGGCGACGAGATCTCTGCAGTTGTTCTAGCAGTAGACGCTGAGCGTGAGCGCATCTCTCTAGGCATCAAGCAAATGGAAAACGACCCATTCAATGCTTACGTTGCTGACAACAAGAAAGGTGTTCTAGTTAACGCTACTGTAACTGCTGTTGACGCTAAAGGCGCTACTGTTGAAATCGCAGAAGGCGTTGAAGGTTACATCCGTGCTTCTGAAGTATCACGCGATCGCGTAGAAGATGCTTCTCTAATCCTAAGCGCTGGTGATGTTGTTGAAGCGAAGTTCACAGGTGTAGACCGTAAGAACCGCGTAATCAACCTATCTATCAAAGCTAAAGACGAAGCTGACGAGCAAGAAGCAATGGCATCTATCAACAAGCAAGATGACAATGCATTCGGTAACGCAATGGCTGACGCTTTCAAAGCTGCTAAAGGCGAATAATATACTCGCTTAAGCAAAAAAGGAGCCGCAAGGCTCCTTTTTTATATTTGGTCATATTTAAGTAGTAATACTAATGACAGTAAACTATCTTAATAAAAGGCATTTCTTCATTGCGCATTTTGCATAAAATTTGTCTAGAATTGTCAGCAAGTGTTTGTTGGAATTAGTATTACTTACTATAATAAGTGATAAAGATACTCAAAGAGGGCAACTATGACTAAGTCTGAACTGATTGAAAGACTCTGCGCTGAGCAAACACACTTATCAGCGAAAGAGGTAGAGGATGCTGTAAAAGATATTTTAGAGCACATGGCCTCTACACTAGAGAGCGGTGACCGTATCGAGATCCGTGGCTTTGGTAGTTTTTCTCTTCATTACCGCGAGCCTCGCGTAGGTCGTAACCCTAAAACGGGCGATAAAGTGGAATTGGAAGGTAAATACGTTCCACATTTCAAACCTGGTAAAGAACTTCGTGAGCGTGTAAATATTGGTTAATGCACTCTTATTAGTTTGAAAAAAGCGGCATACGTTTGTGTATGCCGCTTTTTTGTAATGTATCCAAGTTAGTCATACATCCAAGATCGTTTACTAATCTAATTGTGGATTCAGCTGTTTTCTATACCCAAATAACTTTAACTTCTAAGCATGTCTACAAACTAAGCATCTTGAGGTTACTTGGGTATAGATTATTGCTAATATACGTAGTCTGAAGAAGCATTTTCCTGCATAATCTTACCGACTTACTCCTAGAAGGGTGATGTAACATGAAAATTATAAAAATCGTTGCTGTTTTAGCTCTCTTTTTAATTGCATTGGCGTTAGGTTCCCAAAACCAAGAGCTCGTGACTTTTAACTATCTTCTAGCAAAAGGAGAGTTCCACTTATCTACGCTATTAGGTGTAGTATTTGTGGTTGGCTTTGCTTTAGCGTGGGTTATCTTTGGTAGCATCCAACTGAAAACTCAGCTACAGGTCCGTCGTTTAAAGAAAAAACTGAAAAAGTACGAACCAACTGAATCAAACAACGCTGCTGATAAGCCAGCCATTGAAAAACAGGCATAAGGATAAGGCTTAACTTTAATGCTTGAACTACTCTTCTTGTTGTTGCCTATAGCTGCTGCGTATGGCTGGTATATGGGGCATCGCAGCGCTCAGCAAGACAAGCAGAAGCAATCTCATCAAATCTCTCGTCAGTATATGACGGGTCTTAATCTGCTGCTCTCTGACCAATCAGATAAGGCTGTCGATCACTTTATTGAATTGCTCCAAGTTGATAACGAGACCATCGATACTCACCTTGCGTTGGGTAACCTGTTCCGGTCTCGTGGTGAAGTCGACCGCGCAATCAGAATTCACCAAAATCTTATTTCTCGTTCAGGCTTAACACTGGACCAAAAGAACCTCGCCCTTCAACAGTTAGCGAAAGACTACATGGTCTCAGGTTTTCTTGATCGTGCAGAGAAAATCTTCGAACAGTTAGTCGAAGAGCCAGATTACAAAGAGGCGGCTCTTCAACAATTAGTGACCATTTATCAGCAAACACGAGAATGGGAAAAGGCGATTTATTACGCGAACCAATTGGCTAAGTTAGGTAATAAACGCTCAAGGATGCGTGCAAATATTGCCCATTTTTGGTGTGAAATAGCCATGCTCGACCAAGCTGATGGGAATACTAATAAGGCAATACAGCATTTTAAAAAAGCGTTAGCGGAAGACCCGAAGTGTGTTCGAGCAAGTATTGCTTTGGGACGAATTTACCTAGAGTCTGAAGACTATAAGCACACCATCAAATATCTGACGGGGGTACTTGAGCAAGATAAAGACTTTATCAGTGATGTCTTGCCAACTATTGCAGAATGCTATCATCATCTGGGTCAGGAAGATGAACTTGTCGAGTTTCTGAGAGCTTGTATTGATAAGAAAGCAGGCGTATCAGCCGAGTTGATGTTGGCTCAATTAGTTGCTCATCACGAGAACGTTGGGGCTGCTCAAGAGTTACTGACGAAACAATTGCTGAAAAACCCAACCATGAAGGGCTTCTACCGTTTAATTGACTACCACATTGCAGAAGCAGAAGATGGTCGAGCGAAAGACAGCCTATCAACACTACAAGCGATGGTGGGTGAACAGTTAAAAGTGAAACCGCATTACCGATGCCGGAAGTGTGGATTTTCTACCCATTCCCTTTATTGGCATTGTCCGTCCTGTAAAGGATGGGGGACGATCAAGCCAATCCGCGGATTGGATGGTGAATAATTCTTAATGCAGCTGGCAGAGTTTCTGTCCGCTGCATTTTTTTAACTTTTTATTGAATAAGAACCAAAACAGTTAGGAGATGAAATGATCGACCAAAAAGTTATTGTCGCACTGGATTATGATAACCAAGCAGATGCACTTGCGTTTGTAGATAGAATTGATCCTGCGTCATGCCGACTAAAAGTTGGCAAGGAGATGTTTACGCTATTTGGTCCTGATTTTGTACGTGAACTCCATAAACGTGGTTTCTCTGTATTCCTAGATTTAAAATTTCACGATATTCCAAACACCTGCTCGAAAGCAGTTCGCGCTGCGGCTGAAATGGGTGTATGGATGGTGAACGTACACGCGAGCGGTGGTGAGCGTATGATGACGGCATCACGTGAAATTCTTGAACCATATGGTAAAGATCGTCCACTTCTTATCGGTGTAACGGTACTAACCAGTATGGAACAAAGTGATTTAGCTGGTATTGGTTTGAATGTTGCGCCTCAGGAGCAAGTTATTCGTCTAGCAACCTTGACCAAAAACGCAGGTTTAGATGGCGTGGTATGTTCAGCGCAAGAGTCCTCACTACTGAAGAGCGAACTAGGCCAAGAATTTAAATTAGTGACCCCTGGTATTCGACCTGCTGGTTCAGAACAAGGTGACCAACGCCGTATCATGACGCCAGTAGACGCTATCCAATCAGGTTCAGATTATCTTGTGATTGGTCGCCCTATCACTCAAGCGTCAAATCCTGCAGAAGTGCTGAAGTCGATCAATGAGAGCTTATCTAACATGTAAGCACTGTCTCGATTGTATGGAGAAAAGTGAGGCTAAGATGCCTCACTTTTTATATCGAATGAAAATACTAATCGCGGTAAACAACCATTCCTTTTAACCAGCTATGTCTGATCATTTACTTGCTTTAACTGGTATATCGGGGCCAATTGAGATAAAGGTTCTGCGGTTTATTCTGAGTAAAGTAGGGCTTGGTACTATGCCGATCACACTTTTGTAACATAACTCACTGTGATGCCTCGAAAATGCAATCATGTGTTATTGATGGCTTGCGTTACAAATGTCTAAAGAATACTATGGCGAAGATGCATTCACTGCGTTGTAAGGTCTAGGATGACCTAGTGAAACTCTTTGAAATTAATATAGAAGCTGGCAGGACGTCACTTCATATTACGTTCCTATTATTTCCTATCTGCGTATTTTAAATCGCAGCTTTCTGTGAGCTTTCACACGCTGTCTTCCTTGTTACGACCTTAGTGCGCAAACACAACAAGGAAGAAACATGACTAAAAAACTGCCATTTTCAGTACTAGCAACACTGACCGCTGCCAGTTTTCAACTGAGTGCGGCAGAATTGCCAGCTGATATCGAATGGATTTCAAACAACAACGAACCTCTATTTGCCTCTGAAGAGGCGGTACGAGGGGGCACCTATCGCACTTACATTCAGAGCTTTCCGCAAACATTACGAAGTGTTGGTCCAGATGCGAACTCAGGTTTGCGCCAATACTTAATGGATGGTTCACCAAAACTGGCTCAGCGTCATCCAAATACTGGCAAATGGATCCCTCAACTTGCTAAGTCATGGGCATTTGGAGAAGACAACAAAACCGTATTCTTTAAACTCGACGAAACGGCCGAGTGGTCAGATGGTGAAAAAATTACAGCAGATGATTACGTCTTTATGATGAAGTACTACACGTCAAAAGACATTATCGACCCGTGGTATAACGACTTCTTCACAAACAGTATTGTGAGTGTTGAAAAAATTGATGACTACACGATCAAAGTCAATCTTGCTGTAGCTCAAAGTCATGACTCACTTATGGTTATGATTAACATGCCAAGTAATGGTTTTCAGCCTCGTCCTGAACACTTCTTTGAAGGAGAAAAGGACGCAAATAACGATGGCATGCCTGATAACTTCGTCAGAAAGTTTAACTTTAAATCTGAGCCAACCGCAGCGCCTTACTACATTGATCAAGTGAAGAAAGGTAAGAGCGTGACATTCAAACATGTCGGTGAAGATTGGTGGGGATACAACAACCGCTACTATAAAAACCGTTATAACGTTGAAAAGGTTCGCATTAAGGTAATTCGCGATCCTGATATTGCCATGAAGCACTTTGAGAAAGGCAACTTAGACTACTTTGAGATGGTGCTACCAAGCTTTTGGCATGACAAAACCAATAGTGATGTGTACAAAAAAGGCTATATCCAAAAGTACTGGGGCTTTAACGAAGCACCGCAAGGAGCTGGTGGTCTTTGGATGAACACAGCGATGCCGATGTTGGATAACCTAGAAGTGCGTAAAGGTGTTATGGCAGCCACTGACTATGACGGCATGATTGAAAACATCATGCGTGGAGATTATTCACGTAAACCGCATGGACTCGGCTTTGGTCATGGCGAATACGATGATCCTAACAATACACCGCCAAAGTTTGATGCTGATGCGGCGGTTAAACACTTCGAAAAAGCGGGCTTTGACAAAGTGGGCGCAGATGGTATTCGTGTTAACGACAAGGGTCAACGCTTGAGCTTTGCCATCACCTACGGATACAACTCTTGGACACCGCGTATTGCATACCTGAAAGAGCAAGCGAAACTTGCTGGTCTTGAGTTCACGTTAAACTTGGTGGATGGCTCATCTGCGTTTAAATACATTCTTGAGAAAAAGCATCAGCTAGCGTTTTTGAATATGGGCTCTGGTGAGATCCCTGCGTATTGGGAATACCTACACTCGGATAATGCAAATCGACCACAAACGAATGCTCACACCAACTACAGCAGCCCTGAGCTAGACAAGTTAATTGAAGCGTATGACTCTGAATTTGATCAGGAGAAACGTTACGACTTGTCGCATCAAATCCAAAACTATGTCAGCAAAGCGAATATCATCGTTCCTGGCTACATGGTGCCTTATTCTCGAGTTGCTCATTGGCGCTGGGTTAAAATTCCTAAAAATGGCATGACAAAAGCGACAGAATGGGTGCTTCATCCAATGGATATCGGTAATTTCTGGATTGATAACCAAGTAAAAGAAGAGACAGAAGAAGCGATGGACGAGGGTAAAACCTTCCCAGAATTAACGGTAATTGATGATCGTTACAAATTGTAAATCAGTAGTTTAGATAGAAAATGATAGCCCCGGTAATGAATTTTATCGGGGCTTTCTTTTTTACTTAATAAGGTAAGACGCTTCTAAAAGGTAGGTTTTTGCATCACCAAGCAAAGAGAACGCTTTATCGATGGTTTTAAATCGATCATCAAGCGAGTCGCTTGATATCAGCTGGCTGAATGTTTGCAACGAGAAAGCTTCGTTTGCTTTGAAGAACTGATGTACGTTTTCAAGCTGCACTTTATGAATATGCTCCACCTTATTTAGGGCGGTGGTTAAATCGGAAATGTTAATCGACATTGCTATTCGGGAACCTTATCAACAAGACCTATATGAGGTCATAGAGTGGGGTTTTATATTTTGTGACAGAGAGTAGCACCGAAGAGCAATTTATAGTCTGATGAAGATCAATTTGCCTTATTTAAGCATCTGTAACGTGGCACTAGACGTGTACCTAGAGTTGGTACAAGTTACAACGCTTGAATATAGGCTAGGGTTCAACCTAATCAAAAGTAAAAGCCAAGTCCGACTAAAAGCCCTTGAGAAGCCGTATCATATTCAAATACCTCTTCATTTTTGTAATCGACCCAGGTCGACTTGTAAGCTAAGTTGAGATCAGACCATTCGTTAAAGCTATAACGAACACCAGTTTGAATGGCATAAGTGAAGTGAGTATCGTTGCCAAGTCCGGCGTCGATGCTGGCATGAAATCGCCAGTTTTCGCTCAATTCATCAATGAGTCGCAAGCCAACTAAAAAATCGACCCAATCTTCTTGTAATGACAGTCTATCTTCTAGTACCCGGTTGTCATTACGATACAGCTTGCCGGTGATGTCATTGTCCCACCAACGTAATCCAAACATATAATCCAGTTTACCAAATGAATATTGTTCGCGTTGGAATGCCTTTGCTTCTAGAACACCTTGCCGTATTTCGATGTCCGCACGATAACGAGCGTTAGGCAGAGCGCCCTTGATATTATTAACATCACCACTTAAGTTCATGAAACTATAATCTATGTAGTAGCCCCACTTACTTTGGTAAATACTCTCGAATCGCAACATCGCCCCAATATCGAGGTGGTCTACGATGAACTTAGGATCGACATCCACCTCTGATGAAAAGCGACCAATACTGGTATCCCCGTGGATATTCAGTCCTAGCATGTACACTTCTATGCTATTTCGCCAACGAGATTCTTGTGTCTCGGCTGAGAGCGCTACTGATGTAGGTAATACAAGAATGAGTGAGGAGAGTGATAGCAGGTTACATGGTTTCATCCAATTTCCTTTTCGGCTTTTCGTCAGCTTTCAGCTTAGTAGAAGTCGCTACACTCTGCATAAAAAAGGGAAGCAACTTGCTTCCCTGTAATTAACATTGACTTAGAGTTGTTTGGCAATGTCTGAGGTTAGGCTTTCTAAGCCTATGGATAAAGCGTTGACGAGCGCTTCATAGCCCTCATCTTGAAGCGGCTGAGAGATTTGTATTGGCGCGCTGTTTTCTACCTTACCTTCGGCATTAATGAGTAACCATTCCCCCTCAATTTCGATATTACCTTTGTAGCTGCCATTAAATTTATTTAACGTAAGCTGGAGTTTGGCTTCACCGCTTTGATCCAACAGATTATTCATTTCAGCCGGCCAGTAATGACTTTGCTTGTGACGCAGCTCCGCGACGACTCTCTGAGTGATTTGCTCAGAAATACTGTGCGCCCATTGATTGTGTTTCGCCTGAATAACTTGGGTCTCAGAGGTTCGATAAACAATGCCACTATCATTCAAATAACTCGCCAATGTCACTGGACGAACAACTAAAGTTGGGCGCTGAGCGATATCAGAAGAGCTCAGCGTCACTGGTTCCACCTTAGGTAGAAGGTACATAGCTCCTTTAGTTTGCGGAGCGCTACTGCAACCCGTTAGACCGACAAATAGCGCGATAGACAGAAAGAATACTCGTTTCATTAGTTTTGGCCTTTAACTGGTATTGGGTCACTGATTTCATCTTCTCCAAACACAAGAGAGTTTGGCTTTTCGTTTAGCTGTTTAAGTACGGGTTTAAACTCTGTCATCACGCTTTCTAATTCTTTTAGCGTGGCTTCCATTTCGCTGTACATGGTTGAGTTGGGCCCATAACCATCGAGTGTTTTTTGTAATTGCTGTAAGCTTTGGCGAATATCTGTTGGGATCTCTTGCGTCTCTTTTTGATTCAAAAGTTTATCAATACTGTCCGCCACGCGTTCTGCTGAAGCTAACGTTTTTTCAGACGTTTTTAACGTTGAATTGAGAGAATCTAGCGTTTCTTCCATCGGTAAGTTATTAATCTTATTTAGGAAGTCGTTCACTTGGCGCTGAACCTGCGCAAAACCACCACGCATGGTTGGGAAAACATCTAAATCAGCAAACTTACTCGGTACGTAAGGCTCGTCATTTGGATAGAAGTCGGCGTCAACATATAGTGCGCCTGTTAATAAGTTACCTGTTTTTAAAGTACCACGTAGGCCTTTAGCAAACTCACTCTTCAATTTATCTTTTAACATTGGTAAAGATTGGGATTGGAAATCGCCATAAACACGGCCGAGCTCGATACGTACCAATACAGGAATTTTTTTCGCAGAAAAGTTCTCTTCTGGGGTTGGAAGTCGCATTGGTACACGCATCACAGTACCAATTCTCAAGCCTCGATATTCGACAGGTGCCTTACGTTTAAGTCCTCGTACCGATTCATCAAAAAGCATAACGAATTCAATATAATCATCGTACATGCCTTCTCGAAGTTGTTTAATATCATCGTACAAGCGGAAGTTGACCATATTTTCAGTGAGCTGTTCACCGGATTCAAGACCTGGAACGGTATCGAAGGTAACACCACCCGTTAGCATGCTCTCTAATGAGCCAAACTTGACTTCGAACCCTTCAGCATTGAGCTGTAAATCTACGCCAGAATTCAGCCAGAACTTGGTACGAGTGCGCACTAAGCTGTCATAAGGCTTGAAAATAAAGAGTTGGTATAACGCTTTGCGAGTGTCAACATCAAAGCTGGTTTTCTCTACACGACCAACCGTAAAGCCTTTATAAATGACGGGGTCACCAACGCCTAGTTTACCGGCCTCGCGGTGTGTTAACACAAGGCGTAACCCCTCTGCATCAGGAGAGGCCACTGGGGGAACATCTAAGACCGTAAAGCGCTCTTTCTCTATCTTAGATTTACCCGGTTGAAGTTGGATATAAGCGCCAGAGAGCAAGGTCTCTAAACCTGAAACGCCATCACGGCCAATACGAGGCTTCACCACCCAAAACATGGTGTCATCTCGCAGCATGCGTTCTGCATCCTTGTTCATTTGTGCCTTAGCGATGATGTGATCGTAATTTTCACTGAGAGTGACTTCAGTAATCAGTCCGACTTTTACATTCAATGCTCGGATTTCGGTTTTGCCAACCTCAATCCCATCTGCGGTTGGCAGTTGGAGAGTAATTTGTGGGCCTGTACTGTTGATATATTGGAACAGCATCCACGCTCCCATGGCTAGCGCAAGGATCGGGACAATCCATATCGCAGAAATCTGCTTTTGCGGTTTTATTTGAGCGGTTACGTTGTTCTCATCACTCATATTTGGCTTTCTCGTTTAAGTTGTCAGAAATCGGCTCCTGCACTTCGTTTTGTGGCAATTGCCACAACAAACGTGAGTCAAATATCATTGCAGAAAGCATAGTAAAAATGACCACTGCCGCGAAAGAGAGCGCAGCAGGACCTGGATAAATCGCCATTAAGTTTTGCAGCTGAACCAGTGCAACTAAGATCGCGACGACGAAGATATCGATCATGGACCAACGGCCAATAAACTCAGTTATGCGGTAGATCTTTAAGCGTGAAATACTCTCTTCGTGCGGAAGATATCGCGCTTTTTGCGCATTGTAATACAGCCACGCGAGTGCCAGCATTTTCGCCATTGGAATAAATACGCTAGCAAAGAAAATTACCATCGCAATAGGGTAAGAACCTAAATGCCAAAGCAATATTACCCCCTCCATGATAGTCGAACCTTCTGCATGTCCAAGGCTTACGGTGTACATCATAGGGTAGAGGTTCGCAGGGATATAGAAAATGATTGAAGCAAACAAAAGCGCCCAAGCTTTTTGTAAATTGTCTGCGGGGTTGTATTTGTGAATAGGGCTTTTACAACGAATGCAGTGTTGGTGTTTTTTAGCTTCAATAGGGTTGAGCTGGTGGCACGTATGACAACCAATATGGTTGTGGTTATGGTGCGTATCACCCTCTTTTACATCAGGTAGCTCGATAGCTGGAATAAAGTGCCCCCAGAGCCAGCTTTTGTCGACCATTGATATGCATTTGACTACCAGAACGGTATATACACAAAACGCCCAGAATGAAGTGCCCATTCCTATGTCTGCGAGGGAAGCGATTTTAATTAAGCTGACCAACACGCCAATCAAAAATACATCCACCATTAACCAAGGTTCGACTCGAAACAGAAGACGGCATAAAACTTTTGCCATTCGTTGCTGCTTTTTAGAGGGGGTATGTTTACGTGCTTTTAATGCTTCAAGGTGAAGAAAGAGAATGAGACCAACATAGATTGCAGGCAAAACGATAACTGTTGCGAGTAGCAGCACACCCAAAAGCACATTTTGAAACTCAGCCAGCATTTTGGCAGCGTGCAACAAGGTGATTTCTTGCGACAACCCTTGCACGCTGAACGACATAAAAGGGAAAGAAATGCTTAGCACTAACATGATCAAACATGCCGATGATATGGCGATCACGCTTTGGTAAGGCTTGGCATTCACTTTAGTCAGCGAATGCGAACATCGAGGACATTGTGCTTTTTGCCCCTGTTCGATATCGGGAATGCGAACAACAAGGCCGCACTCTTCGCATGAAATTAACTGACGGGAATTAGGTTGAATACTCATCGGGTAGGTTTTAGATTCATTTGCTTTAAGAATACTCTTTTTTCACTAGGCACGCTTGTTTTGATTCAGGAGTTTACGAGTTTCTTACTTTTGGCATTAGAGGATATGGGAGATCTAAGACATAAACGAAGTCGCGTTTGGTACAAGATTTTACGGCGAAGATGAGTATGTTGGAAGTCGAAAATAATGTGATATTGCTTGTCTGTGGAGGGGGGTAATTACTTGTTTTTAAGGGTAAGTAACCCTGCCCAGATAATCAGAGCAGGGAAAAAGAGCATTTTATTTAAGGTACTTAGTTGTACTTTACTTGACCGTTCCGCTCTTAAAGGCATTGGAGCCGACTTGCGTACCGTTGAGCGTTTTGCCGTAATAGCCTTGGTGCTGGTGATATTTCTCCGCGTTTGCGGTGACATTGCCTTTGAATCGAGGATCTTGTGGACGCTCATGGCTGTTGACGTATGCTGCGACATCCCAAGCTTCTTGCTCTGTCAGCTGCACACTTTTCCCAAGCGGCATGTTTTCGTAAATAAAATAGGCCGCTGTGTTAATCCGGTGCATACCTGCGCCCCAGTTATACGCATATTCGCCCCAAAGTGGTGGAATGTATGAATGGTCGTTGGTGTCTTTGATGCCTGAACCGTCGGCGCGATGGCAAGTTTCACAGTTCTTTTCGTAGACCAATGCGCCTCGCTCTATTGATGGTTCTTGCTCAGGGGCGGCGATTTTTGGGTAGCCACGCCCAGAGAGATTACCCCGCTTTTCAATTGGTAATGCTTGTGCGATGGCTTCGGGCAACGGGAAGTCTTTTGCTTTTCCACCAATTTGCAACGTTTTTGCGTCTAGTTCTGGAATGGGTTCATCCGCCATACCATGTTTGTCAAGCAAGCCGCCCATCGCTAACCAGTAGGCGTAAGCACTAAGGGCAACAATTTCTGTCGAATCGTAAGCGGGCGCTTTACCGTTCATGGAATACTCGAAACAACCTTGGATACGGTCAGCATAGCTGTTTACGCGATCGTTTTTCTTACGATATGCCGGGTATGCCATGTAAGCTGCCCACAGTGGCGCAGCGTTTGCTTTTCGTCCTGCCTCCATATGGCAGTTCACACAGTTTTGTTCGTTGCCAACGTATTTTCCGCGCATTTGTTGTGAGTTAACAAAGAGCGAGTAACCGCGTTTTACTTGCTCACCAAATGCGGTGTTTGGGATTGTGCTGAGATCACGCGGTTTTAAGTATTCACCGTGCTTTTCTTTTTCTATCGCAGGTAGCTCTTTCTGGCGGTCCGGTAATGGAGCGTTAGCTAGTACGAGCGTAGAAATGAAAGGCAGTGCGAACAAAGAATAGAAACGTTTCATGACTGCTCCTAGTAACGTAATGAGGCAAAGTAGTAAGCAAGATTTTCGATCTCTTTGTCAGTGAGATTTTTTGCGATGGTCCCCATCATATTGAGCGGGTCGCCACTGCGAGTGCCGTTTTTCCATGCCATCAATTGCGTTTTTAAGTAATCAGCATGTTGGCTTGCGAGGCGAGGGAACTTGTCGACGCCCATACCGCTGGCTCCATGACAAGTTGCGCAAGCTGGAATATTTCTATCCCAATCGCCTTGGAAAATTAACTTACGATACGGGTTACGAATATCAGCTTGGTCGCCGCGTTGTTCTGGATTCGTGAACTCATAGCTCGGGAGGTTAGCAAAGTACTCCATAACTTCCTTACGGCCTGCGGGATCGCTGAGTTCCTTCGCCATGCCTTGCATGACCACATTTTGGCGTTCGCCACTAAGGAATAGTTCGATTTGAGTGTTGAGATAATTCGCGTTTAAACCAGCGATCATCGGCGCGATATTTGGCTGTCCCATGCCATCTTGGCCGTGACAACCGCTACATACGCTGGCTTTTTCCGGAATAGACGAGGCGCTTGCGCCCATAGTGGTTGCTAACAAACAGGCCACCACCACTGGAAGAATTTTTGACATGCTGACTCACTTTAATTTTTATTAATATGTCTAAGTGCTACTTGGTAGTCACTCGGACGATATTGTCGGCCTTGTCAATAATGAAAGGTATTGTGGATTTCCACATATTTAATAAGTGTAAATGGCCGTATTTGTTTTTATTGGTTGTTCTATAAGCTATAAAAACAAAGTGGTGAAGAGCTGCACAAATCGGCAGCTCTAAGTGGTAGAGACGTCTTAACGTGCGGCGTTACGCTTTGCGGATTTTGGCCGGCAAGGACTGACGTGCCGCCGCGCCCACTACCCAATCCAACAATACACCTTTACCTTCTCGGGTAGGATCAATTAAGCCAATGTCGTTAATGTTGACGCCATCTTGGCTGCGCGTTTTTACGGGTTGTTGTTTATCGCCGATCCAGTGCGAGCGTTGTCCTAGCTCGGTATGACCAAACCCATGTTCAAATCCGAGTGTGCCAGGGCGAATCCCGTTGACTATCATCGCAAGTGCTTTGGTGCTTGCAGATGGTGTCTCGATAACAAACTCATCACCCGTTTTAATGCCTGCGCGCTCGGCATCGATTGGATGGATGTACACTGGGTTTACGCCTTTAATCGAGTTCAACCTTGGCGATAGGTTGGATACCGCACTGTGAATGTTGGATTTAAAGTTCGTTAGGCTGAAAGGCCATTCTGAGCTTGGGAACTGGTCTTCCATTGGTGTGCCATCGGCCAGTTTTTGTGGATGCCATGTTGGGCAACCCGTGTAGAAATCACCGGTCATGGTGTTTCTTGCGCTGCCGACACGTTCATTCCATATCGCGACAGGTCGTGTCCATTTGTGCTTCATTTGCTCACCTTGATACGCTTCGGTTGCATTTTCAAAACGTCCACCGCGAGCAAAAATAAACGCCACACGTTTCATCTCATCCGCTGTCAGCGTCTTCTGCATGGCTGGCATTAAACGCTCTAGGCCGGACCACGCAATGTCTTCTGCCGAAACTTCAGGCACCCCGCCTTTCACATAAGCCAAGTTTGCCGCGGAACGTAAGTAGAAATCTTCAGCGCTGTGGAGAGCGTGCCAATTCCCTTGCGCATCTTGAATCGCGTTGTCACCAAAGCCGCCTAGTTGCATTTTCTTGGCGACATCAATCAAAAAGTTTTCTAAGCAAATTGAACGACCATCGGCGGTTTTCTCTGTTCGCGCTTCCACAATCGGCCAGCGAGCGGTGACGGTTTTCACCGGAACGTCGTGCCAAGGCGTTGCCATACCCCAGCTTTCGTAGGTGACCGTGTCCGGCACAATATAATCCGACAATGCGGTGGTTTCGTTAATGAACGCATCAACAGACACAATCAAACCGAGTTGTTTTGGATCTTTAAGCTTGTCTTCCAGCAGCGTTTTCAAACCGGGCACACCATACATCGGGTTCGCCATGTGGTTGATCCACGCTTTAACGCGATATGGATAACCATCAATAGCCGCAGATAGGTGTTCTGTCAGCAGTGGCGCTGCAAACGGATACCAAGGTGCGCGAGTTGGATAAGGGGATTCACCAGCCTCAACGCGACGTTTGTATTCGCTGGTTTTGTGGTATGGGAATTTACTGCGCGATAAAAAGACGCCTTTCGGGCCGACTTTGCCAGCAAATTTGGTGAAGTCGTAACGAGGACCCGCAGCGGAAGTTGGGTAGCCACCCGCTTTCGCCATCGCGCCGCCTTTCATGTTGATGTTACCAATCAACGCATTGAGCATCATGATGGTAAACGAGTTATAGAACCCATTGGTGTGCATGTTGCCACCGTGGGTATCGACCACCGCTTTTGTGCCATAGCTTGTGAAGCGTTTCGCTAGTTCTGCGATTTGCTCTACAGGGATCTCACATTGTTGACTGTAGAACGCAAGGCTGTATTTAAACGCCTCTTCTTTGAGCCTTTGTAGAGACGATTTTACTCGCACTTCGCCCGATGCAAGCGAAACCGTTTTATCGACAAACAGTGCCGCTTCTTCTGTCTGGGTATGCACACCAAATTCGCCGCTTTGATCATCCACGATGACGTACGGGTCGGAGTCAGACAACGCTTCGCCCTCGAATGGCAGATTCAAGTCCGACGCGCGTAAAAACGTGCCGTTTCTCGGGTGCTGATTATCGCTTATCACAAGATGCGTAGCATTACACCAGTGCGCGGTGCCGGCTCGTTTCATCGCGTTTGCCCCCGGCTGCGCCAAGAAGGTTTTGTTGTAGCGTTGGTTTTCGATGATCCACTGGATCATGCCAAGCACGAGGGCAGAGTCGGTGCCCGGTTTGATTGGTATCCAGCGGTTGTTGTCACCGGCGGCCAAGCTCGATGAACCCGCCGGCAAACTTGGCGTGATGATGGTGTATTCCAAGCTGCCTTCTGTTCGCGCATTGGCGAGTTGGCGCGCCTGACGCTTAAAAGGGTTACCCGCTTGAGCTGGCGACATACCGATGAAGATGATGTATTCCGCATTATCAAAATCTGGCTTTAAGTGTGCGTTCTTATCTAAGTCGTTCATAAATGCGCCGCTGCCAGCACGAAATGCATAGCCGCAGTAAGAGCCATGATGCCCAAAGTTACGTGTACCATAGCTGTTGAACGCGAAGCGTTTGAATATGTCGTCTCGGCCTTCGTTACCGGCGTTGGTCATTAACAATTGGTTGGCTTTCGGTCCATATTCTGGGTTTTCAGGATCTACGGGCGTTGTTAAATCGTGAATGTCGCGTAAGCCATCAACATGGCCTTCACCAAATAAATCACCACCTTCTACGATTTCTTCTATCAATTGCTCGTAGCTGATCGGAATCCATTTTCCTTCGCCGCGTTTGCCAACTCGTTTCAGTGGCTGAGTAATGCGGTACGGGCTGTTGCGAATTTCTAGCATCCCATTGCCACGTGCGCATGCTGTTGAACGACCGTCAAGGCCCGCTTCTCCTGTCAAACTTAAATAAGCATCTTTGACTGGCGTTTCGAACGGAATGTGTTGCTGATGAGAGAGTGGGTGATATGGGTTGCCAGTAATACGCAAAATCTCGTCGTTGCGGTTATCAATGCGTACACGCAATCCGCACAGTGACCAACAACCAAAGCACATCGATGGCGCAACGCGCTGATTTGGATTCGGGATTAGGTTGCCTTTGCTGTTGACCGTGTACTCTGGTTCAAGCGAGTTACCGTGGTGAATATCACGCGTTTTTTCTCCCGCAGTGCCTTCGAGCGCACCCTCGACCATGTGTTTGGTGGTGGTGGCGTAACCCGCAGCGAATGCGCCAAGCCCACCCACTGCAATGCCTGATTTCAAAAACTGACGGCGTTTGTTATCCATGATGAAATCCTCTTTGATTAGCGTTCAGTTAAGGTGAGTGATGAGGCTTTTACTTCGATCTTTTGTTTTGGCTGAACCAGCTCCGAACCGAGCAGTGCCAGTGCAAGCCATAATCCGAGCATGCCGATAATGCCTATCCAGCCATTTCCATCCATAGTGAGTTGGTATGGATACAGCCCTGCATCGAACTTGGCGATGGTTTGCACTTCCATGATGGTAAACCAGCGAATCAGCCATGCACTTGCCAGTGCGGCAGCAGACACAAAACTGAACCCTATGACGTGACGAAATCTGGCTGATGCGGACTTTTTGGTATCGCGCAAGAAGATGAAAGCGAGCAAAACACAACCTAAAACGACAAAAGTGAGCAGGGCAATGTTGTGCATCCATTGTTCGCTAGAATAGAGCGAAAATGCGGAATTGTTGGATGCCCAAATCGGTAGCAGTATCAGCGTTAATACACCGCTGGTAACCACTGATTTTTTAAGTAAATTAGTATCGCCAGATGTCAGCGTCTTTGACTGACTAGGCAGCAAGAGCCAAATCAACAGAGAAAATCCGACCGCGCTCATAAATGCAGTGACAAACCAAAGAACCGGCGACGTGGGTTGGTGCCATAAAGAGCGCGATTTAACGACCGCAATTTCAGCGCCTGTGTAGACTGCAATGGTGAGGCCTGATAGCACCGTGATGGCGGACACCATAAGCATGGCTCTACGAGAGAGCGCCCAGTTACCCAGTGACAGCTTTGAAATTAGAGGCAGTACTTTCCCTGGCTGATTACGTAAGTTGATCAGATCCTCGCGGAGATACAGCCATGCGGTTACTACCGCTAAACCTGAGAAAACAGGCAAGAAAAGCGACCCTAAAGACATCCATGACCACGGAGTGATGTGGGCGTAAAAATGCCATGCGCGTCCCGGTTGGTGAAGGTCGCCAGTTAACGCCAACGGGCCTACGATAGCGCCGATGGCCAGCGTCAGAACAAGCGCAGCGCGCAGTCTGTGACTGGTGTGTTTTTCAAATAACAGTGCGATTAGGAATAAAACAGCAGCCGCATAAGCCGAACCGATGTAGAAGAAATACTGCACCGCCCACGGGAGCCAAGCCATCGCTTGAGGTTGGACTAACACTTCGGTGATGTTCATGCGCGCTCTCCTTGTGGGTCGTAAATAGCAGGTTGTCCGTCGATGTGGCTGGTGAAGCGTTCATCCATGCCGATGTAAAACACGTGAGGCTTGGTGCCTTCATTGGGTTTTAGCACTGTGATATCGTCTTGGTGCTTCGCAATTAAGCGGCGGACTTCACTTGATGGATCATTCAAATCACCAATTACACGTGCTCCGCCAACACAGGTTTCCACGCAGGCAGGCAATAGACCTTTTTCTAGACGGTGAGCACAGAAGGTACATTTATCTGCGGTGAGGGTGTCTTCATTGATAAAGCGAGCATCGTAAGGGCAAGCTTGTACACAATACGCACACGCTACGCAGCGACTGTTATCCACCATGACAATGCCATCTTCGCGCTGAAAGGTTGCTTGAACCGGACACACTGCCACGCAAGGTGGGTTGTCGCAGTGGTTACAAAGGCGCGGTAGCATAAAGGCTTTTGCTTCTCGCGTGGTAGAGCCATCATCTAACGTAACTTCGTATTGCTTTACGGTGGTTCGGAATTGACCGATAGGCGCTTGGTTCTCGATGCTGCAACCCACAGTGCAAGCCTGGCATCCGACACATTTACGCAAATCTATCACCATGGCATAACGCTTCCCGACTTGTCCTTTTCGGTCAGCGGACTGGTTATTTCGAATAATGTTTCCCGCAGTTGCCGTGCCAATGCCTGCGACTGGAATTAACGCGGCTCCGGCTGTGACCGCGCTGAGAAAGCGACGTTTGGTGGAATCCATAACTCACCTGCTTTTTTGTGGTATTTGAATTGACTGATTCCATTGTGAGAAATGCACTGCGAGGCTTATATTGTGGATTTCCACATACCCAGATCAAACTTGATCTAAAACAAATGTGGTTTAGGGAAGGTAGCTGTTATTCTTGTCGTACTCTCTTGACGGAACGATTCGACTCATCATGAAAAAAGCACTGTGGCTTCAGCTTTGGATTCTTTGCTTAGTTGCCTTTGCATCTTTGGCTCACGGCGCAGTTTCTGAACAAGCAGATCTGCAAGAGCAAAAAGCAGAGCAGCCACAGGTCAAGAAAAAAGTCGAAGTGGGCGTGTTAGCGATACGTGGTCATCTTTATGCCGAGCAGAGATGGCAACCGACCATTGATTGGCTCAATCAGCAAATTTCCGATGTGCATTTTGTTCTTCATCCCCTTAACTTGGATGAAATGGGCGAAGCGGTGAAGTTTCAGACCATGGATTTCATCTTAACCAACCCAGGTCAAGCAGTGCGGTTGGGCAGGCAATACGCGCTGTCGTGGATGGCAACGCTAACCAGCAGAGCACCACAAAACTCGAATTACGGAATTGGTTCGGCGCTTGTGGTTCGAGCCAATTCAAGTTATCAAACGGTGCAAGATGTCTCAGGACGTCCCGTTGCGGCGGTATCAGAAAAAGCCTTTGGTGGTTATCTAACGATGCGCTATCAAATAGTCAAAATGGGTCTTAATCCTAACGATTTCTTTGCTGATGTCCGTTACCTCGGCTTTCCTATTGATGCCAACCTGTATCAATTGCGTGATGGCAATGTGGAAGCCGCTGTCGTCCCTGCTTGTTTATTGGAACAGATGCAAAATGAAGGTCTGTTACAGCAAGGGGATTTTCGAGTCCTAAATCAACAGCCAAATGAACATTCTTCGTGCGCTGTTTCTACGCCGTTATATCCAAACTGGTCATTTGCCAAAACAGAGCGCGGCTCTGCTCAGATCGCCAAACAGATTGCGCAAGTATTGTTAGCGATGCCACCTGAACACCCTGCGGTTATTGCGGCAGGCGCGTCAGGTTGGACGTCACCCGTCAGCTTGCTGAGCATCGACAAACTTTATCAGGCGCTAGACCTCCATCCGTTGCAGCAGCCTTGGTGGCAAGAAGCATTGCGCTGGCTGCGTAGTCATCAGGAATGGGCGTGGGCGCTGTTCATTTTTGTGATTGTATTGAACGCTTACCACTTTTGGCTTGAGTATCGATTTAGCAAGAGCAAGCAAGCGTTGGAGCAGACATCGTTACGTTTAAAAGAGAAAAGTGAACAGTTAGAGCATTCACAAAGAGTCGCGATTGTCGGTGAAATCGGCACCAGTCTTGCCCATGAGCTCAATCAGCCATTGGCAGCCATTCGCAATTATAGTGAAGGCGGTTTACTTCGCTTGGCCAAAAAACGCCCACATGAAGATATTGTCCCTGTGCTTGAGAAAATACAGGGCCAAGTTGAAAGAGCCGATGCAATTATTCAGCGATTAAGAACGTTGATTCGTAAGCGCAGTGTCGACAAAACGTCGTGTGATCTTCAAGTACTTATTGATGACACGATTGAGTTGCTCCATTTTAGAATGCAGAAGCAAAACATTTCTATTGTGGCCAGTACAGAAGGGAACATTCGTCCGTTACTTGTCGATGCAGTTGGCGTACAACAGGTTTTAGTTAATGTGATCAGCAACGCGATTGATGCGTGTACTTTGTTCCAAGAGAAATATCACTCATCAGGTTATCAAGGTAAAATTGCCCTGCATTGCGATTACCAAATCAGTCAACTCTCTATTCGAGTGTTAGACAATGGTACAGGGTTGCAGCAAGAGAATCCGACTCAAGCGTTTGTGAGTAGCAAAGAAGAAGGGCTTGGGCTAGGGTTAGCCATTTGTCGCGATGTGATGGAAATGCATGGTGGCGAGTTTGTCATCAGCTCGATAGCACCACATGGTTGTTTGGTTGAGCTTGTGTTTCCATATCAAAACTAATCTGAACTAGGCATAGGAGCACTCAATGAGCAGCGGTGAAAAGCAGCTACCTGTTTTTGTAGTCGATGATGATGAATCGGTGCGTGACTCGCTCGCTTTTATGTTGGAAGAGCATGACTTCAACGTGACGACTTTTGCTGATGGGCAATCTTTTCTCGATAAAGTGAACATTCATCAGGCCGGATGCGTGATCCTTGATAGCCGAATGCCCAACCTTCGTGGCCAGCAAGTGCACCAAATTTTAAATCAAGCCAACAGCCCGCTAGCCGTTATTTATCTGACAGGGCATGGTGATGTTCCGATGGCGGTCGATGCATTGCAAGCTGGGGCGGTCAATTTCTTCCAAAAACCAGTCAAAGGCGATGAACTGGCACGAGCTATTTTGCAGGGACAGGCGCAGTCTGCCACAAACCTCGATATGGCAGCAGCTAAATCGGCTTATGAATCGCTCACACCTAGAGAAAAAGACATTTTACGTTTGATTATTGAAGGAAAGCGCAACATTCGTATTGCTGACGAACTTTGCATAGCAATGCGAACGGTTGAAGTACACCGAGCTAATCTATTGAAGAAGTTCTCGGCAAAAACCGTCGCAGAGTTGGCATATATTTATGGCAAGCTAGATTAAAGCTTACCGAGTGAAGCCTCTTAAGGTTATTTAGAGGATACAACTTGAGCTTTATGACGACTCGCGTATTATCTTCTTCGTTCTTACTTTATCTGAATTCTTATGAGTTTGTTGACTAAACGACATCACACGCCACATAAGCGGGCAAAATGGCTACTGGCGATTATTGGCTGGGTGGTGGTTGTGTGTCTGATGCAAAATTCAGGCTTTGCATCGTCATGCTCTATGAAATATGAGACGGAATCGCCCGCGGTTTCACTTGCTGATGAGCGTTCGAGCGTCAAGTCGATTGATACTAAAGAAACTAGCAAGTGCGAATTGTCTGAAAAGTTAATTCAGTTTTCTCAACATCAACTCGATGTATTTATTGTTGTTCTGTTTGTAGGTCTTTTTGCTTCGGCAATTTGGTTGTGCAGTGCCTATATTGGTGCGCAACATTGGACGGAACCGATAGGCCGTAAGTATCGAGTCCATCTGACTTTCTGTGTGTTCCGAGAATAAAAGCGTGCTTTCTGACCACTAGCGTCAGTTATTTAGCACCTTTGTCTTTTAACTAGGAATCACTATGAATCAAATTACTAAACTGACTCAGTTTGCGTCCATGTTTTTTATGACGCTTGCTTTGAGTTTGCTCTCTCTGAGTATTTCAGCTCAAACTAATGATACAGGTTGGCTGACCAACCCACAACATCCTCCAGTGCAAACGCGCTTTGTGCTCACTGGTCAACAAGATCCGCAAGCCAAAACACTTACAGGTTATTTGGATGTCAAGTTAACCGGAGACTGGAAAACTTACTGGCGTTCACCTGGTGAGGGCGGCGTAGCACCATCTATTGATTGGCAAAATTCACAAAATTTATCCAAAGTGGATTGGCAATGGCCGCACCCACAAAAATTCGAACTATTAGGTATCGAGACTCTTGGGTATAAAGGCGATACTTTGTTCCCCATGACGCTGCACGTCGAAGACATGTCCAAACCTGTCACGATTGATGCGGTACTGACACTTTCTTCTTGTACGACGATTTGTGTGCTGACCGACTATCAAATTCAATTGACGTTCTTGCCTTCTGATCTAAAAGTCGATGAAGACGTGATGTTCAGTTACGCTCAAGCAGTGAGTAACGTGCCGCAGCCATCGCCGTTTATTGATGTTACTCAGGCGAGTTGGGATGCGAACCAATCGAAACTACAAATCAAGCTACAGAACAGTCAGGGTTGGCAACAACCACAAGTGCTGGTGGATGGCGTCGATGAAGCAACGCGAGACTATAGCTTCAAGCTTGAAGGAATGAATCAGGAAGGAAACATCGTCACCGCGAGCTATATCGTTGATACTTGGCTGGGCGATGTGGAGTTAGATGGTCAGTCGCTGTTTGTGACCATCAAAGACACCAATTTACTAGCAGAAGAAACCACTCAAGCAACTGCTGAGGCAATAGTTGAACCGCTGCCGAGCACGTCTCTAACGAGTGTTTTTCTATTCGCGTTGCTCGGCGGTTTAATTCTTAACATTATGCCTTGCGTTCTTCCGGTTTTGGGGATGAAGCTAAGTAGTATTGTTGCCGCTCAAGGTATCGAGCGTCGTCAAATTCGCGCTCAGTTTGTTGCCTCGTCACTTGGTATATTAACGTCGTTCTGGATTCTCGCTGGTTTTATTTTGGTGCTCAAGCTAACAGGTAATGCCATTGGTTGGGGCGTGCAATTTCAAAGCCCCTGGTTCTTAGGTTTGATGGTGTTGGTCACCACTTTGTTTGGGGCCAATATGCTGGGGCTGTTTGAAGTCCGTCTATCATCGGGTACCAATACATGGCTGGCCTCGAAAGGTGATAACTCCCTAGTTGGTCACTATGTTCAAGGTATGTTTGCTACATTGCTTGCGACGCCTTGCTCCGCGCCTTTTCTAGGAACGGCCGTGGCGTTTGCTTTGGGTGCCGATGTGGTTACGCTGTTTGCTATTTTCACCGCCTTAGCGTTGGGGATGGCGTTGCCTTGGATTATGGTGGCAATTTTCCCAAGTATTGCGCTTAAATTGCCGAAGCCGGGTCAGTGGATGAACGTGGTCAAAAACGTATTTGGTGTGATGATGTTGGCCACCAGCGTTTGGCTACTGTCTTTGATGGCCAATCACCTCCCAGTGTTTTGGGTCATTTTCGCCGGTTTAGTCGCGTTTATTGTTCTGATGATTCGCGTTAAACGCGTTCATGGCGATAAAGCACTCGTGCTATCCGGCTCTGCATCGCTTATCTTAATTGCTGGTGGCCTGTTACTTGGTAGTGTCACTGCCGACCAATGGGCGACACCGCTTCCTGAGGACTTAGCGTGGCAGAAGCTTTCTAACTCGGCGATTGAAGATCACGTCAATAATGGGCGAGTGGTGTTTGTGGATGTCACTGCGGATTGGTGTGTCACGTGTAAAGCGAACAAGATCGGTGTGATCTGGCAAGATCCTGTCTACTCATTGCTGCAAAGCCCTAATGTAGCGACGTTAAAAGGGGATTGGACACATCCGGACGGCTCGGTAACGGACTTTTTACGAGCTCATGGGCGTTACGGTGTGCCGTTTAACATCGTCTATGGCCCGGCAGCGCCACAAGGTATCCCGTTACCTGTGATCCTGACTGATGATGTTGTTTTAAGTGCGGTGAAGCAAGCGAGTGGGGGAGCTATTCAATGAGTTCGACAAAGCGGCGTAGAACATTCCGATATTGGCTCGTTCAAATCGTACAGATGGTGCTCATTGTCACCGTCATTTCCATCGCGATGGATTGGTATCGCACTAAAGATATTCCTAAACAGGAGGCACCACCATTGAGCTCAGTATTGAGCGATGGTGAACACTTCGATGCAATCGCGCAAAGTTATGAACAACCTGTCGTTGTTTATTTTTGGGCGACTTGGTGTCCCGCTTGTAAATTTGTAAGCCCAAGCGTGAGCTGGCTGAGTGATGACTACACCGTAGTTGGCGTTTCTGGCTCGTCGGGACCGAATGAGCGTGTGGCGCAGTTTATGAGGGCAAAAGAATATCGTTTCGAAAACATAAACGATCCTTCAAGCGATATTATGCGCGAATGGAAAATTAGCGTGACCCCAACCATTTATGTTTTAAGAAATGGTGAAATTTCCTCTGTAACAACTGGCGTTACCACTCCGATAGGAATACTAGCGAGAATTTGGTTAGCTCGATAACGTAATAAAAATCCGATATTCAAAATATAGAGTATCGGATTTTTTCTTTTTATTTTCTCGCTCTAACGGGAATAATAATGTGTGCGTATGGCATACCATTCCACATCACGTATGGGCCATCATAACTTGAACCGATGGGTAGATAGTCGAGCAACACTTGGTCTAGGGTAATAATCATCATGTGTGGTTCTTCCAAAATCCATTGGTTATCGTCCGTTATTCCTTCTGAAAATGGGTCGGTGTTATTGGCGCCGCCATCACCCGCTAACATGCCAAAAAGTACAATTAACTGAAATGAAATTAGTTAAATAGTCAGATTAATAAATTAAAGCTCAATTTAATAAAAATTAAAGTTTGATAAATTTAATTATAGAGTGTCCTTAAAAAGGAAGTGTTATCTAAATTTAAAATAGTAATTGATAGTTTTACTATGTTAATTTAAGTGTTCATTTATAAACATTTTTTCGTCTATTAATACGCATGGTTTAAACATCTGGGCTGTCCTGCTTTGAAGCGTGACCAAAAGATGATAAATAGGTGTTTTTAGTGATATGAGCTGAGTTTATTTGTAATCTATATTTTCAACACCTAATTCCCCTCGTATGGCTAATCGTATAAGACAACATTTTATCTTTATTGTTGTCACGCTAAAGCGTACTTTCTTAATTATATGATTAGTTATAAAGGTAACGAGAATGGGATTAAAAATCCGTGGCTCTGTTGGTATAAATGGCACTAATTCGAAAAATGATGTTAAAGCAGTTCAACAATTTTTAAATGATAACCAAAAGAGAATAGGTTTTACCCGACTGTTGGTTGTTGATGGCTCGTTAGGGCGGAGTCCTCATTTGTCGAAAACAGTAGAGGCAATAAAAGTGTGTCAGCGTAAGCTACTTTATATGGTAAAGCCAGATGGTCGGATCGATGTAAATGGTAGAACTCATCGTAAGCTCAATGGATTACCATCCTATAGTTCAGTGAAAAATGATCCTCATGATGCTCAAAAACTAGTAACCAAAGTGCCTTGGATGAAAACAGCGTTGGGAGAAATTGGACAAAAAGAAGTTTCAGGCACTAAGGCCAATCCAAGGATTTTAGAGTATTTTACAGCATCTAAGTTCTGGGGCACTGATGACTCTGGAGGTCAAAATGCTTGGTGTGGTTCGTTTGCCGCTTGGGTTTTTAAACAACACGGAATCACTCCAGTAAAAGAAGCTTATCGAGCAAAGGAGTGGAAGGGTTTTGGTAAAAACATCTCAGAACCTATACATGGAGCTCTAGGGATTAAATCGAGAAAAGGTGGTGGGCATGTTGCTTTTGTCGTGGGAAAGAGCCCTGATGGTAGGCATTTGTACATGTTAGGAGGAAACCAAAGCAACCAAGTCAATATAGCAAAGTACTCTATTGATGTCTGGGACAAGTTCGTAGTACCGAGTAACTACGATGAAACAAAAGGTACTTTACCTGTATATACAAAAGGCTCTGCCTTAGCAGGAACGGAAAGTTAAATATGAAGAAATTTATAAGTTTGCTAGGCTGTGTGAGCTTATCAGCTTGCGCTTCACAGGGAGTGTACTCTCAGAATGAGGTACTCAAAGATGCGATATTTCAAACGCCCTATTCTGCAGTGGTGAAAATTACAGGTTTTGAAAAGTTTGCTGAACACGAGGAAGATGTTCTCTTTAAAGTTCAAGCAGAAGTGATTCAGAAACTTCGTGGAGACGTTGGGTCTGAGATTACTTTCAGTATGTATGGCGAGCTAGGAGATGAGCCCAATATAAACAATGATCCTGTCATTCTCACACTATGTCGTGATAAAGATACATATTATTGGCCTGGAACGGGGGCTGAGTTTGGGGCTAATCAAGAGAACATATTAAACGCTCAAGAAACAGCTACTCACTTGGATACAGAACAGCGCCATTTTGCACATTGTTCAGAATGAAATTGATAGCGGTTGAAACGAGCGGTTACAGAGCATGTTAGTCGCCATCGTAGATAGCGTCTTTGCTGAATGATTCGTCGAGGTTTTTTGGTCTTTGATTGTCAGAGCCGACTGACAAAACCATACCAACTGTGACAACCAAACCGCTATTAAAGCAGGATATTATTCCTTCAACTTTGTGTTTTAGGAGTAGTCATTAGACTACCCAATAAATGTTGGAATAAATAATGACGAAACGTTGGCTTGTCTCCGCTGTGAGCATTGCGCTGCTCGGCGGTGGTACGTATTTCTATCTCCAATCTGCCGCTCAACCAGAATTACTGCCTACATTGATTGTGGAAAAAGGCACGATTGAAAAACAAGCGGTGGCTGTTGGTAAAATTGTCCCTGCACACTCCGTGTCTATCAAGTCACAAATCGACGGTATCGTCGGTGAAATTTACGCGAAAGTTGGTGAAAAGGTGAAGCAAGGCCAGCCGCTGATCAAAGTGCGTCCAAACCCAACCCCCCAAGCATTAACGGATGCATCGGCAGAACTCATGCGTAGTGAAGCCGATCTGGAATCCGCCAAACAAAAACTGTCCAACTTAGAAAGCTTGGTCAAGCAGGACATTATTCCAAGTAACTACGACGAATACGTAAGTGCGCGCTCGGCAGTCAAATCTGCGCAAGCGGACGTATTGCAAAAGCGCCAGAATCTCGAACTCATCCGCAGTGGTGAGGCGTCTATCGGTGATGCGCGTTTAACGTCGACGATCTACGCGCCAATTGATGGCACGGTACTCAACCAGAAAGTTGAGGTCGGAGAGCCGATCATCTCGACTCAATCAAGCCAAGCCGCGACTGAAATGATGTCATTGGCCGACATGAACAGTCTGATTTTTAAAGGTAGCGTCAGTGAGCATGATGCTGCGCAGTTGTCTCCGGGAATGCCCGTTATGTTGACGGTTGCGCCTTATCCTGATGTGGCGATTTCTGGTGTGCTAACCAAAGTAGCGATTCAATCTGAGAACCTTAACTCACCAGAAGGCAACGCTTCGGCTAAAAGTTTTGATAACGGTTTTGAGGTTGAAGTGGGAGAACTCAAGATCCCACAAGATGTGTTGCTTCGTTCTGGTTTTTCATCGACGGCTCAAATCATTCTGAAGACTTCTGAAAACGTGCTCACGCTACCGGAGCGCGCTCTGCAATTTGATGGTGACGCACCGAATGTTCTGATCCCCGATAGCTCAGAACAAGGGTTTCATAAACAACCTGTGAAACTCGGTCTGTCAGATGGCATCAATGTCGAAGTGCTTGACGGCGTGGAGCTTGATGAAGAGGTTATCGACAACAGTATGATGGGAGCGGCGCATGGTTAAGCTGCAACGATCAACAATCGCCTTTGCATTGTTGGCTGCCACGCTCAGTTTGCCGACCTACGCAATTTCTATTGAACAAGCTTGGCAACAAGCAAAGCAGAACGATCCAAATTACGAAAAAGCGAAAATCGGCGTCCAGCTTGGCGAGGTTGGCGTACAGAGTAGCCGCAGTGCGTTATTGCCGGGTTTAAGTGCCAGTGCGTCAGCGGATTGGAATGAGTCCTCAAGCCATTCCAACAGTTACGGCGCTACCTTATCTCAAACTATTTGGGATAGCAGTTTGTGGTCGGAACTGGATCAAGCGAATGCCAATTATCTCAAAGCACAGTTAGAGCTATCTCAATCACATAACGAGCTTGCGCAGAAGTTGCTCACCGCTTACCTAGATGTGGCAAGCGCACAGGGCGACCTCAAATTGGCGCAGTCCAAGCTGGAGGAGGGGAAGGAACTTCTCAACATCATCGAGAAACGCTATCGAGCAGGCAAAGTGAAGTCGGTTGATGTTGAAGAGATGCGAGCGAATCAAGTCTCTGAGCAAGCAAGTATCCTCAATGCAAAAGCCGATCTCGAAGTGAAAAAAGCAGAGCTTGCGGCGTTAATCAATCAAATGCCGGAGAGTGTCGACCAAATTCGAACGGATTCTCTAATTCAGCCGCCGATGCTGGTGGACTCTCTGGATCAATGGCTAAAGCTGGCGAAAGACAGCAGTCCAGAGCTGTTGGTAGCGGCGCAGATGGTGAAAACGAGCGAGTTCGCGAAAGATTCAGCTAAAGGTGGATACTACCCGACCGTCAAAGGCAGTGTGGGCTACAGCGATGGTGACAATCGTTCAAACGGCGAGTTTAACGCTGGGATTAGTTTGAGTTTGCCGATTGACCTCAATGGTGCAGTGCGAGCGAGAGTGGACGAAGCATCGTTGAACATTTTAAACGCCAAGCAAGATATGCGTAGAGTGGAAATTGATATTCAGAAACGAGTTATTCAGCAGTTTACGCAGGTCGATATCAACTGGAATCAAGTTTTGATAGCGAACGAACTGGTTGAGTCGCGCGCCAGAGTGTTGCAAAGCAAAGAGAAACTTTACGACGCTGGTCTGCTTGAAGTGTCGGAAGTTATCAGTGCACACAACAGCTTGTTTGAGGCGAAAAACAGTCTGCAAACCAACTTGTACAGCTATTGGCGTAAGAGAATCGGCTTACTGCAAACCGCAGGGAAACTCGATGACGATACCATGGCGTTGATCTCTCGGGCTTTTCATTCATGAGCAGCCTGTTGCAGCAAACTTGGCAAACGTTGATGGCGCACCGCATGAAAAGCGTGCTAGCCATTATCGCGATTGCTTGGGGCGTGATCTCTGTGGTGGTGTTAATCGCACTTGGCGAAGGCTTTTATCGCCATCAGACCCAGTCGTTTTCATTTATGATTAACAATGTGCAAGTGGTGTTTCCGTCGAGTACCAGTAAACCGTGGCAAGGGTTACCTTCAAGACGCCAAATTGATATACCACAAGAAAAAGTCGACATGATCAAACAGTCGGGCTTCGTGCAACAGGCGTCGAGCGTTTACGCCAAATGGGATGCGAATATCACCAATCTCAAAGGACAGAACTTATCGAGTACGGTCAGCGGTATTGATATGTCTTACTTTCCTTTAATGCAACGCAAGCTGCAATCCGGTTCGAGAAACCTGTCACCAAGTGATATGGACAACCACACTCGCGTGGCGGTGTTAGGCGACCAAATTGCGCAAATGGGCGGAGTCCAAATCGGGGATAGGCTCAAAGTTAACGGCATTCCGTTTTTGGTGATTGGGATAACCGTCGGTGAGGACACTGGCATTTCATTCGGCGATAGCCGCACGGTTTTCATTCCTCAAACAACGTACCGCGATTTGTGGGATGCGAAACCTTGGATGGTATTGATGAAGCCGAGAGACGGGATGGATGCACCGTCGTTTCGACAAAATATCGTGAACTTTTTCGCCAAGCAGCTTCATTTTGACCCAAGTGATAAAGATGCGGTCGAATTACCCGATTTTAGTGAAGGTGCGGCGGTCATCAGTGGAATTTTGCGTGGCATTCAGATTTTTCTCGGAGCGAGTGGCGCGATGACCATGGCGGTCGGTGCGCTTGGCGTTGCCAACATCATGTTTTTATCTGTCACGGAGCGCACGCGTGAAATCGGTGTGCGTTTGGCGATCGGGGCGACTCAAAAATCCATACTCAGTCAGTTTATTCTTGAAGGGCTTATTTTGGTAGCTGTGGGCACGGCATTAGGTCTGATGTTTTCGTATGCCGTGGTGTCTGTCCTAAGCAGCATGGCATTACCGGAATGGATTGGTTTACCTGTGATCACGCCAGATTCCATTGCTTGGTCTTTACTTGTGACGCTTATCTTGGCATTGATGGCATCGTATTTCCCAGCAAGGCGAGCATCGCGTCTCACGCCAGTCATTGCTTTGAGTGCGAGGGCCTAGTCATGTTGTTACCGATGAGACAAATTTTCCAAGAAATGGCTGCAGAAAAGCTGAGATTGGGTTTGACCATTCTGGCTGTAGCGTGGGCGACCCTCTGTATCGCTGCTATGTTGGCGGTAGGTGAGGGTATTCGTCAGGGCGTATTGAAAACCGCACAAAATGGTAACGGCAACTTGATTTATTTGACCGGAGGGATGGCCACCGTCGACCACGGTGCTTTTCACCAAGGTAAGTTTCTGACACTAAAAATGGACGATTCAGAGGTCGTTCGAGCGTTACCTGATGTAAAAAGCGTTGCGCCAACGGCGAAGTGGAAAGAGCGCATCACCGTTGGTGACAGAAGCTCGTGGCAAGAGCCGTTAGCGGTCACGAGCGAGTTTCAATCCATGACCAATTTGGTGCCGATGGCGGGGGGGCGATGGTTAAACCCACTCGATCAAAAAGAGACGCGCAAAGTCGTTGTACTGGGTTATGAACTGGCAGCCGACTTATTCAACCCGAATGAGGACTTTAGTTGGTTTGCGACAGTCACATTGCAAGTCAACCCTGTGGGGAAAAAGGTAAAAATCGGCAATGAGGAGTTCACAGTTGTGGGCGTATTGGAGAAAAACAGCGCCCAAATAGAACTGGGGGATCTTATCAACTATTCCAGCTTTGTGCCGTTAGCGACGTGGAAGCGATTTCATGTCAACGGTGAAATTGGTGGCATCAATGTGCAACCACAAGCCGATGTAAACCGAGAAGCCTTAGCAAAGACGATCAGGCAAGTGATTGCCCGTAAACACGGGGCAAGTGTCAGTGATGAACAGGTCGTCCAAGTCGATGATATGTTCCTTAAACAAAAGAGTATGCAGCAGTTTCTGATAGGTTTGCAGAGTTTTCTTGGCATTATCGGCTTCGTGACGTTAGCTGTTGCTGGCGTTGGCATCGCCAATGTGATGTATGCCACCGTAAAGCGATCTACGCGTGATATCGGCGTGCGCATGGCAGTCGGTACAACCCCAACTGCCATTCGCATGCACTATTTAGTACAGTCTTTATTGACAATGTTGATGGGGGGGGCGCTTGGGTTAGCCGTGACGTACGCGCTGGTGTCTGCCATCAGTTCCATTCCTTTAGAGGGCAATGCCTTTTATGAACAACTGGGTAAACCTGTCCCTGAGTTGTCGTGTGTCGTTGTCGCGATTGTCATCCTCACCTTAATGATCATTGGTGTGGCATCTGCATGGTTACCTGCAAACCGAGCCGCAAAAGTCAGCCCGTTGGAGGCGCTACAAAGTGAATAACAACAATAACTCTGGAAAGAACATGTCGAACAAGCCGCTTGTTGAGCTGACCAACATCTGTAAATACTACTCAAGCGGGGAGGCGGAAGTTCGCGCGCTAGACGGCGTTGACTTAACCATTAATCAAGGCGAGTTTCTTTCGATTCTTGGCCCGTCCGGTTCAGGCAAATCAACGTTGATGAACATGCTCGGCTGTTTAGATAAGCCCACCGATGGCAAGTACCAACTTGGCGGCCAAAACGTCGCAAGTTTAAGTGCGAATGAGCTGGCTGGCATTCGTAACCAAAAGATCGGATTTGTCTTCCAAAGCTTTAACTTATTGGAATACGCGACGGCGCTTGATAACGTGGCACTGCCGTTGGTTTACTCTGGTATCAAAGCCAAAGAACGTCGCCAGCGCGCAGCTAAATTGCTAGAGCAAGTCGGGCTAGGGGATCGTTTAGACCATAAACCAAACCAGCTTTCTGGTGGTCAAAAACAGAGGGTCGCGATTGCAAGAGCCTTGGTCAACGATCCGCAAATCATTCTAGCTGACGAGCCAACCGGCGCGCTCGATTCAAAATCCGGCGCAGAGATTGAAGCCTTGTTCAATCAACTTCACGCCGAAGGTAGAACCTTAATCATCGTGACGCACGATAACGCTCTGGCAGAGCGCACTAAACGCATCATCACCATCAAAGACGGCAAGGTAATTTCGGATAGGGTGCCGGTAAGTAGGGAGAAATGAGCTTTTCTTAATTGAGAACTGAGTTTTAAGGGAAATAGCGATACAGAGGCTATCTCCCTTTACTTTTTATTCGCGATGTTCGTTTTGTCTCTCTTTTATCAAGTCATGCTTTTGTTCTTTAAGTAGAGTGATTGCGAGCTTAGTGTCCTCAATCAATTTACTGTTATCGTTGAGATCTTTGCTCTTCAAAGGCAAAACTAGATAATGAATGCTGCCATCTGCATTCTGTACTCCGGTAGCGATGATGACATCACCTTCAGACGCCGTACCAAAATACTCTGATACGACTTTGGTTTCGCTGACACCGTAGCTATCCAAATAGGATGATTCCGTATTGTCAAACAAGATAGGAACCCCTTGCCTAGCTAATGTTCGCAATTGTTTTTGCTTTTTCTCGTCGAATGGATAGTCGGTCGTACTGATGTAACTTACCTGTTCAGCTTCAATAAAATCGTACAGTTCATTGCTCAGTTCATTTAATGGGGCAGATATCCAAGGTGTAGCTGGAATGACGTCGGAAGTATCATCATTGCCACTTTGTGGTGTTGGAGTGGTAACCACCTTTTGAGCAGCATTGCTCTCAGGAGGCGTTACACTTATTGTCGCAGCGTCTTCTGTCTTGATTTGCTCGTCAAGGCTTGCAACAGGTTCGGTCTGGGCATTCTTGTTATTTGAATTAATCAGAAATATGGCGAGTACTGCACCAAGTGCTAGCGCCGATCCAGTCAAGAGTTTTTTGTTACTTGTCATGTGTCATGTCTTACCGTTTATTTCATTAGTAAATACGGCGGCCACTTATTTATTCCGTGGCCGCAGGCTAATAAGTTAGTGGTAGAGATCGTCATTCCAAGAGATAGTTACGGCTCGGCTAGTCTCTGTCCATTGACTGCTATCACGATTTTTCTTCCAGGTATTTTCTGGTGTGGTATACCAGCTACACCAGTCGCGACCAAAGTAGTAATTGGTTTTTCGCCAACCAGCAACCAGCTTGACCTCTGATGTATCTAGGCCATCTTGAATGTCATTTTTTCTATATACGACGCCGACTTGTGGTTTAAAATCTGAACGCATAACGACAGGTAACTCATTGTAATCAATCAAATTACCCATGTCACAACTGGTCCAACGATACAATAACCAGTCTTTAGCTGGCGTATTATGGCGGATAGTCTTGTTTTCAATTAACCAATTAATGCTTTCGTTAGCTTGGTTAAAATCGGCAACCGTTTGAAACTCTGGCTGGTCGTACGTTACACGGTTGCTCCAGGAGATTCCCCCACTAATATTTGGAGAAGTAGAAGCACTGAATCCAAGGTTAAAATCTAGCGACTCACTGACAGATGCCGTTGCAATGGTGTTTTCTGGAGCATGGCTCATGTGGCGTAAAGGGGCGCCATTTAAATAGCTCAGTGCCAGCTTAAAAGCCGTTGGAACGGTGTAACGGTAATCTCCCCCAGTGGCAAAACCATAGATTTGTTCTTTGTTTGGAACATTAGTCATGTCGAAGCCAGAGCCGCCATTTAGGATCAACTTAGCTTCTTTAGCGCCATTTGGTAGTAAAGATTGGTTCCAGACATTTTCTAAAGAATAAATTAAGCGGATTTTTTTCGAGCGTGCATCACCATCATCAAGCTGAAGCAACGTCGAAGTGTAAGATTTTAATGTATCTTCAGCATGTGCTGGTGCTAAAGAACCAAGTAAAGCGAGTGCGATAATACTCGCGGAAAGATGCTGTTTTTCCATTATTGTTTCCTATTAGTCAGCCCATAAAGACTTTTGTTTTAAACTATCTTGATGGGCACTTTATAATTATGGACAGGTTATAAATTCAAGCTCAATAAATGAGCGGTGAAATAGTGCATCTTGTTTTTTATTAAAAAAAGAAAAAGGATAGATTCGTGGGATTAATGTCTCATAGTTTTTAAATTCACCTCTCAACTATAATAAATAAGAATTTGGTTATTAAGTCTTGCCTTTTTAAGTTATTACTTAATTTTAATTTTCTAATGTTATATTGAGCTTTTTTATTGATAAAAGTGAATTTTATAAATGTTAGCCATGTTATTTTTAGGGTTTTTGTTATACCAAACTAAGTAAAGTATCGTTATGTGGTCATCTCGGGTTTATGGTTTTAATTCAAATTAAAATAGTGGCTTATGTTTTTTTTGTTGTTGTTTTTTAGAGCTTAATGTAATAGTTGAGTGATAAAGTCCGTCAATGAAGTTGCCATGTTCGTGTATGAAGTTATATGTGCTTTTACAGCAGGGAGTTAAACTTTACGTTTAAGATGGTAAAGATAGAAAAAGAAATAAATAAGATAATTAAATAATCATGTTTCCGAGAATATAAATGTAACGTACTTCTAATTAAACGAATGCTTGAATAAACGATGGAGTGTGAAAAGTACTATTTAAGTTACGCTGTCCTATATTCCAGTTGGCATCTTGTTTATACAATGCGTTTTCTCGGCTTAAAACTGGTTTACGTACTGCTAATCTCTTATCCGTTTCTTAATTACACATATTGGCAATATGCTCGCCAAGTTACGTGTATTGGTGTCAATGAAAAACAGTATCTACGATAGCTCTCTCAGGGTTGGAACTGCCACTATGAATTTCCTTCATGTTCAATGTGAAACAATACCAATATTACTCAACTCGTGAAGCAAGTATAAAAAACGGACTGCTCTGGTGTTAGGCACTGCGACCACCGTTTTTAGTACGAACTGTTCGTCGTGAACGCTGCGCAACCTAACGATTGGGAAAACCAAAAAACAAAAAATGTCCCCATGCACAGAGTTAGGAAAAGTCTGCTTTATCTAAGGAAATAGGATACCAACTCACGATGAATAACGATTTCACATTTGCTATCAAAAGCATTCGCTTTGATGAGAATTACCAACCATCAGACAACACGCGAATCACTACCAACTTTGCTAATCTGGCTCGCGGAAACTACCGCCGAGAGAATCTGCGCAATGCGCTCCGAATGATCGATAATCGTTTTAATGCGTTGGCATATTGGGATAACGCGCAAGGTGACCGCTACTCCGTTGAACTTGAAATCATCTCCGTTGATATGGATATCCAAGGTAGTGGAGAAGCCTTCCCATCGATTGAAGTGCTCAAAACTAACATTGTTGACCACAACACTAACGAGCGTATCGAAGGCATTGTGGGCAATAACTTCTCTTCATACGTTCGTGATTACGACTTTAGCGTTTTGCTGTTGGACCACAACAAAAACCAGCCACAGTTCAGCATCCCAGCGAACTTCGGTGATTTGCATGGCAAACTGTTCAAAGCTTTCGTTAATTCTGAGTCTTATAAACAGCATTTCAAAAAGCTGCCAGTGATTTGTCTGAGTGTATCGGACAACAAGGTATATCGACGCACCGAAAACCAACATCCTGTTTTGGGCTTTGAATATCAGCCGAACGAATCTTCGTTGACGGAGCAATACTTCAAAAAGATGGGCTTACAGGTGCGCTACTTTATGCCGCCAAACAGTGTTGCACCATTGGCATTCTACTTCTTCGGTGACTTGTTGAACGATTATTCAAACCTAGAGCTTATCAGCACGATAAGCACGATGGAGACATTCCAGAAGATTTACCGACCTGAGATTTACAATGCCAACGCGGTTGCCGGTAATTGCTACCAGCCAAACTTAAAAAACCTAGACCACTCGCTAACTCAAATCGTTTACGACCGAGAAGAGCGCAGCCAACTGGCGATTGAACAAGGGAAATTTGCCGAGGAGCATTTCATCAAACCTTATCAATCTGTGCTTGAACAATGGTCTGCAAATTACGCGTAAAAGATAACGAGAATCTAGAAAGGAATGACGATGAAAACACTATTACCGACTTCAACGGCTGGCAGCTTACCGAAACCTGCTTGGCTGGCCGAACCAGAAAAACTTTGGTCACCGTGGAAACTGCAAGGTGAAGAACTGATTGATGGCAAACGCGATGCGCTACGTGTCGCTTTGCAAGAACAAGAACTGGCAGGCGTTGATATCGTCAGTGATGGCGAGCAAACTCGGCAACATTTTGTGACGACTTTTATTGAGCATTTAAGCGGCGTAGATTTTGAAAACCGCAAAACGGTGACTATTCGCAACCGTTATGAAGCAAGTGTTCCGACTGTGGTTGGCCCAGTAAGCCGCACAAAGCCCGTGTTTGTTGAAGATGCCAAGTTCTTGCGTCAGCAAACTAAGCAACCTATCAAGTGGGCGCTTCCAGGCCCTATGACGATGATCGACACACTTTATGATGATCATTACGGTAGCCGTGAAAAGCTGGCTTGGGAATTTGCAAAAATCCTCAACCAAGAAGCGAAAGAGCTTGAAGCGGCAGGTGTCGATATCATTCAGTTTGATGAGCCTGCGTTTAATGTGTTTTTCGATGATGTGAACGAGTGGGGCATTGCGTGTTTAGAGCGTGCGATTGAAGGGCTGAAATGTGAAACTGCAGTGCACATCTGCTATGGCTACGGCATCAAAGCGAACACGGATTGGAAGCAAACGCTAGGCACTGAATGGCGACAATACGAAGAAGTATTCCCGAAGCTGCAGAAGTCTAATATTGATATTATCTCGCTTGAGTGTCATAACTCACGAGTGCCTATTGAGTTACTTGAGTTGATTCGCGGTAAGAAGGTGATGGTTGGTGCGATTGACGTCGCTACTAACGAAATTGAAACGCCAGAAGAAGTGGCGAACACACTGCGAGAGGCGTTGAAGTACGTTGATGCCGACAAGCTTTACCCATGTACCAACTGCGGTATGGCGCCTTTGTCTCGTGAAGTATCGACCGCTAAGCTCAATGCGTTAAGTGCGGGTGCGGAGATCATTCGTAAAGAGTTGGTGGGTTGATATTAATACTTAGGCTCCGCACCATGAACTAAAGTTAGAGTCATTCTAGCGAGTTTAAATGAGACTAGGAATCGGTTTACTGCTCGCTAGGAAATAGCGATAACTTCCGCACTTCAAAGCTCTCGGTGGGGAGCTCCTGAATCACCTCGTCCCTCGCTGTTCAGGATGACGGATGTTGGAAGATATATTGCTCGCCACAACCCTAGTTATTAGAGCAGTTTCAGGATAGCGTCATTCCAGCGAGTTTAAACGAGACTAGGAATCTGATAACAGCTCGCTGGTAAATGACGAGAACTTTCGCACTTCAAAGCACGTGATTAGTAGATTCTGAATCACTTCGTCCCTCGCTGTTCAGGATGACGGATGTTGGAAGATACGTTACTCACATACCCAATTATTTGGCTTGTATTCAATTTTGGGTCATTCCAGCGAGTTTAAGTGAGACTAGGAATCGGGTTACTGCTCGCTAGGAAATGACGATAACTTTCGCACTTCAAAGCAGTCGGTGAGTAGCTCCTGAACCACGCTCGTCCCTCGCTGTTCAGGATGACGGATGTTGGAAGATACGTTACTCACATACCCAACTATTTGGCTTGTATTCAAATTTTGGTCATTCCAGCGAGTCTAGACGAGACTAGGAATCTACTAACAACTCACTGGAAAATGGCGATAACCTTAGAACTTTACAGCACTCGGTGAGTAGATCCTGAACCACGCTCGTTCCTCAATGTTCAGGGTGACCGTTTTAAATAAAAATGCCGCTCACAGTAAAGTGAGCGACATACATTTCCCGTTTCCAGCCTCGGCCAGATTTAATTCAACTCCACGTTCTTCATCTCAGGATGCTTTAGCAATATCACACGAATCCAGTGATGCACCACCCACATCACCATCGCGGTGAGCAGAACAGCAACGAAAATCGAGCTGAACCGGTACAAGATCGAAAAGAACGCGTCTTTTTGTTCTGGCACCAATGAAGTCGTCAGCGGAACCGATAGGGCAGACATGGCAGAAAACGCGATAGCCGCTTTAATTTGCCCCTTTGTGAGCCACAAGCAGAATGGCCCCATTGCAATGGTAAAGGCGAGCCAAAAGAGTAGCCCATGCCCATACCAACTGCCCAATATCAGCTGAACAGCCATCCCTGCGATGCAGCCTAGTGCGGTGCCGATGATGCGAATTTTTGCCATGGCGAGCGAGCCTGCTAAAGTCATTGGGGTTAGGATGATCAAAATGGAAGCTTGTGCGGATAACGAGTCATATAAGTCCGCTACTTGGAATACGATAAACGCCGCCATCGCCACTACCCAACCCATGGCAACTTGGCTGATGTAGTCAATATCGCTTTTCACTGGGGTCGACATCTCAATGTGCTCGGTGGGGGACTTTGGCTCAGGGAACAACCAATACGCGAATGCGCAAACAAAAATATTGCTGAACGCCATCACCCACATGTTGACATTGAACTCTTCAATATCCATGAAGTTATAGCTGGCAAAATTCAACACAATTGAACCCACTAACAGCCCCATGTAACCAAACAAATAGGTTTTCTGGTTCATCATCGCAATGCACTTGAACAGCATCATGATTCCGACGGCTACGGTCATTAATGTTGGATGAAACTGCAAGTATTCCAGCAAAAATGTGGCTTGTATGGTTGTCCACACCGCAGAGAAAAACACGATCAATAAAGCCGCTAGATTAAAGTGGTCCATTCTGCCCAATATAAACAGCGGCATCATGATGGCAAAAAATCCGTAAGACCAACCGAAGATCATGCTTAGCGCGAGCCCTAAAGAGCAGCCGAACCAAATTCGTAAGGTTTTCATTGTCGCCGCCTAGTAAATGAAGTGGAACCAGCTTACGAGGTGAATCTGTGCTTGCGCCATCAACTGCCAGAAAATGCTGTTGTCTGGGTACAAAACAATGGTAGCGCGAGAGCCGACAAACAGTGCTGGTGGTAACTCTTCGCTGCTGGTTAGGTTCACTCGTGTACGCTGCGCATCACGTACCCAGCGGTTGTTCACTTCCACTTTGGTCAGTGCGCCATTAGGCGTTTGTTGTGCGGCTGCTACACCGTAATCGCGGCTAGCTAAATCAAAGTCGTACACCGAACCTGGGTTGGCATCAAATGTGACCAAGGCGTGGAAAGTCTTGTCTACGTTCGCGACGGATTTTTCACGAAAATCAGCGGCTACCCAGAGTGATCCTGTTGGTACAAATGTCAGCAATGGCATGTTGGTGTTTGCCATAGTGCCAACTTCTAGTTGCAGGTTGGTCACGACACCATCACTGGGAGCGAGTACCGCGGTATTTGCCAAATCAAGTTGCGCCTTTTCGATGCCGTTTTTGGCAATTCGAACGGCGGTGCTTTGACCTTTTTGATCGCCTAATTGCGCCTCAATGACTTTTAAGTTTTGTCTTTCCGCTTTAAGCGCTGCACGTGATACCTGATTTTGGGCAAAGGCATTATCGAGTGTCGATTGAGAGATGACTTTCTGCTTCGATAACGTCAGTAAGCGGTTGTATTCGCGGTGTGCATTATCAAATGTCGCTTGTGCGCGGGCAATATTGGCAAGAGCGGCTTCGCGTTGAGAATACAGCGTTGCTTCTTTTTCATAAGCGGATTGCAGAGACAGCTCCGCCTGTTCAAGTGCTATCTTGTATTTACGATCATCAATCGTAAACAACACATCGCCTTTTTGAACGGACTGGTTATTCTCGATGAGAACGTCGGTCACTTTACCAGATACCTCGGGCGCGACTTGGACAACGTATCCTTGCACTCGTCCTTCGGTCGTTAAGGGGGCGTGGCGGTCAGCAATGATAATGTACAAAAATAGTACGATGAACAGGACAATCAAAGTTCGCATCCAGTGTTTGAATTTTTGGTCAGCCGTCATTACAAGTTCCGTTAAACATATTGGATAGCGGATTATAGAGAAGTCACTCACAATTCAGTAGAATGATAATACGAACATAAATGACCTAAAAATAGGACAATGAACGTTAGTTTTGATGATATTTACCTATTCACTCAGACGGTGGTTCACGGCGGTATAAGTGCAGCGGCAGAGGCGAATCAACTACAACGATCAAAAGTGAGTCGTCGCCTGCAAGAATTAGAGAAATCGCTCGGGGTACAGCTTTTGATTCGCACAACACGCAGCATTGAGTTGACGGAGCACGGGAAACGCTTGTTTGAGTTGGTGGGGCAGCCTATTGACCATATTCAGCAAGGTTTAAATGCCATGCACGAATATCAACAAGAGCTGACGGGCAAGGTGCGTTTAGCCATTCCTTCCGCATTGATGAGCTCTGCCGCGTTTAACGCGATCATCACCGAGTACACAACGCGGTATCCGGATATTTCGGTCGAGATTGAAAACCATCAAGAGAGTGTCGATCTCAAGCGTCAATCGTTTGATTTGCAGCTTCTTCCGAGCGTGGTCAAAGTCACCGATGACAGCTATGTGCAGTTCAGTCTTTTGCCTTATCGTAGTCACTTTGTTGCGTCAAAAGCCTATCTAGAATCGCATCCGCCAGTAAAAACGGTGGAAGATCTTAAGCAGCATCGCCTTTTAACTAATCGTTACAATGCTGATTTGCTCGATTCAGATCTGCATGTGGCGTTGCGCTCGGACGACCTCAACTTGCTGCGCTCGATGGCGATAGCAGGAAACGGCATCGCGTTTATTCCACAAATTCATTCCAAGCCTGCATTGCGAGATGGTTTGTTGGTCGAGGTGCTGCCTCAATTCGCGCATCCGAAGCAGCATCTTACTCTGATTTATCCCTCGGCCTTATTTCTGCCCAATAAAGTCAAAGCCTTGATTGAGCTAATTCGAGAGAAATTTAAATAGTCAGTTCAAACCACTCTTAACTAAGAGCAAATGTGTGAGCGAAGGTCATCTTTCTAGGTTTTAGTGCTCTAACATGAAAGGATTCTGATACATTAACTATTGCTCAACTTGTTGAGTATGGTTTGTGGTCGCACAAGATAGGAGATGGAAATGTTATCGAAAGGAAACACGGGCCTGATTGTGGTGGATGTTCAGGGCAAACTCGCTACATTAATGCATGAAAGTGACGCTCTGATTGAAAATATCACGAAACTGGTAAAGGGCGCCAAAGCACTAGATTTGCCTATTCTGTGGCTAGAACAGAATCCAGAAAAATTGGGCCCAACCGCGGAGCCGATTCGTGAAGTGCTTGAAAGCACGCATTTACCTATTACCAAGTACACGTTTGATGGTTGCAAAGAGGCGACGTTTAAGGTCGCGGTGGAGAACGCGAAAGTTGATACCTGGTTGGTTTGCGGTATTGAATCCCACATTTGCGTCTATCAAACCGCGGTTTCTCTGCGTCAGTCCGGTTATCGCGTTGAATTAGTCACAGATTGTGTATCTTCCCGAACCGCTGCCAATAAAGCGCTCGCTCTTGCGAAGTTAACCGCAAACGGTGTGGTGCTCACTGGGTTAGAAATGTGTTTGTATGAAATGGTCGAAGATTGCCGAGTACCTGAATTCAAAGAAATTCTGGCGCTCATCAAATAGTGGAATCACTGTAATCAGCAACAACTTTATTTGAACACGCTATTCAAATTCTCGTTGATATCTTGGCAACATCGACTCGTTGCCAAGTAACCCGCCTTGGTGAATGTAAATCACCGTTCTATCTGTGTTCTCTTCCAACCAAGGGGTGAGGCATTGCCACATATACGGGTCGTATAACAGGTCAAATTCGAGGTCGGTTTGTTCAAAGAGTGCTTTCCATGTGATGTAATCTTCTTCGTACAAGCGGCCAAAATGGTGTTTGTTGCGCACGCTTAAAATGGTTGGGTGGCTGTTTTCACCGAGCTGGTTGAACTGCTCAGTTAAGTAATCTGCATCGCCTACGCAAGGGCAAGTTAGCACTTCTATGCCGTGTGGGCTTAAATGTTTATGAAGATATAAAGCGGTCGTGCCAGTGCCTGATGGCAGGGCGACGGTAAACTGTTCTTTACCTCTCAATCGCGTCCAATCAAGAATTTCTCGTGCTAACTGTTTGATGCCAGCTTCAGCGAGGTGGGAACGTCCACCCTCTGGAATAAGCAATGTCGACTCATCTAATCTTCGTACCTGGTGGACGTATTCAATAGGGTGGAGTTCGCTACCGATGTCTTGCATGGCGGTGATTTTCATACCCAAATCGAGAGCGCCGCGATAGTTTCCGATGGGGGAGCTTTTTAGCCAAGATGGAATGTGATGAACATAAAACTCAAATGCCCAACCTTTAATCTGGGCGAGAGCCGCTAGCGAGTACATGGCATTAGATTGAGCGGAGCCAAAGCTTATTAACGTGGTGATGTCGGGATTTTGCTCTTCCATTAACGTCATAAACTTACGTGCTTTGTTCCCAGAAAAGTGAGAATGCAGCATGTCATCACGCTTAAGAAAAAACGTATGACCGTTGAAGTTGTGTTGAGTTATCGGGCTTTCAGAGAGTTTCATGTGACTGCTGACGTGTCCAACCACGCGACCTTGCCGTTAAAAAGGGCGCGTAGTGTAACGCCATTAAACCCAGATAAAAAGTCTGTGTTTCAGTACAACCATTTCGGTTATTCCTGATGCTCTGACGCAAGATCAATTACTGCCTCACAACCACCTTCTGGATGTGTACCAATCTTAAATTGCCAGCCATAGCGTTGGCACAAATCGTCCACAATCATCAAACCTAATCCGTGCCCATCAGAATGTGGAATGGTTGAAAAGCCTTCACCTTCATCGCGCACCGAGATGGTGTTTTCATCCATATTGATATGAATTGATCCCGAAGGTGTCGCAGCGATGCCGTTGCGAATCAGGTTGCCAAGAATAATGGTCAACACGGCATTGGTCGCGCGCGTTCTAGGGTTGCCGTCGATCTGTACATCAAAGCTGAGTGCTTTCTCATCCGCCTGAGCTTGGCTTTGGAAGATGATTTGGTTGAGTTCTTCTTCGGTGATGCTGCGCACTGGTGAATCATCTGCATTACGCTCGTAACGCACTAAGCCGAGTAGGGCATCTACCATGGTCGACATCTGCTGCGTTGCATCTTGAATTCGGTTCACTTGGCGAGTCTGGAAATCCGTGTTCGCACTTCTCGCCAGTAGGCTGCTTGAGCCTTTCATTACGGTTAACGGTGTACGCAGTTCATGGCTTGCGTATCGTGCAAAGGCTTGCTCGCGCTTGATGACTTGGTTGATTTTGTGGCGATACTCATTCAACTCATCCGCGAGGGTTTGGAACTCTTTGGCTGATCCCTCTGGCACGCTAAAAGTTTGCGTAGCATCGCCTTGATGATGGTCGAGTTGAGTTTTAAGCGCATTGACGGGTTCAATCAAGCGTTGTGATAAGCGCAGCAGGAGGCTACCAAACAGGAACACCAGCACGGCGACAATGGACAGCACCATAGCGACGACGAGAATGAATTCCTCTGAGGTGATCTCGATTTCATCAATCAAGGAAACCAGAATAACGGGATGTTCAACGCCTTTGTAGGTGTAAGCGCTCATGTAAACCATGCGCGAGTATTCACCGTCTTCTACTTCATCAAGAAAGTGCTTTTGACCAATCAGGTATTTTTGATAGCGCTCGGCAACCAATGAGATGTCGTTGTATGCAGTGGTGAGCAGGTCAAGCTGAATACTGCCTTGCTCTGGGTGGGACTGGAAATGTTCAATTGCTTCTTTTTTGTCGACCATAATACGACGCTCGCCCACGCGGTCTTCAGACCAAAGCAGGGAGCCGGTAATCAACAAAAAGCAGAAGATGCCAATCACGACCGACACAAAAGAGAAAAACAGAGCGAGTCGCCCTGTCATACTTTGTGTGCTTTGCGTGCTAGCAAGTAAGCGATTGATCATGCACCTGTCTCCAAGCGGAAGCCAACTTTCGGCACGGTGATAAGCACATGTTGTTCAAATGGCTTATCAAGTTGGTTGCGAAGTTGGTAAATGTGGCTGCGCAGAACGTCGTTGTTCGGCTCGTTCTCTTGCCAAAGTTGGAAGGCAATTTCTTCGCGTGTCACTACGTCTGGCGCGCTTTTCACAAGCATTTCCAGAATGGTGTAAGTGGTAGGGTTTAGCGCCAACAGTTTATCTTGGCGATAAGCTTTACGCGTTTTTTGGTCGATAGACACTTCACCGTATTCCAACTTGCTCGATGCGACAGTGCCACGGTAACGGCGGATCAGTGCCATCATGCGCGCTTCAAGAATATCCAGATCGAAAGGTTTGGTCAGATAGTCATCCGCACCGTGTTGGAAGCCTTTGAGCATATCGTCACGGCTATCGAGCGCCGTCAGCATAAGTACCGGTGTGTTGTTGCCCGCGTCGCGAAGTTTATTACACATGGTCAGGCCATCCATGCGTGGCAGCATGAGATCGAGCAAGATGATGTCGAAGGTGTTTTCCATCGCTAGTTTCAGGCCGAGTTCGCCGTTGTCTGCATAATCGAGTTCCATACCTGCACACTCAAAATAATCGAACAGCATGCCTGCGATTTCTCGATTATCTTCGACTAAAAGTACGCGTTTCATGTATTTCTCTCCAAGTGGGCAGGTGCTCGAAAATAAGATTTCGTCTTAACCGAACATTATTCACTAAGGACGTGAAAAAGATGTCAATAACATCTCTTTCACGTTGATGTTTGTAGACTGGATTCATTCATCGGATTTAGTGGAAGAGTAGCATGTCAACCTTCAACATTCACGCTGCAACCTTTTCAAAGGTGAGCCAACACACTGAGCCTAAAACAGTTTTGTCTGTTGTGGTGCCATTCTTTAACGAGCAAGAAGTCTTACCTGAATTTCATCGTCGTTTAGCCGCCGTTTTGGATGAAATGCCAGAACGCTGTGAAATCGTTTATGTGGACGACGGCAGCAAAGACGAGAGCCTAATGATCGCGCAAAACTTTTCTCAATCTTCTAGCGACGTTCGTTGTATTGCACTAAGCCGTAACTTCGGCAAAGAGTCCGCCATGAGCGCTGGCCTGGAACACTGCCAAGGTGAAGCGGTGATCGTGATTGATGCCGACTTGCAAGACCCGCCGGAGTTGATCCCGCAAATGGTATCAAAATGGCGTGAAGGGTATGACGTGGTGAACATGCAGCGCAGCGAACGCCACGGTGAAACTTGGTTCAAACGCTTCTCGGCCGCTTGCTTTTATAAAGTGCTTAACAGCATGGCGAAATTGGATGTGCCTGAGAACGTGGGCGATTTCCGTTTACTGAGCGCAAAAGTGGTTAAACACATCAATGCGTTGCCAGAGCGTAACCGATACATGAAAGGCATCTTTTCTTGGCCGGGTTTCAAGCAAGTGACGGTTCAGTTTGAGCGTGACGCTCGTTTCTGTGGTGAAACCAAATGGAACTACCTCAAGCTGATTGGCCTTGCAATGGACGGCATTACCTCGTTTTCCATTCGTCCTTTGCGTTTAGCGACACTTGCCGGTGCATTGGTGGCGTTCAGTGCCTTTATCTATGGCGCATTCATAGTGATGAAAACTGTTGTATTTGGTGAGCCTGTCACTGGCTACCCATCCATGATGGTCGTCCAACTTGCATTGGGCGGTGTGCAACTGCTGTCGATTGGCCTTTTGGGCGAATACATTGGCCGCATTTTTATCGAGACCAAGCAACGTCCTCTTTATCTTGTTCAGTCTGTTTACGAGCAGCCTGCAAAACATCAATCCATCCAAACCATGAAGTTTAAACTGGGAGAAACCGCGTAATCATGAGTATTAATAAAACCCATCTGTGGTTGTTGTTGGCGTTTGCTCTTTTACTCCGTCTTATTTCACTTGCCGCTTACCCTTTGATGGACACCACCGAAGCCCGCTACGGCGAAATGGCGCGCTTAATGGTGGAAACAGGCAATTGGCTTACCCCACAGTTTGATTATGGCGTGCCTTTTTGGGGGAAGCCACCCCTGTTCACGTGGATGAGTGCTTACGGCATTGAGTTGTTTGGATTGAATGAATTCGCAGTGCGCGCGCCTCATTGGTTGGCGGGTGTCGCGACTATTATTTTTGTTGCAGCCATGGCGCATCGCGCTGGCTTTAACGCAGTCATCGCAGCGTTGGTATTGGCGACGTGTGGCATCTTTTCAATTGCGGCGGGTGCAGTGATGACAGACATGGCACTGACATTGGCAATGACCATGGCGATGGTCGGCTTTTACTACTGCTGGCTTGGCAAAGACAAACACAGCCGATTGTGGGGTTATCTCGGTTTCTTTGGCTTGGCTTGCGGGCTGTTAGCAAAAGGTCCGGTGGCGATCGTGATCATGGGCATCGCAGTGTTTCCTTGGCTTGTGATTCAGCATGGTTTCTTCGGTGCCTTCAAAGCCTTGTGGCAGCGTTTTCCAATTGTGTTGGGGTTGGCGCTCATGCTGGCGATTGCTCTACCTTGGTACATCATGGCTGAAATGGCGACGCCTGGATTTATTGATTACTTTATTGTTGGCGAGCACTTTAAGCGTTTTGTTGTCAGCGGTTGGGAAGGGGACCTGTATGGCTCTGCTCATGATCAACCACGTGGGATGATCTGGGGATTCTGGCTGCAATCGGCTGCGCCTTGGTCAATTGTATTGCCTATCTTGGCAAGGAAACGTCGTAAGGTACTCAAAGCCATTGAAACGGATCATCAAGGTCTATTTAGCTTCCTGATGTGTTGGCTGATTTCACCAATGATCTTGTTCACCATGGCTGGGAATATTTTGCCTGCTTACGTGCTACCGGGTGTGCCTGCATTGGGTATCTTGATTGCAATGCTGGTGGATAAACACGATTTCAAATGGCTGACCGGAACGGCAGCGGTGTTGCCAGCCCTGCTTATGATTGCGATGTTGGTTTTGAATATGGGCAAAGCAGATAGCCGCAGCGATCGCATCATCTTCGCGCAAATTAATGACAACGCTCCGGTCTTCTACATTGGTAAGCGCCCGTTCTCAGGTCAGTTCTATAGTCATGGTCAGGCGAAAAAGCTTGAAGATAAGAATGACTTAAACAATCTGAAGAAATTCCACCTGATTGGTAAATCGCAGCAAGTGGATAGCATGATTCATGAAAATGCGTTGAGTTGTACCAATGAGTTCACAGCAAAATCGAAACGCTCACTCTACACTTGTGTGGTTGGGTAACGGAATGCGCAAATTACCAAAATTTGCTTCGCTGGAAAGGTTTGCTTCGTTAACAAGGTTTGCTCTAGTAGGTGGTGTCGGCTTTATGGTCGACACCCTTATCTTTTCTGTGTTGTTCCATTGGTTTGGTCTGGATCTGATGCTGGCTCGTGGGATAGCATTTTTGTTTGCAGCAACCACGACTTGGCTTGGCAATCGCTGGCTGACTTTCTCTCAAGCAGAAAAAACCAACCCTTTCGCTCAATGGCAAAAATTTATGGCGAGTGCCTGTATCAGTGCTTTGCCGAACTTTATTGTGTTCAAAGGCGTAACGCTCGCCCTAGGAACGCAAGGGTTGATGGTCTATTTGGCTTTGAGCTTAGGCATATTGGCAGGCATGGTGAGCAATTATTTGCTCAGTGCAAAATGGGTGTTTAGTAGAGGATAGAAAGGTTCGGGCTTACTCTCCTATCCTCGAGTTAAAAATTCGTTATTTGAACCAATTTTTCTTTTTGTACATCAGAGTAAACCTAAAGCTTTTCATGGGGGATGTAAAAAGGTAAATAAGCCAAGGTTTATACCTTGGCTGCCGTTAGTTCAGATTTTGATTGTTCGATTTCAGATTCCGTTTGCCACTTGCCGTTGTAAAGGTATTCACGCTCAGGAAGTGGGGCATTTGACGCCCTTAAATCAAATACCTCTTCGGTTTGATATTCTCTACTACAAACTGGAATACTAAAGAGCCTTGATTCTGGCTTTGCTTCAAACAGCTTTTTATGATCATCGACCTCTTTACAATCCAGTTTGTAGTCCTCTGACAGTTGTGTGACCATGGATTCTAAATCCGCTTCAGTTTTAAAGAAAACATAACAATCTGATCTATCTTGTGAGCGAAAGATAGTCTTATGAGCAGTATCTCGATATCTGCATATGTCATGCTTAAAATAGAACTGGATCACTTTCCTTTTTTTATTGTAGTCCGCAAACAGCCAATCCTCACGCTCTCCGATTCTCACTTCTGTTGGTTCATCTGGTTGGCGTTTAAGCATTTTAAAGGAGACTAATATAAAAGCACCAGCGCCTGCTAACGCCATCGGGCCAACCATCGCTACCATCACCACACACACCACTGCACCTATCCAGCCAACGGCTTGCGTGGCGGTATTCACCCACTTAGGCATGTTACGACGTTTCTTCATCACAAAGCCTTTGTCAGAAAAAATATAGTCATAGCGATAGTCGAGGCCAATCGTAAGGTAAAAGGCTCCAGACACCATCACCGATAAAATAAAAGAAAAAATAGTTACGTCAACCGTGTCACTCGTATGTATAAACAAAGTTAATAGGAATGGAGCGATCACAAATGGAAACGCAAAAAGTTTAAAGTAATAGCGAAATGGTTCCTCTACATCATACTTATGCCATGTTCTGACATTATCGCCTGCGAGTATTTCTTGCTCTTGCGCCTCTTGATAAACTGCTAATTCTTCTGGGGTGACGTAAAATGGTGAATATGCCAAGGGTTACTCCTTGGTTGTATTCAGTTCTGCTTTGCGCTGGTCGATTTCCGCTTCGCTTAGCCATAAGTCACCACGCAAGTATTTTAGTTCGGGTAATGTGGCATTCTTATTTCTCAGGCTATCTACTTCGCTTAGTAGATATTTAGTTCCTCTTACTGGAATATCTTGAAGTTTTTCGTACATTAGGCCTGTATTGAAAAGCTGTTTAATGTTGTTTTCTTCAGAGCATTCGATGTTCCACTTGTTAACTAACAACTTCAACAAGTAATCCACTTCTGATTCAGTTTTGCAAAATATATAACTTCGACCACGAGTTTGGTTTCGACTGACTTCTTTATGCTCAATGTCAAAGAAATAGCAGTCGTCAAATTTGTGATAAATCACAATGAGTTTTCGCTGTTTGTTGTATTGAGCAAACAATGAGTCTTTGCGAAGCCCCACTCGTACTTCAGTTTCTTCTTCAGGTTGGCGCTTCAGCATGCGAAATGAAACTAAAATAAATCCACCAGCACCGACTAGAGCCATTGGTCCTACTGCGATTACCATAAATACGCAGACTACTGCTCCAAACCAACCCATCACTTGCGCTGCTGAGTTCACCCAAGTAGGGAGATCACGTCTCTTTCTCAAGACCATGCCTTGCTCGGATATGGTGTAGTCATAACGATTGTCTAAACCAAATGTAAGATAAGAAACACCGGACATGATTATCGTTAAGCCTGATAATATGTAGGTCAAGAGCATCTGACTACTATCGTGCAGAAAGTAGGTAAGGAAAAATAATGGGCTGACTGCGGCTATAGCAATTGATAAGTATAAGTATCGAAAAGGCTCTTCAATATCGTGCTTGTGCCAGGTTGTGAGCTCTTTCCCTTTTAGAATTTGTTGCTCTTGTTCTTCTTGATAAGCCGAAAACTCGTCTGGCGTGATGTAAAAAGGTAAATAAGCCAAGGGTTACTCCTGTAAGCTAAGTTCACTAGTATCTGAAGTTAATGAACTTCTGATCGTTGCTTGTTTAGTATTGTCTGAAATCGCCGTATAAGTTGCACGCTGTTTTGCATTATTTTGGAACCAGTACTTACGGCTTAATTCGTTTTCATCATCGAGGATGTATTCTATCTCAAATGCTAGATAGTCAGTTGAGTCTTTCATAGGTAAACTCAATTTATACACGCTTTGAGAGTTTGTGGAGTTCATCGGGCTATTCAAGGTTTCTAGATCTACTCCGGTGTACCAAGTTCCTGATATCAATTCTCCCTTAGTTACAGAAGTATTTGTCCGAAGTTTAATTCCATCTCTTGCTATTTTGGTAGGAACTTGGATATGCAACGCAATACCAAACAGCTCCTGCATTGCTGATGGGTATTGCGTTGATGAATTGGGAACAACCCGCATCATTGGCACTTGGTAGATTGATGGTTTATTTATGATGGTTTGTAAATCAAATAGTGCCTTTTGTACTAATGAAGAGTTGTGTTTTTCTCGTTCTAACAGATCTGGAGACTGACTCCATTGTGCTCTGGCGGAATTATATCCCCACGGTAATTTATCTAACCATTTTTGAAAATCGTCTTGTTTGAACTTGCTCATTACATAGTTGCTCAAAAGGTAAATTGCAGTTAGCCCCATAATGACAAACATGATTGGCCCACCGAAAAGAACGTTTGCTGACCATACGCCAGTTATTCCTCCTACAGCTTGAAAGGTCCCTACTGCTGTAAGTCCAACTAAAGAAGAAAAGTTGAAGTATCCCGCAATTTTTGCAGTGCCATTCAAACTATCAAGTTGTTGTAACGACCGGTAAGCTTCTATCCCTGAAGCTAAAGCACCTATTATTCCTGTTACCGCAAGCCATTTGTTGAAAATTTTAAGATCACTCAAAGAAGAAATAGGTATTGTGGTATCACGTTTCGCCATTTCTTTTAGGGCAGATAAAGAACGTGCTCGTAGCGTTTTATCTACTCTTACGTTGTCCCAAAGTTTACCGGTGCGAATACCCGTCCAAGCGTTGACTGTATAAAAAAGCTTTTGTTGGATATCCAAAAATTCATCTGAGGACATTAATCCAGTGTCTTGAATACTGCTCATGGCATCACCAAGCGCGATGCAGTTAAATACTAATGCCATAAAGCCTAGACCACCGGCATTCTCGAACAGTTTATTCAAATCATCGAGCTTATTCATAGCGATCCCAGTTCTAAGCTCGACGGTTCTTTGCGGTAGATCATCGGGTAATTCAATATACTGTGGGTACTCCAATGTAGCCACAGCGAGTGCCTTCTTAATTCTCTTTTTATTTTTTAAAGCTGTTGTGTATTTAGAGTCAGCTTTGCGGTTGTTTTTCTGGAAGTCAGCAATGACCGCATCGTTTTTCTTGAGCTCACTTAGGTAATCATTTACGCGTGTTTTCCATTTTTCAAAATCGCGAGCGTAGCTTTCATTTACAGTCACCGGCATATTGTGTGCCATATGCTCTGCAATAACGGCAAACAAATAATAGCTCTGACGGTTCAGAGGTTTAGCTAAAACAGGCATCAGTAAAATCGATGCTTGTGAAGTCATGCTAACGCCAAACTCTACAACGCCTTTTGCAAGTGCACCTATTGCAGATTTAAAGATAATGTCCAGCTCTTGGAAACCTTTGGCGATATCCTTGAGAAAGTCCGTTTCCGCAGTGTTTGGGTTGGAAACAAAATCCATGATCTTAGAGTACATGCTCACACGGTTGCTGGTAGCCGAGATCCGGTCCATCAACTGATTATCAGCATCAGAATTTTCTGAGGTGATCGACTGTTCATTCTGCGCCTCAGTAATATTCTTCTCCATCACTTTAAATAAGCTTCGGCTAAACCCAGAGGCATAGAGAGCAAGTAAACTGGTTGGTTTCTCCCATTGGCTTTCAGCCCATTGGCGGTCTTCTTCTTGTATCACCAAAGTAAATGACTCAACCGCTTGCTTGTGTAGTTGATACAAGCTGTACTGCGTGTCTTCGCTGTATAGGTCGAAGGTTCTTTCGAGATGATGCGGCGTTAAGGACTCCATTACTGCGATAAAGTCGCGTTTGACCGAAACCACTTGGGCTAGCATGGTTTCTTTTTGTTCTGACAGCTCTTGCATCTCGCTCAGCATTTGCTTCCAGTTGAGTTGCTTGCGCCAGCGTTCAGTCGCTATCCATTGCTCGTATTTACCAAATCGGTTTGCTGAAATGCCATATTTTTTCTGTATGGCCTCTGCTATTTCTGAAGTGGATTTTTGGTAATCATCGATAGCTTGCTGGGAAAATGAAGACGGCATTCCTTTGATGATAGCTGCTTGAGATTCACTGGTAAGGTCAACCATTGTTGAGTTGTCATAGTAATCCGCCATGTCCATATAGAATTCAAGCTCTTGGTTTTTGCGCTTTACTCCTGTAGGCATGTCTATATTGTCACTTGCACCAAACATGCACAGCTGCATGGCGGTCTGCATCAAGTTCCACTGGTTTGAAAACTGGTCAGTGAAAAGGCGGTAAGGGCTTGCGGCACCAACAAAATGCAGTGACATATCTTGAATGTCTGCGGCGTAATCTTTTATTGCGACGAAGTATCCTGATTCTTCTTCTGGAATCGCAGAGGTTAAATCGCTTTCGACTGCGACAGGTTTAAAGACAGAACCATCTTCATCTGCTTTGGTGGCGATGCCAGAATCCGCAAAGCGACCATCATCGACGGCAGAAGTTTCAATATCAGCGACTTGGGTTAACTTATCTATTGGTGCAATGTTGTGCTGATTCTCGTTTGAGGACAGAACAATGGTTTGCATGCGATCGATATGATTACTCGGATTGTTAAGTACGCGCATGAACGTGTGCCATGTCCAGCGGTGCTCAGAGAAGCAAATCGATAGTACGCTTCCGTTGACGTAAGTAAGGAAGGGCTTTGCATCTTGTGGTGTCCCACGCTGCTCTGATTTTGGGCTTTCTGATTCTCCCAACTTATAGAGCGTGAATTGCGTTCCTTTGATTTCGTATTCGTCTAAGCTTTTGTTGATTGCATCATAGACATACAGCCAACCGTCGCGCAGTTGACGCAGGGTGTAACCAACGGTATTGAGTTTGGCTGGGCCTTGGCCTTTCCATTCTTCAGGCAAACCAAAAGGTTGTGTCTCTTCTGTTTCTAGCTGATCGATGGCATAGCGGACTGGGATAAAGTGCGCAGGTGATGCTTCCGTTGCTTCTTTCTCAGTTTTTAAATTGAGAGGCTCTGGTTCAGACGGCGGTGGCGGATCGATTTTTTTTGTTTCTCCCTCCCAAAACATACTGCGCTCTGGGGGTGAGCCAGCAAGATCATCGGATTCCGTGGTTGGAACGATATTTAGCGATTTCAGTGTACCATCGCTTTCAAATGCCTGAACGGCCTCCTCATAGGTATAGCTGTTGTCATACCAGAACATAGAAGTTTTTGGGGGAAGTGGATTATTCATCGTTAGCCCATGTTTAAGAGTTTTACTCTGTTACGCAAATATCGCACCAAAATAAAGCAATTAAAAATCAATGAGTTAGATTTTTATGGTTTGGCGTCAATCAAATAATTGTTTGTTTTTCCAATAAGTTGGTTGGTGTTTACCATTTTTTGTATTGATTGAATCAAAGTTTGAGTTGTGAGTGATGCCTCAGTGAGCCGACAAAACAAAAGGGCTCCAGAGTTACCTCTGGAGCCCTTTCTAGTATCTAAGTGCTAAAGAGTTAGCGACGCTTTGGTTTACGTTGACCAGTTGGTTTGCCTTGTGCTTGTGGGCGACCTTGGCCTTGCGGCTTGCTACCTGCCGGGCGGTTTGCACCGTTGCCGCTAGGACGTTGGCCGTTGCTTGCAGGGCGTTGACCACCTGTAGCTTTACCCGAACCGTTACGGTTGCCAGATGGTTTACCATCTTTTGAACCGCCTTCAGAGCGTTTGTTCAAATGACCACCGAAGCCTGGTTGGTTTTTGGTATGTTTGGTTGCAAAGCGGTTTGCCCCGTGACGACCAGATTTACGACGTTGCGCAGGTGTTTGTGCTTCAATGTCTTCTGCAGGAACGAGACAGCCTTGTTTGTCACCAATCAAATGTTTTTTACCCATACTGACTAGGGCTTCACGGATCATTGGCCAGTTTGCTGGATCGTGATAACGCAACAGCGCTTTATGCAGGCGACGTTGACGTTCACCTTTTGCTACAGGTACATCTTCACGTTTTTTGTACTTCACGCGTTTCAGAGGGTTTGTCTCTGAGTAGTACATCGACGTTGCGTTACACATTGGCGAAGGGTAGAAGTTTTGTACTTGGTCACATTCGAAGTTGTTCTTTTTCAGCCACAGAGCAAGGTTCAGCATGTCTTCGTCTTCTGTGCCTGGGTGCGCAGAGATAAAATAAGGGATTAAGTACTGCTTCTTGCCTGCTTCTGCACTGTATTTCTCGAACATCTCTTTAAAGCGATCGTACGTACCCATGCCTGGCTTCATCATTAGATCAAGAGGACCTTTCTCTGTATGTTCCGGTGCAATCTTCAAGTAACCGCCTACGTGGTGAGTCACGAGCTCTTTCACGTATTCTGGTGATTCAATCGCAAGGTCGTAACGTACGCCAGATGCAACCATCACTTTCTTCACGCCTTCAACTTTACGCGCTTCGCGGTATAAATCGATCGTGTGTTTGTGGTCTGTGTTTAGCTTGTTACAGATGCCCGGGAATACACAAGAAGGACGACGACAGTTCGCTTCCGCTTTTGGATCTTTACAGCCCAGGCGGTACATGTTTGCAGTCGGGCCACCAAGATCGGAAATTGTGCCGGTAAAGCCTGGAACTTTGTCGCGAATTTCTTCAATCTCGTTGATGATAGACTCTTTCGAACGGTTTTGAATGATTCGACCTTCATGCTCGGTAATCGAACAGAAAGAACAGCCACCAAAGCAACCACGCATGATGTTTACAGACGTCTTGATCATGTCGTACGCAGGAATTTTTGCTTTCCCGTACATAGGGTGAGGGACACGCGCGTAAGGCAGGCCAAACACAAAGTCCATCTCTTCGGTCGTCAATGGAATTGGAGCTTGGTTTACCCAAAGTTCACGATCACCATGGCTTTGAAGTAACGCTCGACCAGAGTACGGGTTCGTTTCTAAATGCAGTACACGACTTGCATGCGCATAAAGAATGCGATCGTTTCTTAGCTTTTCAAACGAAGGTAAACGGACCGCAGTCGTCGCAGCATCGTGGCGTGATGGGCGAATTGTGATTGGTTGTGCAACTGGCTCGTCTTTTTTAGTTTCACACTGAGTTTCTACTTCGTATGGGTTCTTTGGTACGAACGCTTCTTTACGAGGTTTTTCAATGCGAGAAGAATCAATAACCGTGTAGCCTTCTGGCGCCGCTGGCAAGTTCACGGCAGTACCACGAATATTGGTCATGGTGCTGATGTCTTCGCCGTTTGCGATGCGATGTGCTACTTCGACAAGTGCGCGCTCTGCGTTACCAAAAAGTAGGATGTCTGCTTTTGCATCAAACAGTACAGAACGGCGAACTTTATCTGACCAGTAATCGTAGTGCGCCACACGGCGTAGGCTAGCTTCGATACCACCTAAAACAATAGGTACTTCTTTGTATGCCTCACGACAACGCTGAGAGTAAACCAAAGTCGCGCGGTCTGGGCGTTTACCACCTTCGTTATTCGGTGTGTACGCGTCATCGTGACGAAGCTTTTTATCCGCGGTGTAACGGTTGATCATGGAGTCCATGTTACCCGCAGTGATCCCGAAGAACAGATTTGGCTTACCAAGTTGCATGAACTCATCTTTATTTTGCCATTCTGGTTGAGCAATGATACCGACACGGAAACCTTGTGCTTCTAGCAGGCGGCCAATGATAGCCATACCAAAGCTTGGGTGATCCACATAAGCGTCACCGGTTACAATGATAATGTCACAGCTATCCCATCCTAGGGCATCCATTTCTTTGCGACTGGTCGGCAAGAAAGGTGCCGTACCAAAACACTCTGCCCAGTATTTTTTGTACTCATGAATAGGAGTGATGTTATTGGTCATATTTTGCTCTCTGTTCCAGGGAGCGCGAATTATAGCGATTTGATTATCAGGTATCTATAACAAACTCATCTATTCCAGCTTAGTTCATCGAGTTTTATTTGGTTTGTAAAAATATCAATGCTCTATCGGCGATTTTCTGTCTAATTTCACCTTGAAAGCCTCATGGTTATAGATCGGTTCATGAAAAATGTCGCAATCTTAATACAAAGTATAAGCAATGGTGTGCTTATATGGGGTAAAGCCTATAATCAAATTAGTGCATATTAAATGCAAAAGGCTGAGCTGCTCTGGAAATAGTTCTAAGTCGATAGGCTTATCGTTGACACAATCCATCTATAAAGAGGATCGGCAGGTCCCAACTGGAATGTCGCGAATTGACTGTGAATTTTGAGCCTTGGGCTAATTACAAAAAAAGGGGCTAGGGTATGAGTGAATCTACGACAACAGTGCATCCAAAAATGCAAACGACTTCCAGTCTAACTCCTGTTATAGAGTGGTCTTACGATATTGATACTCGCGAGTTCGAATGTGATCAGCAAGGAATGGCAAAGGCATTTGGGATAAGTACGCCAGTAACCAGCCTAAATAACTTGTTTGATCATATGCTGATGGGGCAACAAGAAACGCTAAAACAACGAATTCTAGAAGTGGAACTCTTTGGCGGACGGGGGCGGTTTTCTTGTTGCATGATGCTAAAAAACGTTAACTTAGTGCACGTTACTATTAGTTTTGAAAGGCTCAATAAGCGCATTATCCAAGGCACTATCATTCCACAATTAACAATCACTGGTTGCGAGGAGTTAGCGACAATCCTCGAAACGATTTTTGATTTGCCGAATGTGGGCGTTTTAGTTGCCGATGAAGATACGCGCATCTTAGGTTGTAACCGTGCCTTTGAGTTACAAATGGGCTATCAAAACCGAGATCTGGTTGGGCTTAAAACTCATATTTTCAGTACCTCTCACCATAGCCAAGCGTTTTATGATCAGCTGTGGCAGCAAATTAATGGTGAAGGATGTTGGTGTGGTAACTTGCTGAGCAAAACAGCAAACGGTAGCAACCAAGCTCATCATCTTTGTATTTACCGACTTACGTTTCATTCTGGACGAATTCTTTATCTCGGATTTTCTACGGATATTTCTGCTTCGTTGTTGTGGATGAAAAATCGTTGTGAACAACAGCATGATTGGGCTGCCTTTTTACCAACGAGGAAAGAATTTGAACTCCAATTAGCTACCTTAGCGAATGAAAGCAGAAATAAAGAACTCAACATTGTTATGACACTCAGACCCAAGTTTTCGGAGAGATACTTGCTTGAACAGCAATTAGGTTTTGCAGATTTTATTATGCGAAGTCGCTACATCAGTATTGCGGGGCAGTTATCTCGGGACGTGTTTGTCGTATGCTTGCAGACCCCTCATTGTCAATGGTTGAGCCCGGTTCGTTTGATCCAAATTGCCATGAAAGGATTCTTTAATGAGCTTAGAAATGAAATGGGCACAAAAATGCATGCCACTATCGTTAAAGGCCAAACTGGTGTGTCAATCCTTGGCTATGATACGAACCGACCAAGACAAGCGCTAGCACATGCAGCGCAAGCGATGTTGTCCTCTATTTCCGGTGAAGGCAGCTATTTCAACTTTTACGACAGTGAACTTCACTCTGAATTAGTGAAGCGCCAACATCTCGAGGCGTTTTTGGAGGCGCAAATAGAGAGTGGACTAGTGGACGTTTACTTTCAACCGATTATCGACGTTCAAACCGGAAGAGTGGTTAAGTTCGAGGCCCTCGCACGCTTCTATGATGAAAATGATGCGTATTGTACGCAGAAGATGATCGCTATTATTGAAGATCTAGAACTCATAGCGGCACTTGATGATGTGGTCTGTCAAGCTGCGTTGAAGCACTTTCCGCGCTTACAAGAAATTTATGGCGAGGAAGTGGGCGTGACCATCAATCGCTCCCTCAATACGAAATTGGATTCTCTTCAGATCCTTCAGCGGTCGCATGATTTGATTAAAGCCAGTGGTGTAGACCCTAAGCGAGTAACTATCGAGCTAACAGAAACCGCGTATTTTGAACAAGATGAGGAGCATACTCGAGCTCTAGAGGAAGTGCGGAAAGAGGGCATTGAGATCGCGATTGATGACTTCGGTACTGGGTATTCTTCTTTTTCTTATCTAGAAAAAGGGCAGTTTGATTTACTGAAAATAGACCGAAAATTCATCAAGAACATTCATAAAGGGAGCACCAGCTATAACATTGTGAAAATGGTCACCGAGCTTGCACAGCAAATGAATGTAAAAGTGGTTGCTGAAGGCGTGGAATCTAAGCAAGAACTTCAAGTATTGGCAGAAATCGGTGTCGATTACATGCAGGGCTTTCTATTTTCTGCTGCCGTGCCTGTCGATTTGATGGATAAAGCGAACAGTTATGGGCATCTGTTCTCTGACATCGCGATTGAGTCTAAGCAAAGTGATGTGTTGCAATCTGTGAGCCATGAACAAGTCAGGTCTATGGACCCTGGAGAACCGCTCTCCTTGGCAGTGGAGTACATGAATTTGAATCCAAGCTCGCCTTTAGTTGTTCTCAATGAAAATCGTTGTGTTGGGTTAATTACGAAAGAGACGGTGAATTTACACCTAACGCCCTCGATGGGCACAGAGCGAGAAACTGAACGAGAAAGCCGAATTTGGAAACGTCCTGTTAATCAGATAATGAGCACCGATTTTGTGTTGGTTGATGAGGATTTACCTGTCTCTGTTATTCGAGAGTTGGTTAAAACCGGCATTCGTTTCCCTTGGGTACTGTGTAATACCAAAGAAGAGTACCGTGGAGTTTTAACGCAGGAAGACGCGTTGAAGTATCTTGCCTCTCTGTGAATAAAATTGTCTTACCGTTTTAGCTCATTTGGGGGCCGACTTTCGGTGGTTTGGCGATAGTTGATTTGATATTATCGCCCCCCAAAATGACTTTTGAGCGTGCATTCAACATGATTCAACAATTGCTGGTTACTTTCCCTCCGATGCTATTTGGCGCACAAGCGCTACTGACTTTGCTTCTAATAAAGGGCGATATTTGTCCTGGTCAGCGAGGACGTCTTCATAAAATGTTGCCAGCAGTAGCTGTATTGTGGCTCGCTGTTGCGTCACTTCGCATTGAAGCATTTATGATCGTGTTTGCTATTTTCTACTTCTATTCTCAGGTTCAAACCAAGAAAACGCGTGAGAAAGGGCCACTATGGGCGATGCATTTAGCGAATGGTTTGGCCTTTGCGTATGTGAGTATTCAAGTATTTGAGCAATCAAGCTGGCCAGCATCGATAGCGATGGCGCTAATGATATTTTTCCTTGGGGCGTCATTTTCTCAATTGCTGCTTACGATAGCTCGCAGCAGATTACAGGCATTTCACCGTATTTTACCAGTTACGGGCATTGTGTCTGGAATGCTATTAGTCATCGCAACGTTGTTTGCTTCTTACCAGTTAAATGAAGCCACACTAAACGCTGCGACACAGCCGATCTTGCTGTCTTTAGCTATGCTAATTTCTTCAATTATTGTGTGGTGTTGGCATATTTTTACGCATAAGAAACCAGAAAAGGTGCAACTGAGCGTTGCCTTGCTTCTAGCACTCGCGTCGATGACGAGCCTGCAAGGTTTATTCTCTCTCGCGGCTTAACCTCTATTCTAAAGACAAAGCTAGACAGCTTATATCCAAGTGCTTTCTTGGTGCTTGGGTATAAGGTGATCACGTTTTAGATCGCACTCACTTTAAATTCGCGTGATTACTACTACGCTTGTTTATATACCTTGTCGAAGAGGAGAGTCGCGATGGATTTAAGCAATGTAGGTAATCTGGACAGCACTATTTTGCTAGGTATCGTCAACGAAAAGCTACGTTTAGAGTGCGACAGTTTTGACGAGTTAGTATCAGTGTATGAGATGGATGTAGAGTCTGTAGTCGGCAAGCTTGATATGCTCGGTTATCAGTACGATCCATTGACTAACCAATTTAAAGCATATCAACGCTAAGCCTTTCATAATCCAAATCTTTTAAGCCACCTTGATTCCGTCAAGGTGGCTTTTACATTGTAGCCTCGCGGTTGCGAAAAAAGCTTGTAAGTAACGCTTCTCTTTCTCTGAGTGACGCGTTGCTGCAAACAAGCGACGCCATAAGCCTTGGCCGAAAGGTTTACTGGTAATAAGACCTTGGCGAGAAAATTCAGAAATCGCCCAATTGGGTAGTGCGGCCACCCCCAATCCAGCAGAGACCATCTGAACTAACATGAGAGTGTTGTCGGCTTGCTTCCATTTCGCAGGTTCTATTCCTGCTGGCTGAAGAAAGTGTTTTACGACGTCTAGCCTTTGTTTTTGAACAGGATAAGAGAGCATGGTTTGATCTGCGAGATCTTGCGGATCAATAATTTCTTTTTCCGCCAATGGGTGGTTGGTTGCGGTAATTAAACGCATTTCAAAGTCGAATAGAGGCTCGTAGTGGACTTCGGATCGAGGTTGGATATCGGAAGTAATAACAAGATCGAGTTCGCCTGCCAATAGAGCTGGGAGTGGTTCAAAGCCAAAACCAGAGGAAAAGTCCAATGTTACGCTTGGCCAAGCAAGTTGGTACTCCCTAAGTGCAGGCATTAGCCATTGGAAGCAAGAGTGACATTCAATGGCCATATGTAATCGGCCATTGACGTCCTCTTTCAAGCTCGCTAAATCATTTTCTGCTCTTGCGAGTTTCGGAAGGATATCTTCTGCAAGACGCAATAGGATTTCTCCCTCTGAAGTGAACTTCACCGGACGAGTCTTTCTCAGGAACAGTTGCCCTCCAATTCGCGCCTCCAAATCTTTGATCTGATGAGACAGTGCCGACTGAGTGAGATGCAAAGCGGTCGCTGTCGCCGTTAGAGAGCCAGTGTCTCGAAGCGAAGTGAGTGTCCGCAAATGTTTTAGCTCTATCATGAATTCCTTTCATCCTTTGTTGCTCGCTATGAACAGAATAGCAATCGTGTAAATAACTTAACGACAAAAAATGGATATGTAAACGTCTAGACGTCTATTTGTTGTTTTTATTTGCGAATCATGTCGCTTCATGATGAATTTTTTTAATAAACAAGTTGAATAAATGGACGTTGTTCTAATATCAGATGAGAGCGATAGTTTAGCCATCCAGACATCTTATTCTTTACCGAAAGATGCTCTGATCCAAACAAATTGAACAAAATTGAGAAAGGAATAGGGACATGGCGACAACGACTCACATACTAGGTTATCCACGCATTGGTGAAAAAAGAGAATTAAAATTCGCTCAGGAGAAATACTGGCGAGGAGAAATTGATCAAGCTGAGCTTAAAAAGGTTGGGGCAGATCTACGCGCCAAAAACTGGCAAACACAAACGGATGCTGGTCTGAGTTTTGCCACCGCTGGCGACTTCGCTTGGTACGATCATGTACTGACGACCACGTTGCTATTGGGTCATGTGCCAAAGCGTCACGCTGATGGTTTCCCTAACCTGGATACGTTGTTCAAAGTGGGTCGCGGTCAATCTCAGGCGGGTTGCAGCTGTGCGGGCGCTGCGGCATCGGATATGACCAAATGGTTCAACACAAACTACCATTACATTGTCCCTGAATTCAGCAAGGACGATACGTTTGAAGTGAGCTGGCCGCAACTGTTTGAAGAAGTCAACGAAGCGCTTCAAGCTGGCCACCAAGTGAAGCCTGTTTTGCTTGGGCCAGTCAGTTACCTTTACTTGGGCAAAGAGGTCGAAGAAGGGTTTGACCGCTTAACCCTGCTACCACGCTTACTTACTGCTTACCAAGCTATTTTGGCAAAGCTAGCAAGTCAAGGTGTTGAGTGGGTTCAGATTGATGAGCCAATTTTGTCACTGGAGCTAGAAAGCAAATGGGCTGATTCGTTTAAGCTAGCCTACCAAGTGATTCGAAGCGATGTAAAAGTGCTGCTAACGACGTACTTTGACTCCGTAAGCGATACGCTAGACAAAATTGTAGAGCTACCGGTGGATGGTTTGCATATCGATTTATCTGCCGTCCCTCGGCAGCTTGACGATGTGGTTGCCAAGTTACCGGAGGGGTGGGTGCTTTCTGCCGGCGTTGTGAATGGTCGTAACGTGTGGCGTTCAGATTTAAGTGCCCAACTCGAGCGTCTACAGCCAGTCAAAGAGAAACTGGGCGACAAACTTTGGGTTGCCAGTTCATGTTCTCTGCTACATAGCCCTGTTGATTTAGCACTGGAAACAGAACTGAGCGAAGAAGTAAAAAGTTGGTTTGCCTTTGCAAAACAAAAAGTGGCAGAAGTCGCCTTGCTTGGCCGAGCGCTCGATGGTGACCAAAATGCGATTCTCGCTTGTGATACCTATAGCCAGCCAATCAAAGCGCGCAAGACAGCAACACATGTGAATAAACCTCAAGTACAAGCGCGTTTAAACAACATTACCGCGTCACTTGCCGAGCGCAGCGCACCTTATGCAGAGCGTGCTGCGCATCAAGCTGAAGTATTGGGCTTGCCTTTGTTGCCAACAACGACAATCGGCTCTTTTCCTCAAACGGGTGAAATCCGGGTGCAGCGCAGCGCTTATCGTACAGGTCAATTATCTGAGTCTGAATATATCCAAGCACTTAAAGGACATATTGCTGACGCAGTAAAACGTCAAGAGGCGCTCGACCTAGATGTGCTTGTTCATGGTGAAGCAGAGCGTAACGACATGGTGGAATACTTCGCTGAGAACTTGGCGGGTTTTCAAACGACCAAATTTGGTTGGGTACAGAGTTATGGTTCTCGCTGTGTGAAACCTGCCATTGTAGTTGCTGACATTGAACGTGAAAAACCGATCACGGTTGAATGGTCGACGTATGCCCAGTCGCTAACCAGCAAACAGATGAAAGGCATGTTGACTGGACCAGTAACGATTTTATGTTGGACGTTCCCACGTGAAGACATCACGCGTCAAGAAATTGCGCAGCAACTTGCTTTGGCACTGCGTGATGAGGTGTCTGACCTGCAAGATGCAGGCATCAATATCATTCAAATTGACGAGCCAGCCATTCGAGAAGGTTTACCACTCAAAAAACGCGATCACAAAGCGTACTTAGAATGGGCCGTAAATGCGTTTAAGGTTTCTGCGGCAAGTGCAAAACCAGAAACTCAGATTCACACTCATATGTGTTACAGCGAGTTCAATGAAATCATTGATTCGGTTGCGGCACTCGATGCGGACGTCATTACCATTGAAACATCTCGCTCAAATATGGAGCTGCTGAAAGCATTTGAAGAGTTCAATTACCCGAACGAAATTGGCCCTGGTGTTTATGACATTCACTCACCAAACATTCCTACGGAAGAATGGATTGAAGGTTTAATCAAGAAAGCGGCAGAAAAAATTCCGGCTCAACGTTTGTGGGTAAACCCAGATTGTGGTCTGAAAACACGAAACTGGAAGGAGACAGAAGCGGCATTGGCGAATCTGGTTTCAGCGGCGAAGAAGCTCCGTGCTGAGCTGGCGTAACACGTCGTTACAGCAAATAAAAACGGAGACTGTGGTCTCCGTTTTTCTATTCTTAATTGTTAACTTTCGTTTTCAGATTATCCAATAATAGCGAATCATCGTCTCGTGCCGAAAGCAACAAAAATTACTGTAGCTACTTCACCTGAGTACAAGTCTGTGCGGAAACCAACTCATCTGCCATCAACTGACCGCGAGAATTACGTACCTTAATACGATACATCAAGCCCATATCAATTTGCTTGCGAACTTCTGGGTTGCTGCAGTAGGTATAGATACTGGTATTCAGTACTTGATTTAACGGCTTTGCACCGAGTGCGCCATCGTTATAAATCATCATCATCTCTACAACATTTTTGTTGGATGAGACACGCATTATTTGCAGTGGACCGTACTCTAAAGGGAGGCCCGCAGACAAGACTCCTGCTCGGTTTGATGCCATAAGCTCAAGTTGGCGCTGATTATCATCGGTTGATGAACAGCCAGCCAGAGCACCAAATACCAAGAAAAGACACAGTAATTTTTTCATAAATTAAAACACTTTTTTGAACGGTTTCACGATAACATGATCGTAAACACCAGCCGCTACGTAAGGATCGGCTTCTGCCCACGCTTTAGCATCCTCTAGAGAGGCGAATTCAGCGATGACAGTTGAGCCCGTAAATCCAGCTTCACCAGGATTGTCAGAATCTATCGCAGGCATCGGACCAGCTGTAAGAAGGCGACCTTCGTCTTGTAGCTTTTGTAAGCGATCCAAGTGTTGTGGGCGAACGCTCATGCGTTTTTCCAACGAGTTCTCAACGTCCTGTGAAAAGATGACATACCACATAGCATAGTTCCTTAATTGGTAGGGTAAAGTGTTAATTTAACGCCTTTTTTGTGTCTCTCACAAGTGAACAACAGAAAATGTGAGATCCTTTCTAACTGTTAGCGTTGTAGGTTGACTAATTCTGAACCGGACGTGGTTTACCTTCACTGTCAATGGCTACGTAGTTGAAGGTCGCATCACAAACCATGAAGCGTTCGCCAACACCGTGAGCTTTGACGGGTTTGACCCATACTTCCAAATCGACACTCATGGATGTGCGGCCGATCTTAGTGCATTCGCCGTAGCAGCATACGACATCGCCCACACCAACAGGTTTTTTGAACGTAATGCTTGATACCGAAACGGTGACAACGCGACCACAAGAGATCTCTTTTGCCAGAATCGCGCCCGCTAAGTCGAGCTGAGACATTATCCAACCGCCAAAAATATCGCCATTGGCGTTTGTATCTGCAGGCATTGCAAGGGTACGAAGCAGCATTTGACCTTTCGGAGAGCTAATTTCTTGACTCATTGTGACATCCTAAATCTTAAAGGCGCTCAAACTAAGCGCCAACATAGTAAATACCTAGAACCAAAGGTCCTTAAAAAACCGCAGATACCGGACCAGAGAAAGTTGGTTTACAGCAGCAAGAATGGTCTGAAAACGGTACGTTGTTTGAGCGGTTTACTGATACATGGAGCAAAACAGCGACCCTAAGGTCGCTGTGAAGTCGCGGATTATAGCAAAACTGAGTTTTTAATCATCAGTGGACACATCGGATGAGTTATTTTTTTGTTCTTTTGGCATGTGTTTATAAATGTAAAAGCCAGTCGCAATCATGTAGGCAAATGTCGCGATCAACATTCCAAATACTTTGAAGTTAACCCAAACATCCAACGGCAATTCGTAAGCAATATAAATGTTTAGGCCAGCGAAGAATGAGAAGAAGCCAACCCAAGCCCAGTTAATCTTTGCCCAAACAGCGTCAGGTAACGTAATTTCCTTGCCTAGCATACCTTTGATGGCTGATTTTCCCAATGCGTGGCTCACTGCTAAGCCAATCGCCAGAATCGCGTAAATGATGGTGACTTTCCACTTTATAAAATTGTCGTCGTGGAAGAAAAGGGTCATGCCGCCGAAGATAGTGACGATAACAAATGTTATTAGCTGTATCTTTTCGACTTTCTTATACAGCGCGTAGGTGACGACAAGTTGAATGGCTGTTGCTACGATCAGTGCACCTGTCGCCACGTAGATGTCGTACAGCTTGTATAAAGCGAAGAAAACGATGAGTGGTATAAAGTCTAGGATCTGCTTCATGATGGCAAAATCTACCTAATTATTGAATTGAAGACAGTCTAACGGAATCTGACAAGATGTGAATACTGAGGAAGTTAAGGTAAGAATAGTAACGCTTAGTATATCGTACAGCCCGCAAGCTTCTTCCATGTCGAAACAGCAAATGGAAGGAATAAAAATTGCCGCGTGAAGCGGCAATAGAGTTGAGAGTTTTAAACCTTAAGCCACACGTTGATATTGGGAAATAAGCGTTTTTACATCTTCTAAATAGCCTTCCCGCAGTAAGTTATCGACCGTTGCTTCTAGCTCTTCGAGAGACATCGTGAAGCAAGTGGATTTACCAGTCATCAGGGTCAGATATTGATGATACTCTTCTTCTGTATAGTGGCCTAAGCGATCAAGTAACAGTGTTTTGATTCCATGATGAATCAAGCCGTAGTATGTATGTCGATGAAGTAACATGGCGATCTCCTTATCAAGCTCATACGCTACTCATTTGCAGCCTGCTTGACCTTCTGGATAATTCGATTTACTCCAATAATGCACATCTAGTGCCAATTCTATATTTGCAAATTAAAAAGTGTTGGAAGGTGCAAAATTCTCGTTCTGTAACCATCTTTGGATGACGACTTGAAGTGCATTTAACGTGGTGGGCTTTTCGAGCCTGTCATCCATGAGTGTCGAAATTAGCTCCAACTCTCTAGCTCCAGACTCACCAGATAAGGCAATGATTGGAACGGAGGATGTGATTTGCTTAATCCGTTGGCTGGCGTCAAATCCATTCATTACCGGCATTTGGACATCCATAAGAACGAGATCAATCTTGTGAGAGTGGAAGAGTTCTACCGCAGAGGCTCCATTATTTGCTTGTAAGCTGTTGACTCCCAATCTTTTTAAATACATCTGTACCAAGGTGCGTTGCACCTCTTTGTCATCTACAATGAGCACTGTTGGTGCATCTTTACATACTTGTACGTGTTGAGCTGAATGATTTTCAGAATGTGATGCAGTTGCTTTCCAGCTATCAAAGTCCGGTGCTCTTAATGTCTCTGGTTTTGGTGCGTTTGGTACGACTGGGAAATACAAGTAGAATTCTGTGAACTCGTTCAATTCAGACTGGCACTCTATTCGTCCTCCGAAGGAGCGCATAACACGTTGGCAATAGCCCAAACCTAAGCCACTGCCTCCGCTTTTTTGATACGAGAAAAAGTCATCAAATATCTTGTGTAAGATACTGCTATCTATACCTGGCCCACTATCTCGGAAGATCAGAATGTTTTCGTAAGCCCCCGTCTGGGTACGAATCTCAATTTGACTGTCGGGATAAGAATCAAAATAGTAGATAGCGTTACGAATCAAATTGAAAATGACAAAGTTAAACAGGGTCTCATTTAACTTCGCGACAAAATCGTGTGCCTGTGGCAGGTTAATTCTCTCTATTATTTGATCGTTTTCAAAACCATAACGGCTTACTGCTTGGTCGATGGCTTTATGTATGGAAGTGAGAGCTAAAGGCTCATGCTCTGGTGAGCTGTCACTAACTTCTCGTAAAATAATATCGATAAGTTGTCGACCGCGTTGTATAGCGGCTTCACCTTTATCAATTTCTCTTTTTAGCGTATCCAGTGAAGCGTTTGACTCTATATGCTGTTTTAAAGCTTCAAATTGTAATTGTACTTGAGCGAGAGGGTTACGCATTTCATGTGCAATGGAGTTAGCCAGCGCACGGCTTTGGCGTACCTTTCTATCGGCTTCAATGGTGCTCTGGATGCGAACTAATAACGTTTGCAGAGCTGAGATTTCTTCATTAGAAAACAGCTTATTATCTATTTTATGTGAAGAAATTAGTAAGTGAGTAACAGACTTTCCACGACCGAAGAGAGGCATAACGAGCGCAGTATTGCTTGAGCGCATGCGCTCGTAGAGCTTTCTCATCGACCCTTTAGAAGAGGAGGCATAATCAATTTCTTCAGACAACTCATCTAGCACGAGAACTGACTTGCTTGACGGCAGGTACTCTTCGTAAAACGTTTCTGTGTAATTGCTAGTGACTAGCTGCAGCTTGTTGTTTGGTATGTTAAGTAACGATGCCAACTGATGCATAGCATCATCTATTGAGCGTTTAAACTCTTCCTCTAACCCAAGGATTTGCTGAACGGGAGTGTGTCGTTTCCCATAAATAAAATACGAAGCGTAACGACTGACTCGCTTAAAAAGCAAGTGCCAAGTGATACCGATAAGCGCACATAAAGGTACCGCAACAAGCCATTGGTTATCTTCAGAGATAGGAATAAATATCGCCCCTAGCGGCAGAACAAAAATGGCGCAGACTAAGAGCGCGCTTACCGTTAAGTACGTGAGATATTTAGCGCTGTAGAAGCGAGAGGTAAGTAGGGCATAGCCCACAAACAACATTTCGCTGATTGAAAGTGCTGGTGGTAACCAAGTTAGGGAGAAGTCGCCAAGGAAATACGTCATTCCAAGGTGTATCACTGCCGTAGATAACATGAATACCAAAATGCCAGCTATCATATAGTTGCTTTTTGCTAGCGTGAGCTTGCTGCTGTTCGCGCGCATGGCAATCAAGTTAAGCAGCGTTAGTACCACGAAAGCTAGCAAACTAATGAAAAAATATGAGGTATGTGAGCCAAATTCAATGACGAACTGGCTTGGACCACTAATGGTGACATTTTCGACAGTAAGATTCGGCACTAAGTTGATGTACAGTGAATACGTTGCTAGTGCGACAAAGACGACTTTTTGCCAGACTTTGACCGCTGTTTTTTTAACATCTGCGGTTAACTGGCAAGAAAAATAGAATGCAAACGCAAAGGCGAAAAAAGACGCTAAGTTCGCTAACTTAGCCATAAAGATGCCACCAACAGAGCCTAATTCTGGCAATAAATCGGTATGGAAATAGGCGTTGCTGCTTATCCAAACAATGATACAGCTGGAATAAGCGATGTAAGGCGCGTGATGCGAGCCTAAGATTGATTCACTCTTCTGTTTTAGGCGATAGCAGTAATACAGTAGCCAAGCGAATACTATTAGTACAGTCGCGTACAATGCCATTGCTTTTGGGTAAAAGAGACCGTGCAAATGAACATCAAGCATGCTCATTCACCTTTTTATCCATTCTTTTTGTTCGTACGCAATGTTTGTAGTCGCGAAATTGTATGTCTTGAAATGCTTCAACCATCATACCTAAATTCCAGAAACCGCGGTATGTCTTGGTACCGTCACCGTTAATGTCGCGGTATCCTGAGTGAAAGTAGGCACTTAAATCAATAGATTGATAGAAATTTAACATAAATACTTGCTCAATAATGGTAAAGCCGAGCTTATAGCCTGTTTTATAAAGCTCACTCATCATTGTTTTTTGCGCCAGATACAAAAAATACAGCTTTTGTTGGATGTTGCCTCCCACCGTAAGGCGCAGCACTTCGCAAACCGCTTCAGTGTTCTTTACACGAGATTGAAACTGAGCATCAAACTCAATAAGAGTGTGCTCATGAGTTAGAGCACGACACTCCAAAATACCCAGTTGATTGAGAACACTGTACCCATGATTAGGAAAGCAAAACTGCCATTGTTCGTTACTAAACTGTGGTGAGTAACTAAGCCAGTTATTTCGTTGATGCCAGCTTTGCACTAAAGCGGAGGAGACCATGATTGGTGAAGATGACGATTTGAGCAAGAGGGCAAAGTGCTGCCCTTTTTGCGAGAGTGATAAAAGAGGCAAGATTTCAAACCATTGTTCAGTTTGGACGAAAAGCTCAAGATTACTCAGTGTGATCGCTTCGGAAATCGGCATTAACGCTGCATGATTTGGCAGCATTACCTCAAGATCGCAATCTGCGATATCTTCAATTAACACGCTAGTATAGCTGTGGTCGTCAAACGGAAGCGGAGTAGGAATCGCAGCTTCGTTTGAAGGATATTTTTGCTTGATTGCTTCGATCTCGCATTGACACCAGAAAACCATCCAATGCGGGTAACAATCTGCGGCAAGTTGTTCAAGTAAACGAATCTCTTTGGAGAAACCTGTCGGATACTGTTGCACTAAATCTCGATAATCCATTAACTCAAATAGTGCAGAAAGACTTTTTGATGCGTGTTTAGGAAAGAGAGATTTAAGCAGTTTTATTCGATACAGAGCAACCTGTTGAAAAAGAGCATCTCGTTTTTGTTTCGTTAGGGTAAGAATAACTGAGTCAACCAGGGCCTGCTGCTTTGATTCGATCGGCAAATTTATTTTGGTGAGATATTCCAAAGATTGCTCAAGACTCATGATATAACCTAGCTCTAACGTTTTGTTATATTTTGTAATGGCTTATATCATTTTGAAAAATTTATGCCATCGGTTTCTATTTGTATAGTTACGTAATGCAAGAAAAGACAAAAAAACCGCTCATTATGAGCGGTTTTTGGTCTATTCAAGAAAGGGTTAGGCTTCTTGCTTTTTTAGCTCAGCTTCTGCCGTTTCTTCTTCAATTAGCGCATCAACGATAACTGCACATGCAGCATCACCTGTGATGTTTAGTGCTGTACGAATCATATCGAAAATACGGTCAAGAGCGAATAGCAGCGGTAGACCTTCAATTGGAATACCAGCGGCAAGAAGCACGGCAACCACTAGGAAAGAAGGGCCAGGAACACCTGCTTGACCAACCGCACCCAATGTAGACGTTACGATAATTGCAATGTAAGCGCCCATGCCTAGATCGATATTGAACAGTTGAGCAAAGAAGATAGCAACCAAGCCATAGTAAATCGCATTACCTGACATGTTGATCGTTGCGCCTAGAGGCAGAACAAATGATGCAGTTGAATTTTTTACGCCCAGCTCTTTTTCACAGGTGTCCATTGTGACAGGCAGTGTTGCCATAGAAGACGCTGTTGAAAGTGCAACTGCTTGCGGTTTCTTCATTGAAGACAGGAATTTCTTCGCAGATGTCTTCGTGAAAACATGCACCATTGCTGGGTAAACAACGAAACCGAAGATTAGGATGGCGGCAACGTAAACAACGAACAGTTTAAACACCACCATTAGCGCACCAAAACCAAACGTACCGACGGCTTCTGCCATCAGACCAAATACACCGATAGGTGCAATGATCATTACTTTGTTGATCATCCAAACCATTGCGTCAACGATGCAGTTGACACCATTGATGATTGGTTCACGACGCTCTTTTGCTTGCTTAGAAATCGCAATACCAAAGAACATACAGAAAACGAGGATCTGTAGGATGTTTGCTTCATTTAGTGATTGGAAAACGTTGGTTGGGATCATACCAGTGATGGTTGCCCAGAAAGTCGGTAGTTCACCTTTTGAAGCGTATTCTGCTGAGAACATGCCTTCAACGCCAGAGACGTCGATACCCATGCCTGGTTGGAATACTTCACCCATAAATAGTGCAAGCGCAACGGCTAGGGCGGATGTTAAACCAAAATAACCTAGAGTGACGATACCAACTTTACCTGCTGACTGGCTGTTCCCAAGACCAGCGGCGCCAGAAATCAAGGCTACAGCAACCAAAGGAATAACCAACATTTTGATTAAGTTGATAAAGATAGCACCTAAAGGAGCGAACACTGTCGCATCATGACCCATCATGGCACCAACGGCTGTGCCCACGATCATGGCGATTACGACTTGTACGCCAATGTTGTTTAGCAAACTCTTTTCTTTTAACACTTCCATAACCTCTGTGCTAATAAAATGTAAAATCCTAAAATTACCCACTAACCATAAATGGATTTACGGATAATTATCTCGCCTTGCTTTTTACACTTATCGTTTACAATTGGCAATATGCAGCAAGGTATTATTGATGGATTAATCGATATTTTATTGACGAGCGATAAAGTTTTGTTCAATAGCAAACGTTTGCTATTGATTTTTCTTATAAGGGTTACGCTTGGGATTGTTCAAGTTTATTTTTCTTTATTTGTTTTCTTTTTGTTAATTTTAACCGCTTTTGTATTTGCTATTGCAGTCAGAGTTTTTAGTGACTTGGGGTGATATTTATAACAATTCATCTCTTTCAAGCTCACACTTTTATTAATTTGCCTTCTGAAATGTTAATTGCTTTACATTCTTAGTTCTGATTGCGTTGTAAACATAATGTTAAATGGTAATGACTGGTGAGAATCAAATGCTGACGATCCAGTGTTAAGGATAACTTGCTTAGTTAATGCTCCTGAGCTGATTAGACGAGAAAGACAAGTAAGAGGTGAAGAGACTATGATGAATCTTGCTGCTGCGTTACAAAGAAATGCTGCGAGTAAACCAGATAAAACGGCGTTGATATGTGGCGCTGAAAAGATAAGTTATGCGCAATTTGATGCGATCGCTGGCAAGATCGCAGCGTCTTTAATCAATAAAGGCGTAAAGCCAGGTGACCGCGTTGCGATTTCATGCCCAAACATTCCTTTTTTCGCGTTTGTTTATTATGCAATACAAAAAGCTGGCGCGGTTGCAGTCCCATTAAATGTGCTTTTGAAAGCGCGAGAAATTAAGTATCACTTAGAAGATTCAAAAGCGAAGTTTTATTTCTGCTTTGAAGGGACGAAAGAACTGCCAATGGCAAAAGAGGGTGTAAAAGCCTTTGAACAAGTCGATACATGCGAAGGCATAGTCGTACTGACTCAATCTCAAGATCAAAGCTATTGGAATGGTGTAATAACTCTCAATGCGTTTATAGCCGATGTCCAACCGTTGCCAGATTATATACCGCGTAATGCGGATGATACTTGTGTGATTTTGTATACATCAGGCACGACAGGCTTACCAAAAGGCGCTGAGCTGACTCAGCAGAACATCATAATGAACGCTCTGGTGGCACAAAACATTATGGGCAGCCAGGCCGATGATATTCACTTAGTAACTTTGCCTTTATTTCATACATTTGGTCAAACCGTCCACTTAAATGCTAGTGTTTTGGGCGGGGCAACATTGGTGTTAGTGCCTAGGTTTGAGCCTAAACATGTTCTTGAGCTGGTGGAAAAACATAGGGTGACGATATTTGCTGGTGTGCCAACGATGTACATCGGTCTGCTTCATGTGCAGCATCAATTTGATACCTCGTCATTGCGTGTTGCAGTAAGCGGTGGTGCGTCATTGCCAACCGAAATCTTTCGAACCTTTGAAGAAACATTTAATGTGCCGATCTTAGAAGGATACGGGTTGTCGGAGACAAGTCCTATTGCATGTTTTAATCATTTGGATCAGGAGCGCATACCAGGCTCGGTAGGTCAACCGGTTCAAGGTGTCGAAGTAAAAGTTATCGATATTGAAGGTAATGCACTACCGATAGGCGAAGAAGGTGAGATTGTTGTGCGTGGTCATAATGTTATGAAGGGATATCTTGACCGCCCAGAAGTTACTGAATCTGCACTACAAAATGGTTGGTTCCATACTGGTGATGTGGGCCGATTTGACAGTTCAGGTAATTTGTTTATTGTCGATAGAATGAAAGATCTGATCATTCGAGGTGGATTTAATGTTTATCCCAGAGAAATTGAAGAAGTTTTCATGACTCATCCTGCAGTTTCAATGGTCGCGGTGATAGGGATTCCAAATGAAGAGTATGGCGAAGAGATAAAAGCCTACGTTGTACTTAAACCAAAAGAATACATTGACGCCGATTCATTACAAAAGTGGGGTAAAGAGCAATTAGCCTCGTTTAAATATCCTCGTTATGTCGAAATTCGTGAGCACCTCCCGATGAGTGCGACAGGAAAGATTTTGAAACGTGAGTTGAAATCTGAATTGAATATAGCTTAGTCAATTCAATGGTCTTTGTGTCACAGCGCCACTTGCCTAAGCGCAAATGGTGTTGTGCTCTTGACCAATTAGATGCATAAGGTTTTTAGCTATCGTTAGACAATACTTACCGTTTGTTGAATGGATCTATTGCTCGAGTTTTTTAAAGTATTCTTCTAAGCGCTTCGGATTGGTAATGGTTACTGAGCCATAGTTTAGCTCTAGCATCCCGATACTTTCTAATCGTTTTAGTATCTTGTGTACACTCTGACGAGTTAGCCCCATCATGTTAGCGATATGTTCTCTTGTTACCCTGACAACGCATGGTCGAGTATCGATCGCTTGATTAAGTTGGTATTCAGCAAGCAGCAGCAACCTTTTGGCGACTCGTTCTTCAATTCCTCTAATCGCGTCATCTTCGATAACAGAAATAGCAGACCACAAGCGGCGGCTAAGTAAGTCGAGTATAGTGGGGTAACTTTGAGGGTATTTGGCGAGTAATTGGCGAAATTTATCTCCAGGAAGCTCCATTACAGTCACGTCAGAATGCGCGGTCGCACCAAAAATACGAGGCATACCGGGAGAAAAAACATTGTCTCCAAACCAGCCACCAGCTTCGAAAATCATCAGTGTGACTTCTTTGCCTTTTGAACTAATTGAGTTCACTCTCACTGCACCTTGAGCTATGACCATAAGAGAAGATTGAAGCGCACCTTTATTGCAAATCAGTGCTTTTTCGTCGAAGCAGCGAACCTTAGTCATTTGCGCTGCTTCACTAAGCCCTTTATCTGGCAGCCCTGATAGTACAGGACATTTGGCTAGCAGTGTTTTGACTTCTTCCATGTAGCAACCTTACTGCACATTGCTTTATTGAGTGAGTTAAGTTACCCAAGCTTAACACTCTTTGAGTGCTCTGCTTGAGATAGATTTGGAAAGTGCGGGCGTTGAACAAAAAATGACGTGGTATAAACGCGATAGTAAGAAAACGCCCACTAAACATAATGTTAAGCGGGCGTTGTTGTGTCATATCAAACTGAAATTATTTTTGAGTGGCAGCTTTCATTGCAGAAACGAATTCACCTAGCTTGTCGAGCATAATTTGTGGCTGATCAACGTTCGCTTCAATGATTTTTACCACGGCTGAACCAGAAATTGCACCAGCGGCGCCAGATTCTAGTGCTTGTTTCACCTGTGCAGGCTCAGAGATGCCAAAACCAAGTAGTGCTGGTGGCGCATCAAACTGGTTCAGTCTATCGAGCATATGACCTACAGGCATGTTTGCTTTGGTTTCTGCGCCAGTAACACCTGCACGAGAGAGTAGGTAAGTGTAGCCGCCACCTAACTCTGATACTTGCTTCAGTGTTTCATCACTTGCCGTTGGTGGTGCGATGAAGATTGGGTGAATACCAAACTTTTCTGCAGCAGCAACAAATTCGGCACTTTCATTAGTTGGTACATCTGCAATCAAAACAGAATCGATACCTGCTTTTGCACAACGCTCATAGAAGTTCTCGATACCACGAGAGTAAACAAGGTTCGCGTACATAAGAAGACCAATAGGTAACTCTGGGTATTTAGCTCGGATCTTACCGATTTGCTCGAAGCAGATATCTGGTGTTGCACCTGAATCTAACGCGCGAATGTTAGCGCCTTGGATGGTTGGGCCATCGGCTAGCGGATCTGAGAATGGAATACCAAGTTCAAGGGCATCTGCGCCAGACTCAACCAGTGTTTCCATGATTTTGTAAGACTGCTCTGCGTTTGGATCGCAAACCGTTACGAACGGTACAAATGCGCCTTGGTTCTTTTCGTTTAGGCGCGCAAACATCTTCTCATAACGGCTCATTAGATCGCTCCTTTTTCTTCTAGGATGGCATGTACAGTGAAGATATCTTTATCACCACGACCAGATAGGTTAACAACCAGCAATTGCTCTTTTTCTGGATTCTCACGTGCCATACGCAGTGCGTGTGCCACGGCGTGAGAAGATTCAAGTGCAGGGATGATGCCTTCATGGCGTGCAATCTCTTGGAATGCTTCTAGCGCTTCATCGTCTGTCACGTTGTCGTATTCAGCACGGCCAATTGCGTTTAGGTGTGCGTGCTGTGGACCAACTGAAGGGAAATCAAGGCCAGCAGACACCGAGTAAGACTCTTCTACTTGGCCGTTTGGATCTTGCATCAATGGTGCTTTCATACCGAAGAAGATGCCTGTTTTACCATGCTTAAGTGGTGCACCGTGCTGGTCAGTATCGATACCTTTACCTGCTGGCTCAACACCAATTAGGCGAACGCTTTCTTCTTCGATGAAGTCAGCAAACATACCAATTGCGTTTGAACCACCGCCCACACATGCGATAACCGCATCAGGAAGACGACCTTCACGTGCCAAAATCTGATTCTTCGTTTCTTCACCAATCATGCGTTGGAAGTCACGCACGATCGTTGGGAATGGGTGAGGGCCTGCCGCTGTACCTAGTAGGTAGTGCGCGTCTTCATAAGTTGCAGACCAGTCGCGTAGCGCTTCGTTACATGCATCTTTAAGTGTCGCTGAACCCGAGTGGACAGGAATAACTTCTGCGCCCATTAGCTTCATACGGAATACGTTCGGGCTTTGACGCTCAACGTCTTTTGCACCCATGTACACGCGACACTTAAGGCCAAGCAGTGCACATGCTAGTGCGGTTGCAACACCGTGTTGACCTGCGCCAGTTTCAGCGATGATTTCGTTTTTGCCCATGCGTTTCGCAAGTAGCGCTTGACCCAACACTTGGTTGGTCTTGTGCGCGCCACCGTGAAGTAGGTCTTCACGTTTTAGGTACAGTTTGGTTTTCGTACCTTTGGTTAGGTTACGAGTTAGAGTCAAAGCCGTTGGACGGCCCGCATACTCTTGAAGAAGCGTCATGAATTCGCTGCGGAATTCTGGATCTTCTTGCGCGTCGATAAACGCTTGCTCTAGTTGCTCCAGTGCTGGAACTAGAATTTGCGGAACGTACTGACCGCCGTATTCGCCAAAGTAGGCATTCAGTTTTGCCATCGTTATATTCCTTCTCGTATTTTTCGCTACGAATAGCTTTAAATTTTTTAGCTGATATCCAGCTTTAGTAGTTGCGAATAGCAGTGAATGCCGCGAGCAACTTCTGTGAATCTTTTTTGCCTGGTGCGCTTTCTACACCAGAGTTTAAATCTAATCCCAAGCAACCTAGTGTCGCTGCTTGTTGAGCATTTTCTGGCGACAGTCCGCCTGCTAGCATAATTTGGCTTGGGTTGCCAATCAGTGACCAGTCGAACACTTGACCGGTTCCGCCAGTTTGAGTGCCAACTTGCGCATCTAATAAATGGCGGTCAATGTTTTCTGCTAGCAGTTCTGGCTTGGCATCAGTCACGCCGTAAGCTTTCCAAATTTCTACCGTTGCTGGCAGTTCGGCTTTGAGTTGGTTTACGTAAGCTTGGTCTTCTTGACCGTGCAGTTGCACCGCTTTTAAACCCAAAGAGGTGACGACAGAAGCAACAAAATCGATATCGTGATTTTGGAAAACGCCTACATAGTTCAGTGGAGCACCGCTCATGGTTAAGCGAGCACCTTCAAGGTCAACCGCACGCTTCGACTTCTCGACAAAAATCAGGCCACCAAATACTGCGCCAGATTGATACGCTTTTGCTGCGTCATCTGGATGCGTTAAGCCACACACTTTGTTGTCGCCTAACGTCACTTTACGTACAGCAAGTTCTAGGTTGTCTTCCGCCATCAGTGAACTACCAATCAAGAAGCCGTCTGCGTATTCCGCTAAGTCACGAACTTGTTGATGTGTATAAATGCCAGATTCTGAGATTACTGTTGCGTTAGGAGCCAGTTCGCGAATAGTCGGTGCCAGTTCTTTTGTACGATTCAAATCAGTACTTAGGTCGCGAAGGTTACGGTTATTGATGCCGATAACGCGTGCGCCCAGCTTAACGGCACGATGAAGCTCTTCTTCGTTGCTGACTTCGGTCAAGATACCCATGTTCAGGCTGTGTGCTGCTTCCTCTAGCGCTTTGTACTCTTCGTCATTCAGGACAGAAAGCATCAGTAGCACGGCATCAGCACTGTAATGACGTGCTAGGTAAACTTGGTAGCTATCTACCATGAAGTCTTTGCACAGAACGGGTTGTTTGACTTGACCACGTACTTGAGGAAGAAAATCAAAGTTACCTTGGAAGTACTTCTCGTCTGTTAGGACTGAAATTGCATCTGCGTGGTTGTTGTAAACCGATGCAATGTAATCCAAGTCGAAGTGATCACGAATCAAACCTTTAGAAGGAGATGCCTTCTTACATTCGGTGATGAAGGCCGTCTTTTCGCCACTCAGAGCATCATAGAAGCTGCGGTCCGATGGCTGCAAATCAGACTGAAATGTGCTTAGCGGTTGAGACACCTTACGGTCTGCTACCCACTGATATTTGTCGCGGACAATTTTCGCCAGTACTTCTGCCATTTCTGCTTCTTTCTTAGAAACGTGTTCAGACAGGTTGTCAGCTTGCTGAGTGTTGAAGTCAGTCATCTTCTTCAATTCCTTAAGCGTGTGCGGCAAGTTGTTGTACCAATTGGTACGCCTTGCCTGAATTCATTGCCTCAATCGCTTGTTGCGTGTTGGCTTTTAAATCTTCGTGGCCGAATAGACGCATTAGCAGAGCAACGTTTACTGCCACTGCACCCAACTGTGCGTCTGTACCTTTACCCGTCAGAATATTGGTAATGATCGCTTTGTTTTCTTCAGGATCGCCACCTTTGATTGCTTCTAGTGGGTGCGCTTCTAGACCGAAGTCTGCAGGCGTTAATTTGTATTCTGTGATCTTACCGTCTTTGATTTCGGCAACGGTTGTTTCACCGTGAATTGCTACTTCGTCCAAACCACTGCCGTGTACTACAGCGGCGCGCTTCATACCCATTTGTAGCATGGTTTCTGCGATAGGACGAACCAGTTCTTCATTGTAAACGCCCATCAATTCGATGTTAGGACGAGCAGGGTTAATCAGTGGGCCAAGAATGTTAAAGATGGTGCGTGTTTTCATGGTTTGACGCACTGGCATCGCATGGCGCACACCACCGTGGTATTGAGGTGCAAATAGGAAAGCAACACCGATATCGTCTACCGCTTTGCGCGTATCTTCTGCGCTCATAGCTAGGTTGATACCAAATGAATCAAGAAGGTCAGAAGAACCCGATTTGCTTGAAACGCTGCGGTTACCGTGTTTCGCTACTTTTAGACCACATGCTGCAGCAACAAACGCCGCAGTGGTTGAAATGTTGATGGTGTTGTGACCGTCGCCGCCAGTACCTACGATATCCGCGAAATCATAATCTGGACGAGGGAATGGGTTTGCGTTTGCCAGCAGTGCTTTTGCAGCGCCTGCAATTTCATCCGGTGTCTCGCCTTTGATTTTTAGTGCAGTCAGTGCTGATGCCATCAAAATTGGGTCTAGTTCCCCACGGATAATGATGTCGAATAGCTGTTGGCTCTCTTCCTGAGTAAGCGATTCTTGCTCGTACAGTTTGGTAATAATAGGGTTGATGATTGCTTCCATATTTCCTCTCCTAAATTTCTTATGTGCCAAGTGCTTTTTACGCAGTGAGTGGGTTCGCTGAAGTTTGTTCTTCTAGTGCCCATTCAATGGCATTGGCCAACAGTGTTGCTCCGTAGGTCGTCATAATAGATTCCGGGTGGAACTGGAACCCGCAAACTTTATCTTCTTCATGTACAACAGACATGACCAAGTCATCCACTTCTGCTGTGATGGTTAGGCTCTCAGGAACCTTGGTCGCAACCAGCGAGTGGTAACGTGCAATTGCAAGTGGTGATGGTAGGTTTTGGTAAATCGCATGGTTTTGGTGCTCCATCATAGAGACCTTACCGTGAATGATTTCGCCCGCGCCAGCAACAGTACCGCCGTACGCTTCAACAATTGCTTGATGACCAAGACAAATGCCGATCATCGGTACTTTGCCTTTCATACGTTGGATAAGCTCTGGCATTGAGCCTGCCTCTGACGGTGCACCAGGACCTGGTGACAGCAGAACCACCGGGTTTTCAAGCTCGTTTATCGCTTGTTCAATGGTTTCTGCTGGAATGTTGTTTCGGTAAATCTTGACTGAGTGACCTAGCGAGCGGAATTGATCCACAAGGTTGTAGGTGAACGAGTCAAAGTTGTCGATAAAAATGATATTAGCCATCTCTGAACCCTATTCCTTATTGTGACTTATGCGCTGCTTGGATAGCAGAGATTACCGCTTGTGCTTTGCCGCGCGTTTCGTCTGCTTCCGCTTGTGGATCAGAGTCGAACACCACGCCAGCACCAGCTTGAACTTGAGCAATGCCGTTCTCAACGTACGCTGAGCGGATCACGATACAGGTGTCGAGTGTGCCTTCACCAGTGAGGTAGCCAACAGCGCCGCCGTAGCTACCGCGTCGTGCGCCTTCTACATCGCGAATCAACTGCATGGCACGAATCTTAGGTGCGCCGGTGAGCGTACCCATGTTCATACATGCTTGATATGCGTGCAGCGCGTCTAGGTCTTCACGCAGTTGACCAACCACACGAGACACCAAGTGCATTACGTGGCTGTAGCGGTCGACTTTTAGAAGGTCTGCTACGTGGCGAGTACCAGCTTGAGCAATACGAGCGACGTCGTTACGTGCCAAGTCAACCAACATCATGTGTTCTGCGTTTTCTTTCATGTCGGTGCGCAGTTCAAGTTCGATGCGGCTGTCTAGGTCGAAATCAATCTCGCCGTTAGGGCGCTTACCGCGGCGACGAGTGCCTGCGATTGGGTAGATTTCAATTTGGTTGGTATCGGTTTCATACTTAAGCGCGCTTTCTGGTGATGCGCCAAACAGAGTGAACAGCTCATCTTGCATGTAGAACATGTAAGGGCTTGGGTTACTTTGTTTCAGTTCTTTATAAGCAGCCAGTGGAGAAGGACAAGGTAGAGTGAATCTACGAGACGGTACAACTTGGAATACATCGCCTTTCACTACGAACTCTTTTAAGTCGCGAACGGTTTGGCAGAAGTCTGCATCAGACACGCTAGGTTCTACCGTTACATCTGTTATTTGCTCTGCACTCGGCAACAGTTTTGGCGCTGCACATTGGGCGCTAATTTCTGCAATACGAGTCTCTAACGCTGTTTTCTCTGAACCATCAACAAACAACGTCGCTTGAAGCTGGCAAGATTCCGTTTGATGGTCGACAACAAGTAGTGTTTCCGCGACGTAGAAAACGTAATCTGGACACTGATTTGTTGCTTCGGCATTACCAAGCGGCTCAAAGTTTGCGACTAAGTCGTAGGCAAACAGACCACCAAGGAAAATTGCGTGTTTGTCTTGCTGTGAAATATCAAAACTATGCTGAACCAAACGCAGCGCATCGAAAGAAGAGGCTTCACGTAGGCGAGAGTCTTCATCTAACGTGTCGCATGGCTGGTTAAACTGCAAAGTTAGCGTTTCGCCATCGAACTTGCTCTCAACATCACCACGGATGTTCTGGTTTAGGTGAGACAGTAGGTTTTTACCGTTATTGGTCAAGGCGTGCATGCTAACGGTATGGCCGAAGCAAACAATGCGAACCGCTGAATCTACGATCAGCAGGGATTTTAAATTTTGCTTTGAATCGATCTCAGCAGATTCCAGCAATAGGCTGTCAGTTTTGTTCTCACATAGTGTGTGGAACAAGCGAGTCGGGTCTTGAGTATAAGGGACGGAAGCCGTTAGCACTTCAAGCTGTCCAAGTTTCTTAATTTCAATGGCCTTGTTCACAAGACCTCCTTGTAGCTGTTTAAATCTTCCTGCCGTACATAGTCGCATAAAGCAAACGTTCTCCCAATCTAGAGTTGGCTATATTCGATTAATGTTTAGGCAGTTGAATGTGAAATGAGCAACAAAACAAAAAAGCCCGCTTAAGTAGCGGGCTTTACAACGTTTGGTTCTATAAACTAGAAGTATACGTTTGCCCACCAAGAACTAGTCCAAGTGCGCCACCAAGCAAGATCTGATGAGTTTGCCTTATTAAGACAAACCGCAACTTTCGCTTTTTGGTTTTGGTTAAATTCTTGTAACATGGTGAACCTTAAATTACGTACTTTGTATTTGTGTACTAGTTAACTAGTGCGAGAGTAAAAAGTCAACCCCAAAACGGCATTAAAACGATAAAAATATGAGAATTGATTTACATAGTCACACCACTGCATCGGACGGTCGGTTAGAGCCTAAAGATTTAGTGGAAAGGGCGCTGAGTTTTGATATCGAGGTTTTGGCGATCACTGATCACGATACGGTTGACGGTTTGGCGTTAGCTAAGCAATACGTTCAAGATAATAATTTGCCGATAAAAATCATCAATGGCATTGAGATATCGACCGTCTGGCAAAACAAAGACATTCATATTGTCGGCCTGAATATCGATCCGGAAAATGAACAATTATCTGCCCTCATAGAACAGCAGAAGCAGCATCGCATAACACGATCTGAGTTAATTGCAGAGCGACTACAAAAAGCAACTCGAGTAGGTGTGCTTGAAGAGGTAAGGCAAATCGCCGGTGATGCTCCAGTGACAAGAGCGCATTTCGCGAAATGGTTGGTAGATAATGGTTACGCAAAAACCATGCAAATGGTGTTTAAAAAATACCTAACGCGTAATAACCCAGGTTATGTACCACCGAATTGGTGTTCGATGAAGGATGCGGTTGATGCTATCCATGCGGCTGGTGGAATGGCGGTATTAGCGCATCCTGGTAGATATAAGTTGACAGCGAAGTGGATTAAGCGTCTTCTAGCAGCGTTTGTCGAAGCGGGTGGTGATGCGATGGAAGTTGCACAGCCACAGCAAGCGCAACAAGAAAGGCGCAACTTGGCTGATTATGCTATACAATACAAACTATTAGCCTCTCAAGGCAGTGATTTTCACTACCCATCACCGTGGATGGAGCTAGGAAGGAACCTATGGTTGCCTGCTGGCGTCGAACCAGTTTGGAAAGATTGGGGAATAGATCCTTCGTTGAATAATACTCAGTAATACGAAGTCGAGAACCCATAAAAATATAGAGCCGAGAGGCTCGATAATGAGGAATTACAATGAGCCAGTTTTTTTACGTTCACCCAGAAAACCCACAGGCTCGCTTGATTAATCAAGCAGTAGCAATCATTCGTAACGGCGGCGTTGTGGTTTACCCTACTGATTCAGGGTACGCACTTGGCTGTCAGTTGGAGAACAAACAGGCACTGGAACGAATCTGTCAGATTCGTCGTCTGGATGATAAGCATAACTTTACTTTACTGTGTCGTGATTTGTCGGAGCTTTCTCTCTATGCGCGAGTGGATAACTCTGCATTCCGACTGCTGAAAAATAACACACCAGGTCCTTACACCTTCATCTTCAAAGGTACTAAAGAAGTACCGCGTCGTTTGATGAATGCAAAACGTAAGACCATCGGTATCCGTGTTCCAGACAATCAAATTGCCTTGGACTTGTTGGAAGCATTAGGTGAGCCGATGATGTCTACATCGTTGATTCTACCTGGCAGTGACGTAACAGAATCTGATCCAGAGGATATTCGCGATAAACTAGAACATGCGGTTGATGTGATTCTTAATGGCGGTTACTTAGGTGAACAACCTACGACTGTAATTGACTTTAGCGAAGGTGAACCTGTTGTGGTTCGTTTGGGATCTGGTGACCCTGCACCATTCGAATAGTAGACGCACACCACCGTCAAACAAAATAGGAGGCATCGCGCCTCCTATTTTAGTTGTCATATCGAATATCTCATTGAACTTAACTGATTGAGGTTAAGCGAAATCGAAAATGTCGATACCATTTTGTTCTGCATAGTTGATGTATGCAGAGCTCACACCGTTTAGTGTCACTTCAACATTGTATTCATCACTTGAGAATACTGCCCAGCCACATTCATTGTAAGATAAAGTCAGATCATCCGCTGAATCCAAGAACGTATCTCGAATGCCATCGTTATCAGTGTCTCGGCCCATATCAAAGACAAGTTTGTCATGGAAAATATTAAAATCGACAATGTCGGCTTTAACATCAATATCGTTGGAAGACACTGGCTGATCAGGTACACCAATAGCCAGGCGGTTTGTAAGCACGAAGGTGTCGTCTCCACAGCCACCGCTCAGTACTGATTCACCATCACCAACAACGAGCGTGTCGTTACCCCAGCCACCACTCAAGTAGTTGTTGCCTGAATAATCAAAAATTGTGTCGTCGCCACAGCCACCAAAGAGTTTGTCGTTTCCTAATCCGCCGGATAGGAAATCGTTTCCAAAACCGCCAGAAACAAAGTCGTTACCTCGGCCACCAAGCAAGGTATCATCTCCCCAGCCACCGAAGACAATATCATTACCTCCGTATCCTACAAACTTATCATCACCACAGAAGCCGAAGAAAATATCGGTTGTTTCAGAGCCTTTTGTGCCTGTCATATCGTCATCTTGAGATGTCCCAAAAATCCAATTTAGGTCGAGATTTAGCATAGACATTGTTCTATTCCTTTTTGTCTGATTTATGCCAATCGCCGAGAGTGCAGAGCGAACCGAGTGAGTCAGAGTACACGATAGCATTAGTGTTATTTTTGATGTGAACTAATGACTTAAAGACAATTTTTGTCTTGTTACCCACGACCTTGCTTTGCTATGAGCGCTCATTGTCTGCGGTGATTGGTATTACTTAGCAGCAAACAGGGACGGCTTATTCTTCGTTGCTTTCTAGCAATACGAACAGTAAACACACCCCAAGTGGTTATTGTTGTAACCCTGACAATTTTATCAGGTACCGCGTGGTTAAAGTGGTTCAGGAAGACCGATATTAGTGGGATTCTCGTTGAGCAATGCCTGCTTTAAGTAGTAAAAAAGTTGCAGAATAGGACAAATATTTCGGTCATTTTTGAAGTGAATTTTGGTGTGGAGAATGGCGCCGATTTAGCTTACATTAACTAAGAAAGTTACGTATAATGTCCGACCGAAAAATCCCACTGAAATGGGTAAATAGCAAAATACAGACCAATCCTGGTCTAGACGTCTGTGAAGACGACACATAGGTAGATAAATGAGCGAAAAGTTACAAAAAGTATTAGCACGTGCTGGTCACGGTTCTCGTCGTGAGATTGAATCGTTAATTAAATCTGGTCGCGTTAGCGTGAACGGTGTAGTCGCTAAGCTTGGTGAAAGACTTGAAGACGAGAGCAGCGTAGTTCGTATCGATGGTCACATTGTCTCTGCAAAGATTCAAGAAGAAGTGATTTGTCGTGTACTTGCGTACTACAAACCTGAGGGTGAACTGTGTACTCGTCACGATCCAGAAGGTCGTCGTACTGTTTTTGATCGTCTGCCAAAAATTCGTGGCTCTCGTTGGATTTCAGTTGGTCGTCTGGATGCGAACACTTCTGGTCTTCTACTTTTCACAACGGATGGTGAACTGGCGAACCGCTTAATGCACCCAAGCCGCCAAGTTGAACGTGAATACCTAGTACGTGTGTTCGGTGAAGTAACTGAACAGAAAGTTCGTAATCTAGTAAAAGGTGTTGAACTGGAAGACGGTTTAGCTCGCTTTGAAGATGTTGTTTACGCGGGTGGTGAAGGCATGAACCACACGTTTTACGTTGTTATCAACGAAGGTCGTAACCGCGAAGTTCGTCGACTATGGGAATCGCAAGAGTGTACCGTTAGTCGTCTGAAACGTGTTCGTTACGGCGACATCTTCTTAGACAAGAAACTGCCTCGTGGCGGTTGGATGGAGCTTGACCTGAAAGAAGTAAACTACTTGCGGGAGCTTGTAGAGCTTCGTCCAGAGAAAGAAACCATGCTTGATCTGAACAAAGACAACACGTCACGCAAACGTGAGCGTGCACGCAGCCAAAAAATTCGTCGCGCAGTTAAGCGCCATGAAGAGCGTGTTAACACGCCAAAAGGTCGCAGCAACAACCCTTCTCGTCGTAAGCCGAAGAAGACTGCTGGTGACCAAGGCGCACGCAACAAGCATCGTTAATCGATAGCAAAACATCAGAAAGGCTTGCCAATTCGGCAAGCCTTTTTCTTATCTGTTACATAACAAAAGGATCTAAAGCCTATATAGAGCAGGGTGCTTTGTATAAACAAATATCTCAGCTAGACGAAAACAACAGATAAAAAAATACCAGCACTAGGCTGGTATCTTTGTTCATGATGAAGAAACGTTAATCGCGTTTCCAAAGCATATGGCAGAACTTATGTTCAGGGTCTCGGCTGATTAGCATACGAGCAAATACGTCATCAAGAACGTCATTTTCCTCATTTACTAGGCCGATACGAACCTCTGCATATACTTCTTTGTCGATCTCGAAGCCAACATGTTCAACCCAGTCATCACCGGTTTCAACAAGTTCTGCGGCACCACGATCTTCAAATTGCGCAGTAAACAGAATCACGTCAGCAGGCTCTAGGTTATCTGGAGCCATCTCAAGGAAAATGTCGTACGCTGCGTCGATGACGTCGTCGTAAGAAATCAAATCAGACATGCTTATGCTCGGCTCATGTATTTACGTTCAGCTGTGTTAATGATAACTCGGTCACCAGTTGCAATGTACTCAGGAACCTGGATGACAAGACCTGAAGCGAAGCGTGCTGGTTTAGTACGAGCAGATGCAGAAGCACCTTTGATTGAAGGGTCAGTTTCTTCAATCACTAGCTCAACAGAAGATGGTAGTTCAATACCCACTGCAGCACCGTTAACAAGGATAATGTGGATACCTTGTGTATCTTCGTTGATGAACAGCATGTCGTCTTCAACTTCATTGTGCTTGAATGTGTATTGTGAGTAGTCTTCGTTATCCATGAAGATGTGCTCATCGCCGTCAGCGTATGAGTACACAACTGCACGTTTGTTCATTTCTACCGTTTCAACAACGTCATCAGACTTGTAACGCTCATCTACACGTGCGCCCGTGTTTAGATCTGTACAACGCATTTTGTAGATTTTAGCGCCGCCACGACCGCCAGGAGTCGTTACTTCGATGTCTTTAACTAGAAGAGTTTTACCATTAGACTCGATTGCGAAGCCTTTTTTGATTTCACTTGCCTTTGGCATTGTATATTCCTATTCATACTTATTAAGCAAAACTCGGTGATTATAGCGCTAAGTTAGCCGCCTAGCATTAAAATTCATTGCAGAAATTTGTTGTTACTCCCATGACTAAACACCTGAATGGACTTGATTCAGTGAGTCGGCTAAGAGAACATATAGTCCAACTTCTTGAACCATCTGAGAACACGTTTTAAGTCATGTCTCTGCCTGTTATCGATCCTAAACAACCATTTCAACCAGAGTTTGCGCCTTTAATTAGGGAAGTCACCGCTTGTCTCAAAGGTGGACTGGGGCAAAACTTACACAGCGTTTATGTATACGGTAGTGTTGCTCGTAAAACAGCGATCGCAGGAAGGTCGAACTTAGACCTGGTTGTCGTTACTCAATCATCCTTTGAGCACAATCGCGCGACTTTGCTCAACACAATTAAGTGGCGTGCGCAGCAGAGTTACTCTCAAGTTAATGGTGTATCGGTCCGTACAGCCTTAGTGAGCGAAGTGGCTAATTTAGATAGTATTTTTACTTGGGGCTTTATGCTTAAGCATTGCTGTGTCTGTGTTTACGGTGATGATCTAGCAGAATGCTTCGGTGATTACGTCCCAAGTTGGGAAATTGCTAAGCACTGGAATATGGATGTGGAAGATTGGATTACGGTGTATCGCAAAAAAATCGTACAAGCGAAGACGATAGAAGAGCAGGTGGCCGCCCAGCGCGTGATTGCAAAAAAGTTACTAAGAGCGTCATACTCTTTGGTGATGTATCGAGATAAACGTTGGTTTGATGACCCTATACAATGTGGCAAGGTATTCTTAACTTATCATCCTGAAAAGCAGCTTGAGATCGAGCGGCTAGAAATTTTACTTTCTGGCCGGGGTATTCCCAAGCGTTCTGTTATCGGGCTAATTGATGCGTTTGGTGATTGGTTAGTCAAACAGTACCAGAAAACAGAGTTTCGTATCGGCTAAAACAACCCCATTTGTGGCGCTGAAAGCCTGTCAAAGTCCGTCCCAATGAAAGGGAGAATCGCATCCGCAACGGGTTTGAGTTGTTTATCAATGTAATGTTGATAATCAATCGGGCTATTGAGGTACTCATAAGGTTCAGGGCCGTTCACGGTAATAATGTATTCAATTCGCCCTTTGTTTTGATACTGTAATGGGCGGCCAAGCTTGGCATTTATCTCATCGGCTAAACGAGCTGCACGCACTTGTGGCGGGACGTTCTTCTGATACTCATGCAGTTTTCTTCGCAGTCGCTTTTGATACACCAACTGTTCATCAAATTCACCGTTGTTAGTTTTCTCAACCATCTCTCGGACATAGTCGCTTGGATCTTCACCATGGAAAATCATGCTATAGAGTGTATTTTGAAATTTCTGTGCTAACGAGGTCCAGTCAGTACGGGCACTTTCTAACCCTTTAAATACAATCCGTTCTTGCTCTCCTTCACCGATTAAACCCGCGTAGCGCTTTTTCGAGCCAGTTTCTGCGCCACGAATCGTTGGCATAAGGAATCTGCGATAATGGGTTTCATACTCGATTTCCAACATAGATGTTAGGTTGTACTCAGAACGCAGGTGTTCTTGCCACCAAGAGTTGATGTAATCAACTAATTGATTTCCAACAGCGTCAGCTTCTACTTGACTGTATGGTCGATTCAACGACACGAATGTGGAATCCGTATCGCCGTAAATCACTTGATATCCTTGCTCCTCAATCAGCACCTTAGTTTGCTTCATGATTTCATGTCCGCGCATGGTAATACTAGAAGCTAACCGAGTATCAAAGAAACGACATCCCGATGAGCCCAGTACGCCATAAAAGGAGTTCATGATGATTTTGATTGCCTGAGAAAAAGCTTTTTCATTGTTCTTCTTTGCCACATCACGTGCTGCCCAAAGCTTTTCAATCATTTCTGGTAAAAAGTGTTTCGTACGATGGAACTGCCCACCGCGAAAGCCAGGTACAGCCTGATTTTCTTCTTTTCCAATATCGAGCAATAACCCCTCAACTAAACCCATAGGATCAATCAAGAAAGAGCGAATAATCGATGGATATAGACTCTTAAAATCCAATACTAAAACAGAATCATATAGGTTAGGGATGGAGTCCATCACGTAACCGCCGGGGCTGGCAATCCAATTTTCAGGGTGTAGGTTCGGAGCAACGTAGCCTGCTCGGTGTATCTGAGGCATGTATAGGTTTGTGAATGCTGCAACCGAACCGCCGACACGATCCAGTTCGACACCAGTGAGACGAGAGCGCTCTATTGCAAAGTCGAGCAGGTGAGTGTGATTGAAAATCTTATTCACTAACACGCAGTCTTGTAAATTATATTTAGCCAGCGATGGTTTGTCGGAGCGGTACATACGATTGATCTCATCCATGCGGTCATGAACGTTGTGGATTTCTTTCCCTTCCCCTAAGAGTTCTTGAGATACAGACTCTAATGACCAAGACCGAAAGTGATAAGTCGCCGTTTTTAACGTATCGATACCGTCCATTACAACTCGCCCTGGAATGGAAATAAACCCTTGTTGGCTTTGAGATGAACTTCTGAAAAAGCTGGCTTGGTCTGCTCTACCAAGCATTAGCTTCATGTTGTGCCATTCTGCTCGTTTGTGTAGCAGACGAAAGTCAAAATCAATGACGTTCCAACCGACAATGACATCGGGGTCGAATTGTTTAAACCAAACGATGAGTGCTTCTAGAAGCGCTTTTTCATCCTTAACCCATTGTATCGGTGTCTCCGAAGGTTCTGGTTCTCCGATCATTATAACGCGGGAATCCATGACGCTGTCTAATCCGATTGAGTAAAGAATGCCTTTCTCAGAGCATTCTAGATCTAACGAGACAACGTTTAACTTCGGCTCATATTGCCCCGCACGGCATTTTGCGCTCTGGACGTGTTGGTAGCCATTGGTGCGAGTCACATTGCCTGTAAACTCGATACTGCCTTTGATAAAACGTTCCATTAGGTAGCGATCGGCGAGGCGAATATCACTTTCATACGTAGTGATATCTTTTTGAGCGAATGTGTCTTTGAGTGCGAGAGCGTCTCTGGTTACATTGGTATAGCAGGCAGCAAGAGGCGTATGTTCAAACGTTTTGAGATCCAAAAGGCGGATGTCGACGAATATGTTTTTTTCTCGTGCGAGTGTCTTTGCTTGCTCTGAGTGTTTCTGAGCGATGAAAAATACTGGCTTCTCACCATTAATAAGTAACTGAGTAGGGCCTGCTTCTGTCGAAAGCCACAGCTCGATTTGAGTTTGACCTTTGATGTCTCGTGCATGTCGAGTTAGCAGGAAGCCTTGTTGAATATTCAAATGTGAGAAACCTTAGAAAACTTGAAGAACGTTAGTTTAACACTAAGAACTGTAAAAATAACCAGTAAAGAAAGCGTCTCAAATTTTTGCTGGAATTAGTGATTACAAGTTAGTCTTTGGTGCAAGAGGGACAGTGTCATTTTAAGTTATAGCGTGTTTCTCTGGGCAATATGAAACCTAGTTACTTGATTTATTGTACTTAATGTTGTTAATTGTCTTTTCTTAGATTTCGGTTCTGCTCATCACGCTCTAAAATAATAGAGTGGTTTATGAATAAGTTCTTGCTAAAGTTTGCGTTTCAGCACATATTCATAGAAAGCAATTTTTTGTCGATTACGTTAGTATATAGGCAGTCATACTGATATCCACATTTAACAAATAATGGTTATGTGGGTGCAGAACCAATACAAAGTGTGGAGATACAAGTTTGATAAATGTTTTCCTTGTAGATGATCACGAGCTGGTTCGCACAGGGATACGACGTATTATTGAAGACGTCCGTGGAATGAACGTAGCAGGAGAAGCTGACAGCGGTGAAGATGCAGTAAAATGGTGTCGCAGTAATCATGCTGACGTCGTTTTAATGGACATGAACATGCCAGGAATTGGCGGCTTGGAAGCCACTAAAAAAATTCTTCGCGTGAATCCTGATGTGAAAATCATCGTACTTACCGTTCATACAGAAAACCCGTTTCCAACCAAGGTGATGCAGGCAGGTGCGTCTGGTTATTTAACCAAAGGTGCTGGCCCTGACGAAATGGTGAATGCGATTCGTGTAGTTAATAGTGGGCAGCGTTACATCTCGCCAGAGATTGCGCAGCAGATGGCATTGAGTCAATTTTCTCCAGCCTCTGAGAACCCTTTTAAAGACTTATCCGAACGTGAATTGCAGATCATGCTTATGATCACCAAAGGCCAAAAGGTAACGGATATTTCTGAGCAACTTAATTTAAGTCCAAAGACAGTCAACAGCTATCGCTACCGACTCTTTAGTAAATTGGACATTAATGGTGACGTTGAGTTAACTCACTTAGCGATTCGCCACGGAATGCTGGACACCGAGACCCTTTAGCGTGAATCCTCCTTTCGATTCGGCTTCCTTTCTCAAGACAGTAACTCATCAGCCCGGCGTTTACAGAATGTACAACGCCGAAGCTGTTGTAATCTACGTAGGTAAAGCCAAAGACCTTAAAAAGCGCCTTTCAAGCTACTTTCGGAAAAAAGTAGACAGTGAGAAAACTCGCGCGCTTGTCAGTAATATCGCCAAAATAGACGTCACGGTGACTCACACTGAGACAGAAGCGCTGATCTTAGAGCATAACTACATCAAGCAGTATTTGCCGAAATACAATGTGTTGCTGCGAGATGATAAGTCTTACCCTTATATCTTTATTAGCGGTCATAAGCACCCACGGCTTTCTATCCACCGTGGCGCCAAGAAGCGCAAAGGTGAATATTTTGGCCCCTACCCAGATTCTGGTGCAGTAAGAGAAACATTGCATTTGCTGCAAAAGATATTTCCTGTGCGCCAGTGTGAAGACACTGTCTATTCCAACCGAACGCGCCCATGTTTGATGTACCAAATTGGTCGTTGTGCAGGACCATGCGTTAATACCATCATTTCTGATGAAGAATATGCAGAGTTGGTTGGCTTTGTGCGCATGTTTTTGCAAGGCAAAGATCAGCAAGTACTCAAACAGTTGATTGAGAAAATGGAAGTTGCCAGTCAGCAATTGCGCTTTGAAGATGCCGCCAAATTTCGCGATCAAATCCAAGCGATTAGGCGTGTTCAAGAGCAGCAGTACGTCTCAGAAGACAGCATGGATGATATGGATGTACTCGGGTTTGCTCAGGAGAATGGTATCGCGTGTATCCATATCCTGATGATACGCCAAGGCAAAGTGCTTGGTAGCCGTAGCCATTTTCCGAAAATCCCACAAAATACAAGCCAGCAGGAAGTGTTCGATAGTTTTCTGACTCAATACTATTTGAGCCATAACGAAGCACGTACAATTCCTTCTCGTATTATTTTGAATCAAGAGTTGGCAGAAGATATTGCGCCAATACAGAAAGCGTTAAGTGAAGTGGCAGGCCGTAAGGTTCATTTTCATACGTCGCCAACTGGCTCTCGAGCAAGGTATCTCAAGCTTTCGAACACGAATGCACTAACGGCGATTACCACCAAAATCAATCACAAGATGACGATTAATCAGCGTTTTCATGCGCTTCGCGAAACATTGAAGTTGGAGTCTATAGCTCGAATGGAATGTTTTGATATCTCCCATACGATGGGGGAAAGCACGATTGCGTCATGTGTTGTGTTCAACAACGAAGGCCCCGTAAAGCAAGAGTATCGTCGCTACAACATTACTGGGATTACCGGTGGTGATGATTACGCAGCAATGGGACAAGCGTTGGAGCGCCGTTATTCGAAGCAATTGGACGTAGAGAAAATTCCCGATATCATCTTTATCGATGGCGGTAAAGGTCAGTTAAATCGTGCGCATGACATCATTTCGCAGTACTGGGGGGATTGGCCAAAGCGTCCTATCATGATTGGTATTGCAAAAGGCGTTACTCGCAAACCAGGTTTAGAAACGCTGATTACAGTCGATGGGGACGAGTTTCATTTACCAAGCGATGCTCCTGCGCTGCATCTTATTCAACATATTCGTGATGAAAGCCATAACCATGCTATAGCGGGGCACCGTGCTAAGCGAGGTAAAACCAGACGTACGAGTGCACTCGAAGGGATTGAGGGAATCGGCCCTAAACGACGTCAGGCGTTACTCAAGTACATGGGTGGGTTACAAGAACTTAAACGTGCAAGTGTCGAAGAAATCGCCAAAGTACCGGGAATAAGTCACTCTTTAGCAGAAATTATTTTCCAAGCATTGAAACAATAAGGAAAATCGCGCAACATTAAGCCGCAATGTGTAAGAGAATAATAAAATGCGTTTGAATATCCCGAACATTCTGTCTCTTCTTAGACTGTTCCTAATCCCTGTTTTTGTGGTTGTCTTTTATCTACCTTATTCATGGGCACCGTTTGCAGCAGCAATGGTGTTTTGGGTAGCGGGTTTTACTGACTGGCTTGACGGCATGTTGGCCCGTAAACTTGGTCAAACTTCTCGTTTTGGCGCGTTTATTGATCCTGTCGCTGATAAAGTGCTAGTGGCAACGGCATTGATTCTAATCACGGAACATTATCATTCAATTTGGGTGACCATTCCTGCGGTAACGATGATTGCGCGAGAAATCATTATCTCAGCATTGCGAGAATGGATGGCTGAAATCGGTAAGCGAGCAAGTGTTGCGGTATCTTGGGTTGGCAAAGTAAAAACTGTTTCGCAAATGTTCGCCTTATGGGTGTTGATATGGCGTTACGATGAATGGATGGTTTGGCTAGGCTTTGCGGCCTTGTATGTGGCAACTTTCTTGACATATTGGTCAATGATTCAATATTTGGCTGCTGCGAAAGACGATCTGTTGAATGAAGAGCACCATTAAATTCTGATGTTAGAAAGCAGGCTTAATAGCCTGCTTTTTTGTATCTAAGGCAATCTACAGCATTTTTTGGCTTCTCTCGCTTTTCAATGCTTGCTAACGGCCATGTTTGCAATTTTTATCTGGGGCTTTTGCTTCGATAGGGTTCTATTTGTGATCTAAGTCTTGTTTTTGTCCTTAGAGAGTCTTAGAGAGGCGAGTCTTCTGATTATTAATGCTTCAATGCACGCAACGCACGGCCAGCAGTGTAAGGCGTAGCCAAAGTTTTATGATAAACAAGTGTATTTAAGCGATTTTTAGTATTAAAACTAAGCAATCCATCGTCTTTCGCACAAATTCTAGTCAAACGATTTAAAAAAATAAAAATAGTGTTGACTCGATCGCTCGAATCCGTAGAATGCATCCCGTACCCAAGAGAGCACGGCTCGAAAGGGTGGTGAAAAAGCTTAGCTTTATTCACAAATGAGGCGCCTTGGCAGAGTGGCTATGCAGCGGATTGCAAATCCGTGGACCTCGGTTCGACTCCGGGAGGCGCCTCCATTATTCTTTTGATAGCAAATGGCTTTCGAGAAAAATGCGACACTAGCTCAGTTGGTAGAGCGCAACCTTGCCAAGGTTGAGGTCACGAGTTCGAACCTCGTGTGTCGCTCCAAATTTTATTGATATGGCATTGGCGATATCAGATGGTGTTTTACTTTTCTGTAAAGGCATCACAAAGAATATTTGTGTGCCCTGGTGGTGGAATTGGTAGACACAAGGGATTTAAAATCCCTCGACGTTCGCGTTGTGCCGGTTCAAGTCCGGCCCGGGGCACCATCTCATATTAAATGCGACACTAGCTCAGTTGGTAGAGCGCAACCTTGCCAAGGTTGAGGTCACGAGTTCGAACCTCGTGTGTCGCTCCAGATTTAAGGCCTAACATGAAAATGTTAGGCCTTTTTCGTATTTTTTTGAAAATCTCAAACTTCTTTTCTGTCACAGACTTCGTTAAGTAGCGAACCCTTTGTCTCATTGACTCAAGTGATTGTTAATTCTGCCATTGCAAAACATCTTAGCTATTCCTACTAGTCTATGTTTAAACCATCACTTGTGGTGAATAACCACTCTTACTCCAGGCAAAGCTGTGACGAGAATGCTATCTTTTTAAATGTTCCGGATATAGAAAGGAATGTTTTACGATTAAGCAGCACAACCTTAAACCTCTGTTTAGATGAGGTGATGATATCTCAAGAATATTTGTTTAAATAACAGCTGTTTGAGAGAAGCAGAAAAGCATAGCTCATGAATATGAACATGTGAGTTGCAATGGGGTATGTTTTGTTGTGATTTACATCACTGTTACTAATATGAAAAATCGTTGCCAGAAGATTTTATTTTGTGATAAATTCGCGCGCAATCTCGGAGCGTAATTAACAACGTTTGATCTCTGGGGGATACGCGTAGTGACCATTCAAGCTGATTGTGACACTGCGTAGGGTAGGTATCGGCAAAGCCTTTTGTCGATAGACGGGATACTAATGCTGTAAACGCGGCATATTAATGGGAAACCCAACATTGAAACCTTTGAATAAACACACACTAATCAGCTTCATACTGCCGAAATGTCCTGTTTTACAAAACGGGTGCATTACAGAACCTTGATTAATCCCTTTTACATGTAAAGTCGCGAGTATCGTGGCGGATGATCTGTATTTGTCATTTATGCACTGACAAATGCGGAGGGGTATTCACACCTCCTGTAATTTCATTCTAATGATTATTAATACAGGATATAGAATTATTATAATTCAAGGGATTATGTAGTATGAGCACTGCCTTTGAAGTCGATAGCAATATCGCAAACATTTTTTCGTCTCAGGTTCCTATCGTTGAGGGAACGTATGACTTAACGCCAGATCAAGTATTGATTGATCAGGCTGAGCATGAATCTGAAGTACGTTCTTATCCACGTCGTTTGCCGATCGCAATTAAACAAGCCTTTGGGTGCTTGGTTGAAGATACGCGTGGACAGATCTTTCTAGACTGCCTTGCGGGGGCAGGCACTCTAGCTTTGGGGTATAACCATCCTGAAATAAACCAAGCTCTGAAAGAGCAATTAGATTCAGGACTGCCATATCAGACGCTAGATATTGCAACATCAGCAAAAACGACGTTTATTCAATCTGTTAAGTCTTTTCTTCCTCAAGAGTTAAGCGAGAACAGCGTTATCCAATTTTGTGGCCCGTCTGGAGCTGATGCGGTTGAAGCTGCTATCAAGCTCGCGAAACAGACTACCGGTCGCAACACTATGTTTGCCTTCCGTGGCGCATACCATGGTATGACTAATGGTACGATGGGGATGATGGGTAACTTAGGCACGAAAGCTCGTCGAACTGGTTTGATGTCGGATGTGCACTTTATGCCTTTCCCATACAACCTGCGTTGTCCTTTTGGGCTTGGCGGTGACGAAGGTGCGAAAGCAAGCATTCGCTATATCGATCGTCTTTTAAACGATGATGAGTCAGGCATTATGAAGCCTGCAGCGATTATCGTGGAGCCAGTGCAAGGTGAGGGTGGTGTTGTTCCTGCGCCAGCATTCTGGCTACGAGAGTTACGTCGTATTTGTGATGAACACGGTATCTTACTGATCTTCGATGAGATCCAGTGTGGTGTTGGTAAAACTGGCTACAATTTCGCGTTCGAAGAGTCGGGCATTGTTCCAGATATTCTGTGTTTATCAAAAGCAATTGGTGGTGGCTTACCAATGTCGCTATTGGTTATCAACAAGCAACATGATACATGGAAGCCGGGCGAGCACACAGGTACATTTCGTGGTAACCAGCTAGCTATGGTCTCTGGTGCGAAAGCATTAGAAATTATCCAGCGTGATAATCTTGTTGAGCATGCCAATATTGCGGGTCAGTACTTGCGCTACGGCCTTGAAAGTATTCAAAAGCGTGTGAACTGTATCGCAGAGGTTCGTGGCAAAGGTTTGATGCTAGGCGTGGAGATTAAAAATCCAGACGGTGAGCTCAATAAATTTGGTGAACCTCAAGCGGATAGTGAACTCACACTTTCTATTCAACGTGCAGCACTTGAGCGTGGCTTGATCGTTGAGAAAGGTGGACGCGAAGGTGCAGTAATTCGTTTCCTTCCTCCTCTTATCATCTCGTTTGAACAAATCGACTTTGCTTTACGTGTATTTGAAGACGCGATTTTAGCCGCAGGCGGTAGTCACATCGAAACTCAGCCACAAGATGAATGGAAGAAGCATTTCATCCACACTGGAGAGATGGGCAGCAATGAATTTGCTTCGGTGATGAATCACACTACTACGGTAATGAAGTCAGTGTTTGAACAAGTGACTGCACCGTATTCAGGTATGGATCCAAAAGCATTGGAAGCAGCGATTCACGACGTTGATCTTGATAATGGAAATGCGCCTCTTAAAACCGTTATCGACGATGCTGCTGAGCTGGTCGCGAAAAACGCAATTTTTACTCAACATCCAGATTGTATTGCTCACCTACATACTCCACCGTTGATGCCAGCGATTGCGGCAGAGGCAATGATTGCGGCTTTGAACCAGTCGATGGACTCATGGGATCAAGCTTCATCAGCGACTTATGTTGAACAGAAAGTTGTGAACTGGCTATGCGATAAATATGAGTTAGGTGAAAAAGCGGACGGTATCTTCACGAGCGGCGGTACGCAAAGTAACCAAATGGGTTTGATGCTTGCGCGAGATTGGATTGCTGACAAACTCAGTGCACACTCAATTCAAAAGCTTGGCCTTCCTGAATACGCAGACAAGCTACGTATTGTATGTTCGAAAAAATCCCACTTCACGGTTCAAAAATCAGCCTCTTGGATGGGATTGGGTGAAAAAGCGGTCATGACCGTCGATGCTAATGCCGATGGAACGATGGATGTCACTAAATTAGACGAAGTTCTCAATCAGGCCAAAGCAGAAGGTTTGATCCCATTTGCCATTGTTGGTACAGCGGGTACAACGGACCACGGTGCTATTGATGACTTAGACTTTATCGCCGATATCGCAGCGAAACATGACATGTGGATGCACGTCGACGGTGCATACGGTGGAGCTCTGATTCTAAGTAGCCAAAAAGCGCGTCTGAAAGGTTGTGAGCGTGCACATTCCATCAGCGTAGACTTCCATAAGCTGTTTTACCAAACCATCAGTTGTGGTGCGCTATTGGTAAATGACAAGTCTAACTTTAAATTCCTGCTTCACCATGCAGACTATTTGAACCGCGAACACGACGAACTACCGAACTTGGTGGATAAGTCTATTGCGACAACTAAGCGTTTTGATGCGCTCAAAGTGTTTATGACGATGCAAAGCGTAGGGCCAAAAGCCCTAGGCGATATGTATGATCATTTGCTTGAACAGACGCTTGAAGTGGCGGACATGATTCGAGATAACAAACACTTTGAGTTGTTGGCTGAACCATCACTATCTACGGTTCTGTTCCGCGCGACACATGAATCAGCGGATCTTGATGAACTGAACAAAACGTTGCGCTTAGAAGCGTTAACACGCGGTATCGCGGTATTGGGTGAAACCATTGTCGACGATAAAACTGCATTGAAATTTACGATTTTGAACCCGTGTCTGACGACGGCGGACTTTGAATCTTTGCTCTCAAAAATCAATACGCTAGCGGCAGAGCTAGTTTAATAAAGGTAACGGAAAACTATGGCAATTCTACAGATTGGTGCAGGCGGCGTTGGCTGGGTAGTTGCACATAAAGCAGCACAAAACAACGACGTTCTGGGTGATATCACAATCGCATCACGTACCGTAGGTAAGTGTGAGAAAATCATCGAATCGATTCAGAAGAAAAACAATCTGAAAGATTCAACTAAGAAATTAGAAGCGCGAGCGGTAAACGCGGACGACGTAGATTCTTTAGTTGCTTTAATTAAAGAAGTACAACCTGACTTAGTGATCAACGCAGGTCCTCCTTGGGTGAACATGTCTATTATGGAAGCATGTTACCAAGCTAAAGTGTCATACCTTGATACATCTGTTGCGGTTGATTTGTGCTCTGAAGGCCAACAAGTACCTCAAGCTTACGATTGGCAGTGGGGTTACCGTGAGAAGTTTGAAGAAGCGGGCATTACAGGTATTCTTGGTGCTGGCTTCGATCCGGGCGTAGTATCGGTGTTTGCCGCATACGCAGTGAAGCATCTGTTCGATGAAATCGATACTATCGACGTAATGGATGTAAACGCAGGCGACCACGGTAAGAAGTTCGCAACTAACTTTGATCCAGAAACGAACATGCTTGAGATTCAAGGCGATTCGTTCTACTGGGAAAACGGCGAGTGGAAACAAGTACCTTGTCACTCACGTATGCTTGAGTTTGAATTCCCGAATTGTGGTTCACACAAAGTGTACTCAATGGCGCACGACGAAGTTCGATCTATGCAAGAGTTCATCCCGGCGAAACGCATCGAATTCTGGATGGGCTTTGGTGACCGTTACCTAAACTACTTCAATGTGATGCGCGACATCGGTCTACTCAGCCCAGATCCACTAACGCTTCACGACGGTACGGTTGTTCAACCTTTGCACGTGCTAAAAGCACTACTACCAGATCCAACATCTCTCGCACCAGGCTACACTGGCCTAACGTGTATCGGTACTTGGGTTCAAGGTAAGAAAGATGGCAAAGAGCGCAGTGTATTTATTTACAACAACGCTGATCACGAAGTCGCATACGAAGATGTTGAACACCAAGCTATCTCATACACCACTGGCGTACCTGCGATCACTGCTGCTTTGCAGTTCTTCCGTGGCAAATGGGCAGACAAAGGCGTGTTCAACATGGAGCAGCTAGATCCTGACCCATTCCTAGAAACCATGCCATCTATTGGTCTAGATTGGCATGTTCAAGAACTGGAGCCAGGACAACCTGTTATCCATAAATTGAAGTAAGAATTTAGCGACTCTTATTTGTACGTTTAAGCCGATGCACTTGCGTCGGCTTTGTTCGATTTTATAGTGCCTTTGCTAAGGCGAAGGGACGTAAGGTATCAAAATGCAACAAAACGAACTAAAAACGCCATACTTCATGATCAATGAAGACAAGCTGATTGAGAACCTAGAGAAAGCAAAACAGCTAAAAGACATCTCTGGTGTGAAGCTTGTATTAGCACTGAAGTGCTTCTCAACATGGGGTGTATTCGACATCATCAAGCCTTACCTAGACGGAACAACAAGTTCTGGCCCGTTTGAAGTGAAGCTTGGCTACGAAACGTTTGGTGGTGAGACACACGCATACAGCGTGGGTTACAGCGAAGATGACGTTCGCGATGTGGCGGACATCTCTGACAAGATGATCTTTAACTCTCAGTCACAGCTAGCGGCTTATCGTCATATTGTCGAAGGTAAAGCATCGATTGGCTTGCGCCTGAACCCTGGTGTGAGCTATGCAGGGCAAGACTTAGCAAACCCAGCGCGTCAATTCTCTCGTCTTGGTGTTCAGGCTGATCACATCAAACCGGAAATTTTTGATGGTATTGATGGCGTAATGTTCCACATGAACTGTGAGAACAAAGACGTGGATGCGTTTATCGGTTTACTCGATGCTATTTCAGCTCAGTTTGGCGAGTACCTAGATAAGCTGGACTGGGTAAGCATGGGTGGCGGCGTGTTCTTCACATGGCCGGGTTATGACATCGAAAAGCTTGGCCTAGCGCTGAAAGCGTTTGCTGAAAAACACGGCGTGCAAATGTACCTAGAACCGGGCGAAGCGATCATTACCAAGACGACTGACCTAGTGGTCACTGTGGTTGATATCGTTGAGAACGTAAAGAAGACGGCGATTGTCGATTCAGCCACAGAAGCTCACCGCTTAGATACGTTGATCTACAATGAGCCAGCGTCAATTCTTGAAGCATCTGAAAATGGTGAACACGAGTATGTGATCGGCTCGTGCTCTTGTTTGGCTGGAGACCAGTTCTGCGTGGCGAACTTCGAACAGCCTCTAGAGATAGGACAGCGTCTGCATATTCTAGATAGTGCCGGTTACACCATGGTGAAACTGAACTGGTTTAACGGTCTACGTATGCCGTCGGTCTACTGTGAACGCTCGAATGGTGACATTCAAAAACTGAATGAATTTGACTACTCTGATTTCAAACGTTCACTGTCTCAGTGGTCAGTGAAATAAAACGTATTGAGTATTAGAACGACAAAGAGCAGCTGAATTGCTGCTCTTTTTATTGGGGAAGCGTTAAAGGTATGCAGTTAGCTTTCTACAATTACACGAGTGTCTTCACTCAGAGATTCTAACTCATTGGCTATGTCTTCAATTTCTAGCTCGCTAGGTAGTTTTATCGCCATTTTAGCGCTGAATAAGCTAGAGCTTACCCCTCCGCCTCCTGCAATGAATACACGCTGACAATCCATATCTAAAATTGAGATACCTTGATTATCGAGAACGTGAGTAATTTCATTCACAATACCCGCTCTATCGTTGGCATCTAAACGAAGTTGGAAGATAGTGTCTTCACGATATGAGTGAGGCTCAGAGTCGACGAACCTAACAACAAGAGTCTGACAAGAAGAGAACGCTTGTTTAACGATGTCGGCATTTTCTCTTGGAAGCTCTACTTTGATGACACCTGCAACTTGGTCTTCGATAAAGTTTACTTTGCTGATCAGCCATTTCCCGCCGTTTTCGTGTGTGATTGCAGCGAGCTCTTTAATCGTGGCGGGTGACGCTTGTCCGACAAAATTAACAATAAATACGGTGTTCATAATGTCCCCTCCTGGAATCAAGGTTTGGACGCAGTACGAATAAACGTGCTACTTAAGTTATTGGAATAAATCCTTTTATTTAGTGTAGGTGCTAAGGGCGGGTAATGTTTGATGAAAGTCAATTTTTAACACTAATTCGTGATGCAAATAATTAAAACAATGTTCAGAGCACAAAAAAGCAGCCATCGTAAGGCTGCTTTTTACCGAGTATCAACTTAGGATTAGAAGGTTACTTTTAACTCGACACCATAAAATTGACTGTCGTAGTTTGCGCCTGCGTCCATGGCGAATTTTGCAACATCTTGGTTTCCAAACCAAGGTGATGAATTGAATTGTAGTTCTGCACTACCGCCCCATGCATCAGTTACCCAATAATGAATATGTCCAACAGGGTTTAAGAAGAAGAGCGAAACATCACCTGCGGTTTCAGAGCCCATAACTTCGCCGCCGTTTGCAATAATGTCTTGCTCAGCCGTTAACATCATTTCACCAACAACAGCACCAAAGAATGGTGTGATAAAAATATCCTGCCAAGATGGTACTTCTGCGAACGCCTCCACGCCATACTCCCAAAAGAACGTCGACATAGTTGCGGAGTACAAAAACGACTGAAATTCATTATAGCCAGCGTGACGTGCTGCCGTGTAGTAAACGCCGCCAAAATATGGGTGCATGATGTAGTTGAGGACATGTTCATCGCGATCCCAAACGGGGCCGTCAGAGACATTATCTTTCCACTTTTGCCCCAACTTACTCATGTCTCGGTCTTCTTCGTCCCATTTGGTGATACTTTCTGGAAGAAAAGTCATCATGCCTACGGTCGCGATACTGAGACCTAGAATGGTGTAGGTTTGACCCATCAGATAATCCCAGTCTTTATCTTGAGGGATGATGAGATGTTTAGGCTGAAGCCCTGCGTCAAGGTTTAGCGAATCATCATTATTCTGTTCATACATAACACCGCGATTTTGAGCCTCGAAGGTGTACAGAGTCGTCGTTTCGCAGTAACCTGACAAACAATCAGGTGTGTAAGAAAACTCTGTATGACGGCTTAGGTCATAGTGACTTGCGTGCGCAAGCGCTGACGAAGCCAAGCAAAGGCCTGTTAGAGTCGTCTTGAACATGGATGATTTTGACACAAAGGTCTCCGAGTTAATGGTGTATGTTCGGGCTCGTAATTATCCCTCAAAACATCAATCATTTAAACACTTGACCCTTATTTAGTCCCAACAAACCTCGGCGAGATTTGTCCAAATAAAAAGAAAAATAAGCGCTATAACGAAAATAGGATTGTGCTTACGTTCAGGAGTCAGTTGTGAAAATAGCAATGCTTAGTACTGGTGAGGAAGTCCTCCACGGTGATATTGTTGATACTAATGCGGCATGGTTGTCTAGCCTGTTTTATCAACATGGATTTGGCTTAACAAAGCGCTCAACGGTTGGTGATAGCCTATCGAGTTTGGTTGAAGAGTTTTTAATGCTCAGCTTTAACAACGATGTGGTTATTGTTAATGGTGGTTTAGGCCCTACAACGGATGACATGAGTGCCGCCGCCGCCGCGAGAGCCGCCGATTGTAAACTGGTGCTATTCAAAGAGTGGTTGCAGCATCTAGAAAGTTTGTATGCTCGACGTGGCATCCCTATGCCGGACAGTAATTTAAAGCAAGCGATGCTGCCAGAAACAGCAGAGATATTGGACAACCCGATAGGCACTGCTTGCGGTTTCAAAATGCTGATTAATGATGCCATTTTTTATTTCACACCGGGGGTACCAAGTGAATTTAAGCTCATGGCAGAGACGCAAATTCTTCCCGATCTGAGAAGAGTGTTTCCAGATGTGCAAGGTTCATGTTGTAGCCGAATCTACACGTTTGGTCTGTCTGAATCCGGTATTTCAGATAAGCTAGATCAGCTAAAACTTCCTCAAGGCTATGAGCTAGGGTATCGCTCTTACTTGCCTTTTATTGAAGTGAAACTTTTTGGTCCTTCAGATCAGCTTGAACAGCGTTTGAAACTCGTACAGATAATTAATAAACACCTTGAGAGTAATACCGTTAGTATTGATTTACCTATGGTTGAAAATGTCGGCCAGTTGTTGGTCGATAAAGGACTAACAGTGTCGACCTCCGAAAAAAGTAGCGGAGGATACTTAACGTACTGGCTAAACGGTGATGAAAACGCTGAAAAGCAACTAGGGCATGGTTGGATACTACCGAGCCTGACTCAAGCGATGGCCAACAGCGGAGATCCATTAGCAGAGACGTTTGCTCTGGCTGGCGCTACGCGAGAGAAGTGTGGGACGGATTTATCACTCGTTACTGGCCATATTGAAGAGGGTGTTTTTTCCGTCGCTTTATCGACACCGTCAGGCGAGTGGGGAGCATTATATAAACTCTCGAAAAAGTATCAGCGCAATGATCAAGTTAAAGTGATCAGCACGGCAGCACTAGACTTGTTGCGTCGCTACCTAGAACGTAAACCGATGTTTGCGCATTATGCATTTTTAGAGAAAGTTAAAGAGATGCACCTCCCGAGCAGTGCTTTATAACCAAAGCTCTATACAGTAGTCTGAGAGACAAAACACAGAGACAAAAAAGCCAAGGTGATTACCTTGGCTTTTGCATTTTATACCGTCGAGTCAACGTTATGCGCGCTGCTTTTCTTTCATCGCGTAGTTAACGCCGCTAAGTGACAAATCTGATTTTGCTTTACAGATACAAGGTAATATTTCATCACTTTGTGTGTAAGCCATGGCAAAACCAACATACTCCACTTCACCAGACTCCAATTTGCAGCGACAGGCGCCGCAGTGCCCATCACGGCAGTTGTATTCTGGTAATAGGCCAGCTTGCTCCATTGTTTCCAAAATCGTATTGGAAGGGTTGGATTCAATGCTGATCAGTTTGTTGATTTTGAGTGTTGCCATTACAGCTCGAATCCTTCGAAGTCATCTGCGCGAACTTCATTGTCAATTTGACCCACAAGGTAAGAAGAGATTTCTGCTTCTTGAGGCGCAACTTGAACGTTATCTGAAGACAACCAAGCGTTAATCCATGGAATTGGGTTAGTTGTTGCTTCTGGATACGCTGCTGGTAGACCTACCGCTTGCATACGAATATTTGTGATGTATTCAACGTATTGGCTTAGGATATCTTTGTTTAGACCGATCATAGAGCCATCTTTGAATAGATACTCTGCCCACTCTTTTTCTTGCTCAGCCGCTTCTTTGAATAGGTCAAAACAGTCCTGTTTTGCCTCTTCTGCGATTTGCATGAAAGTGAAGTCATCTTGACCGTTACGTAGCAGGTTGATCATGTGCTGCGTGCCGTTTAAGTGAAGTGCTTCGTCACGAGCGATCAGCTTGATGATTTTCGCGTTACCTTCCATTAGTTCGCGTTCTGCGAAAGCGAAAGAGCATGCGAAACTTACGTAAAAACGAATAGCTTCTAATGCGTTAACAGACATCAGACAGATGTACAGCTTCTTCTTAAGATCGTACAGACTAACCTTAACCGTTTCACCGTTAAGGACATGCTCACCTTCACCGTAGCGATGGTAATCATTCGTCGCTTGAATCAAATCGTCGTAGTAGTGCGCGATGTCTTTTGCACGCTTCAGAATGTGCTCGTTCTCAACGATATCATCAAACACCACCGCAGGGTCGTTCACGATGTTACGAATAATGTGTGTGTAAGAACGAGAGTGAATCGTTTCAGAGAAAGACCAAGTCTCAATCCAAGTCTCTAGTTCTGGCAGAGACACAAGCGGCAGCAGTGCCACGTTAGGGCTGCGGCCTTGGATAGAGTCAAGAAGCGTTTGGTACTTCAAGTTAGAGATGAAGATGTGCTTCTCGTGATCTGGCAGTTTGTTGTAATCGATACGGTCGCTAGATACGTCTACTTCTTCTGGACGCCAGAAGAAAGAAAGTTGTTTCTCGATAAGTTTTTCGAAAATCTCAAACTTTTGTTGGTCGTAACGTGCAACGTTTACTGATTGACCTAGGAACATTGGTTCCTTCAATTGGTCATTCTTTTTTTGGTTAAAAGTACTGTAAGCCATAATGCCTCAATTCCTTTTAAACCTCCCCGTAAGGGGGAGGTTATCGATAGTCTGTCTTTACGGGTTCGCTAGGTACGGGAAGATTAAATCTTACAACCGCCGCCAGCACAATCGTCATCTTGTGGTTGAACAGCGTCTTTCTGTTCATCTTTCGCGCCATCACGAGTGTTGTGGTAGTAAAGCGTTTTCACACCAAACTTATACGCTGTTAGCAGGTCTTGAAGTAGTTTCTTCATTGGAACCTTGCCAGTCTCGTAACGTGACGGGTCGTAGTTAGTATTAGCAGAGATAGCTTGGTCAACAAACTTCTGCATAATACCCACAAGGTGTAGATAACCGTCGTTCGAACCGATATTCCAAAGCAGTTCATAGCTGTCTTTAAGTTCTGTGAACTCTGGTACAACTTGCTTCAGGATACCGTCTTTCGAAGCTTTTACTGAAACGTAACCACGTGGTGGCTCAATACCGTTAGTTGCGTTTGAAATCTGAGAAGAAGTCTCAGAAGGCATTAGCGCAGTCAGTGTTGAGTTACGTAGGCCGTGCTCCATAATTTCTTTACGTAGGCTGTCCCAGTCGTAGTGCAGCGCTTCGTCACAAATTAGGTCGATATCTTTCTTATACGTATCAATCGGCAGTAAGCCTTTCGCGTAGTTCGTCTCGTCGAATGAAGGACACTTACCTTGTTCTTTCGCCAGTGCTACAGATGCTTTCAATAGGTAGTACTGCATTGCTTCGAACGTACGGTGAGTTAGGCCGTTCGCGCTACCGTCAGAGTATTTCACGCCATTCTTCGCTAAGTAGTAAGCAAAGTTAATCACACCAACACCTAGCGTACGACGGTTCATAGTCGATTTGTATGCCGCTGGTAGAGGGTAATCTTGGTAATCAAGCAGTGCATCTAACGCACGAACAACAAGATCGGATAGCTCTTCGAAATCATCTAGAGACTTGATAGCACCTAAGTTGAATGCAGAAAGCGTACACAGTGCGATCTCGCCTGAGTCGTCTTCAACGTTAGTTAATGGTTTCGTTGGCAGTGCGATTTCTAAACATAGGTTCGACTGACGAACTGGAGCGACTTCAGAATCAAATGGGCTGTGAGTATTACAGTGGTCCACGTTCTGGATGTAGATACGACCCGTTGATGCACGCTCTTGCATTAGCAGAGTGAACATTTCAATCGCTTTAACCGTTTCTTTCTTGATTGAAGGATCGTTCTCGTACTTCACGTATAGACGCTCAAACTCTTCTTGGTTTTCGAAGAATGCGTCGTACAGACCAGGTACATCAGATGGTGAGAATAGCGTAATATTGCCGCCTTCAACTAAACGTTGGTACATCAGTTTGTTTAACTGAACACCGTAGTCCATGTGACGAACACGGTTTTCTTCAACACCACGGTTGTTCTTAAGTACCATTAGTGAGCGTGCTTCACCGTGCCACATTGGGTAGAACACAGTAGCTGCGCCACCACGTACACCACCTTGTGAACAACATTTTACTGCTGTTTGGAAGTACTTGTAGAACGGAATACAACCAGTGTGGAATGCTTCACCACCGCGAATCTCTGAGCCTAATGCACGGATACGACCTGCGTTGATACCAATACCAGCGCGCTGAGATACGTAACGAACAATTGAGCTTGCTGTTGCGTTAATAGAATCAAGACTGTCGCCACACTCGATCAGAACACATGAGCTGAACTGGCGAGTAGGGGTACGCACGCCAGACATAATTGGCGTAGGTAGAGAAATCTTAAATGTCGATGTCGCATCGTAGAAACGTTTGATGTAATCAAGACGCGTCGCTTTTGGATATTTCGCAAATAAGCACGCTGCTACAAGGATGTATAAGAACTGAGCACTTTCGTAAATTTGGCCCGTAACACGGTTCTGTACGAAGTACTTACCCTCTAGCTGCTTAACTGCCGCGTATGAGAAGTTTAGGTCGCGTTTATGGTCGAGGTACGCATCAAGTTCGTCGAGTTCTGCTTTTGTGTAGTCTTCTAGAATATGTTGATCGTACTTACCCATATCGACGAGGCGAGACACGTGATCATAAAGCGTTGGTGGCTCGTATTGGCCATACGCTTTTTTACGCAGATGGAATACCGCTAGGCGAGCAGCTAGGTATTGGTAATCCGGAGTCTCTTCAGAGATCAGGTCTGCCGCAGACTTGATGATTGTCTCGTGAATATCTGTCGTTGTGATGCCGTCGTAAAACTGGATGTGAGCGCGAAGTTCTACTTGAGAAACCGAAACATTATCTAGACCTTCTGCAGCCCAAGTGATAACGCGGTGGATTTTATCCAGATCGATACTTTCTTTACGGCCATCACGCTTGGTGACGGTAAGTTGTTGGTTCATTCTGCTTTATTTCCCTAAGAAAACTGATAAAAGCCGTATTTTTGTTTGTTTCTGTGCAATATGAGTAAAGCTTGCGGCGGCTTTGTGATCAAAGTCTATCTATATATTGTCGCTTAAACACAACATATAGGGGTTCATTTGTTTGCGGGTTACAAGATAGTGCTATTACACTGATTTATCAAGGTACAGTTCGGGGATGACTTGTGGATAACTGACAAAATGAAAAAAATCAGTAAGTGAACACTAACCGATGAGAAAAGGGCAGACTTGAATGGTTAAAAGTACGGTTTCGAGATCGGTTTAGAAATAACCGCATGCAAAAATATTTTCCTTGATCTTTGGCCGTTTTTATCTACGAAAAATGGCTTGGTCAAAATGGAATCTAGAGCACGAATTTTAGCCATAAAAAGACAAAAAAAGCGGCAACTTTGTGCTACCGCTTCCGATTCATTTTCTTTAAAAAATGTCAATCACAAAACACATTTTTTAACGCAACAGCGTTCAGTATTTTTTAGTATGAACGATGTAGTTTACATCTACATTACGACCGAGTTTGTAGCTGTCATTTAGAGGGTTGTAATGAAGCCCAGTAATGCCCATTTCCGTCAGGTCAGTTTGGTCTATCATCTTCATCATTTCGGCTGGCTTGATAAACTTATCGTGCTCATGAGTGCCTTCAGGAACAATCTTAAGAAGCTTCTCAGCACCGACAATAGCAAATAAGTACGACTTAATGTTTCGGTTCAAAGTTGAGAAAAACACGTGACCACCGGGTTTGACTAGCGCAGCACAAGAGCGGATAACGGAGAGAGGATCTGGAACGTGTTCAAGCATCTCCATACAAGTCACGACATCGTAAGTTCCTGCGTTTTCTATAGCGTGGTCTTCTATTGTGCTCTGAATGTAGGTCAGTTGAGTGCCTGTTTCTAATGCATGTAGTCGCGCGACTTCTAATGGTTCTTTACCCATATCAAGCCCCGTCACAATAGCGCCTTCTTTTGCCATGCTTTCAGCAAGAATGCCACCACCACAGCCGACATCAAGTGCTCGCTTGCCAAACAAGCCATTTGCTTTTTCAAGTACATAGTTCAAACGAAGTGGGTTAATTTGATGAAGCGGCTTAAACTCGCCTTCTAAATCCCACCATCGAGAAGCCATGTCCTCGAATTTCTTAATTTCACTTGGGTCGACGTTTTGTGCTTTAGTCATAATTGGTTTTATTGCATTCAATCTGAGTCCTTTAGAGGGCGCCAGTATACTCCAACGTTTTACACCCAAACAACCTCGATGTGCTTAGTTAAGGGACAATGACAGAGTTCACTGGCGCGGCAATCGAGACAGGTGCCATGTAATTTGTAAAGCGCTCGCTATTGTTTTTGGTTCATCCTTGAACTGGTGCCAGTGACAATAACTCTAAAACCTGCATTTTCGCGTTGTGTAGTTAAAGGAATTTACCTCGCTTTTCCGCGTAAAGAGTCCGATTTTGCTCAATATTGACCGAAATATAACCACTAATCAGAAAGATATGGGATTAGTGTGCAAATTCTCGACATTTGATTCATAACCAAGCTCACAACCTGATAAAAGGAGAGGGAAAGTGATGCCGAAGTGATGAATTGTGTGTTATATTTTTGCACCTTACACGTATCGTAATTACGATCAGATAATAGAGGGATAATGGCTCTATGAGCGATTTAGCTAAAGAGATCACGCCCGTAAACATTGAAGATGAGCTTAGAGGTTCATACCTAGACTATGCGATGTCAGTCATCGTGGGTCGTGCTCTTCCAGATGTGCGTGATGGCCTAAAACCAGTACACCGCCGCGTTTTATTCGCGATGAACGTACTAGGCAACGATTGGAACAAACCATATAAAAAATCAGCCCGTGTTGTCGGCGACGTAATCGGTAAATATCACCCACATGGTGATATTGCTGTGTACGACACAATCGTACGTATGGCTCAGCCGTTCTCGCTTCGTTACATGCTGGTCGATGGTCAAGGTAACTTTGGCTCGATCGATGGCGACTCTGCTGCGGCAATGCGTTACACCGAAGTTCGAATGGCAAAAATTGCCCATGAACTATTGGCTGACCTAGATAAAGAAACCGTAGACTACGTACCAAACTACGACGGTACTGAGCAGATCCCAGCGGTTCTTCCAACTAAAATTCCAAACCTATTGGTTAACGGTGCTTCTGGTATCGCAGTAGGTATGGCAACCAACATCCCGCCTCATAACCTTGGCGAAGTGATTGATGGCTGTCTTGCATACATCAATAATGAAGAAATCACTATTGATGAACTAATGGATTACATTCCTGGTCCTGATTTCCCAACGGCGGCGCTTATCAGCGGTCGTAAAGGCATTGTAGACGCGTACAAAACAGGTCGTGGCAAAATCTACATGCGTTCGAAAGCGGACATCGAAGTGGAGAAGAATGGTAAAGAGACCATTATCGTCACTGAAATTCCTTACCAGGTGAACAAAGCTCGCTTGATCGAAAAGATCGCTGAGCTAGTTAAAGATAAGAAAGTAGAAGGTATCAGTGCACTGCGCGACGAGTCAGATAAAGACGGTATGCGCATTGTTATTGAGTGTAAGCGCGATGCTGTGGGCGAAGTAGTTCTAAACAATCTTTACGCTCAGACTCAGCTGCAAACCACTTTCGGTATCAATATGGTGGCTCTAAACAATGGCCAGCCACAGCTATTCAACCTAAAAGATATGTTGAAGTGCTTCGTTGATCACCGTCGTGAAGTTGTGACACGTCGTACTATCTTCGAACTGCGTAAAGCTCGTGAACGTGCTCATATCCTTGAAGGTTTAGCTCTAGCGCTTGCTAACATTGATGAAATCATTGAGCTTATCCGTAAGGCACCTACACCGGCTGAAGCAAAAGCGGGTCTTATCGCTCGTGGTTGGGATTTAGGCAACGTTTCAGCAATGCTAGAGCGTGCTGGTACAGATGCTGCGCGCCCTGAATGGCTAGAGCCTGAATACGGTATTCGTGATGGTCAGTACTTCCTGACTGAGCAACAAGCACAAGCTATCCTAGATCTACGTTTACATAAACTAACAGGTCTAGAACACGAGAAGATTCTTGGCGAATACAAAACACTTCTAGAAGAAATCGCTGAACTCATGCATATCCTTGCGAGCACTGAGCGTTTGATGGAAGTTATCCGTGAGGAACTTGAAGCGGTTCGTGACGGCTTTGGTGACGCTCGTCGTACAGAAATCACAGCTGCGAGCCATGATATTGACATGGAAGAGCTGATCGCACGTGAAGACGTTGTAGTTACTCTATCTCACGGTGGTTACGTTAAGTACCAAGTACTGAGCGACTACGAGTCACAGCGCCGTGGTGGTAAAGGTAAGAGTGCGACTAAGATGAAAGATGAAGACCATATCGAGCGTCTTCTAGTGGCGAATACCCACGATAACATCTTGTGTTTCTCTACTCGTGGTAAGACATACCGCCTGAAAGTTTACCAATTGCCTCTAGCGAGCCGTACTGCGCGTGGTAAGCCAATCGTAAACATCCTTCCACTCGAAGAAGGTGAGCGCATTACCGCGATTCTACGTGTTGATGAATTCTCTGAAGACAAATTCATCTTCATGGCAACAGGTGACGGTACGGTTAAGAAAACGCCGTTGAACCAGTTTGCAAACGTACGTTCAAACGGCCTAATCGCTGTGAACCTACGTGAAGACGATTCGTTAATCGGTGTAGATATCACTAACGGCGAAAACGAAATCATGCTGTTCTCTAAAGCGGGTAAAGTGGTTCGCTTTAAAGAAGCAGAAGAAATTCCAGTACTTGATGAAAATGGTAAACCAGTTCTTGATGAGAATGGTCAGCCAGAGATCAAGTTTAAAGGTGTTCGTCCTATGGGGCGTACCGCCTCTGGTGTTCGTGGTATGAAACTGGCTGAAAATGACCAAGTTGTATCACTTATTGTTCCTTCGCACGAAGGCGACATCCTAACGGTTACAGAAAACGGTTATGGTAAACGCACAGCACTTAGCGAGTACCCGACAAAAGGTCGTGGCACTCAAGGTGTAGTTTCTATCAAAGTTTCTGAGCGAAATGGCCCGGTAGTTGGTGCTATCCAGGTTGTTGAAGGTGATGAAATGATGATGATCACCGACGCTGGCACGTTAGTACGTACTCGTGTGGGTGAAGTTAGCCAGGTTGGTCGTAACACACAAGGTGTAACGCTTATCCGTACTGCGGAAGATGAATCAGTTGTTGGTTTGCAACGTATTGAAGAAGTTGATGATGAAGAGCTGCCTGCTGATGAAGATGCAGAAGCGTTAGAGTCAACAGACGAAAATACGCAGCAAGACGCTTCAGAAGCTCCAGCTGCTGATGATGCAGAGGAAGGTAACGAAGAGTAATCTTACATCGTTATCCTGATATGAAAAGCCGAGCCTTAGTTGCTCGGCTTTTTTGTATCTGTATCAACGCATTTAAAGTAAGAAATGCGTACACTGACGTTATCTTTGTTTACAGGACGTGTTATGTCTGTTTGGTTTTTCGCTGCCATCACTCTGATGGGGCTGTTTATCGTACTCTTATCACTGAGTGCATCAAAAGTTAAACCTGCTCAATGGTTTGGCTTTTGCCTGTTAGTACTTGTCGTGACGAGTGCCAGTTTCTTATTGCTGCATCAAACTCCGCCTAAACCAATACAAGCGGAAATGTCACGAATGATGACTGCTCGTGACATCATGAAAGAGATTCAAGACCAGTTGCGTGAAGATCCGAACAACGCTGAATTGTGGTTCCAACTCGGGCAGGGCTACCTGCTAGAGGGGGAATTTGATGGCGCGCTGATTTGTTTTGATTACGCGATCCAGCTGACTGAGCCAGTCAGTGCCACGCAACTTGCCGCAAAAGCGACGACCTTGTACTACATTCACCAGCAATCAATGACGCAAGAAGTTAGCTTGCTTTTGGAGCAAGCTTTGCAGATAGAACCGCACAATGAAGCCGCTTTGTCTTTGATCGCAAATGATCATTTTCTGTCATTCCGATTTCAGGAAGCGATTGATGCCTGGGTACTATTATTAGATTCTGATGATCCAAATTTAGATAGGGTGCAAATCATTAACTCTATTAACAAAGCAAAAGAGCTGTTGTAAGCGTACAATTTAACAAGCAATAGAGGGAAAGGTGGGCAACGAATGAAAAATAAAGCACTAAGCATATTGGTTTTGCTGTGCGGCTCTGTGCTGGCGGGTTGTAGCTCTTCCGATCATTCTGGCTCTTCCTCTACGGTTTATTATTCATCGGGTTACTACGACCCGTGGTGGTACGATCATGACGACTACTGGATTTATTACTATCCGGGCTGTTGCGATAACGACGATGAATACAAAGAGAAACTGGAAGAGTGGTGGAATGGTTTAGATGAAGACCAACAGCAATCCATCAAAGACAAAGTCGAAGATTGGAAAGACGATGATATGTCCGCCAATATCGATAACATGAAACGCCAACTCGACGATCATTGGCAATCACTGCCAGACGAGCAAAAGCAAGAGATTCAAACCAAGTGGGAGAATCGTCCGGAGCGTATTGAGCCAGCGGCTTTACAAGACAAAGCGGTAAAAGAAAAGGTTCAACAAAGAAAAGCACTGCCGGAAACGAAGATCCAGCGCCCAGTTGCTCGCCCAAATGTGCAGATGCCTAAAGCACGTCCAAATATTCAACCTAGACCTAGACTTCCTCGTCGCTAGTACATTCGATTTTTACTCTCGATAAAATCGAGGATGAAGAAATAAAGAAAAGGGGCGTTCAGTACGCCCCTTGTTGTATATATAGATTAACCTCTGCCAGTTAGACTAATACGTGGCTTCACGCTCAGCCGCTGCTTTATCCCATTCTGGTGCCACCGTTTCTAGGAAGTGTTTCTTATCTGCGTTCATCTTTTCCATATCCATGCCCAGTGCTTGTTGTGCTTTCGCTTTGGTCGAGATATCTGGAATTTGAACAGGATCAGTAATGCCTTTGGTTGCCAGTAAACGAACCAATTTGGTACGGGCGTCAGCAGCGCGATCAACTGCAGTACCTAGTACTTCAAGTGCTATCTCAGGAGCATGCATGTGGACACCGTGAGAAGCAATCGCGTAGTCCCAACGCCATTGTGCATGGCGAATATCTTGTAGGATAGGTTCCATCTCTGCTTCTGTTGCACCTGCTTTCCACGCTGCGCCTGCTTCAAAGTGTGCCGCTACGATTTGCTTCTCGGCGGTTAGCTTCATGTTCAGTACTTGCGCTTTGCGAGTCGAGACGATGCCTTGTAGCTGCTCTTTAGTTTGGGTATGGCATTGCGCACAGGTGTCTTCAAAACGATCAAATGGGTTACCCACTTTGTGGTCTGTGTACACCGTACCGTCTTCTTTGGTCACTTTAGGCATGTGGCAGTCCACACACACCACTTTGTTTTTACCATGAATACCCGCTCTCCAAGTTTCGAAACCCGGGTGTTGTGCTTTTAGCATCGGCGCTTTAGATACGGCATGCGTCCAATCTTTGAAATTCAACGCGTCGTAGTATTTCTCCATGTCATTAACGGTGGTGCCCATATCCCATGGGAATTTAACCGCTTTAGTTGGGCCGGTGAAGTAGTATTCAACGTGACATTGAGCGCAGACCGATGCTTGCTTATCTAGGCGAGACTGTTCATCAAAGTTTTTACCAATAGTATCAAAAGCACGCTCGACGTATGGGCGAGTCAGTGCTAGCGCAGGTTCGCCTTTCTTGAAGGCTTCAGAGCCTGTGTTGTGGCAATCGGAACAACCGATAGGGTTGACGATTTCTGAGCCTAAGCGTGCCCATTTACCTTCGAAATAACCATCTTCACCACGTTCATCAATCACGCGAGCAACGTCTGGGCTTTTACAGCTCCAGCACGCCATCGGCATAGGCCCGGACTTCTCGTCGGTTGGTGCGCCGGTACGTAAGGTTTGGCGAACATCATCAAGTGCGTAAAAGTGACCGCGCGCTTTGTTGTAGTCTTTCGCGAAGCCATAACCTGCCCACAGGATAACCATGTTTGGGTCTTCACTTAGAGCATCTTCAATGTGCTCACTTTCGGATGTTGCTTTCCAAGAATGGTATTGATCAGGGTGGTTCTGTTCAAAGACATCGTTACGAGGATCGATAAAATCCTTCTCTTCTGCCGCTAACGGAGCGTCAACCAAAAATAATTGGCTGGCGAATAAGGTCGCAACCGCAATAGGTGCGCTCATCCAGTGTTTTATGCTCACAGTGTTATCTCCATATTCGTTTTTATTAGCAGCGTTGTGAGGAGCTATTCCAAATAAGAACTGGAGATCTACGATTAATAATATTGCTTAATTGGATAGATGAAATAGTGAGTGAATCTTGTCTTGTTTTAGATCAATTTACACCAGTGATCTCAGTCATGTTTGAATTCATATACCTCCAAAGTGGTAGTTGTTAAGTCATTGTTCTGCAATGCTTTGGGTTTTTAACCTTTTTAAAATAGGGTGATTTAGTTCGCTTTTTGAGCAGGCGTTTCTACCCCTTATGAATAATAGAGGTATTATAAATATAGGTTTAGCGTTGTGGCTTTCCGAGATAAGAATTGATGTCATTTGAAGATCTAAAAAATATCTTCAGAGGAAATTAATTGTCGCTCAAATAAATAATTGAGAATAGTTATCAATTATTATCGAGCTAAGGAAAGAACAATATGGGCAATATAAAATTGACCATAGAGACAATGCTGAAACTTCTCTTCGTCTTTGCCATCTATGGTTTCTCCATCGCCGCCCATGCGACTTCTTCAGAGCCGATTGAAGGTGCTCAAGCTGAGCGTCATCAAGTCGAGTTGATCCGTGACCGTGACTACAAGTGTCTGCAATGTCATAAGGATGCAAAAGAGACTCTGAACCTTTCGCATGACCCGCAAGCTCTACTCAGCCAAGGGAAGCAACTTAATTGCACCAATTGCCATAGCAACATTGGTCCCGACCATCGTGAGAGCGCGCCTGATGTGATTAAGTTTTCTGCCGCGCAATCGAAAGAGGTACACGACAAAGTGTTCCTTGATCCAAGCATGATTCTTAAAGCCAACAGCCAATGTGTGGATTGCCACGCACCGACACAGCTGAGAGAAAGCCACTGGACGCACGATGTGCACGCCAAAAACCTCACTTGTTCAAATTGCCACGATGTACACGCAGCGAAAACCAAAGCGTTGTCGTACGACAGAAAACAACTGATCAAGCAGTGTGTGGATTGTCACTCTGAATTTGCCGTCGAACCTGAACTTGCCAAAGAAGAGGAGAGATAGCATGAAATGTTCGAGAAGAAACTTTTTAGCCGGCAGCGGCGCGTTGATTTTAACTACAGGCGTTGCAGGCACTTCCGTTGTTAGCTCCTCTCTCTATGCCAGCAACAGTGAACAAGCGAAACGCATGGGTATGGTTCATGATGAAAATGCCTGTATTGGCTGTACCGCTTGTACCGATGCTTGTCGCGAAGTAAATAAAGTCCCTGAAGGCGTAACGCGACTTAAAATTCATCGCAGTGAACCGATTGGCGAATTTCCAGATGTGGAATACCAGTTTACTCGCGAATCCTGTCAGCACTGTGATAACCCACCATGTGTGTACGTTTGTCCAACAGGCGCTGCATACAAAGATGAAGCGACCGGCATCGTGGATGTGCACAAAGAGAAATGTGTCGGATGTGGTTATTGCCTTGCCGCTTGCCCTTACCAAGTGCGCTTCTTTAATCCAGTCGATCACTCTGCGGATAAATGTAACTTCTGCCGTGATACCAACCTAGCGCAAGGTAAGCAGCCAGCTTGCGTGGAATCTTGCCCAACAAAAGCACTCATCTTTGGTGATTTGAATGACCCAACTAGCGAGGTGAGCAAAGCTATCGAAAGCCATGTTGTCTATCGCGATAAATCGCATTTAGGTACGCAACCTAAACTGTACAAAATTCCGCATAGCAAAGGGGAGGTGTCATCATGAACGGCTTCGAAAGTGCATTCCACTTTGACTCGTTAGTCTGGGATTGGATCATCGCGATTTACTTATTCCTTGCTGGGATGTCAGCGGGTGCGGTGATGATTTCAATCTATTTAAAACGCAAAGTGATTGAAGGTGATCCCGCAAAAAACGGCATCATGAAAGCGATGGCTTGGCTCGCACCATTTGGCATCATTGCTGGGTTGGCAATTTTGATTTTCCATTTAACCAAGCCTTTAGAGTTTTGGAAGATCATGATCTACTACAACCCAACGTCTGTGATGTCGATGGGCGTGATCTTGTTCCAAGTGTACATGATCGTGTTGTTTGTTTGGATTGGCGTTATCTTCCGCCATCAAATCATCAGCTTCTGTGAAGGGAAGTTACCAAGCAAACTGCTGGATTTTGCCGATGGCATTTTGATTAAGGCGGGGAAAGCCAACAACGCCATTGAATTGTTCTTGGGCTTCTTAGCCATCGTACTTGCAGCGTACACTGGCTTTCTATTGTCTGCGTTGAAGACTTATCCAATGCTAAACAATCCAGTACTGCCAATCTTGTTCCTGTTCTCTAGTTTGTCCTCGGGCGCAGCGGCATGCTTGATGTTCGGCATCTTGGTGTTTAAAGAGTCGACCAGCAGCCCAAGTGTATCTTGGGTGCACGGATTTGAACGCCCAGTAGTGTTGTTTGAGTTGTTTGTCTTAGTGACCTTCTTTACTGGATTGATCTTCAGCGGTGGTCAGAACGAAGTCGCGGCTTGGAATGCAATTTCGAGTGGATTCTGGGCTCAATGGTTCTGGGTTGGGGTAGTGTTCATCGGCATGATTACGCCTTTGACTCTCAATTGGTTGACGCCTTCTGAAGTGCGCCACAAAGGCAGTTACGTTTTTGTGGTCACGACGTTGAGCTTGGTTGGCGTACTTATGCTGCGTACTTTCATTCTCTATGCCGGTCAAATGACCGTAGTGTAAGGGGGATAAATGGAAGCTGAGCTAGGGTTCTTCTTACTGATATTGGTGGCTGTAACATCGACTTGTGCATCGTTGCTGCATTGGCTACGTCGTGCTATGAGTAAGAAGGCGACATTGCCGCATCAAGTCGCGATGTCCCACATCATTAGCTTAGCTTCCTTCATTTGTTTAGCACTTCTGATCGTCTGCTTCGTGCAAGACAACTTCGCGTTGGAATATGTTGTTACGCATTCCAACAGTCAACTTCCCGTAGCATTCAAGATTGCTGCCGCTTGGGGCGGGCACCAAGGCTCCATGTTGTTTTGGGTCGTCACCTTGAGTTTATGGGCGTCGTTTATTGCATTTAAGTCACCGCTCAACGCCCAATATACTTGTGACTGTTTAGGAATCATGAACGTTCTTATTGCGACATTTGCTTGGTTCACGTTAATGACCTCTAACCCGTTCGAGTATGCCCAAGTATTGGCGTCGGAAGGACGAGATCTAAACCCAATGTTGCAAGATGTTGGGCTTATCATTCATCCACCATTGCTTTATCTCGGTTATGTCGGTTACGCAGCAATATTAGCTTTTTCATTAGCGGCGCTATTGGGTAAACAACCGATGAGCGATTGGTATGTGGTCGCTCGAAGCGCAGCGTTTTTTGCATGGGGAACGCTCACGTTGGGTATCTTGGTGGGATCATGGTGGGCGTACAATGAGCTAGGGTGGGGCGGCTGGTGGTTTTGGGACCCTGTGGAGAACGCTTCTCTACTCCCTTGGCTTACTGGTACTGCTTTGTTGCACAGCGGTGTTGTCGCAACACGTAACAGAGGCGCAATTTGGAGCACCTACGCACTGGCGTTTATTACGTTCAGCCTCAGCATTTTAGGGACATTCGTGGTGCGATCTGGCGTGCTGACTTCAGTGCATGCTTTTGCGGTGGACCCAACTAAAGGTTTGGTGCTGCTTGGTGTATTGAGCTTGCTTGTCATCATCACTTTTGGCGTATTGATTTTGCGAGGAGAACAACTCCCTCGCTTCAAACTTCAATCTCTAACGAGCCGAGCTTACACTGCTTATATCGCCAAAGGGCTGCTGGTTATTGCGACTGCCATCGTTTTTCTTGGCACTTTCTATCCGATGGTTTATCAACTGCTCGGTTTAGGAAACATTTCAGTTGGCGCACCTTATTTCAATAGTCTGATCTTCCCATTAAGCATACTGGCTCTGATTGCCTTAGCTTTCATGCCGCTGCTGAAATGGACAAAAGGCACAGTGCCGAGTGTAAGCGCTGATATTGCGATCAGTATTGCGTTATCTCTTGTCTCTGTGATCGGGTTTATCTTCTTAGTGCACGCACTGCATTTCGGAGTATTGCTAACCATAACGTTGGCTACTTGGGTGATTGTGGCGCATCTCGTTATGCTGTTTCGTTGTTCCAATAAGCGCAAACTCATGCCAATCGTGATGGCACATATCGGTTTTGCGCTGGCGGTGAGTGGAGCTGTATTCAACAGTCACTACTCATATGAACACAATTTACGTGTCGAACCCGGCAGTTCTCAACAAAGGGCGGGGATCACTATCGATTATCATGGTATCGAATGGCTGGTGGGGCCAAACTACACCGCGGAACAAGGACAGATCACCTTGCACTTGGAAGATGGCCGCATGCTCAATTTCAACCCGCAAAAGCGTCATTACCCTGTGCGAGTGATGAATATGACCGAGCCTGCGATTCGTTCACTATGGCATGGCGATTATTACGTGACATTGGGTGACAAAGTCGATACTCATGCTTATGCGATTAAAGTTCAGTACCGCGCAGGTATTTGGTGGATATGGTCTGGCGGGCTACTAGCTGTGTTTGGTGCGCTATTAACCGGCCTAAAGAAAAGGAGAGAGGCTATCAATGCGATCGAGAAATACGCTTAAACTCGCAGGTCTCGTTTTGGCTGTTGCCGTGTTTACTGTAGTAACTGCGATGGCCTTGTCTGAGCGAGCACATGTTGAATTGTCCCCACAACGAAATTTAGATACACCTAATTTTCGCTCTACTTCTCTGATCTCTGATGACATGGTTTCTGAGCAGTTGTTCAAAAGCGACGGATATAAATTATTGAATGTTTGGGCATCTTGGTGCGGGGTATGCAAGCGAGAGCATGAAGAGTTATTGCAGTTAGCAGAACTTGGTGTGCCTATTATTGGGCTGAATTATAGAGATCAAAAACAAGCCGCTCGTGAATATTTGAGCTCTAAACGAAATCCATATATTGAAGTAATTAGTGACCCTAATGGAAAGCTCGATGTGGAGCTAGGTGTTATCGGAACGCCGGAAACTTACTTGATTGATCCAAATGGTCGTATATTGATCAAATATCGTGGAGAGCTAACGGCAGATAAATGGAACGATATATTTTCAGGATACTTGAATGTTTCGATTTAATAATCTTCTCCTCACTTTAATCCTATTTATACTATTTTCTCCTTTCACGAGAAGTGCGGATTTAGAACAGAATGTTGATCTGTTTGATTTTCATTCTGTTGAAGTGCAACAGCGTGCAACTTCGCTAGCCAAGACATTACGCTGCCCGCAGTGTCAAAACCAAAACCTTGTCGAGTCTAATGCACAGGCGGCCAAAGACCTTAGGTTGAAAGTGTATACGATGGCCAATGAAGGCAGCTCAGATCAAGAAATAAAGGACTATCTAGTTGCTCGTTATGGGAATATTGTTCTGTATCAACCACCATTAAATTATTCCACGGCGCTGTTGTGGATCTTTCCTGTGCTATTTTTGATCTTTTTTGTCTTATATTCGATCCGAATGGTGAAGCGTAATTAATGTGACCGTTATTCCACTATTAAAAATAAATTGTGCACTTAACAAGCAGAATGTTATCATTTTTCCGAATTTATGAAGTTTCCAGTATAAAGAAAATAAAAATTTTGAGCTGGATAAGTAATAAAAGAACGAAATAGGTGCACGCAGTGGATTCAGTTATATTACAACTTAAAAAAGACTTCTATTCGCAGATTCGTGCATTGCAATCACCGAACCTGCCTCAAGTTACTTCAACGCTCGCCGTGTTGACCGACGAGGAAATCCAAGAACTCGAAGCAGTTTGGATTGAACTCGCCGTTTGGAAGCGCAGTCAGACCCATTAAAAGATAGACCAAACGACCTTCTTGAAACCCCAGACAAAATTTGTCTGGGGTTTTTTATTGTAGTTTTTTTAAATTGTTATAATATAACAATTGTTCAGTTGGAGAGTGTTTCTCTTTTGCTGTCTTGAGTGGATAACTGCCCTCAATTGTGATCTCTATATTGCAAAATGCGGTATCAGTCCCCATAGTTGAAGAGCAACGAGTAAATCCCATGAATGCAATAACGAAAACGCATCAAGCGCATCAAGCAATAAATCGAGTGAGTATAGATATGGCGGAAGTACGTGCCAGAGTAGATTTTAAAGTCGGGGCAAAAAGTAACATTGATGCCGAAATTCTGTCTTTCCATGGTCTGAAGACAGACAAAGAGCATGTTGCTATTATCTTTAAACAAGCGGACCAAACTCAGGACATGCCTTTAGTTCGTATGCACTCTGAGTGTTTGACAGGCGATGTGTTCCACTCTTCACGCTGTGACTGTGGTGAGCAACTAGAAGAGACGATCAATCGCATGGGCGAGTCCGGTGGTATCATCCTGTATCTCCGTCAGGAAGGTCGTGGTATTGGTTTGTACAATAAGATCGATGCATACCGCTTACAAAGCCAGGGCATGAACACGTACGAAGCTAACAACCATTTGGGCTTTGATGATGACCTGCGTGATTTCACAGAAGCAGCACAAATGCTAGAAGCTTTAGGCGTGAATAAGATCCGCCTTGTGACGAACAACCCTAAGAAAATCCGTGAGTTATCTGAGTACGGAATTGAAATTGGCGAGGTTGTCAACACCTCTGCACATATCAAAGATGGCAACGAAAATTATCTGAAGGCAAAAGTCTCTCACGGAAAACATGACCTAAAGGTTTAATCCTAAAGATAAAACTGACAATAAAGCCTGTGAAAAACCTCATTTTTATGAGGTTTTTTTGTATCTGGAGTTGCAAATAAATTGTAAATTTGTATTATCTCGAGACTAAAGTGCAAATAAGAATAATTAGCACTACCAATACGATAATTGAAAAGCTCAACAAGGATGCTTCAGATGAATGCAAAAAAAGTTTTAGTCCAATCTATTGCTGCATCACTCCTCATTGCCAGTGGTTCTACCGTTGCTGCCACAGTAACTAAACAACAAGTAGTCGAACATTACGCGGACGTTGCCCATGCTGTGTTTGCTGATTCAGTAACAACAGCGAAAGCGCTTGACGTAAAAATCGACGAATTTCTAAAATCACCATCAGCGAAAAAGCTTGAAGAAGTAAAACAAGCTTGGCTAGATTCTCGCGTGCCTTACCAACAGTCTGAAGTTTTCCGTTTTGGTAACGCGATTGTTGACGATTGGGAAGGTCAGTTAAACGCGTGGCCACTTGATGAAGGTCTGATCGACTACGTAGCGGCTGATTACCAATACGAATTGGGTAACGAGGGCGCTGCTGCCAACATCATCGCGAACACTAGCCTACAGATCGGTGCTTCTAAACTGGACGTTTCAAAAATCACTCCAGAATTGCTAGCGGATCTAAACGAAGTAGGTGGTTCTGAGGCAAACGTTGCATCAGGTTACCACGCGATTGAATTCTTACTTTGGGGTCAAGACCTAAACGGTACTAACGCGGGTGCAGGTCAACGCGCTTACACTGATTTCGTTGTGGGTTCTGAGTGTACGAATGGCCATTGTGATCGTCGTGGAGAGTACCTAAAAGCAGCCGCTGATCTACTGGTTCAAGACCTTGAGTGGATGGAAAAGCAGTGGTCTGCTGAAGTGAAAGGTAACTACCGTGAAGAGCTACTGAACGACTCAGCAGACAATGGTCTACGTAAGATGCTATTCGGCATGGGTTCTCTTTCTCTAGGTGAGCTAGCGGGTGAGCGCATGAAGGTAGCACTGGAAGCGAACTCAACAGAAGACGAGCACGATTGTTTCTCAGACAACACGCACAACTCTCACTACTACAATGAGCAAGGCATCTACAACGTTTACACAGGTACATACAAAGGTGTAAACGGCAAAGAGCTATCTGGTCCAAGTATCGCTGACCTTGTTGCTCAAAAAGACAAGAAAGCAGCGACCGAAATTCAAAAGCAGTTTGATACAACACGTAGCCAAGTTGGTGAGCTAGTGACTTCTGCAGAGAAGAACAACCAGCACTTTGACCAACTTATTGCAGCGGGTAACGCACAAGGCAACGCGCTAGTAAACGACGCCATCATGTCGTTGGTAGCACAAACCGGTGCGATTGAGCGCGCGGCAAGCATTGTCGGCATCGACAGCCTAAGCCCTGATACTGCTGACCACGAGTTTTAATAAGAAAACCATAATAAATAAGGGCTCTTTGTGAGCCCTTTTGACGTTTGAGCTCGTTGTTATCACCCTTGTTGTCTATGTAGAGCAATGATATGAAGCCATACCTAATTTCTGCGCTAGCCGCGATCCTTTCTTCTTCTGCCATGGCTTACGATGTTAAGTCTGGAGGCAAAACCAGTGTTAAAAAAGACGGCGCGAATGCCTATTCTCTTCCTGCTGCTAACTTGCCAATGAGCAAACGCCTCGATTTTAGCGTCGGTAACAGCTTTTTCCGCAACCCTTGGGTACAAGCGCCAGCGTCAACAGACGCTCGTGATGGCTTAGGCCCGCTTTTTAACACCAATGGTTGTCAGAATTGTCACATAAAAGACGGTCGTGGTCATCCGCCAGAGAAAGATGATTTACATGCCGTGTCTATGTTAGTGCGCTTAAGCATTCCTGCGATGACGCCAGAACAAAAGAAAGCTTACATCAAAGATGGCGGCATACCTGAGCCGACTTATGGTGGCCAGCTTCAAGATTTCGCCCTGCAAGATCAAACGCCAGAAGGCAAAATCGAAATCACTTACACCGATGTCCCAGTGAAATTTAAAGACGGTACGACGGTGACGCTAAGAAAACCTCATTTGAACATTACCGATCTGGGTTACGGCGATATGCACCCAGATACCGAGTTCTCAGCACGCGTGGCACCGCCAATGATCGGCCTTGGTTTGTTAGAGAGTATTCCCGACGAAACGCTACTTGCTTGGGCTGATGAACAAGATGCCGACAAAGACGGTATCTCAGGCAAAGTCAATAAGGTGTGGGATATTGAGAAGGACAATTTCTCGATTGGTCGTTTTGGCTGGAAAGCAGGACAACCGACGTTAATGCAGCAAAATGCAGCAGCATTCAATGGTGATGTCGGTCTGACGAGCCATTTATTCCCAAATGAAAACTGTACCTCGAAACAAAGCATTTGTGACGACATGCCAAATGGCGGCAAACCTGAAGTGAGTGAAAATATTCTCGACTTCGTAGAGTTTTACAGCCAACACTTAGCCGTACCTATTCGCCGTAATGTCAATGACCCTAACGTGAAACTTGGTCAGCAAATCTTTGCTGCGTCTGGCTGTGAAAGCTGCCACAAGACCAGTGTTAAAACGGCGAAACGACCAGAGTTACCAGCGCTTTCTGAGCAGCTTATCCACCCATACACAGACATGCTTTTGCATGACATGGGTAAAGGCTTAGCCGATAACCGTCCGGAATACTTAGCAAACGGCCGCGAGTGGCGAACAGCACCGCTATGGGGCATTGGTTATACCGAAGAAGTAAACGGACACACTTACTTTCTACATGATGGCCGCGCTCGTAACCTGATGGAAGCAGTGTTGTGGCACGGCGGCGAAGCTGAAACGGCGAAACAAAACGTCTTAGCACTGAACAAAAAAGAACGTGACGCATTGATTGCGTTTCTGAATTCTCTATAAGGAAGCAACCATGAAAAAAACACTATTAGTGAGTGCGATTGCCGCAACGTTAAGTTTGGTTGGTTGCCAATCGACCATCGTTTCGAGCTCTGCCAAGCCTGAGAGTACAAGTCATATTTCTCAAAGCGTGTACGAGGTCGAGTTTCAATCAGCTCAGACGTTTTTAGCGCAAACCACAGAACTTGAACAACGCTTCGCAGATTACTGCGCATCAGAGTCGAAAGATGATGCACAAGTAAAACAGCAGTGGCATCAAACGATGCTGGCGTGGATGGCATTACAAGGTCAAGAACGTGGCCCTGCTACGGCGTTGGAGCAAAGCTGGAATGTTCAGTTTTGGCCAGATAAAAAGAACACCACTGGTCGTAAAATGTCTGTACTGACGAAATCTGATCAAGCTTGGAGTGCAGAAGATATCTCCACCCAAAGTGTCACCGTGCAAGGTTTAGGTGCATTGGAATGGCTGCTTTACGATAAAGCGTCGACCTTATCTAGCAATAGCAATACCTGTGCGACAGGTGTTTCGATTGCAGAAAACCTCGATAACAAAGCGCAGATCATCGCGGATTCTTGGGCAGAAAACCCTTGGAAATCGCTAGAGATGACAGAATGGGAATCTGAGTACATTTCACTGCTCTCGAATCAGCTTGAATACAGCATGAAGAAGTTGAGCCGACCGCTAGCGAAGATTGGTAAGCCTCGCCCGTATTTCTCAGAATCGTGGCGTTCAGAGACCTCGCTTTCAAACTTAAAAGCCAACCTTCAAGGGATGGAAGCGTTGTACTTTGCTAACGGGAATGGTCTAGATGCGCTACTTAGAGAGCAAGGCCATGCAGATCTCGCAGACCGTGTCATTCATCAGTTTGAAATGGCGTTAGAAACTTGGCCAGAAGATAAGAGCTTGTTTGCTGCACTACAAACAAAAGAAGGCTATCGCATGGTGCTCTCTCAATACAATAAGCTAGAGCAATTGAAGTACCTGATTCACGAAGAGGTGGCGATCGAGCTTGGCGTGGTTATAGGATTTAATGCAACCGATGGTGACTGATCAAACCCGCCGAAACTTACTGAAAGCTGCTCTATTCGGGGCAGCTACACCTATGATGCCATTTGGTTGTGCCTCAACAAGCTCACGTGAGCCTGCGTTGATCGGCTGCTCTATCATTGGCAGAGATAAATATGCAGCGGTGGTAGCGGATGAGCATGGTATGTCGCTATCTTCATTGCCGATTCCTGAACGTGGTCACGGTGTGGCAACAAACCAACAAGGCCACGCCGTAGTCTTTGGTCGTCGACCAGGTACTTTCTTCATGGTGTTTGATTATCGCTCAGAGCAGATGATCAAACTGCAGCTGGCAAAACCAAATCGCCATTTCTATGGGCATGGCGTTTACTCCCATGATGGCACGTTGCTATTTGCCACAGAAGGGGAGAGGGGGACAAGTCGTGGGATCATTGGTGTTTATGATGTGCAGAAGCAATATCAAAAAATCGATGAGTTAACAGGCTTTGGCCTTGGCCCTCATGAAGTGATCATGATGCCTGATGGCGCATTGGCGATTGGCGTCGGTGGCGTACACACTAATGGCCGTGAACCTCTCAATCTTGATAGCATGAGACCGAGCCTGAGTTACCTTTCACAGGAAGGGGAGCTACTGGATCAAGTGTCTTTACCGGATCATAAGTTGAGTATTCGCCACTTAGCCCATGATGGTGCGGAAACCGTGCTTTGTGGTCAGCAATATCGTGGTGAGCCGGACGAGTATCCAGCCTTGATCGCCATGCACAAGCGTGGTGGTGAAATGCAAGATCTTCAAGCTGAACCTGAAGAGTGGGCGCGTTTCAATCACTACGTTGCGAGTATTGCAGCAACCGATGAATGGATCTTAGCCACTTCGCCTCCAGGCAGTTGTTATGGTATATGGTCTAAGTCTACTGGCAAATTGGTAGAGCTAAGTGCGTTACCAGACGCTTCTGGTGTTGTGATCTACGGTGATGAATTCCGAGTCAGTTCTGGAGCGGGAAAAGTGGTAGAGCAAAGGCCTGAAGAGTCAAAAAATACCTTCGCAAGCGGTGTGCAATGGGATAACCATTGGTCGAGAATTATCTAGAAAGATCATTGAGTAATTACTTATAGAGAGTTTTGTTGTCGTTTTCGGCATCAGATTCTTAATTTTAAACCTGCAAGCTGTGAGATATTTGCCATACTTTTTATTATGGCAAGTAGCGCAAGGATCATTTCAGTGTTTGCTAGGGTTTTAATCATGACGGCACTTCTGGTGCCGTTTTGCAGCTTTTCCACCGTCGTTTCTCTCGAAGCTTCAGCGCAAGTCGAGCAAGAGGGAGCGGTACAAAAGCTGTCTGTAGAAAAAATGATCCATTATCCAGAGGTGATTGATCAACTGTATCAAAGCACCAATTACCGTTTGAACTGGGAAAATGAAAGTGATATTGAGCAGTTTCTTTTTCAAGTAAACCTGGTTGCACTTGCGGATGTCACCGATGAATTCGAAAATCAACTTCACCGGATAAACCAAGTAAGGTGGCAGGGAGATAATCTCGACTTCGATTTAGTGATGACAGACTCACTCTTGATGTACCTTAGTTATCTTGAGCAACTCCCCGAAGAAGGGATTAATTGGCTATTTACAGACAAAGCCCATGTTACGTTACCCGCTCCTAGCATCGATACTTTATCGGTTCTGAGTAATGAGATTACGGTTGGCAAACTTGGTCAGTTTTTGGCAAGTCTCCGGTCTCCATTACAAACAGATGATGCTTTCTACTCCGCCTATTCTTCGCTATCGGAACATTCTCAGTACCAATATCCTGCCTATCAACAAACTGGGCTAGCACGTGTTGGCGATATATTAGAAAACAGACCCCTATTGATTGAGCGAATGGAGATCGTAGGCGTAGATGTTTCTTACTTGGATTTAGTCACTGAAGAATATGACGAACAATTAGAGCTTGCGATAAAAGAGTTCCAGCGTATTCATGGTTTGAAAGAAGATGGCGTTATCGGCCCGAATACCATTCGATGGATCAACTTTTCTCCTCAAGAGAGATTGCATCTGCTGGCGTTGAATTCTGAGCGTTCAAGAATTTGGTCGAAAGAAAGGGATAATGTTGTCTTTGTTAACGTGCCTGGATACGAAGTCACGTATTGGCATGACGGTCAACCCTTGTTTGAGTCTAAAGTCGTGGTCGGGAGAGCATCAAGAAAAACGCCCATCATGTCGGTAGCACTGGATTCAGTTATTCTCAACCCAACTTGGAACGTGCCTTGGACTATCATGGTTAAAGACATTATTCCTAAAGTAAAACGTAATCCGATGTATTTGATTAACCATAACATTCAAATCATTCGGTCTTGGACTTCGAACGAAATTATTGACCCTACAACCATCAATTGGGCAACGGTGAATCCGAGAACATTTCCTTATCGTATGCGACAGGCGTCGGGCTTACAAAATGCACTGGGATTGTACAAGTTCAATATGCCTAACCCACAAGCTATTTATTTGCATGACACGCCAAGTAAGAACTTGTTTGAACAGGACAGACGCGCATTCAGCTCAGGATGTGTTCGTGTAGAACATGCAGACCAGTTAGCAGAACTTCTGTTCAAAACTCAGGGGCTGGAAGAACGTTTAGCGAAAAAGCGAGAAAGTTCTCGTCGGTCTAACACGTCAGTTCCTTTGGGAGAGCGCATTCAAGTACACATCATTTATCAAACAGCATGGTTGGAAGAGGGAACGCTTTACTACCGTGATGATATCTATAAGTACGATCACCGCAGTTGAAATTTTTAAGGAAAATTTACAAAACGAAGAATTCTCTTTTCGTTCAATAATTAATCAATAATTACTGCATCTGAAAATCAAGATGGAGCATTTTATGCATTTGACGTGACAAATGTGTTTGGTTAATGTCCACGACTTGTCTAGTTGTTGAGCACTGTATTTTGAAATGGTAAGTCGTAACTTTTCCCGCCGAGATTTCCTTAAAATGACCGCTGGTGGTGTGGTGTTGGCGTCTGCCCTGCCATCATTTTCTTGGGCTTCACTCCCTGACGAGCCACGTGCGCTGGCGATGAACAATCTTAATACTGGAGAGATCCTCGAAACATGCTATTTCGATGGAAAACGATACATTAATGATGAACTGCAAAGGCTGAATGAGTTTTGTCGAGACCATCGACTGAACGAGGTTCATCCGATGGATCGACGCTTGTTCGATCAAATAAGCCAAATTCAAAAGTTAATTGGTACAGAAGCAGAGGTGATCGTCATTTCAGGTTACCGTTCTCCTGCCACTAACGCCTCGCTGCGCAACGGGTCTTCTCGTGTAGCGAAAAAGAGCATGCACATGGAAGGAAAGGCCATTGATTTCCGTTTAGACGGCGTGAAGCTTTCAACGGTTCGTGATGCTGCATTAAGCCTAAAAGCCGGTGGCGTGGGTTATTATCCAGGTAGTAACTTTATTCATATCGATACGGGTGCTGTTCGTTCCTGGTAGTGCCAGTTGAGACAAGGTTTCTAGTCTCAGAACGTCGTCGATTACCCACAGTTCAAAGCTTGAAGTCGCTAGGCCTTAGTGTCATAGTTGCGGCAGTTTTCACGCAAATTTATTCGGTATAGGTTATCTATGGCTCTGAAATACCAAGTTGTTCCAGTAACAGCTTTCTCTCAAAACTGTTCTATTGTCTGGTGTGACGAAACCATGAAAGGTATTGTGGTTGACCCAGGCGGCGATGAAAAGCAGCTCGCTATGCTTATCAAAGAGTTGGGTGTTGACGTGGTAAACCTAGTGCTAACACACGGTCACTTGGACCACGTAGGTGGCACGGAGCCGCTGTCTGCACTGCTTGGCGGTACAGAGATTGTTGGTCCTCACAAGGCAGATAACTTCTGGTTGCAAGGTTTGGAAGGTCAGAGCCAAATGTTTGGTTTCCCGCTGACAGAAGCGTTTGAACCGCACCAATGGCTAAATGAGGGTGACACTGTCACGTTCGGTAATCAAGTGCTGAACGTATTCCATACACCTGGTCATACACCTGGTCACGTTGTGCTTTACAGTGAAGAAGCGCGTTTAGCGTTTGTGGGTGACGTTTTATTTAACGGTAGCATTGGTCGAACTGACTTCCCACAAGGTGATTTCAATACGTTGATTAGTTCTATCAAAGAGAAATTGTGGCCTTTAGGCAATGATGTCACGTTTGTCCCTGGTCACGGCCCTCAATCGACTTTCGGTCACGAGCGTAAAACTAACCCGTTCGTTGCTGACGAGATGCCGCTTTACTAAAAGTGCGTGTACTAAGCATTATTCTGGCTCGGCGGCAGCTAAGTATCGCCGAGTCAGTCCCACAAAATCCTCAGCCTCACGATCTAGATCACTTGCTGATATAAATAGATCGTAGCCATAAAAGCCTCTCTGATACTTCATCCGGTTGGCGAGCATCGCTAACAAACCTTTGTACTCAATCCCATCTCTGTTTATATACGGTTTAGGGTCAAGCACCATATCCTCAAACTTATCTTCACACTGATTTTGTTTCGCGCCTAAGTAAAGCAGTGCTCGCTGGCTGAGGAGAATTTCTGTCGCTATACGAGGGCAGATTGAATTTAAGTAGGGTGAGTAGTGTTTTAGACGAATACCGATCCAAGGTAGCGGTTGGTGCCACCCTTCCTGTTGGTAGCTACAAATACCGATTGACTCAATATTTCGCCATCGGACGACCCAACCTCCTTTAAAAAGGTGTTGCTGAAAGTGAGAAGCTGTCAGCGTAAAAGTGACTTGGCTTTTCTTAATCATCAAGATGGCGAAACCAACGATTGCAGACATCAAAATGACCGACAACATGGCTTGCTTCCATCCCGGAGAAATGGCAACCAAAAACAAAGTGATGAGTGCAACGAGCAACAAAAGTATTCTGTTGATAGGGGAGTTGGGTTTGAAATGTGAATTTGTTAGGTGCAGCGTTTCCATGCTTATAACCTCATCGAATACTTGTTCAAAAATGAGTGGGCAGCTTTATGTGCATTGACTTGCATTTAAAATAAAACAAACCTCTGTTTTTATACCCAGTATTCAATAAATCCGTTCATAAAATATCTGATTAAATAGTAGACGTTCTATGCTTTGAGCGCATTTTTCATCGCGTTTCGCCGCTAAAACCTACAAATTGCTTGTGAATTTTGGTATAAAACGCGCTTCAAATTTTCATCCCTGCTGAGATGCAGTGAACTGGAGAAATATTCAATGAGACTTGCTCATAAGCGTAAAGTGCAGATGAAACTGCAAAAACGCATTAAAGCGACAGTAGCAAACTTAGCTGCAGCACCTAAAGCAGTGAAGCCTGTTGCGGAAAAGGCAGTAGCACCTTCTGTTGCTGAAAAAGCTGTTGCGGAGAAAGTAGTAGCTGATAAAAAAGTAGCTGCAGTGAAAACAGTTGATGTTGCCCTTACTCCTAAGCAACAACAAGTATTAGACATCGTTATGGCGAATGCTGAAGGTATTAATCCTAAAGGCATCGGTCTAGCTGCAGGTCAAGAAGATACTAAAGCGGCATCATGGGCTACTGGCGCACTAAAGAAGCTTCTTGAAGAAAACCTAGTTCAAAAAGAGCAGTTAGCAGGTAACAAAGTTATCTACAAAGCAGTTTAATTACCGCTACCGTTCTAGATTGAATACCTCGGCCGATGCCGAGGTATTTTTTCATCTTGGTATTGGAAATAATGCATTAAGTACTGACTTTAACACTACCAATAAGTGGTTTGTCACATTTTCTTAAATACTATGTAAATTTTTTGGCAGAAAAATACGTACGTATTGTCTTTTATTTTTATTCATAGATAAAAATATAATTTGTTGATTTTGCTATTAACAGTCTTTTGTCATGACGATTGTCCTACGTACTTGTACGTAATACCTTAGGCTAATGCCTTATTGATGAATTACTCGCTTCCGTGTTCATGCCCATTTCGCATTAGACAACATTGTTACATCTTTTATACCGAATACAGCCAATCCTAATGAAATGGATGACAACAATAACCTTGGTGATAAAGGACGTGAACGATGAGTCTAATCCAAAAATCTTTAAAACGAGTGCTCAAAACAACCGCTGTCGCTGCCGCGATGGCACTCGCAGCGACTTCTGTAAACGCTGCTGAAAAAGTCTATCGTTTAAAGCTTGCTGAAACTTGGGGGCCTAATTTCCCAATTTTTGGTGATACCACAAAAAACATGGCCAAAATGGCGGAAGAGATGTCCAACGGACGTTTGCAAATCCGCATTGATTCCGCAAACAAGCATAAAGCGCCTTTTGGGGTGTTTGATATGGTCAAGTCGGGTCAGTATGACATGGGGCACTCAGCGTCTTATTACTGGAAGGGTAAGGTTCCAAACACACTTTACTTCACTTCTATGCCCTTCGGTATGTTGCCAACTGAGCAGTATGCATGGTTTTACTACGGCGGTGGTATGGAGCTGATGGAAAAAGTGTACTCTCCACATAACTTGATGTCTTTCCCTGGCGGTAATACCGATACTCAGATGGGCGGGTGGTTCCAAAAAGAGATCAAGTCCGTCGAGGACTTACAGGGTTTGAAAATGCGTATTCCAGGGTTTGCTGGTGAGATTTTGGCTGAGTTAGGTGCCAAGCCAACGAATATCGCCCCTGGTGAGCTATATACTTCTCTAGAGCGTCGCACAATTGATGCCTTGGAATGGGTTGGTCCATCGCTGGATCTACGTATGGGCTTCCACAAAATCGCGCCTTACTACTACACAGGTTGGCATGAGCCAGCGACTGAGCTTCAGTTCCTCGTTAACAAGCGTACCTGGAATCGTCTACCTGATGATCTAAAAGCTATTTTGCAAGTAGCCATGAAAACGGCCGCTTACGATATGTACACGCAATCGAAACACGAAAGCGGCAAAAACTGGGCATCTATTAAGTCTGAATACCCAAATGTTGAAGTAAAAGATTTCCCACCTGAAGTCGTAGCTGCGTTGCGAGAAGCAAACGATCGTTTGTTGAAAGAACATGCAGAAAAAGATGCTTTGGCGAAAGAGATTCAAGAGTCGCAAGCGAACTATATGAATCAAGTTCGACCATGGTCAGATATTTCGCACCGAGCGTACTTAAACAGTCAAGCTCAACAATAACGTTATGAAGCAGGCGATGCCAAGAGGTTTAGCCTGCTATCGAAGCCCAAGAAAACTTCATAATGAATGCTCCGCACCATAGCGGAGCGCATCTAAACGTTCCACGGAGTTCGGAATGAGAAGTCTTATTTATATTGAGCGATTATTTAACCGCTTTAGCGATTTTCTCGGATGGTTATCCAGCATCCTGTTTATTTTGTTGTTAGCAAACGTTGTGTACGACGTTGTCATGCGTTACGTGTTTAATGATGTGTCTATCGCATTCCAAGAAATGGAATGGCATCTATTCTCTGCCGTGTTCTTGCTTGGTGTGCCTTACGCAATTAAGTCCGGTGGCCATGTTCGCGTCGACATTTTTTATGAACGCTTATCTTACAAAGCACAATCCATCATCGACATCATAGGCACACTATTTTTCTTATTCCCTTTTTGCCTACTGGTAGCTTGGTTTGGTGTTGATTTCGCTAAGGAAAGTTACGCGTTAGGCGAGACGTCTGGTGACCCAGGTGGCTTACCATATCGTTGGATTATCAAAGCGATGATTCCGCTGTCATTTTTCTTTATGGCGGTGAGTGGTATTGGATTGTTACTTCATTCAATCAACAAAATTGTCAACCCTCATCTCATCTATGCCGGTAATAACGGTAAGTCGTAAAAGGAAGTCATTATGATCGGTATAGTGATGTTTTTTGTTGCGCTCTTTGCGCTTCTATTGGGATTTCCCGTTGCCTTTACTTTTGGTGGTATCGCGCTGATTTTTGGTGTTTGGGCTGAAGGCATCGAGATGTTTGCTTTTATGCCATATAGAATTCAGTCCATTATGGAAAATACGGTGCTAATGGCCGTACCGCTGTTCGTTTTTATGGGGCTAGTGCTACAGAAAACGAAGCTTGCTGAACAGCTACTAGAATCAATGGGGCGTTTGTTCGGTGGCGTTCGCGGTGGTATCGCTATTTCTACCGTGTTAGTTGGCGCATTGCTTGCAGCTTCAACGGGTGTGGTAGGCGCATCAGTTGTTGCGATGGGCTTAATATCTCTTCCTGTGATGCTCAAGTACAATTACGACAAAGGTTTAGCGTGTGGGACTATTTGTGCGTCTGGCACGTTGGGCCAAATTATCCCACCTTCTATCGTGTTGATCTTGTTGGGTGATGTACTTGGCGTACCGGTAGGGGACCTATTTCAAGCTGCGATCTGGCCCGGTATTACACTTGTTGGCGCCTATGTGATCTATATTCTCATCTACGCGAAGTTGAACCCTCAAGCCGCACAGGCGATAGAGCGCGATGAGTCGATCAGTCGTAAACAAGAAGTGCTCACCGCACTGAAAGCTGTATTGCCACCTTTAGCATTGATCATCGTGGTATTGGGCTCCATCTTTGCAGGGATTGCAACACCAACAGAGTCAGCGGCACTGGGCGGTGCAGGTGCGATAATTTTATCACTATTGTATAAACAGTTTAGTTGGTCGATGATTTATGATGCATCAAAAGAGACAGTTAAAGTAACCGCAATGGTCTTTGCGATCTTACTTGGTGCGACCGCCTTTTCAATGGCATTTACCTACACTGGTGGTGATTATTTAGTTGAAGAGTGGATGTTAGAACTGCCGGGTGAAAAGTGGGGATTCCTTATTATTACCATGGTGGTGATTCTGATTTTAGGTTTCTTTATCGACTTCGTTGAAATCTGTTTTATCATCGTGCCAATTATTGCGCCAGTCGCTGAATTGATGGGCATTAATATGACGTGGTTTGCGATTCTTATTGCGATGAACTTGCAGACGTCGTTCCTCACCCCGCCATTTGGCTTTAGTTTGTTCTATCTAAAAGGTGTCGCTCCAGCAGGGGTTACTACGCGTGATATCTACAAAGGTGTGATGCCGTTCATCGCGATTCAGATTGTTGTGTTGGCGTCTTTGCTGTTTTTCCCAGGTTTTTACGGTATGAGTTAATCACTCGATAATAAAGAGATTTTGTGAACTGAGAGTTTTTACCTTTTGAGACAAGTTGTTAAGCTGTTAATTATGTCTATGCAGACACAATCGATTCGTTTGTACTGCTAAGATAGTAAGCTGTAAAGGCAGCGTTTCATGGAGGGAAGGGATGCCTCTCAAAGCAAAGTTAATTCTGCTGACACTGATACCCGTGGTATTGGTGTCAGCGAGTATCAGCTGGATCTCTATCTATCAAACCAAGACCCTTGGCAAAAGGGAGGTAGAGATCTTTCATCAAAACCTGATCCAATCAAAAGAAGCGGCGCTGAAAGATACGGTCGACGTCGCTTTTGACTCCATTTCTTACATCTACAACGATCCGACTTTAGAAGAGAGTGTTGCCAAAACGCGTGTGAAAGCGATTTTAAATCGTTTGAGTTATGGGTCGGACGGCTATTTTTTTGCTTATGATAAATATGGTACCAACCTTGTACACCCAGTTCTTCCGGAGCTTGTCGGGGAAAACTTACTCTATCTTGAAGACGAAAATGGCGATCGCTTAATCGAAGCTTTATTGTATCAAGCGCAATCAGGTGGTGGATTTCATCAGTACCTGTGGCAAAAGCCATCTACAGGTGAAGTTGTCCCTAAGCTTAGTTACGCTGCATGGCTCGATAAGTGGGAATGGATGATAGGGACTGGGCTGTATATTGAGGATGTCAGCCGAGAAGTCGCCAATATGCGCGCGGCAGTGAACAAAAATATCGAAACGACATTTTTCTCAGTCGTCGTGATCTTAGCGGTGACCGTTGCTGTAATCATTGTTCTCACTTTGGCGATCAATCTGCACGAGCATCGCCTCGCTGATAAGAACCTGAAAGAATTGGCACATAAAACCGTGATGTTCCAAGAAGATGAGAAAAAGCATTTAGCGCGAGAACTGCACGATGGAATCAATCAGTTGTTAGTCTCCAGTAAATGTCATTTAGACTTAATGAGTCATAGACTTGAAGACGAAAAACTCAAATCCCACTTAGATAAATCACAACGATCGCTCGTCACCGCGATAAATGAGGTGCGGCATATTTCTCATCAGCTCCGTCCAAGCGCCCTCGATGATATCGGTTTAGAAGCAGCACTGACGACCTTGCTACAGGATTTTCATTCCCATTCCGGGATTGATATCGAGAGCAATTTCGATACTCAGCAGCACAAACTGACTTCGGAAGTCGCAACGACGCTATATCGCGTCGCTCAGGAGTCTTTGAATAACATTGAAAAACATGCGCGAGCGAAAAAAGTAACGGTTACTTTGCAAAAAATGGGCAATATGCTGCAATTACTCATACGTGATGATGGCGTTGGATTTGTGGTTAACCAAGCAGTGCACCAACAAGGGATTGGGTTAAGGAACATGCAAGAGCGTGTAGAGTTCATCGGTGGTGAATTTGAGCTAATGAGTGAGCTTGGCTTGGGAACAGAGATTACCGTGCTGCTTAATTTGGATGAAATAGTTTATGGATAAACCGATTAGTGTAGTGATTGTCGATGATCATCAAGTGGTATTGGATGGCTTCATGGCTCGTTTGGAGTTAGAGCCTGACATCGAAGTGGTGGGTACAGCAAGCAATGGCTTGGAAGCGATAGAGGTCGCAAAGCACTTGCAACCGGACGTCATATTGATGGATATCAGCATGCCAATAATGAACGGTATTGAAGCGACTGGTGTAATTAAAGAAGCGCGCCCAGAGAGCAAAATACTTATGTTGACCATGCACGATAATCGCGAGTACATCATGAAGGTCATGCAAGCTGGTGCCGTAGGATATATGCTCAAGGAAATCTCGGCCGAGAAAATGGTGCAAGCAATAAAAACGGTTAACCAAGGCTCGACGTATTTCTGTGAATCCGTCACACAAACACTCTTTACCCAAGAAGTGGTGCCTGCCACGCAAAAAACGAATCCTCTCAGCCGCAGGGAAGAAGCGGTACTTAAATTAGTTGCTCAAGGAAACAGCAGCAAGAAAATCGCCACTTTACTCAATATTAGTTATCGAACGGTAGAGACGCATCGCCATAACATTAAGCACAAGTTGGACTTACATTCGACGGCAGAGTTAGCAAAATATGCGTTTGAAACTGGGTTGACTGAGTAGGAGAGTAGTGCCCGCAAAAAGCGAGCACGTGGGAGCGAAACTAATCGGCTTTGGTAATGCTACCAAGCTCTAGCATTGGAGCAACATCGATGTCCTCTGCATTCATCATCGTCGAGATGCGTTGAACGGAAGATAGTAGAAGGGATTGCTCCCATTCTTCCAATTTTTGGAATCGATTAATGAAGTGCTCTTGCAGCGGCGTTGGTGCTTGTTTTAAGGCTTCTTGGCCCTTGCTCGTAAGTACAGCATGCACTTTACGCTTGTCTTGAACACTGCGCTGACGCTCAACAAACTGGCCTCGTTCTAGTCTATCTAGAATGGTCGTTGCGGTCGCTTGGCTCATGTTAGTGTGGCTAGACAACTGTTTAATCGTCACGTTATCTAAGTCATTGATAGCGCGCATCAAAATCAACTGTGGAGCAGTCAATCCAGACTCTTTGCTCAGCTTTTTAGAATGTAAATCAATAGCGCGGATGATCTGACGAATCGAGACCAATACTTCTTCGTACTTTTCCAATTTATTCATCCAGTCTGTAGGGAACATTTATCGAGGCGACACTAACTTAAATGCGCCCTTATTTAAAGGGGGGAAATCAAAAATTACCCCTACAATTTTACGCCGTGTCCTCAATACCATTTTGTCGCGCCTTTTCGACAAAATAAGAAGAGCTAAAATTATTATAGCAATAAATGTTTGTGGTCTAACTATTGTAGTAGTGATTTGTTCTATCAAAGGCCGTAACCACACAGTGAAAAGTAAGTTATTGGATTTTTTAATAGCAAAAAGATAGACAAAAACGTGTCAAATGATAGGATCTTGCGCCTTCACGGAATGCAAAACGTATCGTGTTCGAAAGATTTTTTTGTTTGGTACGTAAAAACACTACAAAAATAGAGAGGAACGATGACAAAGGGTATAGATAAGTACAGTATCGATAGTACCGACTATACGGTAGGTCAGGACAACGTTCAAAAATGGGGTTTTGATGTTCATAACCCAGTTTTTGGTATTAGTGCAGGTTTAATTGCGCTGTTTCTTGTCGCTGCATTAGTTCTAGATGCACATACCGCAAAGACGGCACTTGATGGGCTGAAGTGGAAAATTATTGGTTCATTCGATTGGTTGTTCATTATTGCAGGTAACATTTTCGTTATTTTCTGTTTGGCGCTTATCGTCTCACCAATGGGTAAGATCCGACTAGGTGGTAAAGACGCTGTTGCCGATTACTCGTTTATGTCATGGCTTGCAATGCTATTTGCAGCTGGTATGGGTATCGGTTTAATGTTCTGGAGTGTTGCAGAACCTGTCGCTTACTTCACCGGTTGGTATGAAACGCCACTTGGTGTTGAGGCAAATACACCAGAAGCCGCGAGATTGGCACTGGGTGCAACGATGTTCCACTGGGGCCTTCACCCATGGGCAATTTACGGTGTTGTAGCACTTTCTTTAGCATTCTTTGCCTACAACAAAGGTTTACCGCTATCTATGCGTTCGATCTTCTACCCACTTCTGGGTGATCGTGCATGGGGTTGGGCTGGCCACATTGTGGACATTCTGGCTGTGCTTGCGACTTTATTTGGTCTTGCTACATCCCTAGGTCTAGGTGCGCAGCAAGCAGCAAGTGGTATTCATCACGTATTTGGTGTTGAGCCAGGCCTAGGTCTGCAAATCGTCGTTATTACCGTGGTGACTTTACTTGCTGTTGTTTCAGTCGTACGCGGCATCGATGGTGGTGTTAAAGTCATTAGTAACATCAACATGGTTGTGGCGTTCTTGCTACTTCTCCTTGTTGGTCTTATCGGTTGGGCGGCGAGCCTAGGTTCGATTCCAACCACACTTATGGCATATGTAGAGAATATCATCCCACTAAGTAACCCGTTTGGTCGTACGGACGAAGCTTGGTTCCAAGGCTGGACAGTGTTCTACTGGGCTTGGTGGATTTCATGGTCGCCATTCGTAGGCATGTTCATCGCGCGTGTTTCTCGTGGTCGTACCGTTCGCGAGTTCATCACAGCAGTTCTACTGGTTCCAACGGCGGTTACCGTTGTTTGGATGTCTGTATTTGGTGGCCTGGCGATCGAGCAAGTTGTTGATAAAGTAGGTGAGCTGGGCACAAATGGCTTGACTGACGTATCACTTGCTATGTTCCAAATGTTTGATGTTCTTCCATTTGGTAGCATGCTTTCTATCATCGCTGTTGTGTTGGTACTTGTGTTCTTTATCACGTCTTCTGACTCTGGTTCACTTGTTATCGACAGCATCACAGCGGGCGGTAAAGTCGACGCTCCTGTACTTCAACGTGTTTTCTGGGCATTCATGGAAGGTGCAATTGCGGTCGCTCTGCTATGGATTGGTGGCTCCGAGGCGGTTCAAGCTCTTCAGGCCGGTGCCATTTCTACAGCACTGCCATTTACCTTCATTCTGCTTGCAATGTGTGTGAGCTTATTGATGGGTATGCGAACTGAGCGTCAGTAATTCGGCATTTTATAAAACCGTTTGACTAACAATCAATCAAAAGGCCAGCAATTTGCTGGCTTTTTTTGTGCGGTTTTTATGACGCTTGAGACAAAAAAATGACACATGAAAGTTCATATTTTACAAAGAGTTAATGTGCTATTTTGTTTTTTAAAAATTAGTGAATAGTCGTAAAAAAGTGTGTAATATTCATGCACCTTAACTGTTCTCCCAACTCAAAAAACTATAAATATGAAATTATCATTAAAACAAAAGCTTATAGGCGCAAGCCTTTCTGCTGTTGTTGTGATGGCAACAGCACTTACTTGGTTGTCGGCTGGTCAATTATTTGATCAGACTCGTTCAGGTGTCTATTCACGTGCGCAAAGTCTTAGTACTACTGCGTCAGAGGGAATTTCTGATTGGGTCAATATCCGTAAAGATATTGCCACTGCGTTCAACGACTACTCGACCGAGCAAGACGTTGTTCCTTTCCTACAACAAGCTCGCAAGGCTGGTGGCTTCGATGACATCTTCCTTGGTACACCAAACGGTGACATGTACCGCTCTCATCCGGAGCGTAACCGTGCTGATTATGACCCACGCACACGTCCTTGGTACAAGGATGCTGATGCAGCGGGTAAGCAAATCATCACAGCCGCATATCAAGACGCAATCACGAATGCACTACTTGTGACCATTGCTGAGCCAGTAATGAAAAATGGTCAGTTTGTTGGTGTTGTTGGTGCGGACGTACTGATCGATCAGCTTATCAGCGATGTGATTAACTTAGATGCAGGTGAAAACGCGCATGCGATGCTAATCGACATGAATGAAGGCACCTTCTTAGCGCATCCAGATAAAAGCTTGACGCTTAAGCCTATCACCAGTGTTCTAAAAGATTTTTCAGAAGAGGCAATTGAGCGCGCCGCCGATGAAGGTCGTATCGAAGATACGGTAATCAAAGGAAAAGAGAAGCTTTACTACTTCAATAAAGTTCCTGGTACGCATTGGATGTTTGCGATTGAAATGGATCGCGCAACAGAAGAAGCAGGTCATGCGGTATTGCTACGAGATCTATTGTTTACTGCTGTGGCGATCACGATTGTGGTTATTCTTGCAGTTTCTTGGCTAGTTGGTTTCTTGTTCCGTGACTTGAACCGCGTATCAAATGCACTGGAAGAAATTGCATCTGGCGAAGGTGACTTAACGCAACGCCTAGAACCACGCAGTGATGATGAAGTAGGTAAACTGGCGGAAAACTTCAACCGTTTTGTTGGCAACATGCACACAATGGTTACTAAGCTTAGCCACGTATCTTCTGCGCTTTCAGAGCAAGCACGCACGACAGCACAGCAAGCTGAGGAGCGTAGTCAGCGTATCTCTTACCAGCAAGATGAAATCAACATGGTGGCGACGGCTGTGAACGAAATGGCAGCAGCGACACAAGAAATTGCAGGTAATGCTGATAGCACGGCAAGTAACTCAGAAGAAGCGGTTCAAGCTTGTTCACATGGTTCTAGCCAAGTAACTCAAACGCAAGGCTCTATTCAGAACTTAGCGCAAGAAGTTCAAGTTGCTACTGATGTGATTCAAGAGTTAGAAGCACACGGAAATAGCATCAATACGATTCTATCAACGATTCAAGGCATTGCAGAGCAAACGAACCTACTTGCACTTAACGCGGCGATCGAAGCGGCACGTGCAGGTGAGCAAGGCCGTGGTTTTGCTGTGGTTGCAGATGAAGTCCGCGTATTGAGCCAACGTACTCATGCTTCAACGCAAGAGATTCAAGAAACTATCGAGATGCTACAAGGCACAACGGCCAAAGCGGTCGGAATTATGGGTGACAGTCGTCGTCTAGCTGATACCAGTGTTGATGATGCCAATGCGGCTGCAGCGAGCTTGACGCAAATCCACACTGCTGTTGAGCGTATCAGTGATATGGCAACGCAGATTGCTTCAGCAGCAGAAGAGCAAGCATCGGTAACCACTGAGATCACTCGTAACACTGAAGGTATTCGTGATGTGTCTAACGAGCTGTCAGTCGAAGCTCATCAAGCAGCAGAACAAGCTGCTCACCTGTCTGAGCTATCACACGAACTTGAACAAGAGATTCAACGCTTTAAGCTGTAATCTTGTCTCAACCTAAGTAAAAAAGGAGCCATCTGGCTCCTTTTTTGATCGCTATTAAGCGTGAAGTATATTACAGCCAGAACTCACTGATGGGTTGCTCTTCACTGTAATGATGGGCGATTTGCGCTTGCAGTAGCTCTGCGGTAGCAATTGCATCGGTTAATGCATGGTGAGGCGTATAGTCTGGCAGCCCATAACGGCGTCGAGATTGCGCTAGCCGAACCGATTCTGGTTTTTTCCCTTTTAAACGCTCCCAGAGAGAGCCGGAACGTTTCTGTTGAATCGTTTCTTCGAGGTGCAGCGTATCTAAAACAGGAAACTCAATACCTTCCCCTAAACGGCTTTTGAGCGCTTTATCCAGAAACTCTCTCTCGATACGACGGTAATGAACAACAATGATTTTCCCGCTTAAGCATGGTAGCAGCTCGCTTAAGATATCGCCTAAGTCAGGTGCATCGATCAATTCGCTGTGAGTAATACCGTGTATAATGACTGAATCTTCATCGAGTGCACGCTGTGGACGTACCTTCCAATGACGCGAGTTACGTAGGAAAATTCGCTTCAGGTTAAACGGCACCAAACCAATAGTAATGATGTCATGTTTTTCAGGATTCAAACCCGTCGTTTCGAAATCTAACGCCACGAACTCCACCTCAGATAACGGTGTTTCTGGAGCAGGCGGCTTGTTGCTATAAAACGCAATTAAATTCTCATCCTTCGCCATCTCCAGCTTTTGTTCAAACTTCGTTGGCCACTGAATGGTTGGCTTCTGAAAGAGCTTTTTAATCATGCTAAACCTCACTTAAAGCTCTTGTTCGCTTGGTAGCGGAACTTGAGGAAATTTTGACCATTGCTTAGGATCTGGAATGCATCCTTTAGGTTGCGACGTTCAAACTCAGAGAGGTTTTCCGGTTCGATATTGTTATCAGGCTCAATGCCTAGTTCCACATCCGTCGCTTGGTGACGAATACGTACCATGGAAATAAATTCTAACGCGTCTTTTAAGTCTTGTGCTCGACCTTTTGGCAAAATGCCAGCATCAATAATGTCGTCAAGACGCTCAAACGAGTTCTGTGCACGTGAACCAACCGCCAGAGAGTGAACGCGAATTAAGTCGACCAGAGGAGCAGTACCGCGACGTTTGAGGTTGATGGAGTTGTTGTGTCTGCCATCTTTTTCCATCACGAAGTCTTTAAAGAAGCCCAGAGGTGGTGTTCTGTTTAGTGCGTTACGAGCCAAACACGCTAAGAAGCGGTTGTTCTTTCGAGCGCGACGAACAATAAAGCTAGTTAACTGTTCTGCCCATTTTAAGCGGCCATAGACGCCATCCAAGTCGAAAAAGATGGAGGCGTTGAGTAGTGCTTTCGGGTTCGGGTTATCAATCCAGTCAGCAAAACACTCTTCCCACTCTGAACGAGTCATGCGCCATAGTGGGTTGGTTGCCATAATATCGCCTGTGCAATATTTGTAGCCGCAGGCATCTAACCCATCGCTGACGTATTTTGCTAGGGCTTCGAAGTATTTACCATGTTTCTCTTCTTGATAGGTCTCATCTAGAATGATGGCGTTATCTTGGTCAGTCACCAACAGTTGCTCATCTCGCCCCATTGAGCCAAGTGCAAGGAAACAATAAGGAATTGGCGGTGGGCCAAGCTCTTCTTCTGCCATTTCTAGCAGACGCTGTTTGAAGCTTCGGCCAATGACCGACATCGCGCTACCCACCATGTGAGAGTTGGCATCTTCATTGACCAGACGCACGAAGCTGCTTTTCACTTCTTCGGCAACAACGGCTAAATCTTCGATAGTCTGTTGTTGGAAAATACTACTCACCAGCAACAACGAATTCTGAGATTCATAACGAACAATGTCGGTTGTTTCGATAATACCGATTGGTAATTGGTTTTTTACCACTGGTAGGTGATGTACGTTGTAACGCAGCATCGTTAACATTGCTTCATAGATGTAAGCGTTGTGGTCAAGAGACATGACCTCCGTGGTCATCACACTAGACACATCGTCCTGTGGGGACAAACCTTCAGCTAACACACGGGTACACAAATCACGGTCAGTAATGATACCAAGTACTGGGGACTGTGGATCGTCTTCGTCACGAACGAAATCTGGGTCGACGATAAGTAAAGCCGATACGTTGTCATTCGCCATTTGCTGCGCGGCTTGCTGGATTGTCTGACCACGATCAATCGTATGAGCATCGCCAGTCAGCAAGGTTTTCACTTTCGACGTCGTCAGGTCATTGGCGTCTTTGTTTTCTGAAATGGCTTGGCGTAAACGAGCGCTATTTTCAACTTCAACAAAATCCGCAAAGGAATCAAAGTTATCGTAAATTTCTTGGAAAATGTCACCAGGAATACAGTAGAGCAGGGTATCCTCAATGGCTTTTACCGGAAAGCGGACTTTGTTATTGGTGAGCATGCCCATCTGGCCAAATAGGTCACCTTCGTCAAGGCGGTTATACAGCTCACCTTTGCGTCGATAAACTTCAACAACACCGCTTCGCACCACGTATAAATCTTGGATATAGTCTCCAAAATGGATGATGGGGGTATCCTCTCGGTAGTACGAGATTTCGACACTCTCTGTCACCTTGTTTAGTGTTTCTTCAGGGAGTTCATTGAACGGGGGATACTTGGCGAGAAAGTTGTAAATCTCGAGAAGTTCTGCATCCATCGAAGGCGCCTTTTAGTTCGCAAATAATAAAGTAATCTTAACTTAGTTTTAAAACAGAGTCTTATCTGAACCGCGATTTTCGTGCTCAGTCATAAGATTCTGACATATCGCACGATAAGGGAGCTTCATTTTTACTACTATATGGTCACCTCAATTGAAAAAGACGTCGTCGATATGTTTTCTTCGTGATGACTGATTAGATCTTTGGCTGTTTCAGATCGTTATCACGTCTTTAGATGAAGCTATTCTTCTTGAGCCAAGTAGCTCAGGCGATGGAATACAGTGTTTAGATAATTCTCATGAAAGGAAGTCGAATGGTGAGAAATTTATTGCTTGTTTCTTTAGCTGCTTTGCCGGCGATATCAAGCGCAGCGGTCATGGACCAAGCAGAAAAATTTGGGTACGAACACATTCATTTGGATGTTGGTGCCGGAACGACAAACGAAGAATGGTTAGATAACTCTAATGCGACCACAGTTGGACTCGGTGGTAACTATTTGTTTACTGAGAACTGGTTGTTTAATGTTGATTACTCAGCGCAGTTTTTCCATCCGGATGATTTTACTCTTCGCATTGACCGCCTTTTGTTTGGTGGTGGTTACCGTTATGGAGTTACAGAGCAATTCGATATCTACGGGATATATGGAATAGGCGCAATCAAAGCGAAAGCGACGGACGACAAAACGGATAATACGTTGTCTTCCGATAGCGAATTGATTCAAGCTGTAACTGTTGGGGTGAATTACTTGCTCAGTGAAAAGCTTATAGCGACAGCTGAAGTGGAGTTGAACCGTAGTGATATCGTTGATGAGAACAATTTTAAGATCGGTCTTAACTACCAATGGCATAAAGTCATCGGCACTGGTCTTTTTTATCAGTTTAGAGATACTGATTACAGCGGTGAAAGCTCAGATTACGTCAATGAAGTAGGGCTGAGTTTGAAGTTTGTCTACTAGATCGGACGGGTTCGTTTTTGGCGTTAAGTTAAAACAAAAAAGGTCAGCTTATGCTGACCTTTCCTTTTAATAAAGTATGCGACAGTCGATTATAAAACCGCTGCAATGCCTTTACACAGAGGGCCCATATTTGACTTCGTCATACCAGCAACACTGATTCGGCCAGAACCGACAATGTAAATACCGAACTCTTCTTTAAGGCGGTTAACTTGCTCTTTAGAAAGACCAGAGAAAGAGAACATACCATTTTGACGTTCGATGAAACTAAAGTCTGCGTCCACACCCTCTGCTTTTAGTGTCGCTACAAATAGTTCACGCATTTCTTGAATACGGTCACGCATTTCTGCTACTTCAGCTTCCCATTCCGCACGCATTTCGGCGTTGCCAAGAATGTGAGTCACGACAGCGCTGCCGTGTGCAGGTGGGTTAGAGTAGATAGAGCGAATAATGGCTTTAACTTGAGAAAATGCGGTTGTTGCGACTTCTTCTGACTCAGCTACTAACGTGAAGGCACCTACGCGTTCATTGTATAGGCCAAAGTTTTTCGAGAAAGAGCTCGCGACTAGGATTTCTTTGTTGTACTTAGCAAAAGTACGAAGACCTGCAGCATCTTCTTCCACACCTTTAGCAAAGCCTTGGTAGGCGAAGTCGAACAGAGGAAGCAATTTCTTCTCTGCGACAAGTTTCGCCAATGTTTCCCATTCTTCAGCTGTAGGATCGATCCCTGTAGGGTTGTGACAGCAGCCGTGTAGAAGCACGATGTCGCCTTCAGATGCAGATTGAAGATCATTTAGCATCGCATCGAAGTCTTTGTCTTTTGTTTCAGCATTGTAGTAGCTGTATTGTGCCGTTTCGATACCAGCAGCAGTAAATACGCCGTTGTGGTTAGCCCATGTTGGGTTGCTGATCCAGATCTTTACATCGCCTAGTTGACGTTTAATGAACTCGCCGGCAACACGTAGTGCACCAGTACCACCCGGAGCTTGAGCTGTTTTAGCGCGTTTTTCGTTTACAATTTCTGCATCAGAGCCGAAAAGCAGTTTTTGCACTGCAATGCCGTACTCTGCTGTGCCTTCGATGGTTAGGTAAGATTTGGTTTTTTCAGTTTCAACAAGTGCTGCTTCAGCTTTCTTTACTGTCGCAAGAACGGGAGTTTCGCCTTGCTCGTTTTTGTAAATACCTACGCCAAGGTTAATTTTGTCTGCGCGAGCATCTTTTTTAAACTCTTCAGTAAGGCCAAGAATAGGGTCAGCCGGAGCGGCAACTACTTTTTCAAACATAATCTTCATCCATGTTAATCGAAGGGGTGTGCTAACATTTATACCTTTCAGCAATATTGGTTACAACCGTTACTGAAAAGAAAACCTAAAAAAGTTGCGATTTGAAACAGAATTCTAACATAACTAAAGTTTTTGCCATGAAAACGTTTGGTAGGCACAGAGTTTGAAGGGCATTTATGCCATGGTTGGAGAAGTTTTGCACACATCCCAATCGTTTCAATTCAGTGCTTTGCGTTAACGCGTTTATAGTTGTCTTGTGAGGATTTGTTGAGACAAAAACGCCCCACCAAAGGTGGAGCGTTTACTGTTAGAAGTATGGATATCGGTTGGGGTTATTTCTTCAGATTGATTTCCGACTCAACCGCATTGGTTTCGATGTCAGGGTTAGAAGAAAGTTTTTCAGTCGCCCAGTCGTTCATATGCTTTAAGATCGCTTTTAACGCGTGCTTTTCGGTTGGTACTTCTGTCTTTTCAACTTCAAGTTTTTGCTTCGGATGCGTACCCGTCGCATCTTCTGCAACGTGTAACCAATCTGGATGCCAGTAATAAGGTTGGCCGGAAGGAGAGCTCCAAGAATGTACGCCGTTGGATTCACCTTTGTATTTAATATCTTCTTCGTTGTATTTCGCCATTATTGTTTTCTCTCATAATCCATGAGTTGAGGTGTGCATCACCATTACTATTTAAATGTAACAGATGTAATGAAAATTAATGTGATAACAATCGACTTATTTTGCCCTTTGAACGCTATAGAAGATGCGTACTTCTCATTCAGAAGAATTTACTATTTGGCAGGTTTTAGCTTTATTTGTGTTTAAAGCATACAACGATGGATTCGCCTACCTAATGCTATTCATGAACGGTGATAGAGCCTAAACTACTCGTCATTCAAGTGTTTGAGAATCGCCGCTCTTGCATGCTCTTCTGTCGCTGTTTCTCCATCAGGGACTTCAAGGTCAGCCTTTTTGTGTTCACCCAAAGCATCTTCAGCGATATGCAGCCAATCAGGATGCCAATAATAAGGGGTGGTACTGCCAGGATGGTCCCAACTATGTACACCTTTATGTTTTCCGCGATACGAGAGATCGTCCATTGTAAAAACTTTCATCGCTTCCTCCTGATTTAAAGACCGTAGCTCGAAGTGAGTTTAACGAACTCAGTCCAACGTAAAACCTTGGCTTTTAGATATTGCAAAGATGTGAGGCAATATGTGTGTAACAGTCAAAGTATGGGATATAAACGCTCACTTCGTGGCTGAAATATCTATTGATAAGCTTGATAAATTACGTTGCTAAATTGAATACTCCCATATCAGAATGCTGGCGCGAAGTATGCTATGGTGCGGCTGTAAGTGAAATGAGGGAAACATGAACCGATACCGTCAACTGGCTGAGCTGTTCAAAACGCAGATTCAGCAAAATACATGGAGAGCAGGGGAAAAGCTGCCATCAGTGCGTGTAACAAGCCGAAACCATTCTGTCAGCGCAGGTACGGTATTACAAGCTTATCAGCTGCTCGAAGCACAAGGTTGGGTCGCAGCGAAACCTCAGTCTGGATACTTTGTGACTGCGGAGTTGGACCGCTTCGAACCGAGTTCTCCAGCCACTTCCGTTTATCGCTCTAGCATCAACGATGAACTTTACGACTACCTCAAAAATCAGGCCTCACCGAATGCGGTGAAGTTTGGCTCCGCGTTTCCAGACCCAGCATTGTTCCCATTAGAAGCGCTAAACCGCAACCTAGCCAGCTCAGGCAGGAAGATGGGGGCAGAGACGTTATTGGATAACTTGCCGCCGGGCTGTGAGTCTCTACGCCGTTTGATTGCTCAACGGTACATCCAACAAGGTATGGTGTTTACCCATGATGATATTGTCGTTACTTCTGGCGCATTAGAAGCGTTGAATTTGAGCCTTCAGGCCGTGACCCAGCCTGGAGATACTGTTGTAGTTGAATCACCGACGTTTTATGGCGCACTTCAAGCGATTGAACGTTTAGGTCTAAAGGCGATAGAAATAACGGTGGATCCGTTAACTGGACATTCAGTGGATCAAATTGAAGCGACTTTTGCCGACAATGATGTTCGCGCATGTTGGTTAATGACTAACTTTCACAATCCAACAGGAACCTTATTAAGTGACGGGCAGAAGCAACGTATCGTCGAGCTGGCTGATAAATACGATGTGTACTTGATCGAAGATGATGTGTATTCAGAGCTTTATTTTTCTGAAAAAAAGCCAAGCTCACTTAAAGCTTTTGATACACAAGAGCGCGTGTTGCATTGTGGATCATTTTCAAAAAGCCTTTGCCCTGGCTATAGGCTGGGCTGGGTGGTAAACAAACGCTTCAATGAGCAACTTCAAAAGCTGCAACTTATCTCGACGTTGTCAGGCAGTGCACCAATCCAGCAGGGTATCGCGCATTACTTGCAAAACGATAGTTATGATAGCCATCTTAGAAAACTGCGAAAGAATCTTGAGCAGCGGCAATTGGCGTTTATTGAACTGGTTGATAAGTACTTTCCCCAATCGATTCGTTACACGCAACCGGAAGGCGGCTATTTTCTTTGGATAGAACTGCCGAAAACAAAGTGCGGAAAAGCGATTTATCAGAAGTTATTGGAAGCGAACATCACTGTAGCATTTGGTCAGTTGTTTTCTGTCGCTCCAAATTATGAGAACTACCTGAGGCTTAATACATCGTTACCTGTAAATGATGAATTAGAACAAGCCGTGAAGACGGTCGGAGAATTACTTCATTAGCCAACTGTTTACCTGTTTTTTGCTCAAACTGTATCAGTGGACGATACCGAAGCTGTGTTTCAATCATGGGCAGACAACCATTTAGGTTAGGAGCCGTAATGAAAAAGCAGTTGGTAAAGCATGAACTTAGGTTGATGGGTGTTGCTATTTTTAGCGCATTTTTGTTGGTGTTTGCACACTTGATATTGGCGAAATCTTTTTCTCATATGGTTTGGACGGAATACACTGCTGCCGTTATCCCATTTGTGATGTTTGGCTTGTGTGTGGTTGGAGTAAAATACGCAGCGCGAGCAGATGAGGATGACGACGAAAATAACAACTAGAGTGCATACACCGGTTGCTAGAAAATCATTCGTACAAATAAAAGACCTCCACATGGGAGGTCTTTTTAATTCGATATCACTAAAAAGTGATTAGAAGTTCGCAGAGCGAGGAGTACGTGGGAATGGGATCACGTCACGAACGTTGCCCATACCAGTGACGTAAGATACTAGGCGCTCAAAGCCTAGACCGAAGCCTGCGTGTGGCACTGTACCGTATTTACGTAGGTCGCGGTACCAGCTCATATGTTCAGGATCGATACCCACTTCACGCATACGTGCATCTAGAATGTCTAGGCGCTCTTCACGCTGAGAACCACCGATGATTTCGCCGATGCCCGGTGCTAGAACGTCCATCGCTGCAACTGTTTTACCGTCATCGTTAGCACGCATGTAGAATGCTTTGATGTCTTTCGGGTAGTTCTTAACGATTACAGGTGCTTTGAAGTGTTCTTCAGCAAGGAAACGCTCGTGCTCAGAAGACATATCGATACCCCATTCAACTGGGAATTCGAACTCACGACCTGAATCAAGAAGGATCTGGATTGCGTCAGTGTAGTCAACCTGCGCGAAGTCAGAAGAAACGAACTGCTCTAGACGAGTGATTGCTTCTTTGTCGATGCGTTGAGCGAAGAACTCAAGGTCATCACGACACTCTGCAAGCACCGCTTTAAACACGTACTTGAGCATGTCTTCAGCCAGTTTCGCTACATCATCCAGTTCTGCGAACGCAACTTCAGGCTCAACCATCCAGAATTCTGCTAGGTGGCGGCTTGTGTTTGAGTTTTCAGCACGGAAAGTAGGGCCGAAAGTGTAAACTTTGCTTAGTGCACAAGCGTAAGCTTCTGCGTTTAGCTGACCAGATACGGTTAGGAACGTCTCTTTACCGAAGAAGTCTTCGTTGTAGTCCACTTTACCAGCATCAGTGCGAGGAAGGTTTTCCATGTCTAGCGTAGATACGCGGAACATTTCACCAGCGCCTTCAGCATCTGAAGCCGTGATCAACGGCGCAGATACCCAGAAGTAACCTTGCTCGTGGTAGAAGCGGTGGATTGCTTGAGATAGGCAGTTACGTACACGTGCTACTGCACCGATTACGTTTGTGCGCGGACGTAGGTGCGCAACTTCACGTAGGTACTCGATAGAGTGACGAGTTTTTGCCATTGGGTAAGTGTCAGCATCTTCAACCCAGCCAACAACTTTAACGTCAGTTGCTGCTAGTTCGAAGTCTTGACCTTTCGCAGGAGAGGCAACAATCTTACCAGTTACTTCAACAGAGCAGCCAGTCGTTAGCTTAAGTACTTCGTTGTCGTAATTATTAAGATTATTAGGGACCACGGCCTGAATCGGGTCGAAACAAGAGCCGTCATAAATGGCAAGGAAAGAGATTCCAGCTTTGGAATCACGACGTGAACGGATCCAGCCACGAACAGTTACTTCACTGTCTACTGCTAGCTGACCTTTCAAAACGTCTGATACAGGCGCGTAAGTCATGTTTTCAATATTCTCCATTGAGGTAAAAATTCAACTCAACACTTAAAAGTGCCTGTCTCACAACAAAATTGTTTAAAAAACAAGCTAAGCGCTGAGTTGGGTAGCATTTTACAGATTCAACGAGACATATTACCTGTCAATTCGCTCGCATCAACCTTTATATTCGTTTTGATGGGGAGAATCTCTCTATTTATTCACTCTTTTGTGCTCTGAAAGTGTGAATTGGTTTAGTAATTGCTCTAAACGTTCGGATAGATGCTCTAAATCAACACTAATATCACGCGTGTGCGATGCTGATTGCGATGTGTCGTTAGCATGCAGTGTGATCACATCTATTTTAGACTGAATATGCTGACTTACATCAGATGTGGTTTGCGTCTGGTTTTGGATATCTTCTGCATGTCTGAGCACTTGGCGCATTTCGTCAACAACGTTATGCATTGTGGCTGATAGTGCCTCGACATCGACAGAGCGTTGATGAGCAAACTGGCAGACGGTATCAACAGAAGTTAATGACTCTTCACTTCCTTGCTGGAATTGAGAAATGATATGTTCAATATTACCAGTGGCTTCAGCCGTCCTAGAAGCCAGGTTACGCACTTCTTCCGCGACGACCGCAAAACCGCGTCCTTGCTCTCCGGCACGGGCGGCTTCGATAGCAGCATTCAACGCGAGCAGATTGGTTTGTTCTGCAATACCCTTAATAACCACAAGAATGGACGACACTTCTTCGGTTCTTTGATTTAGAGAGCTGATTTTTTCCCGTACGGTATCAATGTTACTTACTAGTTGTTTGATGTCTTCACTGACGTTGTGTGCTTGGCTTGCACTATGAGTGGCGACATCAACGGTGTGATTGACCAAAACAGTAGCGTTGTTAGTCGAGTCCTCAACCGCAGTTTGTTGCTGCAACATATCGGTGATATTACTTTGTACTTCGTTGGTCTCTAGCTGTTGGTTATTGGCCGCTTTATCTGTGGACTGCGCGACAGCAGTTAGTTTACTCGCGGAGTCGGCAAGTGAGTGAGAGGTGTCTTGCACACGTTCTAAGCTTTCGGAGACCGTATCCATGAATGAATTGATTGCAGTAGAAAGTTGGCCCACTTCATCCTGTTGGTGATGCATAAGTCGTTGAGATAGATCTTTGCTATGGCTCACATTCGACATGAATTTCGACGTTCTTTGAATTGGTCGTACAATGATTTTCTGAATCAAACTCATCGTTATGATGAAGCCCACAAATGCGATTACGGCCATTATTCCCATCGCAAACATTGCCTGTTTACTGATCATTGAATTGACATGATTCATGTTGTATTCCAAGCGAATCGCGCCCAACACTTCTCCTGCTGGTGCAACGTGGCAAGAAACGCAGTTGGTGCCACGGTAATTTTCGCTCGATTTCATTGGTAGCGCGACTACTAACCCTTTGCCCCAATCGGCTGAGATTGGTTCAATCACCAGTTCACCATTCAACGCTCGTTGATCAATATCATCGACAGGCTGCTGGTTTTGTTGCCCAGGTCCGTAAAGTTTGGTCACAGTATCAGCTCGCAACACGCGAACTGCTTCAATGCCTTCTTGGGCCAGGGCTTTTTGACGTAAGGTTTCTTTTTGCGACATGGTGCCCGTAAGCATCATCATATTTAGGCTATCGAAATAATTGCTAGCCTTATCATGGAGTTGTTCACTAAGAACATCATTGATTAAGGTTTTTTGTTGATGGTATTGGTAAGCCGTAGAGGCAGCTAGAACGCAGCTGAAGACAGCAATTAACGCCAGTAAGAGCTTAAAAGTGATAGTTGAGCGCATAAATTTATAAGTGTAATTGGAACGAACTGCACAATACTAATGTGCACAAATGCGCACTGCGAACAACGAAATGAATGATTGTGACCCCACACATGTTGGGGATATGTAATTGTGATGTGAGTGCTGTGTAATCAAATGTTTGGCGCGTGACAGAAATACGGCGCTTTGGTATGAGTGATAGCAAAGAGGCCAGGAACAAGCGGAAGTTTTTGCTACGCTTGTATGGGGTAACGCTTGTCTCTTGGCAGCGAATTCCTTAGTATTGCCTGTCTTTTTAAAGCCTGAGAATCAAGATGAAAACAGAATTATACAAAGAGTTTATGTTCGAAGCAGCACACCATTTGCCACACGTACCAGAAGGTCACAAGTGTGGTCGTTTGCACGGACACTCTTTCCTTGTTCGTCTTTATGTAGAAGGTGAAGTTGATCCACATACAGGTTGGGTAGTGGATTTTGCAGAGATCAAAGCTGCATTTAAACCGATTTACAATCGCTTAGACCATTACTACCTAAACGACATTGAAGGGTTAGAGAACCCGACTAGCGAAGTGTTAGCAAAATGGATTTGGCAGCAGCTTAAGCCAAGCTTACCACTGCTAAGTAAAGTAGAAATCAAAGAAACGTGCACAGCTGGTTGTATTTACAAAGGCGAATAAGTCACTTTCTATTGAGCATTAAACAAAGGCAAGCGAGAAGCTTGCCTTTGTTGTATCTGAATGGCCCAATTTTGATTATGCTTCACCAGCTAGCTTAATGGGTGTCGTAGAATCCATTCTTTTTCATTATCACCCAATGTTGTTTCCTCTGTATTAATGAATCCGCACGCATCAAAAAAACTGATAGCGTATTGCTGACTTTGTGGGACAGTGGCGCAAAGAGAGGTGCTTTTAGGGTTAATGGTATACGCATAAAGGAACAGTTTACGCAATGCCTCACTCCCAACCCCTTGACGTTGGAAACGTTGATCAATCATCAAGTATTTAAGCTCCAGTTCGTATCGTTTAGCAAACGGCGCATGTTGGGAGAAACCTTTATCGATAACAAGGTAGCCTACTAATAGATCATCAGAATAAATCGTAAAGAACGCCTCTGACTTACTACGTTTTTGATAAGCCATTTCAAACGGTGTAAAAAATCCTTTTTGCTCTTCTTGCACATCCAATTGCATCAAACTTGAAAAATCTTTCAGTTTGGTGGGTTTAATCGCAATCATCGCTCAATCACAAATTGGCGGCATACCTTTATGCCACCACGAGTTTTTATAGAGTATTAAATCTATTTTAAGTAACTAACCGAGTGAAGAAAAGCTAGCAATGAAGAGGGTAATAATAACCTTGGTGAATATAGGCGCCCAATGTTGTGAGTAAGTGAGCACTGTCTGCCGTTTCTACGCCTTCAACAATGACCGTGCAGCGATACGTATTGCCCATAGCAATTAACTGACGCAAGGTTTCTATCTTTTTATCATCAGATTTTAGGCCAATAACAAATTCTCGGTCGATTTTGAGGTAGTCCGGATTCAGCTTGCTGATAAGCGCCACATTATTATTGCCGGTGCCAAAGTCATCAATACTGATTTTACAATCCAGTGCTTTTAGTTTCGCGACATTGCCATAAATCTCAGAGGTATAATACATCGATGCATTTTCTGTGATTTCGATTGTCAGCAAACGGCAATCCCGATTAGATAGCTCTCTATATAGGATTGAAAAGTTACGCCCTCGCAGCAAAGAAGGACAAACGTTAATGCTGATAGGGATGGGCAACGCTTTTTGTTTGGTGTAGATGGAATCAATCACCAGTAAGGTATGAGTTAGCAGCAATCCATTGCGGATCAGTGTTTCAATAAACCGTTGCGTATTTTTTACCTTAAACCGGGAGAGGGCTTCGTAGTGCACAATCTTTTGTGCCGACGTGTTATAAATCGGTTCCAGTTTTATTTTGAATTGTCGAATTGCGCACAAGTAAGCCATAAAGGCTTGTAGGGAGCGGTGACGCAGTATAATGAGAAAAAGTAAGCTCAGTAGAATGATACTTTGAAACGGTCCAGAGATGTAATACACCTCTTTATAGCCACTATTCTTTACGTGATAATTGAAGAAGCGTTCATTGGTGTTACCAATCTCTAACGATGTTCCGGTATTCGTTGATAGCTTCATACCGGAAAGAAAAAAACGTGAAATATGATTTTCAACATTGTCGGATAAGTTAATGTTTTTAACACGAACCAAAACAGTTGCGTTATTTAAGTCAAATGATTGGGTCGTGTAATTGCTATTGTTACTCCACTCTTCAAACGCTTTTTTGCTGACAGGGACAACGGTTTCTGGAGTGACTAAGCATCGAATATTGAAACGATCTAGCATCATGCTCGATTCCACCAACTTCACATTATCAAATAGTGACTTCAGTTCGCTTTCATTAGCAAAGCAACTCCTGCGGGAAAGGTTCTCTGCAATTTCGAAGGCGTTATCCAGATAATTATGTTTAACGATGCTGTTTATCGCGTAGTAACAGATAGCAAAGAAAATGATCGCAGTGATCAACACAACCCACATTGCTTCTGAATAGATCTTTTTATTACGCAGGCAAATACGAAGCGCTTTGCGAAGACTATTGGTTGTGTATTGATTGATCTTCTGTTGATGTTCGATGCCATTCTGATGGTTGTTTTGCATAGTAAAAGGGATGAAGTATCCGGTCCGGTGAATGTTTTCGATAATGTTTTTGTTAGTGGTTAAATGTTCTTCCGTGAGCTTGCGAAATTTCTTTCTTAGAGCGGCCACCGCGTTTTTAAAGCCATTTTCAGGCAGTGTCATTTTGTATTGTTGAGTGATTTTGCTTTCTATTAACCGCTGACTAATCGGCGTATTTAAACTGCCGTATGTGGCGATAGTTGACAGAATGGCGTACTCATTTGGGTTGACAGGAATGGAGTGGTGGAGTGACTGATTGAGCTCTAGAGATATTTCGTTTTCGGACAAGCAAACGCAGATTTGGTTTCCAATTTCAAACCTAATCATGTGTTGATGTGCTCCAAGTTTAATTTTTGGCTACGTTATCAATAAAGCTAGGGAAGAGATGTGATTTTTTACTGAGATATCCATAATATTTGGATATATTCAACGTTTTAGGTTTTTTTTACTTGTCCTGATAACGCATTCTCCTGGGTTTTTGGGGTATAAAAAAACCCGAGCATAAACTCGGGTTTTGATTGGTATTCAGAAAGGCGTGTTAGCAAATCACTTTGATTGCTAGACCACCTTGAGATGTTTCGCGGTATTTCGCGTTCATGTCTTTACCTGTTTCTAGCATGGTTTCGATAACCTTATCTAGAGAAACAGTTGGAGCTGAAGAGCGACGTAGTGCCATACGAGTAGAGTTGATTGCTTTTACTGCCGCAATACCGTTACGCTCGATACATGGAACCTGAACCTGACCTGCAACTGGGTCACACGTTAGACCTAAGTTGTGCTCCATTGCGATTTCTGCTGCCATACATACTTGCTCTGGGCTACCACCCATAAGCTCAGCAAGGCCTGCTGCTGCCATAGAACATGCCACGCCAACTTCACCCTGACAGCCAACCTCTGCGCCAGAGATAGACGCGTTACGCTTGTAAAGACCTCCGATTGCGCCAGAAGCTGCAAAGTAACGGATGTAATCTTTTTCAGTCACAGTTTGGATGAACTTATCGTAGTAAGCCAGTACCGCAGGGATGATGCCACACGCACCGTTAGTTGGTGCCGTTACTACGCGGCCACCAGCTGCGTTCTCTTCGTTTACTGCGAAAGCAAACATGTTTACCCAATCAACAACAGACATTGGGTCGTTTGTTGTCTTTTCTGAAGTAAGTAGCTGCTGGCGAAGTGCTGCTGCACGGCGAGGCACACGCAGTGGACCAGGCAAAATACCTTCTTCATTCATACCGCGATCCATACACTCGCGCATTGTGCGCCAGATGTTCGCGAAATAAGTACGAGTTTCTTCATCTGAATGAAGCGCATGCTCATTCTTCATGGTTAGTGCGCTGATGGACAATCCACTTTCGTGGCATTGGTTAACCAGTTCCTCTGCCGTTGTAAACGGGTAAGGTACTTTTACTGGGTTCTCAGCTTCTTTACCGAAATTTTCTTCATCAACGATGAAACCACCGCCGATAGAGTAGTAAGTTTTTGAGTACGCTTTTTCGTCATCAATCCAAGCGTGGATCTGCATGCCGTTTTCGTGTAGCTCTAGGTTTGTTTTGTGGAAGTTCATTCCACCTTCACGTGGGAACGATACTGTGTGACAGTGCATGCCAACAGGAAGGCGTTCAGTTTCTTCTACACGAGCGATAAAGCCCGGGATAGAATCGATATCAACTTTCTCAGGAGTGTTGCCTGCAAGACCCATGATGATAGCAATATCTGTGTGGTGACCTTTCCCTGTCAGTGATAGTGATCCATAAACGTCAACGGTGATTTTAGTGATGTCGCGCAGTTTTCCCATTGCACGAAGATCATCAATAAACTCTTTACCCGCTTTCATTGGGCCTACAGTGTGTGAGCTTGAAGGTCCAACACCGATTTTATAGATATCAAAAACACTAATCATATCGATTACCTCAGAAGAAAGCCTCCCAAGGGGAGTTGGGAGGCTTAATTTTATCGTTATATTTTTGGATTAATCATACTGCACTGGGCAGAGGTGATTAAAGAGCGCCGTAGATTACAGAACTAATTGCAGCAAGACCACAGATTGCTGTGAAAATTTGCACAGGTGCTGAAGTTTTGTACTTAGCCATCGCAGGAACTTTTTGCATTGCGAAGATTGGCATCAAGAATAGGATTGCCGCAATCATCGGTGCACCCATTGTTTCAATCATACCTAGGATGCTTGGGTTAACGATAGCAACGATCCAAGTTGTGATTACAATGAAGATTAGAGACATCTTCTCGATCTTGCTTACTGGTGATTTTGAACGAGATTTCACTAGACCAACTAGACCTTCGTGCGCACCTAAGAAGTGGCCAAAGTAGCTAGAGGTGATCGCTGCGAAAGCAACCAATGGACCCATGTAAGAGATCAGTGGAGATTCATGCACGTTTGCTAGGTAAGAAAGAACAGAGATGTTTTGCTCTTGCGCTGTTGCTAGTTGCTCTGGAGACAGAGAAAGTACAACAGAGAAAACGAAGAACATAACAAAGCCCATCAGCATCATTGCTGCGCCACCAGTGATAGCGTCAGTTTTCTTAACTGCGTCATCACCATATACACGACGTTGCTCTTTAGAGAACTGAGAAATGATTGGGCTGTGGTTGAAAGAGAACACAATAACAGGGATTGCTAGCCATACGATAGCTGGCATTGCACCCCAGTCAGGCGACACTTCCATCATTGAAGTGTTCCAACCAGGAATTAGGTATACAGACAATGCTAGTAGGATGAACACGAGAGGGTAAACCATTGCTGAAGTTGCTTTCAGCATAAGCTCTTTACCGAATACTACACCTGCTGTCATTGCAGCAATAAGCGCACCAGAAAGTAGCCAGCGAGGAATAGATTCCATGCCCATTTGGTTAACTAGGAAAGAGTCAACTGTGTTTGTGATACCAACACCGTAGATAAGTACGATTGGGTAGATAGCGAAGAAGTAAGCGAACGTAATAAGGTTTGCGCCAGTCTTACCAAAGTGCTCTTCTACTGTGTCGGTGATGTCCGCTTCAGGGTTTTTCGCAGAAAGAACGAAACGAGCTAAAGATTTGTGTGCGAACCAAGTCATTGGTGCTGCGATTAGGGCTAGGATTACTAATGGCCAAAAGCCACCTGCACCTGCTTTAATAGGAAGGAACAGTACACCTGCACCTACTGCCGTACCAAAAAGGGACAGACACCAGGTAAAGTCTTTGTAAGAAAACTTACTAGACGATTGTGCGGTAGAAACCGCAGAAGTAGTTGTATTCATTTTTTAGTTACTCATTTTGGGAACAGGAAATAAGTCGGGAGTAATTTTGCAAGATTTTACACTAGGAAAATTAGATCTAAATCATTTATTGCTTACGCTTATTGAATGATATGTCAAAAACCTGCTTTTTATCACGAAAATGATGTGCTACTCGTGATTTCTGCTAATGAGTAAAATTAGAAAAACTTATCAATAGGGCTGTTTGTATAAATTTATTTCACCGCAAGCGTTTGCGGTGAAAATGGAAAATTAATCTAATGTGAATGAATGTTTATGAAGCAACGTTTTATTAATATTGATGCGCATAATGATCGCGCCTATAAAAGCACCGATATCAACAACTGTTTAATGTGAAATAATATGTTTTTGCATTGATTCGATAATTTGTGCCGTCATGCCCCAGATGAAATGCTGTCTATATGGGATAGCAAATACACGATGACTGCTTCTTTTTAGGTCAAATTTGGTGCTATACAATTTTTTGGGGTTCAGAATATGGTTGGCAGGAACCTCAAAAACTGACTCTACTTCATTTGGGTCAATATGCGTTTTATATTCCGGAGAAACAAAAGCCAAAAAAGGTGTCACATTAAATTGACTAATCGTTGGTAGTGTAGGCAGTTGGCCAAACACATGAATATGCTCATCTTCTATCCCAACTTCTTCTTTGGTTTCTCTTAAAGCGGTATTCACGAGCTGAATATCTTCCTGCTCATATTTGCCACCGGGAAAGCTGATTTGTCCCGGATGATGGCGTAAGTGGGCTGCGCGCTTAGTCAGAATGACTTGTAACCCGTCATCGCGTTCCACAAAACCGATTAAGACTGCCGCATCTCTCAGGGACTTTTCTTTCATCCATTTCAGTCGTGCAAGGGACTCTTTGTGGTAGCCCGTTGGAAGCCGAAATTGAAAGTTCTGTAGTAAATGAGTTTTGTCGATAACCAAACTGAGTCCTTATTTATCGTGCCTAACCATTATCTATTATACTCAAAGACGGCAAAGCGTATGGCGTTATCGTTACTGGTTACCAAATAAAGCATTCGCATTAAAACACTCGCCAGCACTTTCCCTCTTTGTGTTGTGTGTCTCACTCTGCTTGAACATATTAATTTGAAACTTATAAGGTTATACACCATTCTTTATTTTAGGACGTCACTATAGGGCAAGTATTGGCCAATGAAAGGGATTATTTTCACCGAGTTCATGGAGTTAGTGGAAGAGAAATTCGGTCTTGATGTGTTAGACCAAGTTCTCGACCTTTCTAACGATGAAGGTGTTTACACCGCTGTTGGTAGTTACGATCACAAAGACTTGGTTAAGTTGATCGTGAATCTCAGTAAAGTATCTGGTGTTCCCCCCGAGCAACTGCAAGAGGTGTTTGGAGAGTGCGTTTTTTTGAATTTACTTCGCTCTATTCCTAGTCACGCCAGTTTGCAACAGTGTGAAACGACGTTTCAATTTGTTCGCCATGTTGAAGACTTTATTCATGTCGAAGTTAAGAAGCTCTATCCTGATGCTAACCCTCCGCAATTTGATTTCATTAGTGAAAACCAATCCCAATTGGTATTTGACTACCACAGCGCAAGATGTATGTCTCACGTATGCTTAGGATTGATAAAAGGTTGTGCTGCACATTTTGGTGAGGTAGTTCATATCAAACATCAAAACCAGTCAGAAGATGGCAGCAAAGTACGTTTTTGGTTAGAGGCTCAATAAGAACGATATGACGGGAAGTTCCTCATTAGAAAGGAAACTCAAACGAGAAGTTGCATCAAGAAAAGCAGCTGAGCAGCTGTTGGAACAGAAAAGCTTAGAGTTATATGAATCCAACCAGCAACTCAGTGTTGCATTGAAAAAGCTGGAGCTGAAATCTAAAAAGGATCTTCGTAAGTTTGAGTTTGAAGAGCAAATTGATGCCACGTTGATTAAGTTCGGTCGTACTTTTTTATCGAGCACGTTCGATGAAGCAATGATAGCGAGCTTTATTGAGCAGCTCACTTCTAACTCGATCATTTCTGCGGCTTACTTGCTTCTTGACGCTACAAAGCTGAGCTCATTACGTCGTCATCACTTTGGTCACTTACAGCTTCGTCATAACAACGAGATTTTCACCACTCCTAATTGGCAGGGAGAGAATTTGCATTTGCCAGTTATCATTGATGGGGAAACGGTTGGGGAGTTGATTTTCTCTGTGTTGCAAGATCAAATCGATCAGTCTTTTATTTCCAAACAGATGGAGCTCGTGTCTGACTTAGTTCATGGTGTTATTGGTCGACACTTAAGTTTAGAGCGAGAGGTCGAGCTGAGAAAGCGGGCTGAGGAATCAGAAAAAGCGACGAAGGAGTTTGTCGCCATGATTAACCATGAGCTGCGAACTCCTCTCAATGGCGTATTGGGTAGTGCGGAGTTATTGAGTCGAACCCAATTAGAAGAAGAGCAGCGTCAATACTTGAGCAATCTGACTCAATCAGGGGACTTATTGAGAGTTATCATTAATGATCTTCTTGATTTCAGTAAGATGAATGCCGGTATGATGGAAATCATACATAAAGTCTTTGCCTGGGAGGAACTTGAAAAAGCCATCATGGGTGTATTTGCAGCTAAGGCTGCGGAAAAACGTATCCATTTCTCTATCGACAAAAAGCTGGGGATCCCGGAATTTTTAGTCGGTGACTTAGAGCGCATTACACAAATTTTGGTTAACTTGGTGGGAAACGCGATTAAGTTTACTCACTTGGGTGGCGTCGTGTTACGGGTGGAATGGCTTAACGGCACGGCTTATTTTGAGGTTGAAGACACTGGTATTGGCATCCCAATAAAAGCACAGCCGTCACTATTTGATCCATTTGTCCAAGTTGATCGCTCGGCGAAACGCAGCTTTGAAGGCTCAGGTTTAGGTCTCGCGATTTGTAAAAACCTTGTGGATTTGATGCAAGGTCAAATTAGCTTTGAAAGTGAAGAGCGCAAAGGGACAACTTTTAAAGTTGCTATTCCTCTTGAGGAAGGGCAAGCACAAGGCACAGCAGAGGGGGAATTGGTCACCATAGAGCGAAGCGATTTAGCAGGACGCTCAATATTAGTGGTTGATGACATCAGAATGAATCAAGTCATTGTTACTCAAATGCTGAAAAAACTCGACATTACACCTGATTTAAAAGCCAACGGCAAAGAAGCATTAGAAGCGGTGAAAAGTAAAGACTACGAACTGATATTCATGGACTGCCGAATGCCAGAAATGGATGGCTATGAGGCGACGATGTATCTGAGAGAGCGTGGCTTTACTCATCCTATTATTGCATTAACCGCTGGCACTACCATCGAAGAGCGTCAAAAGTGTATTGATTCAGGCATGGACGACATCCTCACTAAGCCGTACACCGCAACCGATATCGAACAGATTATGTGTAAGTGGCTTGAGCAGTAGACGCTGCCTCTTAAAAAGTATGTTTGTTGGCCAACGGCTAAAAGCTAAAGTACATGCAAATAAAACACACAAAAAAACGCACCACACTGGATAATGCCGATCATTTAACGATGTTTTTTGGGTCATTCTAGCGAGCCTTGGCTAGACTAAGAATCTAGTAGCAGCACGCCGAGCGGATAATGAAACAAATTTGACCACAAAGTGCTTGAATAGAAGAACCTGTATCACGCTCCTTCGTCGCTGTGCAGGGTGATGAGATACAGAAATATGCCACTCGCTGTTAAACGAGCGGCATTATCCGTTCTGGAGGCATTTTAGATTGTTTTCGTCAATAGCATTAAAGCGACGTTGTCCGCGGTTGAAATCTACGATTGCAGCGCTGGTAAAATCTTTGAAAGCTTGTCCAACGTTTCTTGATACTCAGAGGCGCAATCGCTATCTGCCACGACGCCGCCGCCAGCCCAAGCGTAAAGTTTGTTTTGTTCCGCTACAAGAGTTCGGATAGTAATGCTGGTGTCCATACGACCATGGCGTGAAATGTAGCCAATACTGCCGCAATACGCGCTGCGTCGATGCGGCTCCAGTTCTTCAATGATCTGCATTGCGCGAACTTTAGGTGCGCCCGTAATTGAACCGCCTGGAAAACACGCTCGCAGCAAATCCGCAGGAGCGTATTGTTCATCCAAATTTGCACGAATGGTGCTCACCAAATGATGCACGGCAGGGAAGCTTTCAATATCGAACAGCTTTGGAACGTGAACGCTACCCGGTGATGCAACTCGACCAATATCATTACGCAGCAAATCGACAATCATCAGGTTTTCTGCCTGATCTTTTTCCGCTGTCTGCAAGTCATGGGCATTAGCGTTATCTTTCGTTGGATCTTCGCTGCGTGGGCGAGTACCTTTGATTGGTTTTGTTTCAATGACGCGATCTTTGAGCTCTAAAAAGCGCTCTGGAGAGATACTCAAAATCGAAGACTCAGGCATACGGATAAACGCTGAGAATGGCGCTTGGTTGGCGGACTCCAATTTCAGATACGCTTGCCACTCACTGCCTTGATACGGTGCGTTAAAGCGCTGCGCCAAATTGATCTGATAACAGTCACCGCTCAACAAGTATTCTTGCACCTGGTCAAAGCGAGTGGCGTAGCTCTCTTTCGTCATGTTTGACTGCCAAGCTCCAGACAAAGCGAAGTCAACGGTTTGTTCTGCTTTTTGCTCGTTTAACCATTGCCAAGCTTGCTCGATGTTCTGACCGACTAAGCATGCTTTTTTTAGCTGGTGGTCAACAACAACGGCCCATTCATACAGACCTACCGCCATATCCGGCGTGTTGAGGTCCTTTTCTGCCACTTCTGGCATCGTTTCTACGCGGCGACCTAAATCGTAACTGAAGTAACCGAGCGCACCGCCGACAAAAGGCAAATCCAATTCTTTATTTAACTCTACGTGAGGAAGCCACTGTTCTTGCAACTGATGAAGCAGCGCAAATGGGTCATCTTGAGTTGAATAGGCATTCGATGGTGTTTCAACTTGTGTGTTGTCGGCAGTGGTTTCTAACGTTGCAATTGGGTTGGAGACCAACACATCGAAGCGGCTATCGATATGCGTTTCTGATGCAGAACGCAGCAACATCGCCCAAGGCTGGTGTTGAATGCGAGAAAAAAGGTGAAGAGCAAACTCTGGTGCGTATTCCAACGCTTTAAAATCAATGAATTGATTGTCCATGTTGTTCATTTGTGTAATTTGTGACAAAGAGATCGTTCACTGCATGGCATGTCATGGGCAGCAAGAGTATCATATTCCTCTGTATAGCCAAACTCCCTCTATTCATAGGGTTTTGAGATGGTTTACAAGTAGGCAACTTCAGCATTTCGTGTGTCGATATCAGCCGTTCGACAATTGTTTATAAAAAACGAAGCTCAAAAGAGCAATAAGCTCAACAAACACGATTGAAGCTAAGCCAATAATGGAAGCATAACTATAACGAGGCATGTAATGACGGTAATACGCAAGCAGGATGTGATCAGCAGTGTCGCTGATGCGCTACAGTATATTTCTTACTACCACCCGCTAGACTTTGTTCAAGCTCTTGAAAAAGCCTATCACCGCGAAGAGAGCCAAGCCGCTAAAGACGCGATTGCTCAGATCTTAATTAACTCCCGAATGTCCGCAGAAGGTCACCGTCCAATTTGTCAGGATACTGGTATTGTGACGTGTTTCGTCAACATCGGTATGGGCGTGCAATGGGATTCGACCGACATGACGGTTCAGCAGATGGTAGATGAAGGTGTTCGACAAGCGTACACGAACCCTGATAACCCGTTGCGTGCGTCAGTACTTATGGACCCTGCTGGTAAACGTATTAATACCAAAGACAACACGCCTGCCGTCGTACATATCAACATGGTTCCGGGCGATAAAGTTGAAATTCAGATCGCTGCGAAGGGCGGCGGTAGCGAAAACAAAACTAAGATGGTGATGCTAAACCCATCTGACGATATTGCTGAGTGGGTAGAAAAAACGCTACCAACTATGGGGGCGGGCTGGTGTCCTCCTGGCATGCTTGGCATTGGTATCGGCGGTACGGCTGAAAAAGCAGCGGTATTGGCAAAAGAATCTCTAATGGAACACATCGATATTCAAGAGCTTATCGACCGTGGTCCACAAAACGCAGAAGAAGAGCTTCGTTTGGATATCTTCAATCGCGTGAACAAACTTGGTATCGGTGCGCAAGGTCTTGGCGGTTTGACGACTGTTGTCGACGTTAAAATCAAAACTGCGCCAACGCACGCGGCTTCTAAGCCTGTTTGTTTGATCCCGAACTGTGCGGCGACTCGTCACGTACACTTCACGCTTGATGGTAGCGGCCCAGCAGAGCTAACACCACCTAAACTAGAAGATTGGCCAGATATCACTTGGGAAGCGGGCGAAAATACGCGTCGCGTAAACTTAGACACAATTACCAAAGAAGAAGTACAAGAGTGGAAGACAGGCGAAACGGTTCTTCTATCAGGTAAAATTCTGACTGGTCGTGATGCTGCGCATAAACGTATTCAAGGCATGCTAGATAACGGTGAAGGTCTACCTGAAGGCGTAGATCTAAACGGTAAGTTCATTTACTACGTAGGCCCTGTCGATGCAGTTGGTGATGAAGTCGTTGGTCCTGCTGGCCCAACAACATCTACGCGTATGGATAAATTCACCGACATGATGCTAGAAAAGACCGGCATCATGGGCATGATCGGTAAAGCTGAGCGTGGCCCTGCAACGGTTGAATCTATCAAGAATCACAAAGCGGTTTACCTAATGGCTGTAGGTGGCGCTGCATACTTGGTGGCGAAAGCGATCAAGAAAGCTCGCGTTGTCGCATTTGAAGATTTAGGTATGGAAGCGATTTACGAATTTGAAGTTGAAGATATGCCAGTAACAGTGGCTGTCGACTCAAATGGTGTTAACGCGCACCAAATTGGTCCAGACACTTGGAAAGTGAAAATTCAAGAGATGGAAGCATAAGGCAAAGGGCAATCTTGCTGCGTCTCAGTAGAGAGAATGTGACAAGGTGCTGATTTACCTAGCAAACAATTGACAAAAGTGCAGCGAAACCTGCACTTTTTGTCTATATAATTAAGGATATAAACCTTTAGGCATAGCAATCAAACGTTATGCGAACAATAATTAGGAGACGGCATGCCTCGTTTTATTCAGATTCTACAAATTATTCTTGCTGTAGTGATAGGTGGCTTTGTTGGCTATGACTTGATTCTTCACGGTATCAGCATCTTTGATGAAAAGTACGTGACCATCACATGTGTGTTGTGGTTGATTTTAGAAATCGCTCTATTTGTTATCTATAAGTTAATCGAAGACGACTAGGCTTAAAGAAAGCGGGTTCCTGTTTAACATAGTAATCAGCGCATATAGAGTTACTAATGCTGTAGATTAAGTAAGCCTCTGAACCACTCAGGGGCTTTTCTTTTTTAACACAGCATTAAGCCGGATGTTTTGTTCATCTTTTATTAAGGTATATAAAGTTAAACTCATAGGATTCGGGATAGAACAGTATTCATAGCTCGAAATTCGAAGTCGCTGACAACGTTGTTTTAAAGTGGAGTAAGATAAAGAAGCGTAATGAAGAGAATAAAGAAAGAAGTTAATGACTTTATCAACAGAGGTATGGACTCTAATGTTCGAATTGCTGTCACCGGACTTTCTCGTGCCGGTAAGACGGCATTCATCACGTCATTAGTGAATCAGCTTCTTCATACTGCAACCCATGACAATTTGCCTCTTTTGACTGCGGCTAGAGATAAGCGCCTTATTGGGGCGAAGCGTGAGCCTCAATCGAATATGATGGTGCCACGCTTTGCTTACGATGAGGCGATGAGCCAAATTCATGCCACTCCACCTCAGTGGCCAGTACCGACACGTGATGTGAGTGAGATTCGCTTAGCGCTCAAGTACAAACCAAATAAAACTACGAAAAAGCTGTTGAGTAAAACCGCAATTTTAAATGTTGATATTATCGACTATCCAGGAGAGTGGTTGCTCGACCTGCCTTTATTGGACATGGACTTTGCAACGTGGTCGCAAACTCAGTTTGATGCACTTAAAGGCCAGCGTGGCGATTTAGCCAAAGCTTGGCTTTCTGAACTGGAGAAAGTGGATCTCTTTGCAGAAGTGAATGAGAAACTACTTGAGAAAGTTGCACACACATACACAGAGTACCTTCATTCTTGTAAAGACGCTGGCCTTCATTGGGTTCAGCCTGGCCGCTTTGTATTACCTGGTGAGCTAGCAGGCGCGCCGGTGCTACAGTTTTTTCCGTGTCGTGCTGATTCGGAAAGCAAAGCGCCCAAGGGCAGTAACTTAGCGATGCTAGAAGCCCGTTTTCAGGAATACCAACAGAAAGTAGTGAAAGCGTTTTATAAGCATCATTTTGCGACCTTCGATCGCCAGATTGTACTGGTGGATTGTTTGCAGCCTCTCAATGCCGGTGATGAAGCGTTTTACGACATGCGCCAAGCGCTAGAACAGATCATGCATAGCTTCCGCTATGGTCGTAGTAGCTTTTTGCGTCGTTTGTTCTCACCAAAAATCGACAAAGTGTTGTTTGCTGCTACAAAAGCGGATCATATCACGCCCGATCAGCACCCAAATTTGGTGTCTCTGCTCCAACAACTGGTGCATCCAGCATGGCAAACGGCAGCCTACGAGAATATTGAGATGAGCTGCATGAGTATCGCTTCCATCCAAGCAACCACGACGGGGTTTATTTCCTCTGGAGATAAGACCATCCCGGCGTTACAAGGAACAACATTGGGTGGTGAGCCGATGACTATGTTTCCCGGAGAGGTGCCGAAAAAGCTACCAAATGCAGCTTATTGGCAAAACAACGGGTTTGATTTTACGTCGTTTCGTCCGATGCCCTCACCGAATGATGAGCCAGTGAAGCACATACGCTTAGACAAAGCACTGGATTACCTGATTGGAGATAAATTGAAATGAGTGAGTTGAAGCAAAAACAAGTTTTCTCTGAAAAAGTAATGGAAAAAGATCAGCAATCGAATCAACCGGAGTTGACGGCGCAGCAAACATTCGGCGAAAAAGAAACATTTGTACCTGTTGAAGTTAAAGAAGCGCACCAAGAGACCGAACAGGAATTGCAACTCGAGCATGTCATTCGTCCAAAATCGGGCAGAAAATGGCTCGCGACTGGCGCATTTGCAACTTTTGCTGGTTTGGTTGGCTGGCAAGCGGTGGACTCGGTTATAACCGCAATTCAGGCTTCTGATTGGCTGGCCTTAAGCTGGACGGGGTTTATTGCTGCGATCGCTTCGCTTGGTTTAGGAGCTATGGGTAAAGAGCTTTGGAAACTGCGAAAACTACGAAATCATTTTAGTGTTCAAGAAGAAGCAGAAGCACTTGTTAATAGTGAGAGCGTTGGGAAAGGGAAAGACTTTTGCGAAACCGTAGCAGAACAAAGTGGTGTGATGGCAGAGAATCCGGGCTTTGATCGTTGGCAGAACAGTATTAACCCTGCTCATAGTGACGCTGAAATTCTTGATATGTATGACTCGATGGTGGTGAGCCAACAAGACAAGTTGGCAACGAAAATCGTATCACAGCACGCAACCGAGTGTGCGGCCCTAGTCGCCGTGAGCCCTCTGGCTGCCGCTGATATGTTGCTGGTGGCTTGGCGAAATTTCAAAATGATCGACAACCTCTCCAAGGTATATGGGGTAGAGCTAGGTTATGCCTCTCGCATCAAGTTACTAAGAGCGGTATTTGTCAATATGGCGGCGGCTGGTGCCAGTGAGCTCGCTATTGATGCCAGTATGGATTTGATGTCGATGGATCTTGCTGGCAAAGTTTCTGCTCGTGCGGGGCAGGGACTAGGTGTTGGTATTCTAACGGCACGTTTGGGCTTGAAAGCGATGACCTTATTGCGTCCACTACCCTGGTATCCTGACCGTCAGGTTAAGTTGGGCACCATACGCAAGGCAGTGGCGGCGAAAGTTGCATCAATTACGATGAAACCGTAACGAATATCAACTTTGATGTATAGGATTGCTTGACGCCATTCCAAGCATGATAGAAACTACTGTCAACTTTTCCTGACAGTTGTGAATTGGGATATTTTAAGTGCGTCTTGAAGTCTTATGTGAAGATCGACTCGGCTTGACCCGAGAACTGCTCGATATTTTAGCGTCTAAAAGCATCGACTTGCGTGGTATCGAAATCGATATTAGCGGTATTATCTATTTGAATTGCCCGGATATTGATTTTGATACGTTTAGTGAGCTGATGGCTGAAATCCGCCGTATTCCGGGGGTGAAAGACGTACGTAAAATCCAGTTTATGCCGATGGAGCGCCACAATACGGAGCTGCTCTCGTTAGTTGATAACTTGCCCGATCCGGTTTTTGCCATTGATCTTAAAGGTGCCGTAGACATGGCAAACATGTCTGCACTTTCATTGCTTGGCCTTCACAAGCAAGAAGTGATTGGTACTCAAATCGGTGCTTTGTTACCAAGTGTTCGTTTCTCTCGTTGGTCTGAAGGTGTTAATGGTCGAACGCGGGAAAACCTTGTGATTGATGGCTTGGACTATGTTCTAGAGTTGATGCCCGTTTATATCCGAGACGAAGCGCAAAACTCGACTCTAGCGAGTACTCTAATGACGATTCGCTCTAGTCAGCAAGTTGCCAGAATTGAAGAAGCGCTACCGCTGCATAATCCTCTGGGTTTTGAGCACTTTGTTGGTATATCGAACCGTCATAAAGCACTAATGAACCAAGCTAAGAAGCTGTCTGTGCTTGACCAACCATTGTTGATTGAGGGCGAAACGGGGACTGGTAAAGAAATGCTTGCTAAAGCTTGCCACAGCCGTTCTAGCCGCGCGAGCAAGCCATTCCTAGTTTTGAGTTGTGCTTCGATGCCTGACGATGTAGCAGAAACCGAGCTGTTTGGTCATGCGCCGGGTTCATTTAATCATGAACAAGGCCACAAAGGCATCTTTGAGCAAGCAAATGGCGGGACGGTATTTCTTGATGAAATCGGTGAAATGAGTTCGCACCTTCAAATCAAGCTGTTACGTTTTCTACAGGATGGTAATTTCCGTCGTGTCGGTGCAGAAGATGAGATGCATGTCGATGTTCGTATCATCGCTTCAACAAAACATAACCTTGCCGAGCTTTCTGAAGCAGGAATGTTCCGTGAAGATTTGTATTATCGTCTCAACGTACTTACGCTCAGCATTCCTCCGTTACGTAAGCGCTCAAACGACGTTGCACCATTGCTTGAGTTGTTTGTGGCGAAACATGCTCAACAGCTTGGGATTGATAAGCCAGAGTTTGATGATGGTCTAGTTGATGCCCTTGCAAATTATCAGTGGCCAGGAAACATGCGCCAGCTGGATAACATGGTTCTTCGAGCGCTCACGGAAATGGATGGTGGTATACTAAACGCGGATCACTTCAATTTACCTCAGCCTCAGTCAGTCGGCGCTGGTAGTGCAACGCTTAACATCGACGGTTCATTGGATGAGATCATGCGTGATTATGAATCTCAAGTTCTGGAACGTTTGTATCAGTCATTCCCATCAAGCCGCAAGCTTGCTAAGCGCTTAAATGTATCGCATACCTCAATCGCTAATAAACTGCGTGATTACGGTATCCGTAAGAATTAATCGAATTGAACGAAAAGACGGAATTAATCATTTGTAATGGAAGATAACAGCTCATCTATCGCCGTTCATAAGTTGGACGGTGACTTGCTTCTTCGTACCGCTGAAATCGGTGACGCAGATATGATTGCCGAATATTTTCAAACGAACCGAGAATACCTGAAACCGTTTGAACCGAAACGTGAAGAGGCTTTTTTCTCAGTGAACGGTTGGTTGCAAAAGCTTATCAAGCTCAATGAGCTGCATCGAATGGGATTGGGGTATTATTGCCTTTTAGTCAGAGCCTCTTCGGGTGAAATGCTAGGTACGATATCCTTTAGTAGTTTGAGTCGTTTTCCTTTTTATTCTTGTAACGTCGGATATTCTCTCGCTGAAAAAGCGCAAGGGCATGGTTATATGCGTCGTGGATTAACCATGGCTTGCGACTACATGTTTAACGTTCAGAAACTGCATCGTATTCAAGCTGGCTACATGCCTCACAATAAACGCAGTGAAGCTGTGCTAGAGCATGTAGGTTTCAACCGAGAAGGGTATGCAAAAGATTACCTTTTGATTAATGGTGAGTGGCAAGACCACGTTCTAACGTCGCTTATTAATCCGAATTGGCAGCCAGAAGGGCGATAGTATGGAACGATTGGAAAAGCAGTTAGCACTTGTAATCGAGCTCGATAAACTCAAAAGCATTTTGCGCCGAACTCGAGTTAAAAGTGCTGAAGGGCGCCTCGAAAATAGTGGTGAGCATAGTTGGCATGTCGCACTGATGGCAATATTGATGGAAGAGCATGCGAATGCACCTGTTGATATTTGCCGAGTGATGAAAATGTTATTGATACATGACGTAGTAGAGATCGACGCGGGCGATACCTTTGTTTATGATACTGCTGCGTCTCAAGAGCAAGCAGAAAAAGAAATTAGAGCTGCAGAGCGCTTGTTTGGTATGTTACCCAGCGATCAGGAGCAAGAGCTATTGGCGCTTTGGCATGAGTTTGAAGCCGCGCAGACCGATGATGCTAAGTATGCAAAAGCACTCGATCGGTTAATTCCAATGCTCTTGAACTACCATAATAATGGTCAGAGTTGGAAGGAACATGGTGTCTCACGCGAACAAGCACTTACCATTAATAAACGAATTGAATTTGGCTCTGTTACCTTATGGGACAAAGCGAAAGAGTTGATTGAAGAAGCCACAGAGAAAGGTTGGCTGAAATCGTAATAAAGGAGACTGAATGTCTTATTTGCCTTTGGATGAATACCAAAGAAAATGGATTTTTACGCATCAGTCGATGCCTGTGCCAGAAGAAGATTTGGCTTTTATTAAGCCGATGAGCCAAGCCCGTTCAGCACAATTTTGGAAAGAAAATATCAGTGCTCAAAGCCCTGATATGGATAGACTTAGTTCCCAAGACTGGCCAATGAATGAGGCGAATTGGTCTGAAACTGTGGATTGGATGGCTGCCTGGGAGTCGGATGATCCTGACATGCTAGCGGAAGTTGAGGCACATATCGATTGGCAAGACGATGTGACCGTTTACTTTTGCTACGAGAAGTACAATGTCATCGAAACGAAATGGTCTATTTTTAAAAAGCACTGGAAGAACTTTCTCTTTTATGACGATGGTCCGATACTAATAGGACGTCGCCGTTCGCAAGCACTTTGGTTTGATTCAAAAGGCAATGTGAAACTCGGTGTTCGTCAATAACGAGTTATAAAGCAAAGCCACCTTTCGAGGTGGCTTTGTTTTTCTAAAGGCTGGATAATGGACTCAACACGCCGCCAGCCCCGCGCTCGATAACGTGAGTATAGATTTGCGTGGTTTTTACATCAGTATGCCCTAATTGTTCCTGAACAGTTCTAATGTCTGCGCCAGATTCCAATAAGTGCGTGGCAAAACTGTGTCTTAGTGTGTGGCAAGTTACAGTTTTCTCAATGCTTGCGTCGCTTGCCGCGCGCTTTACCGCTCTTTGTATTGCGCTTTCATTGATATGATGCCTTCTGAGTTCACCAGTGTCTCGATCTGCGCTTAACTTTGTTGATGGAAACAAAAAGTGCCAGTTAAAATCTAGCTCCGCTTTTGGGTATTTACGTCGTAAACCTTCAGAGATGTATACGCCCGCATAACCAGGCATGTGCCTATCTTTAAAGTAATAGTTTCTTGCTAAATTAACTTGAGCTTTGAGTGGTTCATGCAGTTCTTTGGCTAATGTGACTGTACGATTTTTACCTCCTTTTCCTTGCCAAACGCGAACTGCACCATAATCATAATCGATATCTTGAACTCTTAAGCGTAAACATTCCATAACTCGAAGCCCGGAGCCGTAAAGCAGCTGAATATGGAGTCTATACCTCGGGTCGATATGCTGAACGAATCTTCGGATCTCCTCCCTGGTTAACACAACGGGAAGTTTCTTTTCGGTCAAGGATTTCTGAAATCTCATATCAAGTGATAGTGGGGTTTTGAAATAATCACGATATAAAAATGATATTGAGTTCAGCGCCAAAGCTTGCGTTTTTACCGCAACTTTTTCTTCTACCGCTAAGTAACTCAGAAATTGAATGACATCATCTTCTGCTAGTGTTGATGGGTGAGCAAGCTGGTGAAAAGTGATAAAGCGTTTTATCCAAAATAGATAACTTTCGATAGTTTTATTCGCATAATGACGAGTAAGCATGTGCTCTTTTACATTAAGTAAAAACTGACTTTTCATGATAAATTAACCTGTTTATTTATACAGCTCCGTTAATGTATCACCACTTTTTAAATTAGCGTGCTGTGCGCCGCCTAATTGCGCGCGCTACCACACATATTCATACTGTTTTTCTATTTTTTTCATAAATATAAGTGCTACGATTGATAGCGCTTTTGATAAGAAAGAAGGCGGTAGCCTGCCAGAAAAACGGCAAATCGCCGTATAGAAAGCGTTATGGTCACTTTTGGAAATCTTGATGTGTTTCCAAGTTAAAGGAGCACTATTTGTGTATCCTTTACCTCAAAATAGGAGGTTGGGAATGAGCTATGAGAACAAGCTTGGGCGTGCCTTTAAAGAGTTGGAAGCCGCAAATATATGGAAATGCAACTACAATCCACCGTTACATAAGTGGCTCAGAAGGGCAGGATTGAGATTACGGCCTCCATTTTACGTCTCTTTTGCACGTAATCTGCTGATACGATTCTTTGAGTTTTTCATATTTTACTTTCCAATTATCTCATTACTCAGAGTCGAGTCGACAATTTCAAACTTGTTATATGAGTCCATAATCACCAGTGTATTTTACTCACTGGTAATGTGTTCTTACTATCGATGGACTTTTAGGCGGTGTGAGTTTACTTGTTGGGAAAAGCTTTAGAGAAACCGTGAACATAACAATAAATTTAAGAGTGATTCACAACGCTCGGCACTCTCACTTCAAGTCAGTTTAATGTTTATGGCACAATGCGTTAGGTAAGGTGTTAGCGTTGTTCACACCTTAATTTGGCGTTAGTAGGTCAGGATGAACAAACAAAAACTAAAGCATCTAATTCAGCAAGTTCCAGAATTGATCGAAACAGCTGAGATGTGCCAAGAAGTAGGGCTGCCAAACTTCTATATTGCAGGCGGTGCTATTACCCAAATCATCTGGAATAGTATCGACAGGAAACCGCTTCTTGCTCAAGTTAAAGACTTTGATGTTGTCTACTTCGATAGATCTAACCTTGTAACTGAAGACGAGTTCAAAAATCGCATTGGCTCGCGGTTGAGTCATAGTGTTGACGTTGACGTTAAAAACCAAGCATTAATACATGAGCGCTATTCTAAGAAGTTTGGTTGTTCCATTCAGGCATATGAGCGAGTTGAACAAGGTATTGAGTCTTGGCTTTCTGCCTTTGCTATTGGTTTCACTATAGATAGTGCAGGAAACATTAAATTGTTCACCCCCTATGGCTTAGATGATGCATTTAATATGGTGATCAAACCTAACAAACAGGCAATGACAGAAACTAACTACAACAAAATGACCGATGGCTATAAGGCTAGGTGGCAGAAAGTACAGGTGCTCCCTTGGAGTTGACCTACTAACAAACAATTCAAGCTGATTCGCAACGCTCGGCGCTTTCGGTTTCAATTAGTTTGGTGATTACGGTGAAGTGCTTAGGCAATGTGGCAGCGTTGCTCACAACTTAATTGGGCGTTAGCAGTACAAAGGTACGGGAAATAAAAATGAGTAACAAAGAACCTTACGAAAATGTTTATATTGGTAATTTTATTTACTCCTTGGGCTTTTTGTCAGCAATGTTTAACGAGGGGGCAGATGAAGCTGGAGTTCACCTAATACAGCAAACTCCGGAGGACAAAAAATGGGCCGATTTGCTAACAAGGTGGAAAGGAAGGTATTTCATCCTTGAGTTCAAAAGGGAAGAAATAGGTTGCAAGCAAGAGCTACGCAAGAAGTATTGTAAAAAAGGCTTGTGTAAAAAGGAATGTACTGAACATCAGAGCTCATATTTTAAGGATATACGTAACCCTGATAATTCTAAACTAAAAGAAATAGCCGATAGCGCACACTTTATAGGTTTCGGAGAACAAGGTGAAAAAGGAAGAACTATTAGCTTCTTTCCATATTCTCAGCTCAAATTTGTAGATAAACTAGACCGAAACTTAGTCATATCTATGAATGATTTATGTACAAGTTTTATCAAAGGTGATAAAGGTGCATCTCATAATGAGTTTTCCCAATATTTAGATTTTTTAGCTGGGTGTATCAAGGAAGATGCTGATGGTGTCAGTGGTTTTATCGTGAATATTGACGGCAATGGTAATGTACATTTAGTTGACATTGAAGATAGAGCGGGGCTAGCAAATGATTTCTCAAAACGTGACCCTATCTATCCGAACCCATCCCAATCAAAGACCCTGGGTTTTAATAAATAGCTAAATGCACTGCTAACAATAAATTTAAGAGTGATTCACAACGCTCGGCGCTTTCACTTCAAGCCAGTTTAGTGTTTATGGCACAATGCTTTAGGTGAGGTGTTAGCGTTGTTCACACCTTAATTTGGCGTTATGTTGGTATTCAACTATAGGAATCAGTAATGACAAAAAAGATTTACCCAAAAGGCTTCAACCAAAAACTAAAATTAGTAAACGAAGCCATAAATAGGTTTGTAGATAGTAAGGACTTTTATGGGCTTGTAAGCCCTGGAGAGTTATATGAGTTTTGTAAAAAGCAGGAAAATGCGAGGTTTTCTGAAATTGATGCATATTTTTTTAATCGTTGGGACGACTTAAAACTTAAAGAGTTATGTGACGAAAAAAATATATCTTACCGAAAGTCTAAGCCTAAAAAAACAGCCTCTCAGTCAGCATCAAAAACTGCTCGTAAAATATTAGAACTTTCGATGAAAGCTCCTAAAGGTTCAGATTTTAAAAAAATTGTAGCAAATGATAGTGGGCAAACAAGAGATGTGGTATCCGCGTCTATAAATAGGTCGATAGGAATGAAAAACCTAAATTATCTAGTAGATGTTGGATTCAGCTTAAATGATATTCCAAATATGAATAGAACCGATCTAAGACAATTCTTTAATACTATATCTGAAAACCAATTAACATCCCTTGACCAATATCTTGTTTTACTTAGACAGAGAGTAATTAAATCACAGCCATTTGATGACTTTCCAGAGCATCAAGGGAGTCCAAAAAGTGGTTGGATTTACCTGTTTCCATCAAGAAATGATACAAACATAGTTAAATGTGGTAAATCAGAAAGAAAAAGCGTTAGTAGTAGATTAGACGAACATGTTCTTAGCGAGTTAGCGGGAGAAGGTGTCTGGTCATATATTTATAGAAGTGATGATATTGATCTTCATGAATCTATTCTCATAAGCGTACTTCATGTCCAAGGGAAGTTGCTAAACAATACGAAAGAAACATTCAATATAGGTAATAGATCATTAGATTGTATTTGGAAAAAATTTTTAGAGCGTGTACCAACATAACAAACAATTTAAGAGTGATTCCCAACGCTTGGCATTTTTCATTCCATCGTTGGGTTTTGTGTTTACGGTGGTATGGTCCGTTTTGTGGTAGCGTTGCTCACACCTTAATTGGGCGTTAGTACCTAGTTGAAATCAAACGCAAAAATTTCTAGTGGTAATGGGTTTTAAGGCTCTGCTTTACACCTGAAAGTCAGCGCAAATTAACCATTTTCATTGTACTAAACGTTCAACTTGCGTGGTCACACGTGCTGCAACCATTGCCAACGCAATTCTAGCTTTGGTTCGTGTTGCTTCATTGCTGTTGCGGCTTTGTCGCAGTGAACTCTGGTTTCTTTGGTGTGGTTGTTTAGTCCTCAGAACGTATTCTTTGTAAACACCAAGATGCGCAATATTGGTAAGTTCAGTGGTTTACTCTCAGTTGCCAACTCACCGTTTAAGCGTGTTTCATGTCTGCAACTGTCTGTTCTCATTTTGGTGCATTGAGCCTTTAGTTCTGTGTATTACTTCAGTATCTTGGTGCTCTAAATGAGCATCGGCGCATTGTACTAACAAACAATTTAAGAGGGATTCCCCACGCTTGGCATTTTTGGTTCGGGTTAAGTTCAGTGTTTACGGCGTCCAAATTTAGTATCGTGGTAGCGTGGCTCACCCCTTAATTGGGCGTTATGTAGCTAGGTAAGGAATGGAGTATAAATGCTCGGTTTAGTACGATTTGTAGTGGTTGCAAATGTAATAGCAGCCGCAATAGTTGTTGCTCTTGAGATGTCTACAGGCTTCTTTGGACTTAGGTTTGTTTCGGACTACGCATTTTTCATCGTTCTATTTATATGGGGAACGACAGCCTTATTTTTCTTGTATCCACCTCTGGGTGGTATGGGGCAGTCTGACGACAAGGTTGATAGAGTTACAGACTCAATGGTTGACCGTAGTGTTGCGGACGAAATCGATGATGAGCGGTTCTCAGAAAATACAGTCTTTTGTATCAAACTGCTCATAGCTGGGGTGCCTGCATTCTTGGTTTGTGTCCTTGCGAGCATCGCTACATAACAAACTGTTCAAGAGGGATTCGCAACGCGTGGCATTTTCACTATGCGTTGGTTTTTGTGGTTAAGGTGGTATGCGGAGGCTTTGGTATTGCGTTGCTCACCCCTTAACAGGGCGTTAGCTGTTTGAGAAACAAATGAAAATAATCGATAAGCCGTTATTTTGGCTATATGTTAAAACGCGAGACTCAGTCTTTTCATCATTTAAAGGTTTTTCCTCTCTACTCTTAGTCATCATTATTGCGGCTATAGTTTCAGGTAACAAATCTCCCGAAAACACCCTCATGTCTTACATGTTGTATCTGTTGGCGCTTAGTGTACCTACCTCAATGGGTCTTATGCTTTTGAAGCTTAAGTTTCGAAAAGTTGCAGGCTCCATTCCTAGGGCAGAGTTAGCGTACTTTTTACAGAACAATAAAGGTATCGAGCTGGAGAATGCTGTAAAAGGGATATTTTCGCTCTACCTATCATTGATGATTTATCTCTGGTTTTTGATGATGGTTGTTGCAGTTTTGGGACCTTTGATATTAATGCTAGTGTTGTAATACACAGCTAACAATCTGTTTAAGAGGGATTCGCAACGCGTGGCATTTTCACTATGCGTTGGTTTTAGTGTTTAAGGTGGTATGCGGCGGCTTCGGTATTGCGTTGCTCACCCCTTAACAGGGCGTTATGTATTTTTAAAAAGTATAGAGTATGTTAAATAACAAAGAAAACGTAAATGCAATGAAGCGCTTCATTGGGAAAGCGGATGATCATGGTTACGGTGATGAGGAAAAGCAGTTTTTATTTGAATCCTCAATATCAATAGCTTCTCGTATAGTTATTAGCCCAGATGTTTGGGGGAAATTATGCTCTTTTAACAGTGAAGCTGTAGGTTCACAATTGTTACAGCGCTTAGAACAATTTGACTTTGGTGATGACCAAATCGAACATATATTCGTCATCTTATATCGTTTTGCTTGTGAGTTTGATTTTTCCGGCGGGCGCGATTTTGAACTTGAGCATTTAATAAGAGATATCGATACACGTTCTATAAATCTACCTGGCCAATTAAGTGGGCAAATTACATATGCTAGGTATACCATGCCAGTAGCGATTACTAAAAGGGTACTAAATGATCCTGCGATTAACTTGTTCAAAAGCTTTCCTGAATTATCGGAAAAAGCTCAAACGCAAAAGAATGAATTAGAAACAGCGTTAAAGGAAAAAATTGAAGAAGTTAATACTCTTAAAGATACCCTGAATAGCTATAAAGATGCTTTTAATTTCGTAGGGTTACATCAGGGGTTTGGTAAGATCTTAGACAAAAAGCAATCTGAACTTTTTAAGCTCAGATGGTTCTTAATAATATTTTCCATTCTGCTTCTCGCACCTATCGTTGGAACTATAGCGATAAAATCATCCATGGAATCAATTGGGCTCTGGGATGGAGTATCATTCTTGCTGCCGATAATGTCGCTAGAAATCATACTGATTTACTATTTTCGTATCATGCTCTCTAGCTACAATTCGCTTAAAGCTCAAATAGTGCAGCTAGAGTTACGTCAAACACTTTGCCAATTTATCCAAGGTTACTCCGAGTACGCTATCGAAATAAAAAAGGCAGATAAAGAAGTATTGGCAAAGTTTGAGAATATTATTTTTAGTAATGTGCTAACGGATGACCAAAAAATTCCTTCTACATTTGATGGCTTAGAATCAATTGGTAAACTTCTAAAGTCGATGAAAAATACATAACAATCTGTTTAAGAGTGATTCGCAACGCTTGGCATTTTTACTATGCGTTGCGTTAAGTGTTTAAGGTGGTATGCGGAAGCATCGGTAATGCGTTGCTCACACCTTAACAGGGCGTTAGGCATTAGGAGAAAGAATTGGTGAATCATTCAAATGCGGAAGAGTGTATTGAGCTTTTGGAAAGCAATTTGACAGCGGCAATTACTTACCTGTCAAATTTGCCTTATTCGACTCAAAGTAGCGCAATGCTTGGATTGTTTAGAGAAGCTCATAGGGAAACACATCGTCTGCTAGCGTCGCTCAACGACCTTACTTTCTCTAGCCTCGCTGTACGAAATATATTTGAAATCTACCTTATTTCAAAACACATATCCTCCGATCAAAAGGCTTTATACAGTTGGTATGGACAATCCCATAAAGATTCAAAAGAAGTCCGCGATGGTTTTATAAAGTTAATGGAGAAAAAGGGGTTAGATACTAGAGAGCTTAAAGACATTCAGTTGTTCGAGGATCAAGCACTAAAACAAAGCCCGTTTGAATCAAAAGGGTCTTTTCAAGTAAGAAACTTAGCCGAAAAGTATGGTTACCTTGACGACTACTTGTTCATATACAAATTAAGTTCAAAATTAATCCATCCTTCTTCTATGAAAATCATGTCCTACGATATTCTCATAGAAAACTCAAATTATCAGAGTGTGGTTTTACAGGTTGGTGCTTATTTCAGTAATAAATTTAGTAGTTTATTGAAGTCGGTGGTTGCAAATGCCTAACAAACTGTTTAAGAGTGATTCGCAACGCGTGGCATTTTTACTATGCGTTGGTTTTGGTGTTTAAGGTGGTATGCGGAAGCTTCGGCATTACGTTGCTCACACCTTAACAGGGCGTTAGCGCGCTGGACCAGTCAAATCCTGGATGACATTGGAAAAGGTGTCGGTCTATTCTTATTCTGATGTTTTTGTGAGGGTTAAAATTATGGCACCAAGAAACTATTACACGTTACCTGAGATTGTCTTTTGTACTTATATTGCAAGATTTGGTCGCAGCCAGTTTGATGAAAGCGATATCAATGATTTTAGTGGTCGTTCATTGTCCTCAATTAAGATGAAGGTCCAGAATATTGCATCAATGATAGATGAGGCTGGTTATAAAGCATCGAACCAAGTTAGTTTGCTTACTGGAAAAACAACTGGTGAAAAAGGGCGCAAAACTAACTGGGATGATGTGCATCCTCTGTTAAATCTAGGCCAAAGTGAGTTGCTCAATAAATGCAGTGAACTCGGCATAAAAGCGCGCTAACAAACTGTTTAAGAGTGATTCGCAACGCGTGGCATTTTCACTATGCGTTGCGCTTAGTGTTTAAGGTGGTATGCGGAGGCATCGGTATTGCGTTGCTCACACCTTAACAGGGCGTTATGTTGTCAAAGATTAAGTATGAAGATTTTAATATTATTTATAGCGGTATTATTGTCTGGCTGCGCTGGTTTAATTGAAAGTGCTAGTTCCCCAAATTATCGAGAACACAAAGCTCGGGACAGTGTATCGCCGAGGAATCATAAAGGTTCAAGGAAAAACAAATTAGTCGGTACTGTTGTACTCACGTTTAATATTAATAGTCAGGGTGATGTGATTGACATAATGGTTACTGATTCTGTACCTAAAGGAGTGTTCGATGCTGAAGCTGTGCGAATATTATCAAAACGGAAGTATGCGCCTTCCGAAAAAGGGGAAACTGGCCCTAAAAAAGCTAAGTTCGAGTTTAAAATTTGACACATAACAAACTGCTTAAGAGGGATTCGCAACGCGTGGCATTTTTGCTATGCGTTGATTTTAGTGCTTAAGGTGGTATGCGGCGGCTTTTGTATTGCGTTGCTCACCCCTTAGCAGGGCGTTATACGAATAGAGGGAAATTATGTACAAAAATACTGATTTTAACTTGGATTCAAAAGAGTTCAGGTTTAAGAAAGACTCATATCCTTTGTCTAAGATAAACAATGTTAGGGTTAAAAAGTTAAGTTTTCTTGATAATTTAGGTCAAGTTTTATTCTGGGTGTGTGTGTTTTCAGGGGCAGTTTGGTTAGTTATTCCAAGGTTGGAAGAGGTGCCACAATGGCTACTAGTTTTAGTTCTTAGTCTGACGGTTGTAGGTTTGGTTTTTGCTCTTTTTCGTTGTTCTAAATATGCACTTCAAGTCGAGTTTCGCCACATAGATGAAACGGGCGTTCAATGGGTTAATGTAGCTAAGTCATACTCAAAGTCAGATTGTGAGCTATTTGAACAGCAAGTGTCGGCACTGAAAAAATTCGTATAACAAATTGTTCAAGAGTGATTCGGCACGCGTGGCATTTTTACCATGCGTTGGTTTTAGTGGTTAAGGTGTTATGCGGAACCTTCGGTATTGCGTGCCTCACACCTTAACAAGGCGTTAGCATGCGGGAGTAATATGAAGAAAATTCTCATCATCGGTAATTCTGGCTCAGGCAAGAGTTGGTTGTCGAACCAGTTATCCCGAAAACTTCAGTTGCAAGAAGTTAACTTGGACTCGATTGTATGGGAGCCAGGTGGCTATAATCTAAAACGCTCCACCGGAGCAATCGAAAATGAAATTGCTAGTATAAAGTCTCAATGCAACTGGGTAGTTGAGGGAGTATTTGGTGCTTTAGCTGAACAGCTTATTTTTTCTTCTGACATGCTGTTGTTTTTGGATTTGGAGTGGTCTGAATGTGAAAGTTCTCTTTATGCTCGTGGTTCGGAGAGCTCGAAGCAACTTAATGAGGAACAGGCGGAGAAGAATTTTCGTGAATTATTAAAATGGGCTTCTGAATACTCGGTTCGCGAATCCAAAAGTTCACGACAGTTCCATCAGCAATTGTTCAGAGATTTTCACGGTTCTAAAGTACGTTTCACAACACGCTCTCAAGTGAATGAGTTTGTAGCGGAAACAACATGCTAACAAACTGTTTAAGAGTGATTCGCAACGCGTGGCATTTTTACCATGCGTTGATTTTAGTGATTTAGGTGGTGTGCGGAGGCTTCCGTATTGCGTTGCTCACCACTTAAGCGGGCGTTATGTATTTTAATCTGTGGGTTAGTGATAACTGGCTAATTAACGCTGGAGCTACTGTCACTGTCAATGCAACTAGAAACGAGTAAAAGCATGATTCGTACTGTTAAGAGAATGTGTGGGTCATATTATGCGCCTGGAATTCTCATGGCCATTTTTATTATGTCGATATGTGTTGTAGAAAATAGAGTTATTGAGGGACCATACACTGATAATGATGTGTTATATCATAAAGCTGAGGTAACTGGTAAGCATGGTACAGCTGGTCGTGGATTATCTTATCAAATTATTTTTGATAAAGAATACAAGCACGATATTAAAGTTCAATGGTATGACTTTAATTCAATAAATCACTACTATTCCCTAGGATATGGTTCGCGTAAAGATACAGAAAATCTAAGTGTTGGGCTAGTTAGAACGCATGTAGATAATATCTATTATACTGTTTATGTTAAGGCTGGAGATGAAGTTCTTCTTTCGAGTTCTGATGGTGTTCATAGGATAAATAAATTTAACGCCGAACAAGTTAGATGGAGCGCTTACTTAAGTCTTATTGCATTTATTTTACTTTCTCTAATCTTTAGGTTTCTAAGAAAGTGGTATTAAACTCTCTATAATAAAGTTTGCTATTAAATTTGTGCACCCAAAATACATAACAAACTGTTCAAGAGGGGTTCGCAACGCGTGGCATTTTCACTATGCGTTGTTTTTAGTGATTAAGGTGGTATGCGGCGGCTTCGGTATTGCGTTGCTCACCCCTTAACAAGGCGTTAGTCGCCAGAAAAAGCTAGCAGTCAAAATCATGTTTCTAAGCTCAAAATGTGGCAGCTGTTTGTTTGGTATACAGATTCATCGTCGATGGTCAAAACTCAGTTTCAGCAGTTTTAAGTCCATAGTTTTGCAAGTGTCCAAGCGGTTGTTTGTTCTTTGGTGCTGACAGAGCAGGGCAATCGAGATTCTGTTTTCGGTTGCAACTCTGCTCGGTGAGTTTGTTGGGTACAAAAGCCGATTTACTCGCTGAAATGACGTTTTCTCTGGTGTTGTCAGTTCTACGTGGTTTCAGTGACTTTGTTGAAAGTCCGCACTGTGAGATTGGCTTTCCAAAGGCTCTTTTTGGTGTTGTCAGTCCGTTTTCTGCGGCGCTGTTTTTTCTAAGTGGTTTCATTGAGTAGCCGTTTTGAGGCTACGCCTGACTTAAATGCATCAAAGCACATAAAGTTTGTTGTTCGCAAAGTTTAGTTTGGCTTAAAATTGCCGCTTGGTGCCTCGCGACTAACAAACTGCTCAAGAGGGATTCGCAACGCGTGGCATTTTCACTATGCGTTGAATTAAGTGATTAAGGTGGTCTGCGGCGGCTTCGGTATTGCGTTGCTCACCCCTTAGCAGGGCGTTAGGGCTTTATTGGAGGTAAGATTTGCGTGAGTTTAAAGTTTCATCAGTGTCCGAGTATGTCTCCCACATAGAGAAGTTGGCAGGCTACGGTAACTTTTGGTTTCGTGGTGTAGCTCGAACAAAACAAACCCCACAACCAGGAATTGTATGGCGAGACATTTATGATGACGAAGGGAGTCTAGAGCACAATTTTTTAGTCGGGTATAAAGCCTATTCGGATAATAGTAACCTCAACTCGTGGGAGATATTTGCTCTGATGCAGCATCATGGTTTACCAACGAGGTTGTTGGATTGGTCAGAGTCTGCATTGGTTGCACTCTTTTTCGCGCTAACTTCCGAACCAAGTTTTAATGGTTATCGTAGTGTTTGGGTCTTAGACCCATTTGCTCTAAACCACAAGACTTTAGGACACCGTAAAATTTACTGCCCTTCAGTTATGGAAAACAGAAATATCAGTGAAATAAACTTAGATAGCTATTTGCCTCCAAATCTTAGCTCCGCGAACTCTGGTGCGACTCCAAAGCAGGCAATCGCTATTCAGTCGAGCCAGCATATTAAACGAGTATCCTCTCAGAAAGGTTGTTTTACGGTTCATGGAACAAGCCCTGAGCATATTGGCACCTACTTTTCAGAACCTGAAGACTTTCACATGATTAAAATTGATGCTCGAACTAAAGAAAAGCGGAAAGAAATGTTAAGCGTTTTGGAAACTATGGGTATAGATGAAGAGTTTATATTTCAAGACTTGGGTTCTTTATGTGACAAAATCAAAAGAGTTTGGGCGTAAGCAAGAGCCCTAACAAAGCGTTTAAGGAAGATTCGCAACACTCGGCGTTTTTGGTTTGAATCAGCTTTAGTGGTTACGGCACAATGAATTAGGTTCGGTGGTAGCGTTGCTCACTACTTAACGCGCGTTATGTAGCAAGAGGAATTTATGAAAATTGATAGCACCAATATCAAGTACACAGATTTGTCAGATTGCCTCCATATGAAGATCAAGATTATTGGCAAATCAAATAGAAAAGGCAGTGATAAAAGTGTTGGCGAGCAAGAAAACTGCTCTGGATTTAACATTAATAAACATGTTTTTGACGGTATGTCAGTCAATGAGTACCAAATGATGATAGCTAATAGATTTCTCAAAGAAGACCCGCAGTTCTCACTGACAAAGCACTTAAAGTACGATATCGAAAAAGGGTTTTACGAACTACGCGATTAGCTACATAACAAATTGTTCAAGAGTGATTCGGCACGCGTGGCATTTTTACTGTGCGTTAGTTTTAGTGGTTAAGGTGGTATGCAGAGGCTTTGGTATTGCGTCCCTCACACCTTAACAAGGCGTTATGTTAATTGAAGCGTGTTGCAATTAATTGAATATTGTCTTGAGAAAGAAATTACATTACGTATCATGCATTTACGTTGGTTATATAAACTAGGTAAATAATATGAAAGATAATGTTCCCGCGAAAATGAGTGATTTGTACGAATATTCAGGTTTTTGGCCTCGAGTTGGTGCTAGTCTAATTGATACTGTGATAATTTGTGTCCTTACATACCCGATTCTAGTAGCGGTTTATGGCTGGGCATATTTTGACAACGATGCGTTAGTACAAGGCTTCGCTGACCTGATTTTAAGCTGGATTTTTCCATTGGTAGCGATCATTGGTTTCTGGCTTTATCGTCAAGCGACACCAGGTAAAATGGCTATATCAGCGAAAATTGTAGACGCTAAAACTGGCGATAAACCTACCCTTCAACAGTATATTGTAAGATACCTTGGGTATATCCTAGCGACAATCCCTCTTGGACTAGGTATATTTTGGGTGGCTTGGGACAAGCGTAAACAGGGGTGGCACGACAAACTCGCCAATACCGTCGTTATCTGCGAAAAAGATCGAAACACACCTCAAGAAGTTGAATTCTCATCAAAAAATTAACATAACAAAGCATTTAAGAGTGATTCCCAACGCTTGGCATTTTTCATTCCATCGTTGGGTTTCGTGTTTACGGTGGTAAGGTTTAGGTCTGTGGTCGCGTTGCTCACACATTAATGCGGCGTTATGTGCTTGGAGGGAAATAATGAGTTCAAAGGAAGTCGTCTTAGCTTTTTTGGACGCAATGAAAACTAATGATTTCGCGAAAGCAAGTGAGTGGCTTAGCCCAGATTTTGAAGGGTTTTGGCCTCAATCTGGTGAGCTTATTGTTGGACGAGACAACTTCACAGCAATCAACACTTATTATCCAGCCAAGGGTACTTGGGAGTTCGTCGTTCATTCAATCGTCTGTGATGGCGAAACAGTAGTCACTGATGTTTCTATAACTGATAGTGTTCAAAAGGCGCGTGCTATTACTTTCCATATGGTAGAAAATGGGCTTATCCGTAAACAGAAAGAGTTTTGGCCAGACCCAATGGAAGCGCAGGAGTGGCGTTCCAAGTGGGTGAGGTTGGTGCAAGAGCAGGCACGCACATAACAAAGCGTTCAAGAGGGATTCTCAACGCTTGGCAATTTTGGTTCTAAGTTTAGCTTTTGTGTTTATGGCACAATAATTTAGGTTTGGTGGCTTGCGTTGTTCACCCCTTAACGTGGCGTTATGTACTTTAAGGAAAATTGTAACCAACTCTAAAGGAGTGAGAGTGATAGATCATTTTGAAATTAAGGTAGTTGCATTCGAAGAATGTCGTGTGTTTTACAAGAATGTGCTAGAGCCATTGGGTATTGAACTCAAGTGGTCAGATGAAAATGCTGCTGGCTTTGGGCTTTCGAGCGAGCCAAATGTAAGGTTTCTAATTGAAAAAGGCGTCAGTAATTCTAAGTGCCATATTGCTTTTTCTGCATCAAACAAATTACAAGTTTCTGCGTTTCATCAAGCGGGGTTATCTTTAGGTGGTAAATGCAACGGTAAGCCTGGTTTACGAAAACACTATGCTCCAAACTACTACGCTGCGTTTTTGATTGACCCTGAGGGCAACAATGTGGAGTCAGTAGTGTACCTTTAGCACGTACATAACAAATTGTTCAAGAGTGATTCGGCACGCGTGGCATTTTTACTATGCGTTGGTTTTAGTGGTTAAGGTGGTATGCGGAAGCTTCGGTATTGCGCGCCTCACACCTTAACAAGGCGTTATGTGCTTTGGTGGAAATGGATATGGAAATCACAATCAGGCGTATCAAAACAGAAAGCATTGAAGACAAAGGTATATTCGAGACTTTGTTTAGAGAGTACCTATCTGGATTCTCAGTTGAGCTAGATCTCTCAGTAATTGCTCAGTTATTTGCATTGCCTTATTTCCACGGATTTATCAGTTTTGTCGACGATAAGCCCGCCGGTTTTGCGGTTTGCTTTGAATCGTTTTCAACTTATCGTGCGCAAAGAGTGATGAATATCCATGACTTTATGGTGTCGGACAACTTTCGTGGTAAAGGTGTGGGCAAAGCGCAACTGAATGGTATCGAACAGCATTGTCGTGATAATGATTACCTCAAAATCACACTAGAGGTCGGTGATGATAATGTTGCAGCTAAAAAGCTCTACAGTTCATTGGACTACGAAGATTACAGAGTAGTTTTGACAGGGCAGCAACATTGGCAAAAGTACCTCAATTAGCACGCACATAACAAACTGTTCAAGAGGGATTCGCAACGCGTGGCATTTTCACTATGCGTTGGTTTTAGTGTTTAAGGTGGTATGCGGTGGCTTTGGTATTGCGTTGCTCACCCCTTAACAGGGCGTTATGTTCTCTGGGCTAGGAAGGGATATGGAAACAGTTAAAATGCTAGATTTGGGGTTTTCTACTGCAGATGCAGAATATCCTGAAATCCATCAAGAAGAAGGCGATTTAAGAGCTGAGTTTAAAGATTGGCAGGAAAAAACGGTAAAACTATATTTTGCCGATTACGTCGCATGCAAGTGGGAGATGGTATTTGATTTACTTGAGGGAGAGCGAGACGACAGCTGTTATGAAATATGCTCATCTCTTTGGCTCAAGCAACATGTCCAATCAGAAATAATCAATTGCGACGAAGGCTACAAGCACTTTCGGCTTAACTTTAATGAGTTAGGGCAACTTGATGTAATTGCGCTAAACATTGTAGTACGAACTTAGTATCAAGTTTGAAGTGCGACACTTTCTACAGATGCGCATGAATATACTCTGTTGGTGTCCTATACCCAAGTCTTTTGCGTGGGCGCATATTTAATTTGTGTGCAATTTCATTGCAGAACTTCTGTGTCACGTGTGACATAGAAGTTCGTTTTGGTAAGTATTGTCGTATCAAGCCATTGGTGTTTTCATTAGTCCCTCGCTCCCATGAATGGTATGGATTTGCAAAGTAAAACAGACAGTTATGATGTTTCTCTAGTTGTGCGTAACCATGGAATTCAGTGCCGTTATCCGCAGTTATCGTCTTAAAAGGTAAGTCAGAGCGGGTCATGATTTTGCTCATTCTTACGTTGAGCGACTCGCTTGTTCTATCGTCCATTTGCCCAATAAAAGTGTAGCCTGTCATTCTGTCGACTAAAGTCACGATACAGTGCTTGGTTCCGCGGCCAACGACGGTATCAATTTCCCAGTGACCAGGCTCTTTTCGATGCTCAGCTTTTGCAGGTCTTTCGGTAATATGGCGCTTTGCTGCCAGCCGACCTCGGCTGTCTTTTGAGTTATACCTTTTACGCCTTTTCTTAGTGGACTGGCGTAGGTGTTTCCATAGTGTTCCACCGAGAGTTTTGTCGTTCCAAATATACTGATAAATGAGCTCGTGGCTCATTGTAGGATAGCCTCTTACCCTTAGGTATGCTACGATTTGGACAGGACTCCAATCCAGCCGTAGCAAGGCCTCAGGCAACCTAAAGTCGATTTCGCTGTAGCGCTTATTTCTGCGCGACCGGCTCAGCAGGTTGCGAGCCATTTGTTGGGCTCTCCATGCCTGATAGGAGTACCTTTTAAAGTGTCTGTTGTATCGGGAGTTACGTTCAATTTCTCGATAGATAGTGGCTTTGTGACGCCCCAGTTTTTTAGCTATTTTAGCGGTACTAATTCCTTGCTTTCTGAGTGCAGAAATCATATACCTTTCGTTCTCAGTGAGGTGCGTGTATCTCATGTTTTTTACTTCTTAGCGGGAGCAAACTTCATGATTATCGCATCTCACTGTTTTTATGTTCAGAGGTGTCGCACTTTGTACTTGAATCAAAGGAACATAACAAGGCGTTTAAGGCGGATTCACAACGCTTGGTATTTTCGGTTTGAGTCAGCTTTAGCGTTTACGGCACAATGGTTTAGGTCAGGTGGTAGCGTTGCTCACCACTTAATGCGGCGTTAGTCGCCAGAAAAAGCTAGCAATCAAAATTACGTTTCTAAGCTTAAAATTTGGCTGATGATCGTTTGATACGCCGGTGCGTCGTCGATGGTCAAAACTCAGTTTCAACAGCTTCAAGTCCAAAGTTTTGTAACTGTTCTAGCGGCTGTTTTGTACTTCGGTGCTGACAGAGCAGGGCAATCGAGAGTCTGTTTTTGGTTGCAACGCCACTCGGTGAGTTTGTTGGTACAAAAGCCGATTTACTCTCTGAAATGACGTTTTCTCTGGTGTTGTAAATTCCACTTGGTTTCAGTGACTTTGTTGAAAGTCCGCACTGTTAGATTGGTTTTCAAAAAGCGCTTTTTGGGTGTTATCAGTCCGTTTTCTGCGGTGTTTGCTGTTCCAATTGGTTTCATTGAATAGCCGCTTTGAGACTACGCCAGACTTAAGTTCTTCAAAGCACATAAAATTTGTTGTTCGCAAAGTTTAGTTTGGCTTAAAATTATCGCTCGGTGCCTCGTGACTAACAAACTACTAAAGAGTGATTCGCAACGCGGGGCATTTTTACTATGCGTTGATTTTCGTGATTACGGTGGTATGCGGTAGCATAGGTATTGCGTTGCTCACTACTTAACGCGGCGTTAGGCGTCTATGAAATGGACTATGGAATATTAGCTAATGAAACTCGAAGAACAAATTGAGAAGTTATCAGACATAGGGTTGTCGTTGAATAAAGGTGTGACTATTAACGATTTACTCCTTTCATATTCTAGAGAAGAATACGAATCGAACCCTTTTGATTTAATTCTTTTTGTATACGGAATAGAGATTGAAGAGGAACCATGGGACGGTTTGTTTGTGATCAGGCGTGGAATTTCGATGCAGAGGCGATTGAAGAGGATGGTTCCTATATTGAAATAGTAAAGCAGTTCCATCGAATTACAGGCAGAACTAAGGACTTAGAGGGGCTGCGAGATACTGTAAACCTAGAAGAACATTATGCAGAGCTCCAATATTCAGTTGATGGTGTTAAAAGGTTGCTAAAGCCTGAAATAGACGATGATTGGGCTGATGCTAAAACTATCGAAATTATACTAAGCGATTTACGCCAACCGGGGTTCGATTTCTATCCAAAGGATAATGGACAAGCCAGTATCTGGTTCTATTTGTCTGAAAGTCAGGCTATAAAGCTAAACCAACTCGCCAATAATGTGTTTAATTTAGAACGTAAACCATGGTGGAGAGTATGGTAGTTATCAGTGAGTTCAAGACGTCTAACAACCGCTTTAAGACGGATTCGTAATGCTTGGCGGTTTTGGTTTGAATTGGTTTTAGTGTTTACGGTGTAATGGTTGAGTGTTGTGGTCGCGGTGCTCTCCACTTACGTGGGCGTTCTACGAATGAGGAAGATTCGTGAAAAAGTGGAAGTTTGTATTCTGGGTAATGTGTTTCTTAACGGTTTTAAGCATTCTTCAACTCCCATTTTTTAAAGAGTTAAATATTGGAGCATTTATAGGCTCATTTGTATCCGCAATATCTCTTGTCAGCTTTTACGGCTTTAGTTATCGAGTTGCCGTCGGTAGCAAAGTGCTAGCGATCATCATCTTTGGGATAAATGCACTTGCTATGCTGGGCATTGCAATATTTAGTGTGTTCTTCTTACTGACTTATCTAAGTCCAGGAACCTTGTTCTTTTTTGTTACAGGGATGGGACTGATGCTTGTTTACCTGTACCCGCTGTATATGTATGCATTTAAATCTACAGAGATTTGGCAACTGGAGTAATTAGCATAACAAACTGTTCAATAGCGATTCGCAACGCGTGGCATTTTTACTATGCGTTGGTTTTAGTGTTTAAGGCGGTATGCGGCGGCTTTTGTATTGCGTTGCTCAACTCCAAAAGGTCATTAATACTCAAAGGTCAAATATGGATATTTACCCAGAAATCGAGTTATCTAAAGCGCAGCATAATGCAATTGAAGCTCTTAGAAACAAGTCGTTTCCTGAACACCAAGTTACTCGCTCTTACTATAAGCAACTCCCGCATATGAGAGTTCTGAATTACGAAGGTGATCAGTTAGTTGGTTACATGGGATTAGACTACAGAGTTGTTCGCGTTGGTGATGAAATTTATAAAGTATTAGGTGTGAGTGACTTTTGCGTCGAGAGCACAGTTCAAAGACAAGGTATTGGCACAACAATGTTGTCTCAACTCAGCGAGTATGCGTCCACTAAAGATGTCGACTTCATCATTTTAGTCTCCGATTTGGAGCGTTTTTATCTGGCTAATGGTTATCAGCGCCTTAACTCTCTAAGTTCTTGGTTGCGAGTTCACGAACATAAAAATTACGGTGTTGCTGTAGAGCAACTAGATGATTTATATGTTAAACCTATCAGCGGCAAAACTTGGGCTTTTGGTCATATAGATTGGTTAGGGTATATGTATTAGTCTGTAGTGGGCTAATAATTGGTTCACAACAAGAGTGGTTACACATGGCATTTTCACTATGAGTTGATTTAAGTGATGTGGGGCAGTTTTGTATTGTGATACTCACTCCTTAATAATGTGCTGCAACTCTTAGGAAGCAAAAGGTTTAATTTATGAAATGTAGAGTACTAGTAACCAGCATAAGTATTGCTCTTTGTAGTGTAGGAGAGGCCGCGAATCCACTAAGTATTCAAAGCGATGAGCAACTGTTTAAAAACTTCGCTCTCTCATCTTGCATTGCGACTAATTACAAAGGATCAGCTGTTGCGAAAGATGCGATAACGGCGATGCAAGGCTACAGAGAGTTTTCCGAGCTTCCTTTGGAGTCATTCTTTGGGGTTAGCGAGCTATTGGAAAAATATGATATGGCTATTTACAAATCAAAAAATGGTAACGTGATCAAATTGGCCTACTGTATAGACTTTTCTAATTCAGACGATGTTCATAAGCTATACATTAATGCGAAATCAGAGTTATAACAAACTGCTCAAAGTTGATTCGCAACGTGTGGTATTTTTACGGCGCAATACGTTGAGTGATTAAGATGATTTTTAGTGGCTTCTGTATTGAATTACTCATCTCTTAGCGGGGCATTATGCGGTGATGTAAATATGAAGATATTTTTAATAGTAGCAACACTCGTTCAGTTTACTCTCCTGAGTTTCTCGAAATACTATTGCTCAATTGCAAATGAGGTGCTTAGAAAGGCGGTGGAAACTAAAGAGAGTAATTTTCTATCTTTCCTTGATAAGTATGATTATTACAATGACTTAGATAATTATCTAGGCTTAGCGTCCGCTACAGTGTGGGTTATGGTCGTGCTCGTGATAAAGTTGAAAAATGTATCAAGCACCGACATGGCTCATGTGGCTGTTTGTTTGCCGTTATTTTTTCATATGGTTTTGATGTCGATGTAGTTTCAATAGTTGTGGTTGGGTGATTAGGTACAACAAACGGTTCAGGCTAGCGTACCATACATGGCATTTCCAATTAGCGTTTCTTATACGTTACGAGCGCGTTTTCCCACAAGGAGTAATATGTGATTGTAGTAGCAAGGTTTTCTTTTCCTCATGAAGCTCATATTGCGAGAGCAAGCCTAGATAGTGTCGGAATAGAAAGTTACATCGCTGACGAGCACACGGTAAATACTCAGTGGCTTTATTCAAATGCAATAGGCGGCGTCCGTCTGATGGTGGCCGAAAGTGATGCAGAAGATGCGAAACAAATACTTAGTAGCGATTTCTCAGAATCATTGGGAAATGAAGTTGACGTTGATGAAGAAAAAGACGTTTGCCCTAAATGTAGTAGTAAAGATCTATTTGCATTTACAAAAGGTAAACGCCCAGCTTTCTTAGTTTTTATTTTACTGGGTTTTCCACTGTTTTTTTACAAGCATGGTTATAAGTGTAAGCAGTGTGGGGAGTTTAGTGAAAAACTTTAAATCTTTAGGTAACAAGGCATTAAAGAGATAACTTGTACTCGTAGTATTTTTACGATGAGTTAGGTCTAGTGCCTATACAAGAAGTCAGAGTTACTGCTTGCTTACAAGCAAAGCATTATACGATAGTGAAGGAACAACATTGAATGAGTGAAATTAAAACAATAGAGCAGTTAAAAGAAATTTACGCAGAGCCAAGTGCGAGAGCTAAAAATAAAGCGCTGCCTGTGCTGGATGTTCATGCGATTACATTAATTAATAATTGCCATTTTGCAGTTTTAAGTACCGCTGATTCACAAGGGTATATCGATCTTTCTCCTAAAGGAGGGGAGCCTGGCTTCGTAAAAGTTTTAGATGAATCAACATTGCTGCTCCCTGATAGCTCGGGGAACAATCGTATCGATAGTCTAAAAAATATCATTAGTAACCCCAAGGTAGGGTTGTTATTGATGGTAAATGGTATTGATGAAGTGCTCCGTATTAAAGGAATCGCAAGTATTCACACCGACGCCAACTTGATATCTGCTTGCCCCGATGGAAGTAAAGATCCTAAGGTTGTTATCAAAATAGTCATAGAGAGTATGTACTTTCATTGTGCGAAAGCGGTGATGAGAGGGAAACTTTGGTCTGATGACTATAAAGTAAATCGCTCAATTCTCCCTTCATTAGCTCAAATCTTTAAAGATCAACAAAAGTTAGAAAGTAAAGCGCTTAATCAAGAAGAGATGTTGAAATATTACCAATCTAGCCTTTAGAACGAGCGTGGTAATATATTGAAAAGATAGAAAAATCAGGTTCGACCGTGCTCTGCGGAAGTATGGATTAGGTTTAGTGGGGATGTTACTGTCTCAATAGCGTTAGTTCACAAATAAATAATTGTTAGTCCAAATTTTAAAATGAAAAATGCAGGAAAATTTACTCTAGAAAATTACGTTTTGGCTAGTCCGGGAGTTAGGTGTGTTGGACAACTGATTGATCTTTTTGTCAGTTTTAGCATTTTTACTCTCGTTTTATGGGGCGGCTTAGAAATCGGTATTGAAAAAGAGCTTGTGCGCGCTACAGCAGTAACTGCGACTGTATCGTATTACCTTTTTTCTGATTGTTTACCAAATGGTCAAAGTGTGGGTAAAAAACTTTTGGGCATTGCAGTTATAAGTGCAAGAACGGGTAAAAAGTGCAATATTTTTCAGTCGCTCTTTCGAAATGTTATTACTCCATTCTTCGGTTTTATTGACTCAATTTTCATTCTTGGTAAAAAGAGGCAACGTCTCGGTGATAAGTTAGTGAGAACGGTGGTGGTAGTGCACTAAATTGATAGCGCTGAGGACTAGGGTTCAAGTCGGGCTTTGTTTTCGTGGTGGAACAGCCTCGCTTAGGAGGTAGCGTTACTCACATACTTAATGTAGCGTTGTAAGAAAATTGGTATTGGAGTCCAAGTTTTATGTCAGAAAAAGAGAAAATGTTAGCAGGTGAGCTTTATGACCCAAGTGATGAAGAGTTATTAAAGTTAAGGTTGAGCGCTAGGTTACTAACTGAAAAATTGAATGCTACCTCTGTTGAGCATAAACAAAAGCGAGTTGAAATAACTAAGCACTTGTTCGGCACAACAGGTGACGATATTCATGTTGAATCTTCTTTCAATTGCGACTACGGATCCAACATTCACGTTGGAGATAATTTCTACGCTAATTTTGGTTGTGTGATTTTGGATGTTGCGGAAGTTAAGTTTGGTGATAACTGTTTACTTGGGCCTCAAGTTGGAATTTATACTGCGACTCATCCCTTAGATCCTATCGAGAGGAACAGTGGTTTAGAGCTAGCAAAGCCCATAAACATTGGTGACAATTGTTGGATAGGTGGCCATGCCGTAATCAACCCTGGCGTAACACTTGGGAACAACGTGGTGGTAGCCTCTGGCGCAGTCGTTACAAAGAGTTTTGGAGACAATGTCGTTGTTGGTGGCAACCCAGCCAGAGTACTGAAGGAAATCGTCACTAAGCGATAATAAAGTATATGGACTATTTTGAGCCTGAGTTTAGGACTTATGATCAACTCACCCCAAGCTTTGATGCGTTCAGCGGTTACTTGTTGACGCACTTGAATGTCTAAAATTTGCTTCAATATAGAGTCGTTACACGTGGCGCTTTTACCGTGCGTTGAGCTTGTTTAAAAGTCTCATACGAAATCATTTGTATTACGTGTCTCATACTTTTATTGGATTTTCGTCACCAATAACAAACCAAAAGGCTGACTCCTAAATGTTAGTAACAAAGATTGAAACGGAACGATTAATTCTAAGAGAGCTAGTTGAAGATGATGCAAGCGAATTGTTTGACATCTTCTCAGACCATGAGGTCATGAAATATTGGAACACTGGCCCTTGGGTTTCAATTGAAGAAGCGCGGACATTTATAGCCAAGAGTACACAGGCCATGAATAGCAATACAGAAGTGACACTAGGCATCTTCCTAAAGAGCAATGGCCAACTTCTGGGTAAGATAATGCTGTTTAATCACGTGAAAGAGTCTAGGCGCGCAGAAATTGGCTTTGGCGTGAGTCGTCATTTCTGGGGTAAAGGCATGGTATTAGAGGCGGGAACTGCATTAATCGAACACGCATTCAAAACACTGAATCTACGTCGAATCGAGGCTGAGATAGATCCAGACAATACTTCTTCAGGTAAAGTCTTGGAACGGTTAGGTTTTATAAAGGAAGGTTTCCTAAGGCAGCGTTGGGAAGTGAATGGAGTAGTCTCAGATTCCGCAATTTACGGGTTGTTAGCTAAACCCCTAGACAGCGTTTAGTATCCGGCCTTAAACGCATCTAATAGGTCTAGCCCGCTCGTGCTCTATACACAGCCTTACATTTGACGGTGAGGTTTCTTGAATTGACTTGGTGGTCACTGAATGTACTATCAAAGATAGGACTTACTGCAAGGATAGCAGCATGAGCGAGAAATTATTTTGGGTTAATCCCTACCAAACAGAACTTAACTCAAGAGTGAGCAATGTAGACGGAAATAAGGTTGAATTGGACCAGACTATCTTCTTTGCAGAGTCTGGAGGCCAAGAGAGTGATAAAGGAACGATTAATGGTATTCCGGTTTTGATTGCTCAAAAGTTAGGTGTTCGACTTATTTACACATTGGAATCCTCTCCAAATTTTACTCTTGGTGACATTGTAACTACGAATATTGATTGGAAGCGTAGATACGCCTTAATGAAGCTACACTTTGCGGCTGAAGTGGTGCTCGAGATGTTTTATCAGCGTCGGGAAGGCATTGTTAAGATAGGCGCGCATATTTCTGAAAATAAGAGTCGCATAGATTTCGAGTGGTCTGAAAGTATTGGCCCGCTATTGAAAGAAATTGAAACTGATGTGCAAGATTTGATTAACTCTGATTCAGTTATTATTAGTGACTTTTCCGATCAAGAGAGTGAAAGAAGGTATTGGAGAGTGGATGGGTTTGCGCAAGTGCCTTGCGGTGGCACTCACTTAAAGCGCACATCAGAAGTCGGCCAAATTCAATTAAAACGCAAGAACATCGGTAAAGGCAAATAAAGGGTAGAGATAACCTTATGCTCGTAGGTCGATAGGGCATTAGAAATAGATTCCTAACACGTGGCATTTTAATTCATGGTGAGATTCACATTTGCGATATGATGGTTGAGATTGAGGGCGTGTTGGCTACTTCTTAACAGGGGCGAGAGGATGATATGTCGAAAGTAACATTGAAAGGCTTTATTTTAGTTCCGGAAAAGGATCTAGAATTAGTAAAACATGCGTTAATAACTCACAAAAGGCTTACGTTAGAAGAGCCGGGCTGCCTTACTTTTCTTGTGACTCAAAGCTCGACTAATCCGTTTCGTTTTGATGTCTATGAAGAGTTCGTCGACAAAGCCTCTTTTAAACAACATCAGGAAAGAGTTCAAGCCTCACATTGGGGAAAAGTAACAGCCAATGTTAAACGGCAATACGAAATCTTTGAATGTGTGCATGACTAATCGAATCGGAGTGATTTAGAGCGTTTACACTTTGCTTTTCAGGTTGCTCTACCTCTACTATGTTGCTTTATTCATCTATTAACCTAGCTTAGTGTTCCTGATACTTTGCCGTATTAAATCTAGAAATTTTAATGGAAGTGTTATGTTTAGAGTTGTGTATGAATGGCGTGTGCCAAGTGAAAAAATGGATGAGTTTCAAAATATATGGCGTTCGACGACAGATTCAATTCATCAGTCAGTAGAAGGGGCGCTTGGTAGTTTTATGCTTCGTTCTTACGATGTACCGGAAAAGGTTTTAACTATTGCCAAGTGGCGAACACGTGAAGACTGGGAGCGGTTTTGGGGAACTAGTAACCCAGAAAAAATGAAGAAGATGAGTGAAATTGCAGAGCGTATTTCAGTTGAACCATTCGATGAAATTGAAGATAGAACTAAGTAGGGCAATAGAAACGTTAAAGTGATGCCTAATGAACAGTTTGGCGGACAATATGAAAGACAACCTTAACCAAGGAATAGGGTTATGCAGATTTTAATCGTTGGAGGTAGTAAGGGTCTAGGAAGGTTCTTGGCTACGAACTTACAGGGTACAGAAATTTATGCGATTTCTAGATCAAAGCTAGTTGAGGAGGGAGTCGCTTCTGTTTGTATTGACGTTGATCCCGGTAAAAAGCCAGATTATACGTGCTTCAAAGGTGTAGAGTTTGACATCATCGTTTATTTGGCGTCGATGTGGGGAGAGTCTTCAGAATTGACAACAAACGAACTGATTGAGTTTATGAATGTTGGTCCGATTGGGTATCTTAATTTAGTCAATGAGCTTAACGCTTTAGGTTCACTTAACGATAAATGCAATATTGTATCTATTGGCTCTACAGCAGAGCTTTCAGAAAGTAGTGAATACCCTGCATTCGCCCTCAGTAAAAGATTACTCAAAGATATTTCTAGTCAGCTGCAAAACGTTTATCGTGATTACCGCTTTACTCACTTTACAATAGGTGGGATCGGGCATGCTGAAGAGGAACGTATTGAGTATTCGAGTGTTTTGGAGATTATAAATATGCTAACCAAGCTTGATCCAAACACATACCTTTCAAATATGCATATAAAGTCCAAGCTAGGAATGTAGCTCTCAAGCTGTATTACGTACCTGCTTCTATGGTTTGGCATCATGTGCATTCTTTTTATTGAGCTATGGTTATAACTCCAATGAAAGGAGTTTACTTATGTCATACATTGATGGGTTTGTCGCTGCAGTGCCGACAGCGAATAAAGAAAAGTATATCGCACACGCAAAAATAGCAGCAGAAATGTTCAGGGAGTTTGGGGCCTTAAAGGTTGTTGAGACGTGGGGGAGTGAAGTACCAGATGGTGAGATCACATCATTTCCCATGGCAGTTAACGCTGAAAGAAACGAAACCGTTGTGTTTTCGTGGGTAGTCTGGCCTTCAAAAGAAGTTCGAGACTCAGGGTGGCTGCGGATCATGGGTGATCCTCGAATGAGTCCAGACAATAACCCAATGCCCTTTGATGGAAAGCGTCTCATTTATGGCGGATTTGATGTTATTTTGGAGCAGTAAAATACCAAATAATCTCAACTCGATTCGTGACACTTGGTGTTTTAATCAGTATTACGCTTCTGATGTACGTTCAATAGAGTATTCCGCGATAAGTGTTGATAAAACTCCATTTGGAGGCTTAGAGTAAAAATGGAAGAGATAAATTATTCACTGATTGTCGTATCAGCTATCGCTGCCATCGCTAGCCCCGGACCTGCAACTCTTGCGATAGCAGGCACGTCAATGAACCACGGTCGACGCTTTGGAGGGTATTTGGCTGCAGGTGTTTTAACGGGGTCTTTATTTTGGTCAACCTCAGCCGCTTTTGGTCTCGCAACCATACTCTATAGCAATGTTTGGCTTTTTGAAATTCTTAGATATTGTGGGGCATTTTATCTTTTATATTTGGCTTTAAAGTCCGTACATTCTGCCTGCAACATCAAGCAGCTAAAGTTACCCAAAACATACGTAACGACAGAGAAGGGTAACTACTTAACCGGAGTGTTAATTCACTTAACTAACCCAAAGGCTATTCTGTTTTTTGGTGCGCTTTATTCGATAGGGGTTCCTCCTACGGCCAGTCCGTTGGAATTGTTGTCGGTCATTTTTGTTGTAGGGCTGGTTAGTGCTTTGGTTTTCTTTGGCTATGCTTTTCTTTTCGCGTATAAAAAGGTCAGGCAAACCTATCTCAGATCCAAAGCAGTTTTTGAAGGCGTGTTCGCGTTATTTTTTGGTGTGGCAAGTATTAAGTTGCTGCTTAGTGAGGCAGGAAAATGAAGCAAAAAAGGCTTGAAGAAATAAGAATAGATAATCTATCTGATTTGACGGTCTATTAAGTATACTAAGTAGCCGATTTGTTAACTTCCATAAGAGCTGCTGGCTAGAAAAAGCTTACAACCAAACGATGCTAAATATTATCATTCAAAGGGCTAACAAAGGCCCATAATTTAATTCGTATCACTGTTCATGATTGTGCTCTTCGCGCAGTGCTGTAGTATTAGTAACGTGTTGTTAATACTAAATATAACCAATTGAAACCTGGACGTTGCATTACTTGTAGTTCGATGAAATGTTATCCCGCAAGACGTTAATTTGGAGAAAAGAATGGATTCAAACTCACTATTATTATTTGTTGTCGCTTGTCTCGCTATCAACATGATTCCTGGACCTGATGTAATTTATATTGTTTCCAATACAATGAAAGGTAAATTATCTGCTGGGCTGAAAGCGGCTCTGGGGCTTGGTATTGGTTACTTTTTTCATACACTAGCGGCATGTTTAGGTTTGTCAGCAATAATTCTGAGTTCATCTTTGGCTTTTAGCGTTGTTAAATGGTTAGGGGCCGCTTACCTAGTTTATTTAGGTGTTCAGTCATTACTGTCTATGTGGCGTGGAGAAAGTAAAATCGTTGAAAACAAAAATGTTGATAATAATAAAAATGTGTTTGTTCAGGGGGTTATCGTCAGCGTCTTGAATCCAAAAGTAGCGCTATTCTTTCTCTCGTTTCTGCCTCAATTTATTGATACGTCTGCAAGCTCAACATCAATGCAATTATTAGTACTTGGCTTGCTGTTCAGCGTACTTGCGACGACATGTAACGTTTTGTACGCATCTGTGGGTAATTGGGTATTTAGTCGTCCACACTCTCAGCGTTATTCAAGAACTCTTGAAGGTGTTTCAGGTATTCTACTTATCAGTCTAGCGAGTAAAGTGGCATTTAGTGATCGTTAGATACAGGGCATTTTATTCTCGTGATTATTATATGGCTAATGTTTGCTCAATCTATACGTTAAATGAGTGCTATTGCATAGGTTGAATCACAAATTTCAAAAATACCAATAAGTGAACGTATTTATTTATAGTATGGTTGGCGCGATTTTATCGTAGCTAGGTTAATAACATGAAAAATAAAGTAATTCTGTGTTCCGCATTCCTTTTGGGTTTGTCAGGTTGTGCTTCTGTTCCTACTGTTGATTCGACAGTATCAAATCAAATGAAATCATTTGAAGCACCTCAAAAGGGGAACGCAGGGATTTACATTTACCGAGAAGATGCTTTTGTCGGAGCAGCGCTTAAAAAGTATGTTTACGTCGATGGGGAATGTATTGGTGAAACCGCTCCTGGTGTATTCTTCTACCATGAGGTCGAAGGCAATAAAGAACATCAAGTAAGTACAGAGTCTGAGTTTTCTGAAAATCACTTAACTATCTTAACGGAAGAGGGCCGTAATTATTTCGTTAATCAATACATTAAAATGGGTGTATTTGTTGGTGGTGCGGGCGTAGAACTCGTGGACGAAAGCAAAGGTAAAGCCGAAGTACTAAAAGTCGACATGGCAGAAAAAGGAAACTGTTCTTCGATCTAGTTTTACAAACAGACCGCTTTTTAGATTAAAAAACACATTATCAATGTAACCCAACGCTTGATGAGATCCATTCAGCGTTGGGTTTTGTATTTTTGGCAAACAGTATACCTATTTCAGACCGCATGATTTGCCACCTCCTAGCTTGAGCCCACTTATTGTTCAAAGAATCTACTTGTGAAACGTGAATTTTCGAGAGGATTTCGTAGGGAGCAATCCTACAAACGCGATTAACAGATATGCCATTCCATCATTAACCTTGTCGAGTGTATTGCTAAACTAGGTAGCGGTGTGTCTCCTCTCATTAAACAAATAATAGGTATATCAGTTTTAGCTTCTATGCCTTTACATCATGCACTCGGAGCGCAATTTAAAATCAAAGGGCTAACACCAATATTAGAGAAAAATCTTGAAAGTCACCTTACACCACTAACGAAACTCTCTGTTTCAAACATTACCTCAAATCGACTAACGCAGATGGTTAATAATGCGTTAAACCCTTATGGCTACTATCATTCCGAGCTCAATGTTCAGAGATCAGAGAACGATCTCATCACGCTTGAGGTTGACGCTGGGGAGGTGATGTTGGTCAAAAAATCTAATATTGCTGTGTCGGGAGAGGCCAGTAATGATCAGGATTTCATCGAACTAATTAATCAAGCTCAACTTAAACAAGGGCAGCCGTTGCTTCATTCTGAGTACGATACGCTAAAGCGAAACTTGATTTCATTGGCTCAGCAAAAAGGTTACTTGGATGGACGTTTTATCGAATCGTCTTTGGAAGTCATTCCAAGTGTGAATCAAGCCCATGTGAATCTGCATTTCTCTAGTGGTTCTCGTTACCAATTTGGAGAGCTGTCTGTCCTTACGTCGGGTATCGAAACGGCACGAATAGAAGCGATGAGAACATTTGAAAGGGGCGACGATTTTGACACTTTGAAATTGAGTCAATATCAGGCCGACCTCTCCAATACTGATTGGTTTCGCAGTGTGATTGTGAAAGCGGATTTCGAGGAGACATCCGATGGCTATAAGGTGCCGATAGAAGTGCTCGCAGAGCCGAATTCACGCAATATTGTGCAAGTCGGTGGAGGATATTCGACAGACTTGGGATTACGCGCTTCGCTGAACTGGACCAAGCCTTGGTATAACGCACGTGGACACAGTTTTGAGGCACAAGCGTACGCTTCCAAACCGGAACAATCGCTATTACTAGGTTATAAAATTCCCACCCAAAATGTTCTAACGGATTACTACGGGATTCAGTTTGAATCTAAGCATGTCGACTATCGAGACACATCGAGTTTTTCTAATGATTTATCGTTTGAAAAACACTGGCAGTTAGACAGTGATTGGCAAAGCACCATGCACGTTCGTTATTTGCAAGAAAGTTATCAACAAGCGTCGGAGAATAACGAATCACAGTTGTTATTACCGGGGGTGACATTTTCACTGCTTGATCGCAAGAACGATCAATTAGAAGTAAAGCACCGTCACGTTTACTCATTGGAATATTCGGATCCCAATTTTTTCTCCGATTCTCGTTTGCTGCGTATTGAGGGCAATAGTGTTCTGTCTTGGGACATTAGTGAAAAACACAAGTTTCACTTTCGTTCTAATGTTGGCATTAATGTCGCTGACACTTTGAGCGATATTCCATCATCATTACGTTTCTTTGCGGGAGGTGATGGCAATCTTCGGGGTTATGGTTATGAATCCATCTCTCCGAGAGACGAAAATGGCGATTTAACCGGTGCTCGTTACATGTTTACTGCTGGGTTGGAATATCAATATCAGGTCTACCGCCAACTGTGGCTTGGGGCATTTTATGATGTTGGTGATGCCTTCAACGATAGGGTGGATTGGAAAAGCGGTACAGGGTTGAGTTTGATATGGAATTCAAAATACGCGCCCGTCAAAGTGGACTTTGCTTATGGTTTAGATGCTCCTCAAGGAGACCAATTCCGCGTTCACTTTTCGCTAGGCACGCAGTTTTAGCGGGCATTAAAAAGGCTCTCATCCTTGCAGATAGAGAGCCTTTTTAAGCCTTGATTGTTTAGAGTTCGAACTCACCATTCAGTTTCTTGAATATCCAGTTAGGTGCCTTATGCCATCCACCATAGTTTGGATTCTTAGTATGGATCTCATTCATTGATTGCCACTGAGTTTGGCCTTGTCCATCTCGAGATACTCGCCAAAACAGTTCATCTTGTTGTCGAGTTAAGTAGTGCATGACATGTTCTGCAAAGGCTTCGCTTTGGACCAACACACCAAATTCCACATTGAGGAAATCCGATCTTGGGTCGAAGTTTGATGAGCCGATATAAGTCAGCCGATCATCGAGTATCACCGTCTTGTTGTGATAATAAGTATCCGCGTGGAAGTAATGGTCGTCATTTTTCGCTTGGTTTTTGTACTCAAGTATATAAACGCCCTTATCCAACAGGGTTTGGCGGTGCTTCTCGTAATAAGCCGGAATAAAGCCAGAATCATTAGATGCAGACGAGTTCGTCATTAACGTGATGTCCGCTTTTTGCTCCATCAAGGTATCAATAAAGGCAAATTCACCATCATTTGGTACCACGTAAGGCGTTGATATCACGGCTTTAGACGCAGTGGCTATTTGTTGCCAAACTTGGTGTTCTGCACGTTTTCTAAAGTAGGGTTTGTTGTTTTCTAACTTGTTTAATGAGTCGAAAACGGGGGTGACTTGCGCAGTGATGAAGTCGGGACTGGTCAGGTGTTTAACCTGTTTTTCAACTTCCGCCAGAATGATGCTTTTGTCTTTCTCACCTTTATTAAGCGCTTTAGTAAACGCGGAATAGTTTGGGGTAACGTTAACGATGTTTTCTATTGGGGTAACATGCTCGCTGTCCCAAAGCTGTTGGTAGTTCTGGTCGAACGCTCGAATAATGCTGCCTTTGAACAAGACGTCCATATCAAAGAAGTTGGCTTTACGGCTGTAACCAAAATAGTCGTCGCCAATGTTACGTCCACCTAGAATCATCCATTGATGGTCGACGTTGAAGTACTTCTCGTGTAGACGATTGTCCAAACGTTGTTGATGAGTAGAGAAGTTGACGGCGCGACCAATCCAACCTGACTTACGTGAATCAAACGGATTGAATAAACGGATTTGAATGTTGTCGTGAGCGCTGAGATCAGCAAGCCATTTCTCGTTAAAAACCAATAGATCATCGAGAGTGAGTCGAATTTGCACGCCTCGATCTGCTGCTTGCTTGAGTTCATTGAGTAGCATCAAACCAAGCGTGTCACTCTCCCAAGAAAAGTAAGTCATATCGATGCTTTTCTGAGCGTTTCTAACCAGTTCTACGCGACGAGCAAAGGCTTCTGGAGCGGTAGGAATTAAGTAAACTTCGGCTTGATGTTGAGTAGTTTGCCAATTGGCTTCAAAATCCGGTTCAACTTGAGGGTAGGGTTGGGCACAGCCAACCAACAGCGCGCCGAAGATAAAGATTAGCAGAGCACGAAGGGCGTTAGGAAACATGAGTAAACCTTCCCAATTATGTTCAAGGAATAAGGATGAAAAAAGCCAGCGAACTGGCTTTTAGGTATTCGGTAACGAGTTTTTAGTGACTGAAGATGACGTTACATGTGGCTAAGAATCAGCCCGAGTTCCTCGAGACCGTTGAGGCGACCTTGGCGCAGTTTTGGATCGATGCCTGAGTGATGAGCATTGTCCCAGTCTTGCGTGGATTGAATGCCGCCATCGTTATCGATCAGCAATACTCGGTCAGTCGCACTGCTGTATTGGAAGTCCTCAAATAAACGTTCGCTAAACCACATACGAGAGAGTTCGTTCATCATTGCTTTGTCTTTGCTACCTGGACGAACACTTGAACCATCGAGTTTTAATGCTTTATTAAACACAAATGGTAATTCCGATGCATTGCAAGCGCCCACAATACAACTGATGCTTTTGAGTAAATCGCCAACGTCGAGATCGCCATTTTCACCTTTGGTGTTGTAAGTCCATACGTTGAATCCAGGTTTGTAGTCAAAGTAGTAGAAGCTTGGCGTTGCTCCTGTTGCTTCTTCAGTTGAAACTTTATGACGGTTTGGACCCGTGAAGAGCAAATCATGCAACGTGGTTTTGAATTGCTGCATGTTTTTGGCCGCGCCATTCAGTTCGCTTTCATGGTTAGGGAAGAAGTCAGCCAGAGCAAGTAACTCCGTGGTTGAATCGGAGTTCCCCAAACCGAAGAACAACTTAGTCATCGCCTCATAAGCGGTGCTAGGCAGCAGTTCCAATAAGTCAGAAAGATCGAGTTCAATTGAAGCTGAATCGCTGAGTAATGAACGATATTCGGTGCGTAAACGGTTTAAGTTCGTTTCCGATTCTAGCCACTCAACCATGTATTCGACGATTAAGGTTTCGTCACCACTTTCAATGATTTCTGGTGCTTCTTGGCTCAAGATTTCAATGATAGTTGGGATCAAAAATGTCAGGCTCGGCAGCATGCCCAGAGTATTGATTTCTGCGCTGTTAGAGCCAATTACCGTTGGTACGATCCATTCACTCTCAATGGCTTGCTCAGTAAAGTGATAGCCTGGTACTTCTTTCACTAGAAACGCTGGTGGGCGATGCTCGATGTAAGGCGCAAATGGCATCAATGTAGCTAATGGGCTGTTGTCGCGTGTTGGGCTTATAACCGGAATATTCACGGCGGTCAGTACCCAGTTCTTAAGACGTTGAATAGGATCAAGCATCTCGCTTTGTACCTTCATGATCTCTTCAAGTGGTAGTAACGCAAGATCTTCAACGCTTTGCTCTGGTCTTTGGCTCTTGGCAACATCGTAACTTTTATATTCAAAGCCGTAAGGGTTGCTTTGCATGATGGCACGTTGAAAGTGCTCACCTGCGATTGCAGCATCGCCTTTTGATTGCTGTAAAATTCCCACCGACATGGCACCCGCACCTTGACCCATGAGTGTCACGTTTTGCGGATTGCCGCCGAATGCCTCTATGTTTTGTTGAACCCATTCAAGCGCGTGTTTTTGATCGCCTAGACCAAAGTTACCGCCTTCAGGGTTGTCCAAACCATCGATCCAAACACTGCCTAGCAAGCCCAAACGATAGTTAAAAGTAACTGCAATAAACGGGTTACCATCGGCAGCACCTTGTGCAACCACCATATCACCATGAATCAGCGGTTCTGAGCCCGCGCCGTATTCAAAGTCTCCACCGTGAATAAAGACATAAACTGGCAAATCTGCGTACGCTTCTGTCCCGGCAGGTCGCCAAATGTTTAGGTTCAAACAATTTTCTGATTGCGTTTGTGTCGTGGTTTTTAATTGCGGACACGCATCACCGAACTGAGTCGCATCAATATCGCCTTCAAGTGGGACCGCAATGCTGTGCTGAAAGCGGTCTGCTTGCGCAAACTGGATACCTTTGAACGCCTCTACCGCTGCCAGTTTTTCATCCGCATCAAGAGGCGTGATGACAAGGGACTCTTTGGTCGCTTGAATGGTCGCATCACCAATTTCCAAAGCGATTTGCTCTGGCGGTAACGGTTGTAGTGGCTTCGGGCCGTTAGGAACGCTAGGTTTACCAGAGTCATCACTGCAAGCTGCTAAGGCAAGAGTGATGGTAATGGCTAAAGTTGAGCGATTGAGTAAAGTCATTGTTATGTCCAAAAGTCATTTGGTGCGTACACCGAAAATGTTAAACGGCATCTAACAAGCGACGTCCTGACGCTTTGGCATTAATCCGTGAATGGTTGGATGGCTTGTTGAATTGATGGCTCAAATGGTAGGACATCGGCGACAGTTTCAGTAATCGCCTTTGTAGGATGCAGTCCTACCATCGTCTAGGGGCGGGCTCTTTATGAGAGCTAGAAACGGTAACCAAGATTTAAGGTTACTGACTCTCGAGTTTCCCCTTTGTTATAGAGAAAGGTCAGGTTGTAGTTTTTGCCGATTTGCTTATTGAAACCAGTCAAAAACGCCCATTGATTAAGATCTACACCAATGTCGTAATCGAATTCGATATCACCACTTTTTACATGCCCGTCCATTCGAGCGTCCAGTCCTTGATATTCTGCTCCGACAAAGAACTGCGTGCGATAATCGACAAGTTGATAACCCAACATCGGCTGTACAGTAACAATACCATCGCCCCAATCATCTAAGCCCTTTAAGCGAGTTTGCGAATAGGTACCAGTGACAGAAGCAAAGAATTCTTTATAGCCAACCGAAAGGGTTGTACCTATACCACGAAGGTCATATTCCAAATGCAGCGGCACGTCTAGGCGTCCGCGACTACAAAGTGCAGATAAACCATCGCAAAACTTATCACCTAATCCTGGCAGTTTATCGTTCAGCTTATCTTTTATGTACTGGCCACCTTCACCCGTGTAGGCGGCATCAACATTGGCATCGACATTAACTTTTCCGATGTAACCAAATACATTCCAAAATGGCAGGATGTTTACATCGCCACGAAGCGTCATGCTCTCAGCACTCACGATGCCGACACTGTCTTCTGGATCAAACAATTCATTAAGGCCGATGCCTTCAATCGTGAAATCATTAAATGGAATATTCATATCTTGATTTCGATACGCTAGCGATACACCAAACGGCAGAGGCAAATCGATACCTTGACGACGAATCATATCACCCATTAAAGGAAAAACGCGGTCTAGCTTAACACTGGCTTCTTGCATGCGTGGATCAGAGACCTCATTCAAGCGTTTTTCGTCTAGTACTTGCACGCCAAGCTTATCTTCATAAATCGCTACCGGTTTTACGCTGCTCATCATTTCGAGGGGTTTATTTTTCTTTGAACCAACTATCTTGGTGTTTTTACTGGCAATCGCAATTTTGCCTGATGTTAACTTCTGGAAGAGGATCTCTTGATCGTAAGAATCCACTTGGTAGTTGTGATGTGTGAACGGTTTATCGTTGGTAATGACCATACGTTTCGGTTCACCATTAACCAACTCAATATCAACGCTTAAAAAGCGAAAGTAGGCGATATCTTGAGGAAGACCGTATTTTGAGTAATTAAAACTGATGATCACATTACCATTCTGATCCTCTTTGGCTCTTACTGATGACGGATCAAAACTCTCCGCGTAGTTTCGAAGGCGGTATTCTGTTCGTGTGAAAGCTTCGATCTCATCAAGTACTTTTTCATTTTCATCGAGTTGTTCAGGGTTGTACTTGATACGCAGATCAATGTTGCCTTTGTTATCGGTGTTCTTGACCAAGTAGACGGACGAATCGCGAACGCTATCACCGATTTTAACACTTCGGTGGGCATGCTCGACCAAATGCTCGCCTTGAACTAGAGAGCTGATGGCCAGTTTTGGTAAATCATGACTGATACCGTATTTGTCGAACAGTGCTCGGCCTTGCTCGATTACTTCGTTGTAGGTCGTCGTCTCTTCAGCGGCGAAGCCAAAAGTGGGGGTAGTAAGCATTAGTGCGCTCGCGAGCACAGTAAGAGAAGACGTCTTGCCGGCGCGTAATTCAAAAAAACTCATGACAGTTTCCACTCTGAATAGTCTCAAACCTTCGAGACTCAGACAGTTAATGTGTCACTGAACTTCTTGTTCAGTTAAATAGATGTGTTTGCTGTGATTGACGTTGTGAATGCAGAGTTTTCGATTGCATTTCGTGAATCAATGAGAGGATTTTATGAGGTGAAGAGAAATACCGTTAATCGCTTTTGATGGATACTATCCTCGCTTTATGGGTTACGGAGGAATAATGGCTAGCTCACAAACAAACAGCCCCGCAGAGCAGAATCAATGCAGGGCTTTAGTTTCAAGAACGGAGGTGACGCTTAGACCGTAACGCGAACACGAAACAGATCAGTAAACAACTTGGCAATCATCAAAATAATCATAATGTTTACCAGCATCAGCAAGGGCGTTTCAATTCGATACGCTGGGGTTAAATTGAGCGCTCCTGATGTCAAGACAACCAATAAGTTAATACCTAGAATTCTGTGTACCATCAGCTTTGGTGTGGAAAATACCTTCCAAATCACGATGATGTTGATGAAGTAGAATAGCCCAAGCTGCCAAAGCTCGGTCATCATTGGCATTAGGAAAATGTATTGCAATAGAATCACCGTGCCAGTGCCTATCACACCAAAAAATGCATCTTTAATAATGCTTGGTGGCATAGTAGGAACGATTGAAGAGAACACGCCTGCTAGCATCGGAAAAATGAAACCTCCGGGCACAGGAAGATAAATCCAGATCAACAGCGACGTCACGAACATGGAGACACCTTGCAGTACCTTTCTGCCGTCTTCATTCAAATGCTGGATGAAGGTCCGATGCTCGTGATGCCAAACCGTGTTTTTCTCTCTTTGCATAACATAAGCAACGTGACCAATGAGCGACGTACTTGGATTTTTAATATCAAAGCTTTGAAGTTGCTGCGTTAGCGTTGGCCAATCGATCTCACGACTTTGCGATTTATCTGCTTGTTCTAGCAATCGGTCTTGGATTTGTGCCATCTCATTTAAACGCGCACGCCATAGCTGACGATGTTCTTTCAAGTGGTAGCTGCCAGTAAGTGGTAAGCCGACCAGTTGGAATAACTTTTCTATGTTGGCGGTGTTGGTCTCAAGAGCTTCAATATCTATATCATTGGGCGATTTCATAGCGTTAAGCATCGCCTCTCTGCTGGCCTCAAAACGTTGAATGAAGTTTTGTTCTGTACTGACTGGCCAGACTAATCGGTACACAACAGAAAACGTGATCACACCAAGAATAGTCTCTTGCATGCGAAGAACAGCGAAGTGGAACGTTGCTTGACTATCAAATCCTCCCATACATGCGATGATGGAGCACACAGCAAAACCGATAGAGAACACATAACCATACTTTTCGTCGCTCGACATAAAAATGCACGCACCTAAAAACAAGGTGAAGAAGGTGAGAAACAAAAAGCGATCTTGAGAAAACGTCGTGATGAGGAAAAAGGCATAACCGATGCCAAGGAGGGTTCCTAATAAGCGATTATGACCTTTGTTTATCGAGTGAGCGAAGCTTTCATTTAATGCCATTACCGCGACTGCGATCGCTGCCCAATACGGTTTCTCCCATTGAAACCATAAGGCAAGGCAGATCGCGATAACGATAGACAGTGCAGCTTTGATTGCTTCTTTGGTTGAGGCATTAAACATACATTCCACCGCATTATTGTTTGATGATTTTGATAGAGGCCGTCATACCAACACGTAGTTGAAAATCTTTCGGTAAGTGATCTAATTTAACTTTAATTGGAATGCGTTGAGCTAAGCGTATCCACTGAAAGTTAGGGTTCACATTGGGCAAAAGATCGTTACCAGTACTACCATCTTGTTTCGCAATGCCGTAGCCAATGCTTTTGATTTTTCCTTCCAACACAGCTTCATTGTGCATCATTAAGGTCACGTAGGCTTTATCTTGTGGATCAACGCCAACTAAATCCGTTTCTTTGAAATATCCTTCGATCCAAAAGCTGTCTTCATCAATCAAAGCCACGACTGGGGAGTTAGCGACGACTTGAGAGCCGACGCGTAAGTTCAAATTAGTTATATAACCATTCGTTGGCGCATAAACTTTTGTGTAATCAAGGTTTAGCTTGGCTTCTTCAACATTGGCTTTCGCGAGTTCTACGTTGGCAACGGCTGTCTCCACTGCATTGTCTAGGTTATTCAATGTCAGTACAGGTACGGCGCCAGGTGTGCGCTTTTCTAACTTAAGTGCTCGCTGCTCTTCATTTTTGGCCTTTGCTAGTAATGCAATGGCTTGCTTTTGAGCTGCTAGCGCTTTGTGGTACGCCGCTTTATAGATGCTTGGGTCAATCTCAAACAGCAAATCGCCTTGTTTCACTTGCGAATTGTCTTCAACGTAGACTTGGATGATTTGTCCTGTTACGCGGGGGGTTATAGAAACGATGTGCGCGCTAACTTGGCCATCTCTAGTCCAAGGGTTGTCAGAGTATGATTGGTAGTAGCTGAAAATCACGGTGCCAGCGGAACACAGTAGTAGCAGTGTGATGAGATAACGTTTTATCACGGAATTTGCCTCAAAATATCGTAATGAATCGACCAATAACGCCAGTAAAAATCACAATTAGGCTTAGCTCTGCGAGTGCAGGAAATGCAACGTATTTGTGGAGTCCCAGTTTTGTAGCAACGGTTCCGACCAAAATGGTGAGCATGTAAGCCAATGCAATAACCAGCAACAAGGGTGGGAAGTAAACTTCGCCCCACACAAGTTCATGTGGCATTGAGTTCATGGTGTTTTTCTCTATTAACTTGATGAATGGAAAGATAAGGCAAATGATGGCATCCGTGATAATCGCTTTTGGAGGATCTAATCCATCAAACGAAAGGTGTTATGCGCTATATAGAGGGAATGATGCAACCAAACCGCTTTTTGAAGCGCGAAAACAAAAATAAAATTATTTTGCGATTTATCTGGTGTTCATTGCAGAACGCTAAGTTATTAAATTTTCGACAATTATTGATCGATTTTTGCTTTTGAATATGCGAAGTGATGGTTTCATCCTTCAAATGGGATTACGAGTTGTGAGGTTTTGTTCCTAATATTCGCTTCGAAGCAAACGAGATGCTTTTTAAATTAAATAATCCAACAAATATGAGTGACAGATTATTCGTTAGATTATTTGAGTTTTATATTTATTAGTAAGAGTAAAATTGTCATGGAAATTATTTCTAATCTTTTTGACATGGCACCATTTGTTGCTCTCTTTATTACGCTCTCTCTCGGTTATATGGTTGGTAAAATTACCATTGGTCGATTTGTTCTTGGCGGTGTTGCCGGAACATTATTAATGGGTGTAATTATTGGGCAATTTGGTGTTCATATTGATCCCGGCGTAAAAAGCATTTTCTTTGCGCTCTTTATTTACGCAGTAGGGTATCAAGGTGGTGCGCAGTTCTTCAAAGCATTGAACTTTAGAACCATCAACATTCTACTTTCTGCTGTAGTGATGACGGTGTCTGGCCTGCTTTGTGTACTAGCAGCAGCTTGGATGTTTGATCTAGACAGAGGTACGGCAGCAGGCCTTGCAGCTGGTGGTTTGACTCAATCGGCAATCATCGGTACAGCGGGTGATGCGATCGCACGTCTTGGTGGTGTGACAGAAGAAGCGAAGCACCTAATGCAGACCAACGTCGCAGTAGGCTACGCAGTTACGTACATCTTTGGTTCGCTTGGTCCAATTCTGATGGTGACATGGGTATTCCCAACACTGATGAAGTGGGATATCCGAGCAGAAGCGATTGCGCTAGAAGAGAAAAATTCAAATGGTAAGCGTGATTTAGCGCCGGGTGAGTTCAACGCTGTCACAGCGCTGGTTACACGAGCATTTAAAGTGAGCAAAGATGGTGGGCTAGCAGGCAAAACCTTAGCCCAGTTAAACCAACACGCTCTGGCTGCTTGTATTGAATTGATTCAACGCGATGGCAAAGTGCTAGACGTGGACAAATTCACAGCACTGAAAGAAGGGGATGTCATTGTTGTAACAGGTCGCCGTAATGCAGTACATCAGCTGCAAGATGGTTTGGCTGACAACGAGATTGCACTTCCAGAAGGCTATGAAGTTATTGAAGAAAACCGTCAACTGATCGCAGACAACCGCAAACTGATTGGTAAGTCGCTGCAAGAGATTAAAGAGGCTTCGAACCAAGGCTCTATGCGCGGTATTTATGTGACAGACTATATTCGTGAAGGCAACTCAATTGAAATGACGCCGGATCTTGTGGTGAAGAAAAATGACGTCATCCAGCTTACAGGTACCGCAAAAGACATCAATCGCGTTGAGAAAAACATTGGTCAGCGAATGGGCTCAGCAAACGTGACTGACTTAGTCGTGCTTGGTATGGGCATGGTGGTGGGTCTATTAATTGGTCTAATCAGTTTTAAGATTGCTGGTATTCCCGTCACTATCGGTTCTGGTGCAGGTTGTTTGATCTCAGGTTTGATTGTGGGTTGGTTGCGTAGCCGCAATCCGCATGTTGCTCAGTTTCCTGTGGGGGCCGCGAACTTTATTCGAGATTTCGGTTTGGCAGCATTTGTGGGCATTGTTGGCCTTGAGGCTGGGCCTCAAGCGGTCGACACCATCAAAGAACACGGTATGTCTCTGTTGTTCCTTGGCATGGGTGTAACGATTATCCCTCAGATTATTTCGTTCTTCTTCTCATATTTTGTATTGAAGATTAAGAATCCAGTTGAAGCACTTGGCTGTGTGACAGGTGGACGAAGTGCGAACCCAGCATTTGCGGCTTTAATGGAAAAAACAGGTAATGCAACACCAGTATTCTCATTCACCGTGACTTATGCAGTCGCCAATGTACTGCTTACCCTATGGGGTCCAATTATTGTCGGCATTATTACTTTAAACGCAGGCATGTAATTTAAATAAATTCGAACACTCTTATCGCCTAATTAAATAGGCGGTAGGGGAAGTATTATCCAAATTTTACTAAATAATAAATTCAGGTAAATATTATGACTACGCAAAATACAACAATTGATTTTTCAAAATTTGCAGATTTAAGCCCATTTGAATTAAAAGATAAACTTATTGAAGTGGCACAAACTGTTCCTGACCGCGCTTTATTAGATGCAGGTCGTGGTAATCCTAATTTTCTTGCGACACTACCGCGTAAAGCGTTCATTCGTTTGGGTGAGTTCGCAATATTGGAAGCCGAGCGCACTTATTCATACCTAGATGGTGGTTTCGGTGGCATTCCAGATGGTGTGGGCATTGTTGAACGCTTTGACACGTTTGCAAGCGACAATAAGAAAGACCAAGGTGTGCAGTTCTTAGAAAAGTCGCTGAGCTACGCAAAAGACCGTTTGGGTCTAGAGAAGCAAGCTTTCTTGAATGAACTGGTTAATGCATACCTTGCATGTAACTACCCAGTGCCACCACGTATGTTGACGAACATCGAAACCGTTGTGAAGCAGTACATCGCAGAAGAGATGTACGGCCCGATGCCAATGACAACAGACTTCGATCTGTTTGCAACTGAAGGCGGTACAGCGTCTATGACGTACACCTTCCAAACTATGTTCAACAACGGTCTATTAAAGAAAGGTGACAAGGTTGCGCTAATCACTCCAATCTTTACGCCGTACCTAGAGATCCCAGAGCTTAGTGAATACGAACTGGAAATCGTTGAGCTACGTCTGGATGAGACAACATGGCAACTGCCGATGGCTGAAATCGAAAAGCTTGCAGATACAGACATCAAACTGCTTTGTGTCGTGAACCCAGCAAACCCGGCGTCTGTGAAGTTCTCGGATGAAACTCTGGATAACCTATCAAACTTCGTGAACAACGAACGTAGCGACCTATTCATTGTGACTGACGATGTATACGGCACATTTGCGGACGATTTTGTCTCACTGTTTGCAAAACTGCCATACAACACGCTTTGTGTGTATTCGTTCTCTAAGTACTTCGGTGCAACAGGCTGGCGTTTAGGCTCGATTGCGATTCAACACAACAACGTGTTTGACGATGCAATGCGTAGCCTTCCTGAAGTGCGTCAACTTGAGTTGGACGATCGTTACAAAACGCTGACTCCGGAACCTCGTGAGATCAAGTTTATTGACCGTATCGTTGCCGACAGCCGCAGCGTAGCGCTTAACCACACAGCCGGTTTGTCTCTTCCTCAACAAGTTCAAATGGCGTTGTTCTCATTGAATTGTCTGATGGACTCAGAACAAAACTACAAAGAAGCATGTAAACGCATCATCCGCGAGCGTTACAAAACTCTGTACAAAAACATGGGTGTTGAAATTGAAGAAAACAAAGATCGTGTGGACTACTACACACTGCTTGAGCTCGACACTTTGGGCGGCAAATTGTACGGACCAGCCTTCGTTGAATGGTTCAAAGCGAGCGAGAAGGGCAAAGACTTCCTGTTCCGTCTTGCACATGAAACCGGCGTTATCCTACTTCCAGGCCAAGGCTTCGATGTAGTACACGCATCAGTTCGAGTTTCGTTAGCAAACCTTACTCATCACGAATACGAGCTTATCGGTCGTGCAACGCGCAAAGTGTTGGATGAGTACTTCGCTGAGTTCCAAGGCTAATGAATCCAACCTGATTAAGAATAAGCCTCGGCGTTGTCGAGGCTATTCCGACCAAATAAGCACAGTGCGCGATATTGTGTTTATTTAGTCGCCAAGCTAACAAACTTCTCAATTAAGAGTGACTTATGAAAAGCATTATTTCTATTCAATCTCATGTGGTTTATGGCCACGCAGGAAACAGTTCTGCCGTCTTCCCGATGCAGAGAATGGGCCTCGAAGTCTGGCCAATTCACACGGTTCAGTTTTCAAATCACACTCAGTACCAGCAAGGTTGGACTGGACAGAAGTTTGGGGCAGATGAAATTCATTCTCTAATGAGAGGCTTAGATAACATTGAGAAGTTAGGCGAATGTGGCGCGATACTGTCCGGTTATCAAGGCAGCGCAGAGCAATGTCGAGCGGTGGCCGAAGCGGTAAGTTTAGTCAAATCGCGTAACCATAGTGCACTGTATGTGTGTGACCCAGTTATGGGTGATCCAGACAAAGGTTGCATTGTGGCAGACGGTGTCAAAGAAGCGATAAGCCATAGCTTGTTGCCCATCGCTGATGTGATTGTTCCTAACCAGTTTGAACTGAGCGAGTTAACAGGTGTGAAAATTAACTCTCTTTATGATGCGGTCACTGCATGTAAAAAAGCCTTAGAGTTAGGACCGAAAATGGTATTGGTGAAACACCTGCATGCACTAACAGATGACGCCTTCAGTATGATTTTAGCGACGCCGAAAGCAAGCTATTTGGCCCAACGACCTAGTGTTGAATTTGCTATGCAGCCAGTCGGAGTCGGTGATTTAATTTCTGCGATTTTTACCTCTTGTTTGGTGAAGAAGATGTCTCCTGTCGCAGCCTTTCGTCATACACATAACGCCGTTTACGGTGTATTGGAGATCACAAAAGGCTATGGCACATGGGAGCTACAGACGATCAATGCCCAATACGAATTTGTCGAACCGACGCATGAGTTCAACGTCGTGAAAATTGCTTAGCGCAGTACCTAATTAACGGAGAAGCGTAAAGTTAGCATATAGAAACTTGGCATAATTGCTTTGATGGATAGCATCCTACAATCGCGATTATGGGGTTTAGCCGTGCCTAGCTATAGTAACTCCACACAACGAAACGGACTTCATTTTGACCCAATTAACTTCAAACTGAGTCTCTGGTCATACGCCAGAGAACATTAAATGAGACTGATTATGAATCGTTTAATTTCCTCTGGTGTGACGGTTGCACTTTCGCTGCTGATAGTAGCTTGTAGTTCACCTCATACGCTGGATGTTCGTGTTTCTCAAAGCAACTATAAAGATGTCGAGATCGCGAGTTCGACACCAAATGAGCCACTTCGAATGTGGGCCAATGAAGCGCCGGATTTTCTCTACTCAGCGCACAATCAAACCACACCGATCAAAGTAGAGGGTGAACAGCTCAATATTTTGGCCTTATCGGGTGGTGGCGTAAACGGCGCATACGGGGCCGGCGTTTTGATGGGGCTACAGGAAAAGGGGGAGCTAAAAGATTATGCCATCATTACTGGAGTCAGTGCTGGTGCCCTAATCGCTCCTTTTGTTTTCATTGGCGGTGATGCGATGCCAAAGATGAAAGAAGTCATGCTCAACATCAATGATAAGAATATTTTGGGTAAGAAGAACTTCTTAAATACCCTGTTTAAGGACGCGTTTACCGATGGTGAGAACCTCTATGATTTCATCGCAGACGCTTACCCTGAGCCCATGATTGAGGCGATGGCGCAGCAACACCGCAATGGTAAACGCCTCTTTATTGGCAGTACCCATTTTGATTCAGGCGAACTGGTGGTTTGGAATATTGGTGCGATTGCGAACAGTGATTTAACGGACAAATCTGAACTGATTTACAAGGTGCTTGCTGCGAGCGCATCGATCCCTGGTGTTTTCCCTCCACAATTTATCGATGTTGAACATGATGGAGAAACACTTGAGGAGTTACACGTAGATGGCGGTCTCGCAGCGCAGGTGTTCTTTAATCCGTCTAACTTCAACTATCAACAAATCTCAGATGCTTTGGGGTTAGAAAAAGCGCCTCAGCTGGATGTGATTCGCAATGGTGCGTTAAAAGCGCCGTATCGTCCACTAAAAGACAAAGGTTTGGACTTGGTATCGAAAAGTGTCTCAAGCCTTACGCTAGCGCAAACTCGTGGTGATCTCTATCGAATGAAATACATCAGTGAAATCAACGATATCGAGATGCAGTTTACCTACATTGATCAAGATTTCAGATACGCCAAAGTAACGAAAGATATGTTCGATCACCGCTACTTGCTGACGATTTACGAATATGGATTCAAAAAAGCCACCCAAGGGCAACTTTGGGTAACTGAACTCCCTTAATACAGGAAAACGATACAATGAAAAAAGCCGTTCTTACACTCATGATGCTTACCGCTTCCGCGACTGCATTCGCCCAAAGTGGTGCCCATCTTGACCAGCAAAAAGTGGATAGTGATATGCAGCAACTGTCTGCAATCAAAGAAGAAGGTGCAGCCTTTATTATGATTGACGAGAACTCGAGTTACGTGGCGGTCGAGTTCGTGGGAAAGTGGGAAGAGATCAACAACTATGTGTCACACAAAGAAGCGAAACAACGTAAATTGGAAAAAGTGAACAAGCAGTTCGTGTACTCTCAGGTCGGTGAAACGTTGGAGTCACTTGAGCAAAAAGTCGTTGACCACATTTACGCTGATCAACCTAAATATTTCAGTGTCGATGTCTACCGCGATTACCATGGTGACTCAGGAGAATTCAACTATTTAGCTCGTGTCGTTGAGTACAACTAAGTTAGAGAAAACCTACTGAAGCTAGTAGGTTTTTTTGTGTCGTCGAGAAGGAATTCAAACGCAGATTGTTTCCGTTACCAAGTAGCAATTCTACGATCTTGTGGTAATTTAATTAGATAACTCTAAAAAGTAAGCACAACCTATGAATTTTAGTTTTGAACAACTTCTCGCGTTCGTAACCGTTTATGAACAGCTTTCGTTTAGTAAGGCGGCGGTCAAACTCAATAAGCACCGAACCACAATAGGGCAGGTGATTACCAATCTTGAAGACCAACTGGCGGTCAACCTGTTTGAGCGAGTGGGGCGCTCGGTAGAACCGACAGAAGATGGTCATCTTCTTTACCACTATGCTAAGCAAACCATCGAACAAGCACGTACTTTCGATAAAGTCGCATTAAGTCTAGCTTACGGTGGGTTAGAGAATGTTAGTATCGCCTATTCAAGCGCTATACCACACCGTTTTCTTGTATTGCTTCGTATTCAATTAGCAGCAGATTTTCCGATGATGCGAGTTAACTTTCTTGTTCGTAATCGCAACGAAATTAAAGAGGGTTTACAGAATGGTGAGTATCAATTCGGTATTGTCAATGTACATGATAGTCGAGCAATACATAGTTTGGATGCGACGTTTTTAGGTCATTTTGAATTTGTTCCTTTCGTCCAGAAAGGTGGTGAACTCGCTTCTGTGGCACCAGATCGAGTATTGACAGCCTTGAGGAATAGTAAACAATTTGTACTGCGGTCTCTTATTGAAGAGGGAATGGGCGAAAAAGTCATCGTAAGTTCGAACCATGAAGAGGTCGACCAATTGGCCCTTGTAGTGAAAATGGTTGAAGCAGGTTTAGGATGGGCGATTCTCCCCAGAACGTTTGCCCATTCGGAGTTTTCTAATAATCATATAGAGCCAGTGGAAGCTTCTGAATTATTGGAAGGTTTTAAGTTTGGTTTTGGCCTATGGTGCCAACCCTCTAAGCAAGTCGGTGATGTAAAAAATTCAATCATGAAGGTCGTTACAGAATACCGAGAGAAAATAATCCGCGATATGACTTAGCGGCGACATGTATCTTGCTCATCCCTATCAACAACAAGACTCAATGTGAGTCTTGTTTTTTTGTGTCTGAAAAACGTTATCTTTCTAGCGAAGACTAATGTCTATTGGAAGGATATGACCCTCTATATGAGAGTATGGAATCCATACTTTTTGGCTTAATCTAATCTCGCTCAATGGGTAAGCCCAGAGCAAAAAGTGTTTTTACCATATGTCCGCTGCAAGGACGCAGATTTTCAGCCGGGTTTAGTTACCCGGCTTTTTTTATAGTAATAGAAAATGTCAGCTGTCACCCCAAGCTCTCTGTTACAACTGGCTTGTTACTTCGCTTAGCAATCCAGTACGCAACGCTACCCCAAAGCACGGTGAGTGCCCAAAGCGCCGTCCAATGTGGAGCGACTTGTTGCCAGGTTGCCCCCATTTGGTTTAGCGCTAAGAAAGCTTTTATCGCCCAAGTGCTTGGGCTTAAATCAGCAATCCATAATAAGGGAGTAGGTATGGCTTCAATCGGCCAAATAAAACCAGCCAAGAAAATGAGCGGCATAGAGCTCACTAGGACGACTAAGGTGACAAGTTCACGCCGAGGTAATAAGTAACCTAGCCAGAAGCCTAGTCCGCAACAACCTAAAAAGAACGGTAACAACATAGCCAGCAATTCGCCCGCGTTGGCGATATGGTTTACGTTTAAGCGTTCGAAGCTAAAACCAAAATAATAGGCGCCGAGTAAATAATAAATTGCCACAAATACTAACGTTCTCACAAGCAGCAGCGATCCCGTTGATACTTGTGACCAATAGCCACGACCATGACGCTGTGTTCCCGTTTGCAATCCAACCGCCATGATCAACGTTTGTTGTAAAATCAGAACAAATACTGCCGGCACTACGTATTCGATGTAACCCATGGTTGGGTTGAACGTCGGTTTCATATTAAGCTTAATAGCAGAGTAATTATGGCTAGCCATACTCATGGGCACACCATCTATCACCATTTTACTGACTTTCACTTGGGCCCCTAATGTGCCTCCCGCTTGGGCCAATCCTTCTACCACGGTTCCGTACACGAGAAAATACGAGGCGTCCGCAGCGTAGGCTAGAGTCGGGCTTTTACCTAGCATTAGGTCTTTGTAAAAGTGTTCCGGTATGACTAAAAAACCGGTGATCTCTCGTTGTAAAAATGCTTGCTTTGCATCGGCAATCGTATGAAGTCGAGTGACTACGTTGACTTGTGGGGTGGCATCAACCATACGTTCCAGCTTTAAACTCGTCTGACTACCATCTAGATTAACAATCGCGATTGGTTGTTCACGAGGCGTTTGTTGTGCATAAGGCAAAGGGTATAAAAACGAGTAAAATACGACACCACCAAACACGGTCAACGTAACGACTGGATTGGTTAGAACGGCCTTAAGTTCCGCTTTAATCAGTTGCCACAATGTCATACCGCCTCCTTCGCTTGGCGTGTTGATGAAGCTGTTCGATGTTTACCCATCAAGGCTGCGGTAATGAGCAGGGGCACAACGTAACCAATCATAGGCCATAGCGAGCTTAAAGATTGTGCGGCCGATGCTCCATAGCTTGCTTGACTCACTTGTACTTCAATGTAATGGGTAATCGGCAATAATGAACGCCATGCATAAGCGAGCGTGTTCATGTCAGAAACTGGGAATGTAATTCCCATGAACGCGAAGCTTGGAGCCGTAAATGCGCCAGCAAAACTCATCGCACGTGCAGGATCCATCGACAAGAAGAAGAACAACGCTCCCATAATGATACAGGCGATAACCGTCGCCAATTGTGCTAATAGCATAACCACAAAACTGCCTTCCATTGGCCAATCAAGCACGGAATAAAACCAGTACAAGAACAACGCACCTTGCGCCATAAAGACCGGAATGTACTGACTTAATAGGGTAGTGAGCCTGGCGTATGGCTTTTCGCCCAAAAATGCAAAGCTATTCTTTCCACCATAAATGCGAAAGTGCGCGGCAAGAATCAAAATAGTGCTTACTACAATACATATTTGCCAAATGGCTGGCACGATAGCCGTTACCAAAAATTGTGCGTAGTTATTGTTACGGTTAAATAATGCGGTTATTTGTGTCGACACGGGTACAGCCTGTCCAGCCGCTGCTAACGTTGTGGTGTTACCCTTAGCCAAGTTGCCCATTACTTCAACCTGAGCGTCGAAATAGCCTTGTGCTTGCGCAATGGCAGAGTTGATCAGTTTCGCTACCAAAATGTACTGACTGTTGTAAAAGACAGAAAGTTGAGGTTGGCGGTGCTGGAGAATATCTTGGTCGAACTTAGATGGGATGACCGCGTAAGCGTAGATATCGCCTTCAATCATCGCATTTTTTGCTTCGCTTGCACTGGCGTAATGATAGTTAACAGCCAGACTCGACGACGCATCCAAAGATTGAATGAGCTTTCGAGAAAGTTGGGAATGTTGTAGATCAACCACACCGATTGGCAGATCCCGGGCAATGCCCGCAGAGAACACTCCCCAAATCATCATCGCGAGCAAAATCGGTATCCAAGTAAGGCACGAAAGCAACCACTTGTCTCGTCGTAAGATATGCCGCTGTGAAATCTTAATCGTCATAGCATTAACCTAGTGGTTGTGATTAAAGTTCAACGACAACACTCATTCCCATACGCAGTTCAGGTTCGGGTTGAGCTGGACGAGCTTCTACTTCAAAGGTACGAAGATCAAAACCTTGAGAAGCATCGGTTGCTCTCCACGTTGCAAAGTCACCCATAACGGCAACATGCGTTACTTTGAACTCAACATTTTTCTTTAAGGCAGGCAAATAGGCATCAAAGGTTGCTCCTTTTTTAAAGTGTTGAAGGTAATCTTCACGCACATTAAGTGTCGCCCAGGCATCTTCTGTATCTATCACGGTAACAACCGGGAAGCCCTGAGGTGCTAATTCACCACTTTGAAGTAGAACTTGAGAGACTTCGCCGTCAAACCAGCTGTAGATCTGAGTATCTTTCGCATACGCTTCTACTTCGGCTACGGCACCTGATGCCATGCGCGCTTTTTCCGCCGCAGCCACTTTGGTTTCACTTCTAGCGCCTTCTTTTGCCATTTCATACATTTGAAACGCAGCACTTTCTGTGTATTTCGCTGCTTGCCATTGAGTTAAAGCTTCATCGCGTTTTTGTTCTGCAACCACGCCATCGTTATAAAGGTTATTCACACGATTGTAGGTTTTTTCCATTAAATTCGCAGCGGCTTTGGCTTTCATCCACTGATCTTTTGCTGCTTGGATTTGTTGCTCACGTGCGCCTTTCTCAGCTTCTTGAGCTAAGGCGTCCGCCGCTTTTTCACCTGCTTTTGCTTGTTCTAACTTCGCTTCAATTTCAGGACTATGAAGGGTAAAAATAAGCTGACCTTTCTCTACATCGTCGCCTTTACGTACCATGACCTCATCAATACGCCCTGGAACTTTTGAGGAAATGCTGTATTGCTGGGCTTCAATTAATCCCTGTAAGCGGATCGGTTCCGGTTGATAGGCTTGGTAAAATTGATACCCAACCCAAGAGGCAACACCCAAAGCACAAAGTGAGAGTAAAACGGGTTTTAGTGATTTAGCTGCCATGATTTATTTCACCTCTTTGGATGTTGAAGCAGGGATATAAGCGGTATTTTGATATTGTTCGAAGCTGTTCATTTCACTGCTCAATGCGAGTAGCTTGGTTAAAGATATTAAATAGCGGAAACGCGCCGCTGAACGCTGTGTTTCTATACTCGCGACATAAAGTTGTGCATCCACAACATCCAGAGAAGACGACAGACCCTGAGTAAATGCTTTTTCACGCAAGCGCAGATTTTCGTTAGCGAGTTCAATGCTAGATGCGAGCCCTTGTACTTCATCAATGGCTTGCTGAGCCTCCAAGTATGTCTTTTGGACTAACAGCGATAAGTCTTGTTTGGCTTGGGACTTTAATGAGTCGACCTGCGAGACGACGCTTTGAGCGGCTTTGACTTTTTCGCTTCGCCCTGATGATTCAATCAGTGGAATGCTGACACCAACACCAACTAACCAGTCAGGCTTCATTTGGCTTGCGAGAGAATCGTCTTCATACAAGCTGTAGTCGCCGTAAAGATAAACTTCAGGGTAGTATTTCCCTTTTTCTGCTTTGATTAAGCTAGAGGCTTGTTTGTGTTTAGCGCTCAGAAGTTCTAACCCCGGATAGGTAAGCAACGTTTGATCGATAAAAGCAGTAAGAGGGGGAAGACTGTCGTTGATAAACAAAGATTCAGCGGGCTCTACGGCATCATCTTGTGCGAGTAATTTACCTAATGCAGCCTGAGCGATACTCAAATCGCTGGCTGCTTTACGTGTTTCTACAGATGCTTTATCTAAAGAAGCCTCGGCTTGCAGGCGCTCAACGTGCGCGATTTGTCCTTGCTCTTCAAGCTTAATGGCAAAATCTCGATGCTTTTTTAGCCCAGCTTCAACTGCTTGCCGCGTTGCGAGTACTTCCTTTGCCAGTACGACAGAAAAGTAGTACTTCGATAAATCTTCAAAACGCGCTTGTTGTTCCATTAAAAGCTGACTTTTCGCCTCATCCGTTTTGCCTTCTGCTGCTGATTGAGCCGCAGAAATTCGACCACCAGTAAAAATTGGCCAAATGGCACGAATAGACGAAGAGAAAATATCGCGCTCGGTTATGGTCGAAGTGGTATTAGCTAAGGCACCAAAAATAGGCTGAAAAGCAGGAGGTACGTTAATGTGTGCTCCTGTGCTGTCTAGGATCTGTTTTCCCGAAAGCGTGATATCGGTATCTAAACGCGTGTAATTCGCGCCAATAGTAACCTGAGGTAAGTTGAGATTGCTGGTGGCACTCTCTTGGTATTGGTAGTTCTCGACGTTTGAGCGTTGAGCTTTAAGAGAATAGTTGTTTTCTAGCAATAGCTGCCATGCGGTATCAAAAGTGATCGGTGCCGCATGACAGGCAAGGGAAATCGAGCTGCTAAGTAAGCCCAGTATCCAAAACTTTCCTGTTTTTTTCATAATGGCTGCTTTGTCGTAGAGTATTAGCTCTAATATAAAGGATTCGTAACTGAGTGTTAAGTAGGAGGGAAAATTGGGCAGTAGTATGCGCCCAGTTATATTTGTGCTGGGCGCGGGAGATGTTACAAATTTATTTCGTATATGGACAGTGAAACTCCGCTCTCCACTCGAGCTGACGAGAACCTCGCATCGTATTCAATAGATCTTTTCCACTCATTTGAGGGAACGATAACAGGACTTTTAGATCAGAAGTACCGCCTCCGTTTTTTTCATAAGCCCTGACGTGTGTAAATGTTGAATACATATTCTCTGACAGCATCGCCTTATTCAGGCATATTCCAAAGGTATCGCGTTCCATGTTTGGTGTTCCTTCTAACTATAAATGCACCTCTGTTTATAGTTTTCCAGTTTTCAGATGGTGTCTAAGTGTTTGTCATATAGTCAGTATTTGTGTTTTGTTTTATTTGTGTCCAAATCACTGACATCAATGTTGAGCTTTTAATAGACTTCCAGCTTCACTGCTTTCAAACCAAAACTCTCATTGGTTTCGTTGATTAAAAATTATACGTTGTAAAGTCTAAAAACGCCTCAAAAACCGCTAAAATCGGTGTGATCGCGATCATGATTTTAAGGGCAATTTATGTATGGAATTGAGTATCAGAGAGGAATGCTAAATTTGGTGAATGGTTGTAATTTTATGTTTCAGCTCGTCGATTAATTAACCGTAAACTCTGCGGTTTGTTTGCCTTCCTCACAGATTTATCACCGCGACAACGTCATGCTGTTAACTGAGTGTTAACGTTACGCTCAAGAGTGAATCACAAGGATGTATCAATGAGTTGGAAAACCATCAGCTTTCGTAAGCGGATGCTCATTATCATGACGCTATCGGGGTTGATAGAGCTGTTATTGCTTGTCGCCGCGGGGTTCACTTATCTCAAAATCAATCAAGAGCAAGAAATGGGAGAAAAAGCACTGGGTGTTGCCCGTTTTTTAGCGGACTCAGCGGTTGTTCGTGAAATGATCGAAACCCAAAACCCCCAGCCATACCAACTTCGCTTTAGAGAATTAACCGAAGCCATAGGTGCTGCATTCATCGTTATTGGCGACCATAAGGGAGTACGCTTAATCCACCCTGTTGATGAGCGGTTGGGCAAGCCAATGAGAGGTGGCGACAATCGTCGAGCGCTAGAACAGGGGTTGTCTTATGTTTCGACGGCACAGGGCTCGTTAGGTTATTCAGTTCGTGGTAAAGCTGCGATTTTTGACGAGCAAGGGAACATCATTGGTGTGGTTTCGGTTGGCTATTTGCTCGACCGACTGCAAGACCGCATCGAACCATTTTTGGCCTTTTTGATTTTAATGGTCATCGTAGTTGTCGTCGCTAACGCCATTGTATCCAATTATGCGTCGAGAAAGTTTCAGCGCGCCATTTTAGGCTTTGAGCCTGAAGAGATAGGGCGGTTGTACGGCGAATTAGAAGTGACGATGAGCACCATCAAAGAGGGCGTGTTAAGCATTGATGCCCAAGGGATACTTCGCTCGATAAATCGTAGTGCCTGCCAGATTCTCGGTATTGATAGAGAATCAGCGCTTAATAAACCTTTGACTGATACGCTGCGTGATAGCGATCTATATACAGTGTTAGAAAGCGGGCAGGAAGATCATGATATTGAGATATTCCTTAATCATAAGCGCCTGATTGCAAATCGCTCTCCAATTTATGTTGATGGAAAAATCGTGGGGGCGGTATCGAGTTTCCGTTTAAGGGATGAAATTAATGATCTAACCGAGCAGCTATCACAAACCAAGGAATATGCAGATTTGTTACGTTCGCAAACCCATGAGCATCGCAATAAGCTAAACACTATCAGCGGGCTAGTACAAATGGGTGAGCTTGATGCGGTGCAAAAGTTAATTGGACAAGAAACCGCACACTATCAAGCAATGATTGAGTTTTTAAGAGATACCGTTAAGGACCCGCTAATTGCAGGTATGTTGCTTGGAAAAACTGAACGTGCTCGCGAGTTAGGCTTACAACTGGTGGTTGAGGAAGGCAGTCGTCTGGAGCCCCTGCCTGAGTGGCTAAATTCGGAAGATCTTGTCACAATTTTGGGTAATTTGATTGATAACGCTTTCGATGCCACGTTAACTTCAATTCGCGATGAATCAAATGTTGCGTCAGAACGCAGAAACATTGATGTGTCCGTTAGCGATTACGGAAATGAAGTGATACTTGAGGTGATAGATCATGGCTGTGGCCTCCCAAAAACAATGGATCCACAAACATTATTTACAAAAGGCGTTTCAACGAAATCTCGTCAAAATCGAGGTGTTGGGTTGCACCTTGTCAATCAGCTTGCTACTCGATATCACGGCCATGTTGAGATGATACCCAATACAAATTATGGGACAAGAATAACGGTGTACTTACCCAAGGAAGAACAATTATGAGTATGGCGACTCGCGTAATGATCATTGAAGATGATCTGGCTATTGCTGAGCTGCACCACAAATACTTAAGCCAACTGACAGGTTTGGAAGTGGTTGGAATTGCGACCACGAGAATGGAAGCGGAAATGCAACTCGACATTCTTAAGCCAGATTTACTATTGATGGATGTCTATCTTCCCGATGGCACAGGGCTTGAGATACTAAATACACTGCGTGCAAGTAACCAAACGTGTGATGTCATTTTGATTACAGCCGCAAGGGATGTCGATACGTTACAACAGGCAATGAGAGGTGGCGTTGTCGATTACCTGCTAAAACCAGTGATGTTTCCACGTTTAGATGCCGCACTGAAAAAGTATGTGTCCCAACGCCAACAACTAGACATCGTAGAGAGTTTGGATCAGAACCTCGTTGATAAAATGCTGCAGTCTCACGCCAATCAAGACAACTTGCCGAACCGATTACCGAAAGGGATTGATGGTGTAACGCTAGACAAGATCAGGGAGTTGTTTCCAAATGGCAGTGCGCTAACCGCTGATGAGGCAGGTGAAAAAATCGGAGTGAGCCGAACAACGGCAAGGCGTTATTTGGAGTATCTTATCACTACTGGTGAACTAGAGGCTGATTTAAACTATGGCTCTGTTGGTAGGCCAGAAAGGTGCTATAAAAAAGTGACACGGTAGCATTTATATTGATGCTCTATGCAAAATAAAAAGCGATGGCTTGTTTTAGAAACCATCGCTTTACAAATTACTGCTGTTCCGCTCTAAGAGGTTAGAAGTTGTATTCTAACTTCGCTTCGATAGAGCGCTCAGCGCCAAACCAACAGTTATTTTTGTCGTAACAAGAATAGTATTCTTTATCGAATAGATTGCTTGCAGAAAGCGTGACGCTAGCCCCTTTCATTGATTCAGATACCGTTGAGAAATCGTAACTTGCTGCTAAATCAAACAAGGTGTAGTCCGGTACTTTTTGACTATTCTGTGCATCAATTTGTGCTTCTCCGACATAGCGAACGCCAGCACTGGTACGAAGGCCTGAAAGATTTCCTTCAAAGAAGTAATTTGCCCATAGAGAGGCCGTTTGCTCAGGTACCCAAACCGGCGTTTTACCTTCTTGGTTGTAATAACTGTCCTCGGTAATCTCCATATCGGTATATGTATAGCCTAGAGTGAAATCAGCTTGTGCTGTGGCTTGCCATTTTGCCTCAAGTTCAATACCTTGTGATACCACTTCGCCCGCTTGATAGTTCGGTGCATATGGATTATTCGGATCGGTCAAGATCGCGTTTTTCTTCGTAATATGGAAGAGTGCTAAGTTACCTGAGATATCACCAGATAATGGTGCGTATTTAAAGCCTAACTCCCATTGATGACCGGTTGATGGCTCAAATGCTTTACCAGAAGAGTCGGCACCCGCAATTGGCTCAAAACTTTCCGAGTAAGTAAGGTATGGCGAGAGGCCAAAGTCTAGCTCATACAAACCACCGACTCGGAAAGATACGTTGGTATCGTCTAACTCTTCCTTGCTGTTGGATACTGCTCCTAGATAATCGCTAACGGCGTCTGTATTTGAATCGTATTTATCCCAACGAAGACCTGCAATCATTACAAGTTGGTCGTAACGAACTTGATCTTGGAAATAAACGCCAATCTGCTTCGTTTTGATATCTAAGTTTTGTTTGTATTGGAAATTCAGTGCATTACGATCAATGCTGTTGTGGTCAGGATTAAAAATGTCCTGAGTTAGCGAATACCCAAGCGTGTCTTTGTATTTTACATCTGAGTCTAGATACTGATAATCAAGCCCGAACAATAAGTTATGTTCAAAATGTCCTGTTTTAACGTAGCCAGATAGTTGGTTGTCAATCACAAAGGATTTGGACTTTTCATCGGTTAAATAGGCATTTCGACCAACGGTACGGTTATCCGCTTCAAGTGCACCGTTATATGTGTTTTCCTGATAGGCATCGGCGGTCATGTAGCGGGCATTCTGTAGAAATTGCCAATTGTTGTTAAAGTCGTGTTGGACTTTGTAACCCATCATCAGAACTTCGCGTTCGTAAGTGTTCCAGTCCTCATCCCCCAAATAAGTGCTTGGTGACATCGAGCCAAGTGGGTTTTTAATCACTGAGCCAGACGCAGGCACAGTCGTGTAGATACCTGCTGATGGATCATTTTGATAGTAAACATTCACGTTCACTAATGTGCTTTCTGTCGCTTGCCAATTGAAAGATGGGGCGAGTACATAACGTTCGTCTTCAGACGTATCGGCTTGACCATCTCGCTGTTTTGCCAGGCCGACGATACGGTAATCCACATTAGAATCACCAATTTGTCCTGTGGTGTCGAACGTCAGTTCTTTTAGGCTGTTAGTCCCAGTACTAATCGAGACAGAGTGTGAGGGTGTTGACTGAGGCGCCTTGGCGATAATATTGACCATACCTCCTGGTGGAATATTGCCGTAAAGAACAGACGTTGGCCCTTTAAAAACCTCGATTTGCTCAAGAGCAACGGAATCTACCTGAGGTTGAAGGTTCCAACCGTTGTACAGCAAAGGAAGACCATCATAAAAGTTGGTGTAGTTAATAAAGCCACGAATATTGAATAGGTCGAGTCGGGAAACGGCACCGCCACGCAATTCTGTATTTACGCCAGGCGCGTAACGCAATGCTTCGCTCACCGAGTTTACGCCGCGCAGGTCCATGTCATCTTTAGTGATTACCGTGATCGCTTGCGGTGTTTCCTCCGGTTCTAAAACGGTTTTAGTTGCGGTGTTTCGGTATGTTTCTCCTAGCACCGTAATCGTTTCGTGTTGGGATACGCTCTCAGTCGCATTGGCGTGGCCAGCGAGCAATGCGGATACGACGATAGCAACCGCTGAACGATGAAATCGAATCGGACTTTCCATATTTATAAATTCCACTACTTTTTCTATTTATTGATAATGATTGTTATTTGTATTCTATATTCAAAGAAATAGGAAAAGTTAACAATTTGGTGCAAAACACTAATCTTTGGAACGTATTCTTCTGTTCTTAGGTTTTAAAGATAGCGAGTCGTTTGGCTCGACAGGAATCCAATACTGCATTTGTGCTTGTTCGCTATCAACATCATAACCTTCTGGATAAAGCTCTAACTCATAACCATCGATAGCATGATAATTAGAGTAGGGTAGCCAATGTAAAATAAACCATTCCAGCGTTGAGGCGAGCTCTGATGCTTTGCCTATGTGTGTAATGACGGCGTAGGTTTGCTCAGGAACAGCTAAGAGGTCTAACCCCGAGTTGGAAGAGTTCGTTGATCTTGATGCGTTTGCTGTTGGACTGCACTCATAACCTGCCCAATACTCAAGTTGTTGGTTGTTTGAATACGCTTGAGTCACATCAATCACGCCAAAGTAACTACTTTCCGAATTGTTAAGGTTTTCAGATGAATAAAGACGTGACCAAAGTGACGGTACTTTGGATTGGAAATCGGGCGCAGCGGAAAACAATCCGTGAATAGGTTCATGATAACCAGCAAGTTCAAAAGCCGGTTTTGTTTCTATTCGAACTTCAATAAAGCGCTGATGTTTTTTCTCTTCTTTTGGTGTCTTACGCAGCGTCAAAGGTTGTCTCAACCCGGAGAGTTGTTGCGTTTTTCGATATTCACGGGGGCTTTTTGAAAACATATTCCTGAACGCTCGGCTAAATGCGTGTTCAGATGTAAATCCCATTTCTATCGCTATATCTAACGAGCGGTCAGAAGTATGGATTAAGCGCTCAGCCGCAAGGCTAAGTTTAAGCTCTCTGATGTAGTGAGCGACGGATACGCCAGTGTGTTGTTGAAATACGCGTTGCAGTTGCCAGCGCGACCAACAACTTGCTTTCGATATTTCATCTACGCTCAGAGTGCTGTCTAAGTTGGTGTGAATGTAGTCAAGCACCGATTGTATTCGGTTTATGGGGTGTGGGTTAATGGCGCTTGATTTCATGGCGTTCTACTTTCACATTAATAGTGATTTCATTATCTTTAATTGAGTATCATTATCAATAGGATGATGAAATAAAAAGTAAGTAACACAGATCACGATAAAACTGTAATGGATTGCAAGTATGAGTAATTATTGCCCATATTAGAGTTTTTGCTTAAATTCTGGAGCGTTCAGATGAAACTTTTTTTATCAATAAAATACAATCGCTTATGACGTTTTGTGCAACTTATTTAAACGTTTGCACTGGCAAGTGTTGATGTAAATCAAATAGTCGTAGACAATATTGCCCCGTGTCGGACTCTCCTCCAGCGAGTACAGTGTGTACTTTTGAGACATAAGTGACTTAAATGACCTCAATACGTCGTGTTTCCAAGAATCGGAAATGCAACTTCTTGAGGTTCTTTGGGCCCATAGACTTTACCTATCAACGTAATAGGTAAGACCAATTTTCTATTTTGAGGTGCCATTGATAGGGTTGGCTCATTCTCTAGCCGTATCCGGGCACACAATAAGTACCTCGTTTTTAAGGGAAAGATGATGGTAATACCAGAAAACAGCAGCATCGTTATTTTTGGTGCTTCAGGTGACCTTACGTACCGTAAGCTCATTCCTGCTTTATACCACCTCTACGCGAACAAGCAGCTTCCAGAGAATTTTGCCATTCTGGGTGTAAGTCGCACTGAATACAGTGATGAGTCTTACCGCGCGAAGCTGAAAAAATCGCTTCAGGAAATGGAAAAGACTGAGCCAGAAACGCTTGATGCATTTATTAACCATCTGCACTACCAAGCAATTAATACTTCTGACACACAAGATTACGGTAAGCTATCTTCTCGCTTAGACCAACTTGCGGACGAATATCAATTCGAGCAACGCAATACGCTTTTTTACTTAGCAACCCCACCAAGTTTATACAGTGTGATCCCTGCAAGTCTTGCAGCACATGGTCTTAACAGTGAAGAGGATGGCTGGAAACGCCTGATCATTGAGAAACCATTCGGCTATGATCTTGAATCGGCGCGTATTCTGGACAAAGAAATTCACGAGCACTTCCAAGAGCATCAAATCTACCGAATTGACCATTACTTAGGTAAAGAAACGGTACAAAACCTGCTTGTGCTTCGTTTCTCTAATGCGATGTTTGAGCCGCTTTGGAACCGTAACTTCATTGATTACGTTGAAATCACAGGCGCAGAATTCCTTGGCGTAGAGGAGCGTGGTGGTTACTACGACAACTCTGGCGCTGTGCGCGACATGTTCCAAAACCACTTGCTACAAGTATTAGCAATGGTAGGTATGGAACCACCAGCGCAAATCAATGCAGACTCGATGCGCGATGAAGTGGTAAAAGTGCTTCAATGCTTAAAGCCATTAGACGAAAACGCTCTGCGCAATGACCTAGTATTAGGCCAATACACGGCGTCTGAAGTTCGTGGGCAAAGCCTACGCGGCTACCGTGAAGAGCCGGGAGTTGCAGACGATTCTCGTACAGAGACTTACATCGGTTTGAAAGCGTACATCAACAACTGGCGTTGGAATGGCGTGCCATTTTACGTGCGTACTGGTAAGCGTCTTCCAACACGCGTTACTGAGGTGGTTATCCACTTTAAACAAACACCGCATCCTGTGTTTGGTCAAAACGCACCAGAAAACAAGCTGATCATTCGTATTCAACCAGACGAAGGCATTCAAATGAGCTTTGGCTTGAAAGAGCCAGGCGCAGGCTTTGAAGCGAAGGAAGTGAAAATGAACTTCCATTACGCTGACTTGCAAGAAACGCAAATGCTAACGGCATACGAGCGCCTTCTACTTGATGCTTTGAATGGTGATGCTACGCTATTTGCACGTAGTGATGCGGTGGAAGCGTGCTGGCAATACGTACAGCCAATCTTAGATTTTAAGCAAGATCCACAATCCCTCTTCGGGTACGCATGCGGCACTTGGGGACCTAAAGAGTCAGATGACTTGTTACAGCGTGATGGCCGCGCTTGGCGTTTCCCATGTAAAAACTTAACAGATACGGATTACTGTGAACTATGATCAACCATAAGATCTACCAAACAGCAGAACAGGTAGTTGAAAGCCTAGCTAACGATATGAAAGCGTTTAGCGAAATGGGCAGACCTGTTCACATCTCTCTTTCTGGCGGCAGCACTCCTAAAATGCTGTTTAAACTACTGGCTTCAGAGGCTTACGCAACCTCCATTCAATGGGAAAACCTCCACTTTTGGTGGGGTGACGAACGTTGTGTTGCCCCTGACGATGCAGAAAGCAACTACGGTGAAGCGAACACGTTGTTGTTTAGCCAAGTAAATATTCCTGCAGAAAACATTCACCGCATCCGTGGCGAAGATGAGCCTAAAGCAGAAGCAGAGCGCTTTGCAAAAGAGATGGCAGAGGTGATCCCGAGTGAAAACGGCACACCTGTGTTTGACTGGATCTTATTAGGCGTTGGTGCAGATGGTCATACAGCTTCTCTGTTCCCTGGCCAAACGAATTATGATGATGCGAACCTATCTCTTGTGGCGTCGCATCCTGAATCGGGCCAACTTCGTGTGTCGAAAACCGCACGCGTATTAGAAGCAGCGAAACGCATTAGTTACTTAGTGCTTGGTGCAGGAAAAGCGGACATTGTTGAAGAAATTAACAGTTCACCAGCACACGCACTGCCATACCCAGCGGCTAAGATTCAAGCGAAATCGGGCCTAACGGAATGGTATTTAGATTTAGACGCGGCAGCAAAAATTGCTTAAGACGCTGCTCGTCGATGAAATAAAATTGGAGAGAAACAATGAAAGGTGATATCGGTGTAATTGGCCTAGCAGTAATGGGTCAAAACCTTATCCTAAACATGAACGATCACGGCTTTAAAGTGGTTGCTCACAACCGTACTGCTGCTAAAGTAGACGAGTTCCTGGAAGGTCCAGCAAAAGGCACGAACATCATCGGTGCATACTCTCTAGAAGAACTAGTAGAGAAGCTAGAAACGCCGCGTAAAGTAATGTTGATGGTTCGCGCTGGTGACGTTGTAGACAAGTTCATCGAAGCGCTAGTACCTCTGCTAGACAAAGGCGACATCATTATTGACGGTGGTAACACTAACTACCCAGATACAAACCGTCGTGTTGCTGCACTACGTGAAAAAGGTATCCACTTCATCGGTACTGGTGTATCTGGTGGTGAAGAAGGTGCGCGCTTCGGTCCATCTATCATGCCTGGCGGTGCTGCTGAAGCATGGGAAGCGGTTAAGCCTATCTTCCAAGGTATCGCTGCGAAAACTGACGCTGGTGAGCCATGTTGTGACTGGGTTGGTAACGACGGTGCTGGTCACTTCGTTAAGATGGTACACAACGGTATCGAATACGGTGACATGCAGCTTATCACAGAAGCTTACCAGTTCATGAAAGACGGTCTTGGTATGTCTGCAGACGAGATGCAAGCAGTATTCGCTGATTGGAACAAGACTGAGCTAGACAGCTACCTTGTTGAAATCACGGCTGACATTCTTGGCTACAAAGATGAAGACGGTGAGCCTCTCGTTGAAAAGATCCTAGACACAGCAGGCCAAAAAGGTACTGGTAAATGGACTGGTATCAACGCACTAGACCTAGGTATTCCACTAACACTTATCTCTGAGTCTGTATTCTCTCGTTGTCTATCTGCACTGAAAGACCAACGTGTTGAAGCTGAATCTCTATTCGGTAAGACAATCACTCCAGTTGAAGGCGACAAGCAAGAGTGGGTTGATGCACTACGTCAAGCGCTACTAGCTTCTAAGATCATCTCTTACGCTCAAGGCTTCATGCTAATGCGCGAAGCGTCTAACGAGAACGGTTGGGACTTAAACTACGGTAACGTAGCTCTAATGTGGCGTGGCGGTTGTATCATCCGTTCTGCGTTCCTAGGCAACATCCGTGATGCGTACGAAGCGAACCCAGACATCGCATTCCTAGGTTCTGATGAGTACTTCAAAAACATCCTACAAGGCAGCCTAGCAGCATGGCGTAAAGTAGCAGCGAAATCTCTAGAATCTGGTATCCCAATGCCATGTACGATTTCTGCGCTATCTTTCCTAGACGGTTACACAACAGCTCGTCTACCAGCGAACCTGCTTCAAGCTCAACGTGACTACTTCGGTGCTCACACTTATGAGCGTATTGACCGTCCACGTGGTGAATTCTTCCACACTAACTGGACTGGTACAGGCGGCGACACAGCGTCTACAACTTACGACGTTTAATCCGCGGTCAGTAAGCTGATCAAAGCAAAAGGGTGCCCAAGTGGCATCCTTTTTTGTGTCTGTAAGATATTGGTAGATTTAAAAGTTACATTAAACGTTGATTCGTCACGCACTTCTCAGAAATGGGAGAGCATGCATTTGCTAGCAGTTTAATATTTCTCTTCGAAGAGTGAAGCTAAGCCGCTCTCTGCCGTCTCCTCAACTATAAGGTAATAGAAATGACACAACAGAAGCATCCATTTCACACAGCTTTCGTGTTGCTTATGTTCATATTACTGATTACTTACTCCATCTATCGCCTTTATCATCATTTCGTTTTCGAATCTCTACCGCTTCAGCTCAGTAGTGGTTTTCAAGTGGTCTACATTGATGCGTCATATGTTTTAAGTATCGCAAGCTTACTCTTGTGCCCTACATTATTGGTCTATATTTTATTTGATCGAATGACTCAGTTAGTCAAAGTGCCGATTAAAGTGATAACTATAACAGTTGTCTTGTCCCTTATCGTTGCTATTCCAGGTCAAATTTTTGAATTTGGGCGATTGAAATATATTGCAGAAAATAATGGTTACTCAGCGTGTCCACCTTTCACAATTGCATCAAGCGGAATGTTTGTAGAAGCTATGGTAAAAGAAGAAAAATACTGTATAGAACCAGAAATTAATCGTATTGGTATGTATGGTTATTTTCACGAACTCGAACGGATTGATAACTATATCAAGTCACACGGAAATGACATCCAATAGAAAAGAGCGCCTAGGCGCTCTTTTCAGTGGTCGTTTTCTTGTTTTGATAAAACCTGTCCTTTAGGTAGAGAATTGCACTGACCACAAGAGCCACTAAAGAAACAGTAAATAGGGCGTACATGCTGAGAATCCATGCGAATGTGGCCGTCAAGAATGCAATGAAGGAAAACATCCTGCTGAAAGACATCACATGGCCAAGTTTGTTACTTTTCATAAACGCCTCCCGAAGCTAAGTGGGGATAGACAATTGTGATCATATGCCACACTTTTAATTGTCTGCTCTTTTGGGGCGTTTCACACAAAAAAGTGGCTAAAGATTTCTCAAAAAAGGTGAAATATTGAACCGGTAGACAAATCGTTAAACTGAGTTGCACAGATATGACTTCGGTTGTCTATCACTTCAAAGTTTTTAACTACGCAGATTAAGGGCATGTAGCGTTATTATTATCGTATTCGAACTCTACGATACACAATTGCAAGTGAACCTACACTCGTAAGCTCATCCCTGTCGTCAGTTACAGTAAAAGCTTTTTTCTCTTTTTAACAATACCTTAGTAATTACGGGCAACTAAATCCGTTTTTCGATCGAAACTCAGATTGCACAAAAGGTGAAAAAGAGTGCTAGGTAAGCCTTTAAACTACGCCTATAATTATCGCCCACATGGAGGATGTTTATTATATGAACATCCTTTATTTTTTGAAACTAGCAACAAGGATCCAGTAAAACATGTTTTTCTGGTTTTGTTTACGTCGACCAAGAAGGTAATTAACACAGCAAATTGAGGTTCTAAGATGACTCTTAACAAGTACTTTGTTTTCATTCCAGCAGAATTGGAACAGGAAATGCACAAGGACAATCAAGTGATCTCTGAGAAGGAAACTCAACGTCAGGCATTAGTAAAACAGGCGCAACAACAAGGCGGCCTGTAAGCTAGGTTTCAAAGAGAAAGAGCACCGCAACGGTGCTCTTTTTGTATCTGAGGTCGTAGAATTAACTTAATATGCCAAGGCTTTTCAACTTTCTGTAAATGGTATTTCGGCTCACACCAAGCATACGAGACGTTTTGCTAATGTTCCCCTGATTGGCTTGATATGTTTTGAGCAACTTATCTTCGACGGTTGCACGCAGTTCTGAAGTTGGTTCAGCGGATGCTGCCCCTTCTTGAGCTTGGCTGAGTTTCTTACTTAGGTGGGCTGGGACGTGTGTGAGTTCCAATATTTCTTCACCTTGCGCCATTAAGGCGGATACTTTGATTAAACTATCGAGTTCACGCAAATTTCCTGGCCATGAGTAAGACAGCATCAGAGAAAGTAGGTGAGGGCAAAGCTGTTGTTCAGATTCGGCGTGACGCCGATGAATGTTCTCAATCAGTTGTCGTTTATCTTCACGCTCCTCAAAGCGAGGTAGCTCAATGATCAAGCCATTAAGGCGATAATACAAATCTTGGCGGAACAATCCTTCGCTGACCAAATGTTCCAGATCTTTATGCGTGGCTGCAATGATTTGCGTATCGACTTGAATGCTTTGGTTGGAACCCACGGGAAGCACGGTTTTATCTTGCAATACATGGAGCAATCGGCTTTGAGCTTCCAAGGGTAAATCTGCGATTTCATCTAGAAACAAAATCCCTTTGTGTGCTTGGCGAATTTTTCCCTGATAGCCTTTGCTGTTTGCGCCAGTAAAGGCACCGGCTACGTAGCCAAATAATTCAGATTCAACCAGATCTTTTGGTAGCGCTCCGCAGTTGACGGAAACTAACGGTCCCGTTTTTCTCTGGCTGTTTTTATGGAGTGCTTTTACAAACTCGTTTTTGCCAACACCAGTCTCTCCGAGAATCAACAAACTGATGTCTTTATCGATGACGCGATTAGCTTGCTGCCAACAGTGCTCAACAGCGGAGTCGCCATAATGAAGATCATTGGACGCCGCTACAGCACGAGACTTGACCTTGCTATCTTTATCGGTAAGCGGTTTTGTTTTGAAAACGAAAGGGTGCTCATTTCCCCGAGTGGATAGAATGTCGTCTAAGGATTGCCCAATGATATTTTTTTGCGCAAAAAGTTGAGAGGCTACTTGATTGTGAGCCAAAACTTGTCCGTCTTCATTTGCAATGATAATTCCTTGCCAACCACTATTCAGTAAACCTTTTTCGCACGCTAAATCCACACGAATATGCCCTTGTGGAATCAAGTTAAGTAGTTGATTCTCCACTTGCTGGACCATGTTTTGTACTAGTACTTGCGTTGAGAAGTCATGTCTCTTTTGCTCGCTTGTAATATCTAATACGCCAATGAGGTTACCAAGATGATCGAAAATAGGATTAGCCGAACAGCTAATAAAACGATGGTGTTGGATAAAGTGCTGATCACCAATAACAGAAACGGGCTTTGCTTCAACCAAAGCTGTACCAATCGCGTTGGTGCCTTTGACCTTTTCTTGCCAGCATGCTCCAGAGCTTAGCGAGATTTCCGTTAACTTTTCAAGAAATCTAGGCTGTCCCCAACTGCCGATGATGACACCATCTGAATCCGTCAAAATTAAGCGACTGTCGCTATGAGCAAATAGCTGATTAAACAAAGGGAGCGCAAATTGAGTGACTGCCTCTAGCAAAAAATTGAGTTGGTGACGCCTATCTTGGAGCGTCGCTGGCGTTACTCGAATATCTTCAGGGCGTCGACGCTGTTTTAAACCCGCTTGTTCACTTCTGACCCATGAAGTTGAAAGCCAATTGTTATCGCTAATATGTTGAAGTTCCATGACTGTACCATTTTGTCACAGTGAGGGTGTGCCATTTTGGAACACTTGAACATTGGTGTTCACACCATACATCCGCTCAAACATCGCTCACTTGGTTTGTTATCGCTTGGTAATCATAGTTTTACATTTAATTAACAACAAGTGTGGCGTAGTTGGCGTGTGACTTGCGTAATGCTCTTTGTGAACAGTGCGATACGACACTGCAATAACACATTGAACGAGAAACAAAAGGAAGAGTTATGATCTATGCACAGCCAGGTAGTGAAAATGCCATTGTTAACTTTAAATCGCATTACGATAACTTTATCGGTGGGGAATGGGTAAAACCAACGGGTGGTGAGTACTTTGACAATATCTCACCAATCAACGGACAAGCGTATTGTAAAGTTGCTCGCTCTGGCGAGGAAGATATTAATTTAGCACTGGATGCCGCGCACAACATCAGAGCAAAATGGGCCAAAACCAGCGTGACAGAACGTTCGAACATCTTGCTGAAAATTGCTGACCGTATTGAGCAGCATCTAGAAGAGCTTGCAGTTGCAGAAACTTGGGAAAACGGCAAACCAGTTCGCGAAACCTTGGCGGCAGATTTACCTTTAGTAGTGGATCACTTCCGTTACTTCGCTGGCTGTATTCGCGCACAAGAAGGCAGTGCGGCAGAACTGGATGAGCACACCGCAAGCTACCACTTCCCAGAACCGATTGGTGTGGTTGGTCAAATTATTCCGTGGAACTTCCCAATGTTGATGGCGGCTTGGAAACTAGCACCGGCACTAGCGGCGGGTTGCTGTGTGGTATTGAAGCCAGCAGAGCAAACCCCAACATCCATTCTGGTTCTGATGGAAAAAATCGGTGACCTTCTTCCTCCTGGTGTCATCAACGTTGTAAACGGATATGGTTCTGAAGCGGGTCAAGCATTAGCAACCAGCAACCGCATTGCGAAACTCGCTTTTACCGGGTCTACGCAAGTTGGCAACCACATTCTGAAATGTGCAGCAGACAACTTGATCCCATCGACAGTTGAGTTAGGTGGTAAATCTCCAAACATCTACTTCTCAGATATCTTCGATTACGAAGATGAGTATCTTGATAAGTGTATCGAAGGTACGTTACTTGGTTTCTTCAACCAAGGTGAAGTTTGTACTTGTCCATCTCGCGTACTGGTTCATGAAGCGATTTATGACAAGTTTGTAGAGAAACTGACGGAACGTGCACAGCTGATTAAACAAGGTAATCCGCTTGATACCGATACTCAAGTCGGTGCTCAGGCTTCTCAAGAACAGTTTGATAAGATTTTAAGTTACCTGGAAATCGGCCGTGAAGAAGGCGCAAAAGTGGTCTTTGGTGGTGGAGTGTCAGAACAGCCAGAGTCTATCAACCAGGGGTACTACATTCAGCCAACCATGTTGGAAGGCCACAACAAGATGCGAATCTTCCAAGAAGAAATCTTTGGCCCAGTGATTGCTATCACCAAATTCAAAGATGAGGCTGAAGCGTTGGAAATCGCAAACGACACCGAATATGGCTTAGGTGCAGGTGTTTGGACACGTGATGCGAACGTCGCATATCGTATGGGCCGTAATATTGAAGCTGGTCGAATCTGGATTAACTGTTACCACGCTTACCCTGCACACGCAGCGTTCGGTGGTTACAAAAAATCGGGTATCGGGCGCGAAACGCACAAGATGATGCTGGATCACTACCAGAACACGAAGAACTTGCTGATTAGCTACAGCATCGACCCGTTAGGCTTCTTCTAGTGAAACTAAGTAATTAATAAAGAAAAAGCAGTATGAATCAAAACCCCGAATCTTCGGGGTTTTTTATTAGCGTGAGCTTGTCGGCTGAAGGGTAACTTAGGTGTTTAACCTGCTTATATTGTGATATCAGGAACGTTGAATTATCGCCACTTTTCGTTCCATAAGCTTTTCTACGGCGGCGTTTTGCTTGTCAATATTGAGTTGCGGATCAAAGTCCAAAACGCGATTGCAAGATTCGAGACTGGCAAATTGATTTAAACATTCACCAAGCTCTCTTTTAGAGCTTGTTCGCGTCATGCTGCTTTCTGATGAGGAGAGTAGGGTGACTTTACGGCCATGAAACGTTCCTTGCGGCACTGCATCACTTTGCTGCGCTTGTTGAACGTCATGAACCGATGAATTGGTGTATGTGGATTGGATGTCATTGGACATAAAGACACCTAAACTCTCAAGTCTAAAGTTTGTGGCATCGGTGGTGCCTCATCAATGGTTACATGCGAAGACAATAACGCTTCCCACGACTCGCTGTGCGTCAGCAATTCTGCTAAAGCTGTTTCAAAATATTCGTAATCCAGTCGCCTAATGTTAATGAGTCGGTTTAAACATAGGACATGTCGGTGGTTATCTAAACTAAAAAATAACTGGTGCTCAGGCCAGTGATAATTAAAGGCCAAGAAAGAACGATAAAGATCGGAATTTACAATTTGAAGGCCAACAATCTCAGCTTCGAGCTGCAGAGTTGTCGATTCAGGATGAAAGATGATATGCACCCTTAGATTATCATCAAAGGCTAAGCTTACTTCATTTTCCGTTAGATGCAGTGCAGGCAAGCCTATTTGATGAGCAAACTTTAGCAAAATCTCATCGATAGTTTGGCGTGCTGACATAGGAATAGTCCCTTTTGAAATTTTATCAAGGAAAATATTAGATGTATCTCTTCATGTTTATCAATATTAGTCGGTTGTTATTATATTTTGGCTTTTAAATGTGTTGAGAGAAATAGAACGGAAAAATTAAATGTGTTCAGATGCATATCTTAATGGCAATGATATATATATATCACTTTTCTCTAATGAACTTCAATTAAGGAAGGAATGAAAGAGAACAGAAACTGCTTTTGAAATTACAGTCCATGTTAACTACGTGTTGTTGAAAAATGCGATTTATTGTCCGCTTGTAGTATAAATATAAGTTGATCTTTTATATTTTTACATAAAGAATTGTGTGAATTTCAAATGAGCTAGATTATATAAAATACGTTTATGGGGTCATAATGAACAATTCTATATGGGCTGGTTTTATTGGGTTATTCATACTGAGTGGGTGCAGTCAGACTGTGTCCGTCAATGGGGTGGATGGCTTTGATACACAGAGTCAGGCATCAGTCTATGGTTGGGTTTCTGTCGACGGCTACTTTCCACCTTCGATTACTTCTCTTGAGGTGGAAATATGTAAAGTTATTGATAATCAATGTCTTAAGTCGGCATCTCAGAGCTACCAAGGCGTTCAGTTGCCTGTGCAGTATTCGTTTTTAATTGCACCAATTCAAGCTGGTGAAGGAAAAATGAAGATTATTGGAAAGCTTTATTCAAACGGTGAGCTCGTTGCGGAAAAAGAAAAGAACTATTTATTTTTAGAGGGAAATAAACAAGAAAACTTGATTCTTGTTCCAAAAATAAACAGATAAAATTTTAAGTACTACATTTTTATTAGAATTTTCTAATTTATAAAAATAAAGACCATATCTTTCCTGTTGTGAAAGATTTGTTGTCTTTTATAAACATTAATTACATGGCTTTGAAGTCATCGGGTCAGTTGTTTTTTAGACTCATACTTGTTGCAAAAACAGTATTTTTTATGATTATATCTCGCTCCTTGAACACGTTGGCTTGGCGTTTTAGGCTATAAAACATACATTTTTATGATTTTGGAAATTTAATTTTGTTCTCGAAACGATGCCGAAATCTATTTAATTGTATTCTAATGTATAACAAAACAACCAAACTTAAATAACGAAATGATATTTAAGTTTTGGCTAATGATAAACGCTATCTGATAAAAATAATAAAGACGGACAGCAGAAATTTACTAAGTCAAACCATTACCTTTAGGTAAAGGTAATGCTTGGGTTATTTGCTAATTATTCGGGGGGTATGGTAAGTGATAGAACTTCTATGCTCTTTTCTTTGCTTCTTTAATTCATACAGCAGTACTTAGAAATAACAACAATCAAAGTAGTGCTTTGAAAGTTTCTCAACATTTGCACTGAGAAACTCAAAATAATGAAGGGTAGAAAATGGATGTGTCAGGCCAACTAAACTCAGAAAGGGTCGACTCGAGTTCACGAAAAATTCGTAGTTTTTCCTGCTATGAAAAATCTGACGAAGTATTTCACTCAGACCAGTCTCACATTGTTGTCGTTCACAATGGTCAGCTTCGAGTTCAAACAGGTGATTGCACAATCGATGTTGCTGCAGAAAATGGGGTATTTCTATCCCAAGGGAATTACTTGTTAGAGTACTCTCCGCTAGATGGGGCATACAAAGCGTCGATTATTGCCTACGACAATGAACTCGTTAGTCAGTTGCTGCAAAAACACAGTGATCTCTTGATGATGCTGCCTAAGGTAGACAAAGTTTGTTCTGGTTTGTTTACTTTTGGTTTGAACATACTCGTTGAACAAGTGCTTTCTAGCATGCAGACGCTTGAGCAACAAGCGTACCCTGATGCCATTATGTGCCTAAAATACGAAGAACTACTCATTCTCTTGCTACACAGCAAAGGAGGAGAATCACTGTATGCGTTGCTGTCACAACAAACAAACCGTACTTCGGAACGGTTACGTCGATTTATGGAACAGCATTACTTAAAAGAATGGAAGTTGACAGACTACGCGCAGGAGTTTGGTGCCAGCTTAACCACTTTTAAAGAGCTTTTTAATGAGCACTATGGCATTTCTCCAAGAGCTTGGATCAGTGAGCGTCGACTACTGCATGCTCATAAACTGCTGTTGACGAGCAAGATGAGCATCGTAGATGTGGCGATGGAGGCAGGGTTTTCCAGCCAGTCTTACTTTACGCAGAGTTACCGTCGTCGTTTTGGAACGACCCCAAGCCGCGTACGTTCGGGAGACGATCAAGTGGCTATCGCGAAATGAAATGACTTGGGACTAAAATTTTCTGACTAATTTTGAAAGTCACTCACCAGTGTAAATTCTATTATGTATCGTGTAACAACGAACGATTAAAAATTATTACATCTCTTTCTTTCTGGATTGTTCGAAAGGGGTGCGGAGACGAACATAAATGAAAAAGCAGCATTGGCGACGCCGTTCGCTTTTTCCAGACAGCATAGTGACACAGCGGAAAGTGACTGTTTTACAAAGAGGAGCTCGTTATGAAAGCGCCTCGAAACCTACGCAGGATCTCAATGTTGTGCACGTCAATCACCGACAATTGTTGAGTGAAGGCGTCATAAATTATGAGCAGTTATCTTTACTTCAACGCTTGTTGGATAGAAATGTCGTCGATAGCCTATGCGCTAGCCAGTTAGTTAAAACGTATCAAAAACTTGGTGCTTCGATAGACCGGTTTGCCATGCGTTTATTTTTGGAAATTGGATCGCAGCTCAGTGATAGCAGCACAATCACAACGTTCGAACAAAGGCTGGACTACATCAACTCTCGTCTGGGCTTTCGCTTTAATTTGGCTGTCCCAAAAACGTTGATGCTTTGTTTCCATTTATCACTCAACGAGTGGATTAACCGACAAGTCGATCAAAGTGCTCTTCATGCTTCGATTAAAGTTGAACAACTTATCAATCAACTCGATATTCAGAAGGAATATTGGTCGAAGCTATCAGGGGAAGACACCAGTGCCGTCTTTGTTCAACAGCAACTCGATCTTATTAAGAGCCAGCAGCATCAACTTAAAAAGCAACTTGGGACGTTAAGCGAACAACAGTTGCAAGTGATTGAATGTCATCGTTCGTTAATTGAGAAGTGGCAACCGTCTTTAGACGAGCTGAAAGGGTTCGCGGAGTACACCTCTACAACCGAACAATTTATTTCTGAGTGGAAAAATTGGTGTTCGGAAGTGCGACTTGAAGCCCCTGAGCTGAACGAAGTTTGGGATGCATGCGATGTGGTTTACAACGACCAAAATGCGGTTGCGAAAGTATGGCAATGGTTCAAGAATATGCAAACTGTTGGTGATATCGATCACTACTATTTTGATACTCAAAGTGGTCAGTGCGGCCAGGCTTGCAATCACCTCAGCCAGATCTAAATAGGGCGTTAAATGTTAGATAAGATGATGAAATCTTTAGCGGAAGCGCTAAAGGTAGGGGATTTTATTGCCTCAGAAAATGGTTCTTACAACATCGAGGTTGACCAGTTATCACTGACCATCAAGCAACATGCGTCATGGATTTTATGGGAAGCGACGTTACCCTTCCAGTTTAAAGAGCATCTAGATTATCAACAAGAACAAGCGTTACAACGTTGCATGCAGCTCTCATTAAAAACCATTCGTGAGGATGGCGGCGTACTGACAACCAATGATGATCAGCAATTGATTTTGCAAAGTAAAGTAAGGGTTGAGGACTGTTCGGTGGAACGGTTCTCTGCTTTGCTTTCTAAGCACGTCAATCTATGCGAACGTTACATTGCATTATTGGAACAAGCACGCGTGAACCACACAATCAACCATACAGTGTGGTTACCATGATGCTAAAAATCTTTCCCAACATTAGGCGTGCTGCAACAAAGGCATTGTTATGCGCAGTGAGTGTTGTTCCTTTGGGATACGCGCAAGCAACAGACTTACACTGGCCCGAACAACCGTTCCGCTACTATGCAGATAACGACTCATTAAAAGAGTTGTTGAATAACTTCGGTGCAAATTATCGTGTCTCTGTTTCTGTTAGTGACAAAGTCAACGATCGAGTGAATGGGCGTTTTACCCCTGAAGATCCGGCGGAATTCCTCGATTACTTATCGCAAGTGTACAACTTGATGTGGTATTTCGATGGTGCCGTCTTACATGTCTATAAGGCGACAGAAACTCGCTCACGTTTACTTCAATTGGAATTACTTACGGCTAGAGAGCTACGCAGTACGTTAATTTCCACCGGCGTTTGGGATTCTCGTTATGGTTGGAGAGCGGCTGAGAGCAAAGGGTTAGTCTATCTTGCGGGTCCTCCACGTTATGTCGACTTAGTGGTACAAACGGCGGAGGCATTGGAAACGCGCTTGCTGCAGAAATCAAATTCAACCGACGAATTATTCGTTGAGATAATTCCTTTGAAGTACGCTTCTGCAACGGATAGAGAAATTGCATATCGAGATCAGACAATTACGGTCCCGGGCATCGCATCGGTGTTAAAACGGGTCGTGTCTGGTGTTCAAACGCAAGTGGCGAGTGCGTCTAGCAAAGAAGTTACCAGTCCAGATAAGCCTGTAAAAAGTAATAAAACCGCCTCAGTTCATGGTGGCGCAACAGTTGAAGCAGAGCCGGGTCTTAATGCGATTATCGTTCGTGATACTCAAGCACGATTACCGCTCTATCGTAAACTGGTCGCGCAATTAGACCAGCCGCAATCAAGAATTGAAGTCGCGCTATCGATTGTCGATATCAGTGCCAACGATTTAAGTCAGTTAGGCGTGGATTGGCGAGCGGGAGTGTCTGTCGGAAACAACCGCATTGTCGATATCAAAACAACAGGTGATGTGAATTCGGGGGATGTGACGCTCGGCAGTGGACAGAACTTTAAGTCCTTGCTTGATTCAACCAACCTAAATTACTTGCTGGCTCAAATTCGTTTATTGGAATCCAAAGGCAGTGCTCAAGTGGTTTCAAGACCAACATTGTTAACTCAGGAAAATGTCGAAGCGGTACTGAACAACAGCAGCACGTTTTACGTCAAGCTGGTTGGTAAAGAAACCGCAGCGCTGGAAGAGGTCACGTATGGCACGTTACTGAGAATTGTCCCACGTATCGTTGGTGATAGATTTGCTGCACGACCTGAAATTAACCTGAGCCTTCATCTCGAAGACGGTGCAAAGATCGCTGATGGTGGTGTCGATGATCTTCCTTCCGTTCGTAAAACTGAAATCAGCACCTTAGCGACGGTTAAACAAGGGCAAAGCTTACTTATCGGTGGTGTGTACCGAGATGAAGTGAGCCATCAGTTACGTAAAGTGCCATTGCTAGGAGACATCCCATATTTAGGCGCGCTGTTTAGAAGTAATACCAATACTAAGCGCCGCACAGTACGAATGTTTATTTTAGAACCTCGAATTGTTGTGGATGGTATTGGCGATAGTGTGTTGATTGGCAACGAATATGACTTGCGACCAAGTATAGGCAGGCTTAACAACATCTCCAACAATAGCGCTGAATTTAAATCGGTAGTGGAAGTATATAGCTGCACATCGAGGGTTCAGGCCGAGCGCTATCAACAAGACTTATTGTCACAGAAAAAGTCGTCTCAATTAACGCAGTGCCAATTACCAACAGGGCAAAAGGGTTGGCGGGTGAAAGTATTGGAATGTGATGACTCACAAAGTGAGTGTGCGCGCCCTTCAGAGGAGTCTTAACCGCGATGCAGCAATGGAAAATTCGTATTTTATCAGGCGTGCATACCGGAGTAGAAGTCACCTTACCTGAAGGTGTTCTCGTGCTTGGCAGTGACGACTTTATTGCTGATCTTGTACTGTCTGATGCTGGGGTCGAAGCGAACCATTTCACCCTCGTTTGCCATCAAGACTCGGTCATTTTACGAGGCTGCGAAGAGGCAAATATTAACAGTGAAGACATCGCTGTTGCAGGTGATGGTATCGAGTTGTCACGCCATGCTGTTGTCTCGGTCGGCGTTGTGAAGTTCGCTCTGGGATACGCGGAAGATGCGTTAATTGTGAGTAACGTCAGCGACGAATCTAGCCAACAGAATACACCTGTGGTTGCTGTGCAACGCTCTAGCTGGAAAAAAACAACGCTCATCGCTTTGCTCTGTAGTTTTGTCCCGAGTGTCATTTTTGCCGGTATGTGGTACAGCCAAGCTAACGGAAACAACAATGAAATTGTTACAGAAGCAGAACCCATTGTTTTGGTACGTAACATCTTAGGCGAGCTCAAACTTAGCGACGTTCGTGTGGAATGGAATGCCGCCGCACGCCAAGCAGTCTTAGAGGGCTATGTTGAAGACCGAACACAGAAACTCGATCTGCTTGGTCGAATTGATGTATTGGGCATCAATTACAAAAGTGACTTAAGAACGATGGAAGAAATCCGTCGCGGGGTTCGATTTATTTTGCGCAACCTCGGCTATCACCAAGTGAAAGTCGAAAATGGCGATGAGACCGGAACACTGCTGCTGACGGGCTATATCGATGATGCAAGCCGCTGGAACCAAGTTGAACAAATCTTGGAGCGAGACGTGCCGGGTCTTATTGCGTGGAAGGTTGAACTGCAGCGAGCGGGTGCCTACATGGATACGCTAAAAGCGTTATTGACGGATGCGGAGTTACTGAAAAAAGTCCAGTTGGTCACCAGCGGTGATCGCATCGAAGTTCGTGGTGAGCTTGATGATATCGAAACGACTCGATTTTACGGTGTGACCCGAGACTTCCGGGAACAATATGGTGAGAAACCGTACTTAGTTTTGAAATCCATACCTAAGGTGAGTAAAGGCACCAATATCGATTTCCCGTTTCGTAGCGTTAACTTTGGCCAGGTTCCATATGTGATTCTGACCGATAACGTTCGCTATATGGTCGGTGCAAGAACGCCTCAGGGCTACCGAATATCCAGTGTTACACCTGCTGGTATTGAGTTGGTTAAAGGCGGGCGGGTGATAACAATAGAACTCGGATATGAAGGCGAGACGAACAATGACAAATCTTGAACAAATTTTAAATAACGACACAAACGGTGCGGAAGTGCACAAGATTAAGAGCAAGCTCTTAGAAGCACAAGCGGTGGTGAAACGTCAGTTGGATTTAGGGTGCTCACCACAGCAGTACCAATTGCTACTCAAACAGTATGAAGCTTACACAGCCGCCCATGCGGTCGTTGAATCATACGAAGCTAACTAAAAAATACGAGGAAGTCTTATGTCATTTTACGATGCTAGTAACAGTGTAAACCTTGATGATGTTAAAGCTAAGTTAGAACAACAAGCGAAAGATGCCAACACAGAAGTGACGGCAGCCATCAAGAACCTAGAAACCAATGCCGATGATCCATCAAAGCTTGCCGAGCTTCAGCACGCGATCAACAAATGGTCTGTTGTTTACAATATCAATGCGACCACCACTCGTGCGATTAAAGATGTGATGCAGTCGATTCTCCAGAAGGTGTAAAGCATGGAACGAGAAACGCGCCAACTGCTGGCTGAAATCGCGCTGATGGCAACAGGTATGCATCGTCATCAAGAAGCCAACACGATTGCAGATGGCCTTGAAGCAAGCTCAGGTTCTGAAGAGACCGTTGCGATGATTCGTGCAATGAGCCTCATGAATAAAGGCTTGTATGAAGAGGCTCATCAATTACTCGAACCACTTTGTAATGCCTATCCAGATCTGATCAGCTTAGCGGCTCTTGCTTCTGCCAAAGCCGGTTTACTGAGCAAAGCGGAAAGCTGGGTAGAACTTGCGTCACAAGGAAGCGAAGAAAGCCAAGCATTTGCTGCGAGCTTTTCTCAGGACATTAGGAATCTTGGATGATCATTGATTCAAGCAACCTAAGTCTTCAACACCAATCTTTGCGTCAGTCGGAGTCGCGCCATTATGAGCGGAGCGATGAAGACAAGATGAAAGCACTCATGGAGCGAAGTGACAAGCAAGAGCAAGTTTCACATGTTTCTCCAAAAGAGACGCTAGAGAAAACAGAAGCGAAACTGGCGGAGATTAAAGCGTGGTACGAATCATTAAAAGACGCAGAGGTTGTCAGTAAACAAAGTGTCTTATCATCGTTAAATGAAGCGTTTTCCGACCCTCAAGTTAAACGAGAGGCAATGTGGTACGCCTTTCATGAGGCGAAGAGTGCAAAAGGCAACGAGCAGCCACAATCTGATTTGTTAAAGGTGTTGAAGCAGGAGTTACTAGGGAGTTTTTCGGGACAGCTTATTGCCGAACCACCTGCTGATAAAACAGCACTAAAAGCAATGCTAGCGCAGCATTTTCCACTGGGTGCCCAGAAAGAACAAGCCTTATGGCATTGCTGGGCAGAGTTGAAGTCGTTACCTGATATGGCATCAACATTGGACATGGTTCGTGATGAACTTAGCTTCATGATCCAAAAAAATGCGATGGTGAAAAACATCATGACTCACAGTCACAAGTTAGATTTATCTTAGGAGTACATATGATAAATACGCAGTACACCGAGGTGATGCAAACCAACATTGATAAGTTACAGGATGCGCAAGTCGAAGACGGTTTAAGCGAACGTTTTGAGCAAGCCATGTCGGTTCCCGAGGCAAGTAATGGCCTGGAGGGCGGTTTGCTAGAAAACATCAGCGAGTTGAAAAACACTATCGATAACGCGAAAAGTAACCTGCAAGACAACATGAAGATGGTGGGTGATGATCCGGCGCAATTACTGCAAATGCAGTGGGCGCTGACACGCATTACTTTTCAAGAAGAGCTGATCGCGAAAACCGTGGGTAAAACCACACAAAACGTAGAAACCTTATTGAAGGCACAATAGTGATGATGAATAAAATGAGAGCAGTTTTCATCATGCTCACGTTGTTTCTGGTAGGTTGTCAGACCGAGTTATACACCAACGTTACTCAGAAAGAGGGTAATGAGATGTTGTCGATCTTACTATCCGAAGGTGTCGTTGCAACAAAAGAACCTGACAAAGACAACACCGTCAAGTTAATGGTAGACAGTTCTCAAATCGCCTTTGCGGTAGATGCGCTAAAGCGAAAAGGTTATCCAAGAGAGCAGTTTTCTACACTGAAAGAGGTGTTTCCTAAAGACGATTTGATCTCGTCACCATTAGCAGAACGAGCACGTTTGGTGTACGCGAAATCTCAAGAGCTCTCGTCAACCTTATCTCAGATTGATGGCGTGCTGGTGGCACGTGTTCATGTTGTTTTGGAAGATCAAGATCTGCGTCCAGGAGAGCGCCCAACTCCAGCTTCTGCCTCCGTATTTATTAAACACGCGGCAGATATTGCGCTTGATTCATATGTCCCGCAGATCAAATTATTAGTGAACAACAGTATTGAGGGGTTGAACTACGATCGAATCAGCGTAGTGATGGTACCCTCATCAGAGGTTCGAGTTGCTACTCAAAACAATCAATTTAAAAGTATTTTGTCGGTTCAGGTCACCAAAGAGACGGCGAATAATCTTATCGCCATTTTGGTGTTCTTGGTAGCGGCACTCATCGGCTCGAATATCGCTACTTTTACATGGTGTCGTAGGAACACGAAGCGTGGTTAAACCAGAAACACCACTCGCGCAGGTACAACACCAGTTTAACTATGCGCCTTGCCAGTACATCCATAGAAGTTGGATAGAGCAAAAGCAGCCTTGGTTACTAAATATCGAAGGCTGGAGAGATAACCCCATGTTCAACCAATGGTGTATCAATGAGTGGACGTTATCTCCCGTTCCTGAGACGGCTTTTAACAGACCTTGTCATAGTTTGGCATTGCTCCCGACAGACGCGTTGAATCAACTCGTATTGATGGTGGGTGGAGCTTTGCATTGCGTTGCGATGCGAAGCGTTGTTTTAAAACATCCGAAACAGGTTTTGAACAACGTTTTTGGTTTGGAAGGCGCTCGGTTCTTAATTCAAAACGGGCCGATGCTGTTATCCAGTTGGCCGCAAGGCTGGCAGCGTGCGTTACCAGAACTACTGGATGAAAGGTCTGTTGAAGCAAGCATGAGGGCGCTAGGATATTTTTGGATGAGGTTTATTTTGATTAACTCACCAGAAGATGTTGTTCTTCGTTGGCAATTCAAATTAGAAAAGCAACTTAGCGAAAACGCGGAAACAGCTAACTGGTTGGAAGCGGATCAACGAGATCTGGCGTATCGACTCACAAAAAAAATCGCAAAACAGGTTATTCCTCAATGGTTTCATTTGTTGAAATAAAAACAGACAATTTGCAGCTGGCACCTGGCTTAAAGGTGCTGAAAGCGAAAGATTATGCCAGTTATCTGGATTCGCAACACTTAGTTGAAGCCGCGAACTCCAAAGCTGAAAGCATCATTGCTAATGCCCAACAAGCCTACGAAACCGAAAAACAACGTGGTTATCAAGATGGCCTTGCACAAGCCAAGATTGAAAATGCGCAAACGATGGTTGAAACCTTAGCACGTTGTAATGACTACTATCAGCAAGTCGAAGAAAAAATGACAGGTGTGGTGTTAGAAGCAGTACGTAAGATCATCGATACCTTCGATGATGTCGATACCACGGTGAGTGTAGTTCGAGAAGCGTTGCAACTGGTGAGTAACCAAAAGCAGGTCATTTTACATGTCCACCCAGAGCAGGTTGTTGAGGTGAGAGAAAAGGTGGCTGGTGTATTAAGTGATTTCCCTGAAGTCGGTTATGTTGACGTGGTAGCAGATGCGCGCTTGAAAAATGGAGGCTGCATTTTGGAAACAGAAGTTGGGATCATCGACGCCAGTATTGATGGACAGCTGCATGCATTAAAGCAAGCCATGGTGAAGCAGCTCAGCGAGCGTAAAATTACGATTCATGAATAAACCTCAAAAACTCAGCACTTGCTGAGTTTTTTCATTTTAATGCCTTTAAACAAAAAAAATCCGACCATTTCTAAAATATTCACTGCCATAAATCCTTAAGAATACACCTAAGAAAGCTGCTTAGTTGATAAGTGTTGCAACCAAGCAGCGCCTCTAAAACAAAAATAGGATTATTTAGTCGAATGGCTAATGGATTTATAACTTCTTTACTGACAGATTTTGCCAGCCGCTGCCAATTGGAGCCGTTGGTTTTTGATGAAGATGATTGTTGCCATCTACTCGTTGAGCAAAACACAGCAATCACAATTCGTGCACAAGAAGATCGTGTGACGCTTATCGGGCTGATTTCAGGTAATAAACCGAGTGCTGATATTTTGCATCAACATATGAAAGATGCCTTAACGCAAGGCTCTCCAGCGGTATGCTGGGAGGAAGAGACCGGATATATCGGTTTCATACACCTGCCTCAGCCACTGCTAACTGCATCTTTTTTCGATGAGTCATTTGCGAATTTCATCGAGTGGTTAAAAAGTGCGAATACACAAGAAGTAACCAATAAAACAATCGAAGTACCGGAAACGAATACCACTCATTTTTCCACATTAAGGGTTTAAAACATGATCAGTTTTGGAAGTGTTAGCGCGTTGCAGGCCGCCATGCCGCAAGCTCGTAACGAGATACTTAACGAAGGTAAGCTGAGTATTGGTGGCAAAGAATACCAAATCAACGCAGCGACCCAAGAATTTACTCGCGCCAATCCTACGAATGGTGCAGTAGCGCGATTTTTTGAAGCGACAGGAAAACTGTTTCGCGAAGGTAGCCCACAATCGGTAGCGAAAGCCCTTACAAAAGCCGTATTTGATAATGAGCAAGGACAAGCTCAGCGTTTACAAGCTGCTTCTTCTGTTGAGCATGGACAAATGTTCTTCAAAGATGGAAGCATAAAAACCGCATCAGATGTCTTAAATGCCTTTGCGAAGTTAGACAGTAAATCAGTTCAGTCGAACTCTGCTGAGCTAAACCAGTTAGCTGAGCGAGCGATGACAGAGGCAATGTTAGAAACCGATTCTGGTAAAAACCTCAGATCACTGATTGGCGAAAGTGCAGCGAAGTTGCTTGCTGGACGTGTAGTAAAAGACTACGGAGGTGGTGTATCTGCAGCGCAGAAAAACCCGGCAGCTAGCATTAATCAAATGCAAGCGGTGTTTGATATGGAGGTGATGCATCTTAAATCGGCACAACGTCATATCGAAGGTCTAGCAAGCACCGATCTAAGCCAAGGTGTATACGCTGAAGGACTGGCGGAGGATGCGTTTAACAAAAGTGGCGTAACCAATAATGTTGAAAGAGCTGCGGCGTGGATCATTAATGCTTCTAACTCTAAAGGAAACGATGCCGAAAATATTACGTCTTTACTGAAAGAATACGCGTCTAATGGTAAAGATTTATTGAATATGGAAAACCTAAAAGAGCTACACGCTCGATTGGTGCCTAATGTTGAGCGTGATTACCGAGGGCCAAATATTTCGGGTGGTACTTTGCCTTCAAGTATTGGCGGTGAGGGCATGTTAAAGCAGCACATTGAAGGCTTTTTGAAAGAGAACCCTGTAGAAGATAAAGACTTAGGTAAACATTTGTTCGCCGGAGTTATCGGGTACCATGGCTTTACCGATGGAAATGGTCGCATGGGGCGCATGCTATACGCGATAGCAGAACTTCGTAACGACTCGTTCAATCCTTTAGCTATGGATGCAGAAAATAGCCTTCACGGTATTAAGTGATTTTTTACTTCTATTTAATTTTTGGAGCGGCGATTGCCGCTCTTTTATTTTCCAGCTTAACCTTAATTTTTCTTCTCAATAAAACGGCTAATAGCAATAAAAATGAGACGTTGAAATAAAGTGTCGGTTTCTATCTCACCATAAAATCTCTTTTATCCTTATTCGCTTATTTAAATGAGCCGTTATACCCAAGTGGCTTCGCTGAAACAAATATATCGATGTCACTTAGTTATAATAAATTAGACAGGACACAACATGAATACAGGAAAGATTAATATGCTTCTCTCTGAGCTGGGAGAAGTGCTGAACCTTGAGCGCGTGACAGCGTATGACGATCAAATGTGGTCACTGCATTTTGCTGAAAACAACAGTGTCGATGTTCTGCTCGTAGAGGAAAAAGGCGAGTTATTGATTTCCAAAAACCTGCTTATAGAACAAGATGATATTACGCTAGATAAACTTCAAGTTTTACTTGAATACAACTTTTTGTATCGAGAAACAGGTGGTGTGCAGTTTTGTGTGAATCCAACACGCAAAGACGTTGTTCTTCAAGTTGCTATCGCGACTGGAAGTGAACTCACCAACATTGCTAACTTAATCATTCAGTTGAACGAATTAGTTGATACTTGGGGACAGTTATTTCAAAACAACACGGTTGTAGATTTTAGCCAAACAGACGTACACGCATTTATTCAAGTTTAAGGCATCACACATGGTCAATATTAATACATCGCAAATGCACTCGTTGAGTCAGTTAACGTCACATTTGGCGACACAAAATCAAGCTGACGACAAAGAGGTTCGAGCACACAACGGTAAAGATATTTTTGTTAAAGAGGGCGCACCAAAAAATAAAAGTATCAGCGCGCGTATTAGCCACCAGAATAAAGCGAAAGATATTGTAGTGAACCTGCTTACTAAGCAGGGTATTCCTAAAGATGTTGCGAAGCTGATGCTGAAAAATGTGTTGAACGGTGAAAATAAGTTAACGCTTGGGAGCCTGAAAAATCTTGAGAGATTGTCGTCTGGCCCAAGCTCAAATTGGCCCACTGCACAAACGGCAGCCTTTTCTTCCAAAACCAATAAAGCCTCATCGAGTGTCGCGCTTATCAACGAACATAAAGCCAACCTTCAAAAGCTTGGTGATTTTGCCTGTACGGACTTAAATACGTTCGGTGTTAAGGGGTCACAGTTTTATGAAACAAAAGGAAAGCCACGACTAAAAGAGCTTCACGCGGATCAAGCGAGAATCATGCAAGATCACCGAGCGACGATGTCCGCAAACGGAGTTCAAGCTGCAGCACAAAGAGGAACCGCACCGCAATTAAGCACTCTACAGAACATTGCTAAGGCAGTACAAACCGCGAAAGCCGGCTGCTGTACTACATTTGCTTTTGCTGCCGCCGCTGAGATGATTCAAGGCATGTCAGGAACACCTGAAAGTGAACCCAAAGTAGAAGTGGTTGCGTTTAAAAAGGGTCATTCAGGTACACACCTTTATGTACTGGTTGGTCGACAAGAGGGGAGCGACATAAAAGATCCATCAACGTGGAGTAAGGATGTGAAAATTGTTGACCCGTGGGCGACATCTGCATTCGGTGCACCAATGTTTGGAGATGCACAACGACCACCTGTTTCGAATATGTTCCCGCCAACAGAAGTCATTTTTGATAGCCATAAACTGGGTTAGTCACTCTGCAAAAGAAGTGAGCAAATACACCATGCTAAGCATCTAACCTTTATTGAAAGAGCAGCTCTGAGCTGCTCTTTTTTATTACTCTGGCAACTCGATTTTAGAGCGAGATTTCTGCGGAAAACCTCACAATGAAGGCGAAAAAGTGACAAAAATAAAGCCATTACCGACATCGTTCAATCTGCAATCGTTGTTCAATAGAGTTATTGAAACAAAAGGAAAAAGTTATGAACACGATTCAACAACTGCTCTTGGAGTTTTGCCAACTCAATGAGTTGCCCGAACTGAATTTTGAAGAAAATGAACGTTGTCAGCTACTGGTCGATGATCGCTACATGTTGTATTTCATTGCGACAGATACGGATGATTTGATGTTGTCTGTAACGTTCGGAGGGTTAGAAAAATCCGGTGAACAACGACTAAAAGGTTTAGAGCTTCTTGCTCATGCTAACTATCAAGGAATTGGTAGTGGCAACCTCGCACTTGCTTTAGCTCCAAATGGTCGACAGCTTGTCTTAGCAGGACGTAAACCCGTTGAGCATCTAAATACGACGAACCTTACCGCTTGGTTTCACGAAGTTATTGAACAGGCCGAGCTGTGGCAAGCGCGTTTCGCAATGTTGGATCAAGCGATTCCAACCACCTTTAATCATGAACAAGCTCATGTTCAATCACTTCGTGTGTAGGAGAGAAAAATGGTTAATACAACACAAAAAATCAGTCAAAGCCCAGTACCTGATCTAGAACAGTTTCGTGCAGTTGCTGCGCAAAAAGATGACCGAGTGATCAGTAAAAGAGGTGAAGTAAAAGAACCTTCCACATTCCACAAAGGTCATAAGTTTGCTTCTATTCACGAAGGCGTATTGAGAAGCAAATACACTAAGTTTTTCCAAGAAAACATCAAAACTCACCTTGATTTAAAGCAGGCGCTACTTAAGCAAGAAAAACCTGAGGTTGCGCTGTTGGCTTACTCCCTAGTGAGTCCTTCAGGCTATCGCGGTGAGCCACTTACTGAGCGTAAAATCTTAGAAGTTGTCAGCCTATTGGATGAAATAAAAGTGAGCAGCGATGCGTACCAGCAGCTTAAAAATACGTTTGATGCGATCAGCAAAGATCCGCGTATGCAGGTGAGTTTAGAAGCCCAGTATCCAGGAAAAATGGATGGCTTCGCTGCTGAACTGTTACAGATGGGCAAAGAAAAGCTAAAAGGTTCTGGTGTGAACGCCGTTATTAACTTGGCATTACCTGGTGTTGGCTTATTGATTTCTACAGGTCGAGAGCTGCACAAAGCGGCCGTAAATGGTGATGCTGAGGCTTACCATCATCAGTTAGAACAAATTTCACAGCTGCCAGGGCGAGATCAACGTCTTTCTATGCCGATGCAGCAAACCTTGGCTCAAGGTCATGCGATACTGTCGGCTGAAGGTGGCATTGGAGCTACGTTAGGTATGGCGACGGGGAGCCTGGGCACGTTCGGTGTTAGCTCTGTAGCAACGGTGGGCGTCACACCGATAGCAAAAGAGGCAATCGGTTCTGCGGCAACGACTGCTATCATGAGCGGCGGTGGCTTTGTGGCGAACCAAGCTGGGGCATACGGGTTAAATACGGAAGTAAAAGAGCAACTTATGCAAGGCGAAATGTCTGGTGTTTTACCTAGACTTGAAGTTTCCAATGCAAAAGGAGACTTTACCTTCAGTATGCAAGATCCGGCTTCTGTCCGCGCATTAATGGCGTACCTTGGCCCTAAGGAGAATACTGCAATGACTTCTCCTCAAGCGCCTAAAGAGGCACAAGAGATGGAAGCCGCTCGATTAACACTGAAAAAGATGTTGGGTTCAGAGCCAAGTGAGCACTTGGTTCCTGACGTAGACTCTATCTTGAAGCTAAGCCCAGAGGATGCACCAAGTAAAACCGAGTCTATTGCTAACGGGGCGTTTAAAAAACTGTTAGGAGAAGATTGGGATTGGCTCATGCCAGCTGTTCGAGCGATTGATAAAGGGGAAGCAAGTAAAATCAACGAAAAGCTCACCTACAAGCTCCCCCTAGATGCAGCAAACGGACGGGTTTATCTTGATAAATGCCCAAACCTGAGTGACGTCCAATTAGATGCGCTAGAAAAACTAGGCTCACCAAGTCAATTGCGATTGATGTACTTGGCAGAAGGCTGGGTGTAATTTCAAATGGTAAAGTAGGGAGTAGGTGCTGCTCCTTACTTTATCTACCGTCAGCGTTACTTTTTGGGGCTGGCTCATCTCCATTGAATTTAACTTTTCGACTGAAGAAACAAACACACAAGTGTCAACGTTATACCAACCCAACCAATGAAAGAAATTTCTTCCCCAACAATCGCAACTGCTAGTGCGGCTGCGATAACAGGTTCAAATAGCGTGAGTATGCTAGCTCCACTGGCTGTAACAAACCGTAGCCCAAACCCAAAGCGACGTAACCTAACCCCATTGGAATCAAGGCCATGTAGAGCATGACCGTCGTATTAGTTGATGATGCAAATAGATTATCGCCCGTGATGAAAAGTGTTGGTAGAAGCAAAACTCCACCAATACCAAAAACACTTCCCATGGCCGTTTGCGATTCAATGCCGTGGTCAATCATAGCCTTTACTCCCCATGAGTAAATGGCGTACGTCAGACCTGCCAATAGGCCAAGTAATACACCCCAATGCTTCATATCCTGATCAAATAAGCTATTTGCGGATGACTCAGAAGCCAGCAACAAGGTAATGCCAATGACCCCGATTGCGAAACTCATCATCCAGCGCTTGGTTATGGTCTGATTTCGGCTAAAGAGACACTCTAACAAAGCAGAAAAGAAAGGTGCAGTGGAGATAGAAACAACCGTACCAATAGCCACACCGGCGAATCGCATTGATGAATAAAAAGCCAGTGGGTAGGTGGCTAAGGCGATAATACTAACCAGTAACGTTTTCTTCTTATGTACGACTTTTCGAAAATCTCTCTTCAGTGACTTCGCAGACAGACATGCTTGCATAAATCCACCAATACCCATAGAAAATGCGCCAATGGCGAGAGCACTGACATCCGGTGCCAAGCTGGCAGCGGTGCCCGTCGTTCCCCACAGGGTTGAAGCAAAAAGTATGGATAAAGTTCCTAATTGATAGTCGGTGAAATGTTTTTTTAACACTGTAATTTCTACCTAGTGAATGGCTGTTTTAGGGTAGAAAGAATAAAAGAAAGCGATAGAGATTTTTGTGCTGAAAAGACGGAATACTTGTTCCAGAAGACTATTCTAGTGACTATCGGGAAAACTCTCTAGGAGACATACCAAAATGCATTGAAAACCGTCGACTAAACGCGGAAAGGTCACTATAGCCAACTCGTTCAGCTATCAACTGAACTGGAAGGTCTGTATGAGTCAGTAGTGCTTTGGCTTTTTCCATACGTTGTAGTGTAATGTACTTATGGACGCTCACTTTTAGCTGCTCTTTAAAAAGCTTTTTAAACTGCGTCGGACTCAAGCAAGCGGCATTCGCTAATGAGGCAATGGTGAGTGGCTGATCAAGCTGCTCGGCGATCACAACCTGTACATCTCGAATACGCGAATCTACGGAGCGAGACCGCTTTTGCTGCTCTAGCAACAGATAGAAGGTTGCAACCATTGAGTTTTCAATTTCATCATTAACCTGATACTCAAGTTGCTTTTCGACAAACTGGATAAAGCTCAGTAGAGGCGGGCTAATCGAAAACACAGCCACACTATTATCCATCAAATGAGTGGGCAAAGTGGTCATATCCGCAACAATAAAGCGTGATGACTCTTCGGCATTAAAACCGTGGGCACAACTTTTGGGGATGACTATGCAGTCGCCAACCGCCACCTTTCCGACATAACTATCCATATCAATATGTATGTTGCCCTGGAGAGGAAGCACCAGTTGATGATAATCACTATGAGTATGTCGGCTCATACGTTTCGTGTAGGAGCGAATGCTTAAGTTAGATTTCATAAAAACAACATACAGTTAAAGAATACCGCATTATAGCGTTGAAAGTATCGAGGTTGAAAGCTGGGCAGTTGTAAGCCCCGATCTTGAATGGGATGTGGTTTGTTAGTCCGCCTCGGACTCTAACGAGGCCAACCAACGAAGCACTTCCGCAGTTGCTTCAATAAGATCGCTTGGGATGTACTGGTCGACGTTGCCGTCGGCGTATAGTGCACGAGCAAGAGGGACTTTTTGCATCACAGGCACGCCTTCCTCTTTAGCGATTGCGACCATACGTTTGGCTACCGCATCGGTTTCCATCAAAGTGATGACGGGCAGGGGCGTTTCGCCTTTCTTGTAATAAAGGCCAACCGCGATATGTGTTGGGTTTGTAACTAATACATTAGAACGTTTAACGTTTTCGCGTTGATTGGAGGCTTGTAGCTCTTGGTGCAACTGACGACGTTTGCTTTTTATTTCTGGACTGCCTTCCATCTCTTTGTATTCGCGCTTCACTTCGTCCTTGCTCATTTTGAGCTTTTTCGTGTGATCAAATTTCTGGTACGCAAAATCTGCGGCAGCGATGACGATGAAGCCTACCGAAGAGATAATCATTAATTGTTTAATCATGACGCCAGTAATGGTCGGGACACATTCTAGCCCACAAGTTGGAATTTGCATTAAAGCGTTGATGTTACCGCGTAATGTCACCCAGATAATGCAGGAAAGAAGAGAGACTTTAAGGATCGACTTGATAAACTCAATCACACTCTTGAGGGAAAAAATGCGTTTGGCCCCTTCGACGGGATTGATCTTTTTGATGTCGGGTTTAACGGATTCACCACTAAATAGGAATCCGAACTGCCCCATATTGGAAAAGACGGCGACGAGTGCAGCAACCAGAATAATCGGAGCGAGTAGATAGGCAATTTCTTTTGCGATGGCGATAGCGACATCGACTAGCGCATCTTGGAAACCCTGATAAGCAAGCTTACTTGGTAGGAGAATAAGCGCTGAGATGTGCGACATGTAATAATCGGCGAACGCAAACAGTACAATTATGAGCGCCAAAATTAATGCAGACGATACGATTTCTTGGCTTTTGGCAACCTGACCTTTCTGCCGAGCATCGCGTAACTTTTTTGCGGTGGGTTGCTCTGTTTTTTCTGCACTCATAAAGAATCCTAAGCGTTATTGCCAAATGGTATTGAGTTGTTCTGCGAATCGGGTAATGCCGTAAAACTGTACTTCAAAGTGATCCATCATTATTCCGAGATACACGATCAGTAAAACACTCGCGATGGCACTTTTTATTGGCATGGCAAGGAAAAAAACATTCAATTGCGGTGCAAAACGACTGATAAGCGCCAGACCAAACTCAGCAAGAAACATTGCCAACACTAGTGGAGCGGACATCAACACACCAAGCCACATAAGCTGTTCAAATTGCGCGTAGAAGAAGCTCACCCATGCGTCGCTAACGGTTGGGAAAAAGTCCACAATCGGCCAAGATGTATAGCTTTTGAATAACGCATAGATAAAAGTGACAAAGCCCCCGCCAGAGAAGAACAGGGTAATCAACGTTTGGGTCAGCAACACGGCTGTTGGTGTGGATTGTGAGCCTAGCGTTGGGTTAAACATACTTGCCATGGCAGCCCCACGTTGGTTGTCGACCAGAAAACCGGCCGCTTCTATCGCCCAAAAGGGGATAGCAGCAACAAACCCTATCAACAGCCCAATTAATACCTCCTTACCCAAAATCACTATCAGCCAAATGCCGTCGGTTTCTGCGGGCAAGCTTTGCTGATTAATCATCGGAAATATAAACAGCGCGAGTGAGCAAAGCACACCATTTCTCACCATGGTGCCGCCTAGCATTTGCTTGCTCAAAATAGGCAAAAAGATGAAGCACGCCATTAACCGAGGTAACGTCAGGCTGTACAAAAATAAAGCCTGGTGTAAGTCGTGATAACTCATCGTATTTGAGGAATTTTATCCATAGCAAGCGAGGCGAAGGCGTGGAGCTCTGCCCCTAGCCATTGCGTTGTGACGAACAGCGTAATAATGACCGCGATAAGCTTGACCACAAAGCCTAACGTTTGTTCTTGGACCTGAGTTAACGCCTGAATAAGCGACACCAATGTACCAACCAATGCTGCGACTAAAATCGGCGGTAATGACAAGTACAACACTAGGGTTAATGCTTGAGTCGTGAAATGAATGATTTCAGCAGAATGCATACTTTCTCCGTGATTAACCGTAACTCAACACTAAGCCGTGGGTGAGCTTTGTCCAGCCGTCAAGCAAGACAAAAAGCAACAATTTGAAGGGGAGGGAAATCGTCATTGGCGATACCATCATCATCCCCATCGCGAGTAGGATATTCGACACAATTAGGTCAATAGCGATGAACGGTAAGTACAACAGAAAGCCAATTTCAAAAGCGCGAGTAAGCTCGCTGACGGTAAATGCGGGCAGTAAGAGCAATAAACTGTCCGACTCTAAACGGTCTACGTACTTCTGTGGCCACAATGTGCGTGCAGCATCAGTGAAGAATATGGCTTCGGTTTCCCGAATATGCTTTTTCAAAAATTCTCGATAAGGCTGTAAACCGCTTTCAATGAGGCCTTCTACACTTGCAGAATCTTCAAGGGAGATATCATGCTGCTTTACGTAGTCGTAGGTTTCAAACCCGACGGGAGCCATGATGAAAATTGACAGAATGATGGCCAATCCGTAAAGCGCCATATTCGGCGGAATTTGCTGTACACCGAGAGCGTTACGCAGCAGTGAGAATACAACGGCGAGTTTCACAAACGACGTCGCCATCATGGCGATAAATGGGATCAGTGCCAGCAGTGCTAAGCTGACAATGAGATTGAGCTCGTCGGGTAACTGGATCATGCTGGCTCCTGCGTGCCACCGAACAGCTCCAGTACGCGCACACCTAAATGTTCGTTAACATTAACCAGTTCACACTCACCAATGATTTTGCCGTTGGCACGCAATGTTACCGGCTTAGATACAGGCTGGTTTAGCTCGAATACGTACCCTGGTTGAAGCTGGTTAAGCTGTTCTAGCGTGATGGTTTGATGGCCGATATCAAACGTGAGTTCCACAGGCAGTTGCTGGTGGTCGGTTAACATTTCTGAAGCGTTTACGTCATTCATATTGGTTTCTTTTTCAATAATGTGAAGAGTTTGGTCATCTAGCTGGCAGCGCCAGAGATTCTGGTTAGATACTTGAAAAATGGCTTGTTGCTTGGCGATGTAACCATCGTCAAAAAAGATGACATCTCCCAGCTCGAGCGAATTAAATTCGCTTAACGTCAAATGGGTCCTTCCAAGACTTAACCACACAGGTAAAGCGAGGTGTCGAGCTTGTAGAGCAGCGCTGTTTGGTAGCGCATCCAACAACACGTCTGATCCTTCGCTAACCCACAAACAAAGAGAGCCGTTAGGCTTATTGAGGGTTAACATTAAAGCATGCTCTTGGGCCTGGCTCGCCTCTAACGGCTGTAGTTGACTAAGAATGGGTAACTGACCAAATAGCGCTTTGATTGCCTCACTATGCGGTTCTATCTGTGAGCTCAAAAGTGCTAACTGGAGGGAGTTAGGCAGGGACTCAAACGCAGTAGCATTTAAGGTCGATTTCAGCCAATGTTGGAGCTGCGCACGAGAAAAGTCTACTTGTAGGGTTTGCCCTCCAATCAACGTGGTTAAACGGAACCCTTCAAATGAAGGGATTTGAGCAACAGTAATCGATACGCTCTGACCATCAGTCCCTTGGAAGTGGCACTGTTTTGCACAAAGTTGATTGCTGAGCGCGATACTTTCTGCATCCACTTTGGGGATTATTAACGGCGTCATAGGTCATTCTCCGCTTGCCATTCTTCATACACGCTGCGTTGTTGGCGTGAGTGTTGTTGTTCATGTTGTTGTTGATCGAGCTGTTGAGTTTGTTCGCTGATCGCTAAGCGAAGTGGCTGCTCACCACCGAATCGGTTTAGCCGTTCAGCAAGATCTTGTCTAGCTTGCTGGCTAATAATGGAAAGGGCATGCTCTTGTCGAATCGTCACGCTATACCCTTGAGCGTCCAACTTGATGTGGATCTCACCACCTTTTAATTGTCCTTCACTTAGAAACAGCCGAACCTCTTTGTTGTCCGATACGGTTGGCAGAGCAACATAGATTTTGTCCACCAATTGCTGGAGTAATTGGTTTACGTCTCGCGTTGGGCTTGGTTGAGCCTGCGAAGCAACACTTTTTAGGATGACATCGCCTTGTGTTACCGCACTTGCAAAGGGTTGAGAAGGCACTTTTTCTTCATCCGTTTTAACGGTGACTAGTGCGCTTTTCGTCACGATTTTTTCAAGAGGCTTGGTTTCAGGCAGGCCACCAGTTTGGTCTGGTCGTTTGCCTGTATTCTGTAGCGGCGGAGTCGCACGCTTATTGTGCGTTTTTTCAGTTTGCTTTTTCGTTAAGCCAACAATGTTAATCCCATATAGAGCGAGCTCTGTCTCTGTCGAACTTTGGGGAAGCAAGCCAGATTCAAACGTAGAGAGACAATCCGGCGAGGTATGTTTATCCATCGGCGTCGGTTTATCATCTTTCAAATGAGCTTGAGCTTGAAAGTGAGGATCAACACGCTCAGTAGAAGGGGAGCTTAGAACTGTGTCGCCATCGTTTTTTCCATCATTTTTAAGCAATTTATTGTTTTCGCTAATTATTTCTTCGCTATTTGCTGCGTCGTCTTGCGGTTTCTCTATATCTCTCTTAGTGACGACGTCACTTTTACCTTTTAAAGTGGAGGTGTTTTTGTCAGCGTTGGCTTCTTGGTTCGATGAGTTAGGTTTCTTATCTAGACCTTGAGATGTCTTATGCCTTAGCGGTATGTCTTCTTCGCCAGTATGATTTTTTTGGGGATTCCCAACGATAGACTCCTTTCCCTTGCTAGGCTTCTTCGTCATTGCATGCTCGAATTGTGATTGAAGCTCGGCCTCCTTCTCGAGAGGCACTTGTTCCGGCGTTGATTTGTGCAGCGTATTCGATGTTTCAGTTGTTGGGGTAATGCGCATAGTGAACCTTTAGATAATGTCGACAGTGCGAAACTCTTCCTGTTCGAGTTCTTCTTGGTATTGCCTTTCTCGCGATTTTTCCGCGACTTCTTGTTGCTGCAACTGAACGAATTTTTCTTTGGTTTTATGGGCTTGTCGCGCCTCTTTTTGCTTTTCTTTAAGTGCCGAGCGTTCGATTTCAAGCGCTTTTTTTGACTCGGCCACACGTTGTTTAAGTTCGGCTTCTCTCTCTCTTAACAACGCGATTTCTTGTCTTAATGTTTCTAGCTCTTTGAGAACGAGCGTTTGTTGTTTTGCTTTAGCAAAACGTCGCTCTTCTTCTTCCTGGCGCCAAACGTGATAGTCCGCGACAGAACGTTCGGCCTTTTGAACCTGTGCTGCGGCGTTTGACACTCGGTATTCTTGACGCTTGACGGCTTTATCCGCACGGTCAGCGCGAATTTTTTTGATTTCTAATAAACGTTCTATCATTGTTTCGCCATCCCTTTAAGTTGAGCGATAGCGCCATCAAGATCGCTTGGTTCATGAGTGCCTTGGCGTAAAAAGGCGCGTATATCATCACTTTGTGCAATGGCCATATCTGCTAGGCTATCTGCGCCATGTTGGTATTCGCCAATTTTGATTAGCAGCTCAACTTCTTCATACTTAGCTAACATTTCGCGAATATGAGCAGCAGACGCCTGATGATCGGGTTCAACGATTTGATTCATCACTCGGCTTGCTGACCGAAGTACATCAATGGCGGGGTAATGGTTCATTGCCGCAAGTTTGCGCGAGAGAATGATGTGCCCATCTAAAATGGAGCGAGTTTCATCCGCGACAGGCTCTGTCATGTCGTCACCTTCCACCAACACGGTGTACAGTGATGTAATTGATCCTTTGTCTGATTGTCCAGCTCGTTCCATCAGCTTTGGCAAAGCGGCAAAAACGGAAGGCGGATAGCCACGTCGTGTTGGTGGCTCGCCTGCGGCTAGTCCAATCTCCCTCTGTGCGCGGGCGAAACGCGTTACAGAATCCATCAGCAGTAGCACGCGTTTACCTTGGTCACGAAAATATTCTGCGATAGAAGTGGCAACAAAAGCGGCTTTGGCGCGCTCCATTGCTGGGCGATCAGAGGTAGCGACCACTAAAACCGATTTGGCCATTCCTTCTTCGCCTAGGTCATGCTCAATAAACTCGCGCACTTCGCGTCCGCGTTCACCAATTAAGGCGAGAACGGTCACGTCAACTTCTGCGGAGCGAATCAGTTTTGCCAGTAGGGTACTTTTACCCCCGCCAGCCGCTGCAAAAATACCCATGCGCTGACCTTCACCACAGGTCAGTAGCCCATCAATGGATCGAACGCCAAGAGAGATTGGCTTTTCAATTAGTTTACGTTGCATTGGTGGTGGCGCATCGCGATAAACAGGATACCAAGCACTTGGTTCCTGACTTTGCGTGCCATCGAAAGGACGCCCAAGCCCGTCAAGCGTTGTACCTAACAGGTGGTCGCCAACACCCACTTCGTGCATTTTACCCATTGGGCTTACTTCTGTATTTGAGGAAATCCCAAACATATTTCCTAACGGGGTGAGCAAAGCGTGATGCTGCTGGAAGCCAACCACTTCCGCTAACAAAGACAGAGTTTGATCGGGATTACGCAACTCACACAGTTCACCTACACGAACGCCAGGGACGACAGCTTTGATAATGGTGCCGGTGACTTGTGTAACGCGCCCGCGAATTTGGATCAAACGCGTGTGTTTAATCGCAGATTGTTGGATATCAGTGATGTATGAGAAATCGTTCAAGGTAAAAAATATGCGCAATGATTGATGCTGAGAGGATAGAAAGTATAAGAATCAATTTATAGTGAATATCAGTCGGGAGTTTTTAGAAAACTGAAAGTGCACTAAAAAAACACGTCTGATTTTGACAGCTTCAACAAAGCGCACTTCCTATAATTCGCCTGTATTGTGCGGAAGGAGTGCAAGTGAATGAGTATTATCAACAATCATATCGCAACAAATCCAAAGTTTGATGCGTCTATCCAAAACGGGTTGGAATCGTCTCTCCCCGACGTTTCACAAAAAGGCAATTATCGCGGTGAAACCGTCCGTGTTCACAATGCCACACAATCACTTTTTGATGCGATGGAAGAACTCACTTCACTCGGTTCCGAAAAAGCAGAGAAAGATCTGACCAAGCGCAAAGTGAAAGACAGTGGTGTTCGAGTTAATGAAGCACATGAACTCGTTTCGGACTATTTAAGAAAAGTCCCTGATCTTGAAAAGAATCAAAAGATCAAAGATTTGGCTACAAAAATGGCGGGAGGAAATATCTCGACCATCGCGCAATTACAAGCCTACTTGAATGGGTTTTCCGAGGAGAAAAGCCATCAATACCTCGCGCTAAAAGCCGTTAAAAAGTTTTTGAGTGCGAGTCCAGAAAGTAAACACCTACTAGCGCTGATTGACCAAGCACTTCTAAGAATCGAGCAAAACCCAGATACATGGTCTCAAATTGATACGGAAATCCGTGTCTCAAATTTTGCTGATGAATACAGCCAAGAGCAAGAGTTTAGCTCTTTGCATCAGCTGCGCGGCTTCTACCGCGATACCGTTCATAGTTATCAAGGGCTCGGCGCGGCTTATCAAGATGTTGTGGCGCGCTTTGGTGAGCAGGAGGTATCGACCGCTGTTGACTTTATGCTGCAAGGCATGAGTGCAGATCTTAGTGTTCAAGGTAGCAGTATCGATTCGGTTAAGTTGCAGTGGTTGATGTCCGATATGCAAAAACTCAAAACTCTAAATACGTTGCAAGATCGTGTGAGTCAGCTGTTCCAAATGTTTAAACCGGAAAAGACGAATTATGGCTTATCAAGTTTCTAATTTGATGGCTGATGTGATTGCGTTGGTAGAGCAGCGATGGGTAAGCAGTGATGAGATATGGAAAGTCGCCAACGCAATGGAATTGACGGCGGTAGAACAAAAAATCGATTTTTTTCGAGAGTTCCATAAGTTAGTTCGCGCAATCCCAATTGACGTATTCGCCGATGAAGAACAACGACAGAATTTAATCCAAGCGGTACAAAAGGCGCTAGACGAAGCCATTGATATAGAAGAAGAGGAAGCGTGGGAAGATGAGTTGGATTGATGCATCCGTCGATGAATTTTGCCGAGGAATGGGGCTCGATGCCGTCGATTTCTCATCAGCTGGACGGGTGCAGCTGGATTTTGAGCAAAGTGGTACGCTGCATATTGAGCGACAGGGTGAGCAGTTATTCTTGATGTTGTCCCGAGCGTTATCTTGGCATCAAACCAGTGACATGATTCAAAGTGCACTGTGTTTGTGTCATGCCGATCAAGGCTGGCCTTTCGAAATTAAAACCGGCTTGTTAGATGAACAAACTCTGGTTTTTTCAGCAAGGCTAAATGGAGAAGAAGTAACACTTCCGACCTTAGAGCAAGCGTTTACGCTTTTGGCTCGTCTACATAACGATGTGGCAGGCTCATGACTCGAGTCAGCACTTTAAACGTAGGCATCGAAGCCTTTACGCATGTTACTCATAGTGAAGTTAAGGCCGATTTCCCAGAGCGATTTCAATTGCTTCCTGATGGTCAGGCGGTCGCTACACATTTAGAGAAGCTCTATGACCTCCGGCCTTCAGACCAATATCTCATCGCGTTAACTAAGCCCAAGCTGCTGCACTCAGAGTTGTTGCGTCCAGAAAAATACCGTCAACAATTTGATGAAACGTTAGCTCAGCTGCAAGTTCTTGCACAGGATTCAGGCTCCGCTTCTTTTATCAAAGCATCTGAAACGCTACAAAGTACACAACTTGATCAGCGTTACCTCACTATGGCGCTCAATCTCCTTATCCAGGTCTAACCAACATGTTGAGATCCAAAGACATTGAACTCTTACTTGTTCACGCTGCGCTACAAGTTCAATACCAAAAGCCAGAGCATGCCATTTCTATTCTCGATGCGGTTCTAGAAATAGAACCGCAGCACAAAGAGGCGATGCAAACACTTGCTGTGGCGTGTTTACAAAGTGGTCGATATACCCGGGCGATTGAGGTGTGTGAGCACTTATTAAAATCCGACCTTCATCCTGACTCGGCAGGACTCTGGTTTTGTTTAAGCCAAGCGCGTTGGAAACAAAATGACGTCGATGGCGCCCGTCAAGCGCACCGACGCTATCTGCAATCTTTAAATAGTGAATCACATGAATAAGTTGATCGATATTCTAAACAAAGTAGGGCAACGCAAAGACATCATGCTTGCGGTGATGTTACTCGCGATCGTCTTTATGATGATATTGCCACTTCCTACCGCACTGGTGGATGTGCTGATTGGCACCAACATGAGCATTGCGGTGGTGCTGCTTATGTTAGCGATTTACATCACCACGCCACTTGAGTTCTCTGCGTTTCCTGCGGTGCTATTGATCACGACATTGTTTCGTCTGTCTTTATCTATCACGACAACCCGTTTGATCTTGCTACAAGGCGATGCTGGTCAAATCGTTTATACATTCGGTAACTTCGTTGTGGGCGGTAACTTAGTGGTCGGTATTGTTGTGTTCCTGATCATTACCATTGTTCAGTTTATGGTGATCACCAAAGGCTCAGAAAGGGTAGCAGAAGTTAGTGCGCGCTTCTCACTCGATGCGATGCCTGGTAAGCAGATGAGTATTGACGGTGACATGCGTGCCGGAGTAATTGACGTACACGAAGCTAGGCACCGACGATCACTGATTGAAAAAGAAAGCCAAATGTATGGCTCGATGGATGGCGCGATGAAGTTCGTTAAAGGCGACTCCATTGCGGGTCTGGTCATCATTGTGGTCAACATCTTAGGTGGCGTCACGATCGGGGTAACGCAAAAAGGCATGAGTGCTTCTGAAGCACTTGAGTTATTTGCGATTTTGACCGTTGGCGATGGTTTGGTATCGCAGATCCCGGCACTCTTTATCGCGATTACCGCCGGTATTATCGTGACGCGTGTTTCCCATGAAGACTCTTCTGATCTTGGATCGGATATTGGTGGGCAGGTGATTGCTCAGCCACGAGCGCTTCTTATTGGTGGTGTGCTTTTGGTGCTGTTCGCACTCATCCCTGGGTTTCCAAAAATCACTTTTCTGGTCTTGGCCGCCGTGGTTGGTGGTGGTGGTTTCTTCCTTTTCTATCAACAGAAAAAACAAGCTGAATCAGATAGCACCGACTTATCAAGCTTTGTTTCGCAAGGGGCCGGTTCGCCAGCAGCGAAGCCAAGCAAACCTACGCCTTCTAGAAACAGTAAAGGTAAGTTAGGTGAGCAAGAAGAGTTCGCCATGACGGTCCCGCTGTTGATTGATCTTGACGCGAGCCTTCAGGAAAGCTTGGAAGCGGTCGCATTAAATGAAGAGCTAGCAAGGGTGAGGCGCGCACTATATCTCGACCTCGGCGTGCCTTTCCCGGGTATCCACCTGCGTTTTAACGAGGGGATGCAAAATGGCGAGTATTTAATTCAGTTACAAGAAGTTCCGGTTGCACGAGGACGAATTGTAAAAGACCAACTCTTGGTGACAGAAGGGAATGAGCAGATCGACTTATTAGGCGTGCCTTATGAGCAAGATGAAGATTTTCTACCCGGTATTTCTAGCATTTGGGTGGCACAGAGTTATGAGCAAAAACTCGTAGCCAGTCATGTCGGTTTTCTCACACCCGACAGGATTTTAACGTACCACTTGTCTCATGTTCTCAAGGAGTACGCACAAGACTTTATTGGTATTCAGGAGACGCGTTATCTGTTGGAGCAGATGGAAGGCAGTTATTCGGAGCTAGTCAAAGAGGCCCAGCGTATTGTTCCGTTGCAAAAAATGACGGAAATCTTGCAACGCTTGGTTTCTGAAGACATTTCTATCCGAAACCTTCGCGTGATCTTGGAAGCGATGGTTGAGTGGGGCCAAAAAGAGAAAGATGTTGTACAGCTGACGGAGTACATTCGTTCCAGCTTAAAACGTTACATTTGCTACAAATACGCAAGCGGACAAAACATGTTGCCCGCTTACTTATTGGATCAAAATCTCGAAGACACAATACGCAGCGGTATTCGTCAAACCTCAGCAGGGAGTTACTTGGCGTTAGATCCGTCAGTAACGCAACAATTTGTCAGTGATGTGAAACAGACCATTGGTGACTTAAGCCGCATGCCGAATAAACCTGTGCTAGTTGTGTCTATGGATGTACGCCGATATGTGCGAAAGCTTATTGAATCGGAATACTACGATCTGCCCGTTTTGTCATTTCAAGAACTAACCCAGCAAATCAATATTCAGCCACTGGGAAGGGTGGGGATGTAATGAAAACAAAACTAATACTCTCGCTGGCGCAAGCGGGGATCGAAGTGACGCCATACTTTTGGCAACAAAGTGAAATTCAACTTGGTTATCGAATTGAAGTTGAGGGCTTAGAGCTCGTTTTTCGGGTGGAGGACGGTGAAATCATCATCGTTCTTCTGAAACGCGTTCGTCCAAAATTGGGGTTGAGTAACCCCTTTGCCGGCTTATTTCTCTTGGCTGAACATGCCATTCAACTTTATCCCTCCGATTGGGTCATTCGCGGCAACGTCGATGTGTTACGTGGTAGCAACATGAGCAGCCAGCGATTGGCACAGTTCTATCTAAAAGCATGCGGTGCAAGCCATGATGAGCTAGACGACTGGTACTGTTTACGCCTAGCAGATTATAGACCTTTGAAAAAGTTGAAAAAGTAAAAACTCACGACTGTTACTGACAGCACCGATGAGATGACCCGCTTTAAGATAGGAATCAAGATGAAGCAACCGTTTACCGATGCGATTGAGAACGCTGAGCTTGCCATTAGAAAAGCTGAAGACAGAACCGATATTTTTAACGAGCTATTGGAAGGCTTAGGTGTTGGTCCTGTTGCGGGGGATGTTTTACTTGGCGGCATAAAAGCGCCAGTAGATACCATGAAACGTGCAGAGCAAGAGCTAATAGACGAAGTCCAGCGCCGCCGGCAACAACAAAATCAGCTACAAGGTACGTCAGGTAAACGCAGAAAGCGTCCCACAGTGATGCGCGGCATGATGATTTAGAGGTTTGGAAATGACGAATATGAAAACGACTGGCTCTACGACAGGAGCAACAGACACAGCTGCGAGTAGTGCACCATTACCCACTTTCCAACAAAACTTGATAGAGGCATTTACCCCTGTACTGGGTGAAGCAGAGACTCAGCAACTTGCCTCGATAATCTCTTCATTGCCAACTATCTCGGGACAAACGGAATCACAAAGCATCGCGCTTTATGTTGATACGCTTGAAAACCTAAAAGCGAAAAATAACGCGTTTGCTGGTATATCATTGACCGACACCGCATCTGTTTGGCTAAAGTCGCTACAAAGTGCTAACTCAGATGGTGAATTAACCGCAGCCGAGTTTAATGCTCAAACAAACCAAACGCTATCAAATCAGTTTCAGTCTTGGTTTAGTAAGTTACTGACGGAAAACGTAGATAGCTCGTTATCTACTGAGTTTGTTAGTCAATTTAATCTGGGCACTCAGAGTAACCAAGCGGAGCAGATCGCCAACCTCTCCGAGACAGGTCTGGCTAATGCCACCAAAGAAATTTCTCTTTTTGTTGCAGAGCTTGCTAATCAAATGGGCTCCCGTGAAGTGAGAGATGCTTCTATTTCTTTTCTTCGCAATGCCTTTAGTAGCTTAGGTACCGTTAATCTCGCGCAACTGAAGAGCTCGGATTTTCTGTTGACTAAAGAGAGTTTCGCTCTTCAAGTCTCAGCTCAATTAAAAAGTAGTTTTCAAGGCATCGGTATTACTTTAAGCACCGATGACGCAAGTGCGCTAGCTAGCAGAATTACCTGGACTCCTGGTATTTCTAAACAGCAGCTTAAAGAAGCGTTAGATGAAATGGCCGCTCAAGTGAAAGGCCAATATAGCGCAGCTTATGGTGAGGCGAGTGGAACGAACAATCTAAAAGCAGCACTTAACACTGTTATTGGTGGAACTGAGCCTTTGACCCTTTCTAGCTTGTTCGCCAACTTCGCGGTGAGTTTAACAAATATAGAAATCGACGACTTTTACCAGGACAGAGCGATAGCCGATGTCCAAAAGACACAAATAACGGCAGCTCAAGTTAATTTGATCAAAGAAAACACCGAACGAGATATCCGATTACAGTTTGAAAAAATAGTAAAAGGTGAATCTACCGGGGCTTCATTTACTGAGCGATACGAGGCATTGCGCAAGAACTTAGGGGCATTGAAAGAGCGTCTACTCAATATCACCGATAAAGAGAAAGCGGATCGCGAGGTGAGAGCAGAGCACTCTCTAACGGCTCGTGATTTGTTGGCCGTTGTTGAGTCCAGCATTGGAGACCGTTTTGATGAGCAAGTGCTGCTTGCGCTAAATGAGCGTCGTGTTAACCGTTTAGAGAAACGTAATGATCAGAAAGAGGCATTAGAGGATCTCACAATACAGCTTAAAGTTTTTGGTGTTGTGCAATCAAAAATTCACTCTACGCAAAGTGTTGATGGGGTTTATAAACCGGGATATCCAGAAAGTAACTTCAAAGCGAGTGACTTTAACTACAGCAATCAAACGGATTTTGAAGCTTCACCTGAGTACAAGTATTTGACGGATAATAAAATAACAAACCATCGAGACTTCCTTCAAACACAAGGTATTACTATCGGTGATGGTGCGTCGTACCAAGACGAAGAGAAGTCGAAAAAACTGTCTAATTTTTCTAGTTCTGTCAGTGCTAAATCCAAGTTGCTTAACGATGAAGTGCAAATCAAAACCACTGAGCTGAACGACACCAGTTCTCAATACAACTCGACCGTTGAAGCGATGAACAAGTTTGTTCAGAAGTACCACAGTATTTTACAAGAAATCCTACGAGCCATTTAAGGATAACCAACCATGACTAAAACAAACGCGACCGATCCATCTCAAATGCAAGCAGAAGAACTGCTGTCTTTTTTGGAAGAGGGAGGCACGTTAAAAATGTTGCACGATGTGTCTCAGGACACCATCGAACATATTTATGCCGTAGGTTACAACTTTTTCCAATCGGGAAAGATTGAGCAAGCAGCGAAAGTATTTCAATTACTCAGCATGCTTGATCATTATCAGGCGCGATTTTTCATTGGCCTTGGCGCGGCTCGTCAGGAGTTGGGTGAGTATCTGCAGGCAATAGACGCCTACAGCTACGCAGCGCTAGTGGACGTAAATGATCCACGCCCACCTTTTCACTCTGCTGAATGTCACCTTAAACTGGAACAACTGACAGAAGCAGAGAGTGGGTTTTACAGCGCGAAGGAGATGTCTGCCGGAAAATCACAATATGCAGATTTGCATGAGCGTGCAGGCATCATGTTAGAAGCGGTGAGAAATAAAAAGGAGTAATTAGACTATGAGTTCTATTGCACTTGACCGCATCCAGACACAGGTTTATAGCCCTGAATCTGGCCAAGTCACGTTAGATAACGTGCAGAAAACGGCGTCTACAGCGACGCCTTCTGTGACGGTAGAAAACGTGAAGAGTAAAGATGCAGATGTACTGAACACCGGAAAAGTAAAAGTTCAGTTAGATGCACCTAACGCAGCTGTTAGTGACAAAGTGAATGATTTGACGCTAAAAGCCATGGCACAGCTGCAAAAGATCGTCGATACCATTGCAAAATCTCTCCATGCAGTTGCAGACCAAACAGGTTCGATTGCCGTCAAAATCATCGCAGGATCTGCTGATGATTTTGAAGTAGAGCTTGCTGCTATCACGGATAAACTGAAAAGTGCTCAAAACGAGCTGAAAATTCAGGAAGTGAAGGTCGCAAAAGCTAAGCACGAAAAAGAGATGGTGGAAAACCAAGACAAAATCAAAGAATCGGAAGCCGCTGCAAAAGAAGCCCAAAAATCAGGCTTAGCAGCGAAGATCTTTGGTTGGATCAGTGCGGTGGTTTCTATTGTTGTTGGTGCCGTAATGGTGGCAACGGGTGTTGGTGCAGCAGCCGGTGCACTTATGATCGCTGGTGGCGTTATGGGAGCAGTGAGCATGGCGCTGCAAGAGCCAGCCGTTCAAGATGCGCTAAAAGAAGCGGGCATAAATGTCGATGTGCTAAACAAAGTCGTAATGGCATTAGAAATCGCCGTCGCGGTTATTGGAGCTGTTGTAACGTTTGGTGGTGCAGCAGCTGGCGGTATCGCGAAACTTGCAGCAAAAGGTGCTGGTAAGGTAGCTCAAAAGGTCACGGAAATCGCTACGAAAGCCGCTGCAAACATGGCGAAAGTGGCGGATATGGGCACAAAAGCTGCGACAACAACAGCGAAAGCGATTCGTTATGGCGCAGAAACCGTCGATCTTGCCGTCAATGTGGGTAAAGGCGCAACGGACAGTGTCCATGCTGCTAACAATGCTCACGTGACAGAGATTCAGGCTGATATCACAGACCTTCGAGCCAAAATGACGTTAAGCCAGGCTGTCATTGATAAGCTCAAAGAAGAGATTGGTAAGTTGATGGAAGACTTCCAAGAGTTGATGAGCCTCATCATGCAAATGATTCAAGCGAAAAGTGAAACTATGCAAACGGTGTTAAGCCGTCCTGCAACGGTATAAGGAGTTTATTATGCTAGATAAAGTAGGCGGAACGGGTCGTGGTGAACTATACGGTTTAGGCGATACCATTAAAACCAACAAAGCAGAAAAAGCGCCGGAAACAAAGCTTGAAGCGGGCGCCGTTAAAAGCCAAAGTGAGTCAGATGTTTCTGGTGCAGCACGCTACCAGTTAGAGACACCTAAAGCTCCTACAGTGAGTAACCAAGCTCAAGTTGTTGCAAACCTAATGAGCGCTCTTGCACCGACGGTGAACTCATTAATGAGCACAACGATGAAAGCGCTTAACGGTGAGGAGGTGATCAAGTCACCATCAGATGCGGTATCACAATCTTTGACGCTATTAACATTGTTGTATCAAGTATCAAAGCTGAGCCGTGAGCAGCAAGTGCTACAACGTGAAATTGCTGTTGAAGCAAACGTCGCGAGTTTAGAAAGCCAAGCGGCAGAACTAAACAACTCGGCAAGCGCGATGATCGCGATGGCAGTCGTTTCGGGTGTACTAGCGGGTGCTACCGCAATTATTGGTGCCCTTGGTTCTTTCAAAGCAGGGAAAGAAATCAAGAATGAAATGGCGAGCAATAATGTACTTAAAACGCAAAAAGCTGGCTTCGATCAAGCAGAAGAGTTATTAAATAACAATAGCTTGTCTAAAACGCAGCAAGATCAGGTTAAGCGTGCGCACTCACTAGCGAAAGACAATATCGCAGACACGACAGCGCAGCTGACAAGTGGTGGCCGTAAGTTCGATAAGTTGATGAGCTCAAACCAAGCGAAGAACGCGATTCTTCAAGCTTTGGGCCAGATGGCAAACTCAGCATCGAATGTAGAGCAAACCAAAGCGCAAGCGCGCAGCAAAGATGATGAAGTACAAGCGACTCGCGCACAAGCAGCCAAACAGAAAGCCGATGAAAACATTGGTTTCCAAGAAGGCTTATTGAAAGAACTACGTGACTTGTTCCGATCTATCTCAGATAGCCAGAACCAAGCGTGGCGAGCATCAGTCCCAACGGTGTAACCATCCGTTTCACTAACTACAAAGCGTTGTTTATACAACGCTTTTTTTATGGGATTCAAGTCTAAATGCTATTTATCAGTAGGTTAAGTTGATAAAAAAGTATATATCTATAAATCAACCACCAAGGATGAGAACTCAAACGTTATCAAATTGTTAACGATTGCTATACTTAAACGGTCATCAACACAAGTAAAAGGGATGTTCAATGTTTAAGTTTAAGCAAATCGCACTTGCTGCTTCTTTAGCGGCACTCACAACAGGCTTTTCTGCGTCTGCGGAGGAAACGTTTGTCACGATTGGTACCGGTGGCGTAACAGGGGTTTATTATCCGACTGGTGGCGCTATTTGTCGCTTGGTTAACAAATCGCGAGAAGATCACGGTATCCGTTGTTCGGTAGAAAGTACTGGGGGGTCGATTTATAACATCAACACTATTCGTGCTGGTGAATTGGACCTCGGTATCGCGCAATCAGACTGGCAGTATCATGCTTACAAAGGAACCAGTAAGTTTGAAGAAAGCGGGCCTTTTAAAGAGCTGCGTGCCGTATTCTCCGTTCATCCAGAACCGTTTACTGTCGTTGCACGTAAAGACGCGAACATCAAAACTTTTGATGACTTGAAAGGTAAGCGCGTCAACATTGGTAATCCTGGTTCTGGTCAGCGAGGTACTATGGAAGTGCTAATGAACCAGTATGGTTGGAGTAACGACGACTTTAAGCTTGTCTCTGAGTTAAAAGCAGCAGAGCAATCAAAAGCACTTTGTGATAACAAAATTGATGCGATGATTTATACCGTTGGTCACCCAAGTGGAGCGATTAAAGAAGCCACTACGTCGTGTGATAGTAATATCGTAACGGTAGCTGGACCTAATGTAGAAAAACTGGTTGCAGACAACAGCTTCTATCGTGTCGCAAATGTCCCAGGTGGTATGTATCGTGGCACAGATAGTGATGTTCAAACCTTTGGTGTGGGCGCGACGTTTGTTTCCTCTACTGCTGTACCAGAAGATGTGGTTTATAACGTGGTTAAAGCGGTATTTGAAAACTTCGATGATTTCCGCCGTCTCCACCCAGCGTTTGCAAACTTGAAGAAAGAGGAAATGGTAAAAGACGGTTTATCTGCGCCTCTTCACCCAGGTGCGCTCAAATACTACAAAGAAGTAGGGCTGATTAAGTAAGCGTTACTTTCTCTTATTATTGATGTAAAACGCCATCTTTCTCGAACAATGCCACTCGTTTAACTGCGAGTGGCATATTTCTATTTCTCGTCATCCTGTACAGCGACGAAGGAGCGTGATACAGGATCTTCCATCCGAGCACTTTGTGATCAAAATGGTTTCATTAGCCGCTCAGTGTAGTGCTATTAGATTCCTAACCTCGCTGGAGTGACACAAAAAATCGTTAAGCCATCTGCATTAATCTTTCGCGCTGGCGTTTTTGTAGGAGTGTTATCCACTTGTACAAGTTTTGCTTAAACATAAACATCAATGAAAAAGTAGATAGTGATGAGAATAGAAGAAAGAGCAACAAACCCTTTAACATGATTGGGATTCAGTTGACGAGATACACGAGCTGCAAGATACCCACCTACCAACGTACCGACCAAAACAACACTACCTGTGCGCCAGTCAATGGAGCCATTGGCAACAAAAATCACGATAGCAATGAGTGAAACACACGTAGATACGAGCAATTTCAAACCGTTCATTAAATTAATGTCTTGGTGGCCAGCTACTACCAGATAGCTCAGAACAATAACCCCTAAACCTGCGTTGAAAAAACCACCGTAAGCAGAGACACTAACAAGTAGTAAACCCAACGCGATTGCTCCGAGTATGCCAGCATGTTTGTGCTCTTTCGCGACAGTTTTGATTAGCATTGTTAAACGAGAACCGGTGAGAAAAAGCACGGTGGCAAATAAGAGTAACCAAGGGATGGCTTCCATAAATAGCGATTCTGGCGTGTTGAGCAACAGATATGCTCCGACAGCGCCGCCGACTAAACTGAATGAGACTGTGAACAGCAGTTCATGCTTGTTCTTCATGATCTCTTCTCTGAACCCGACGGCTCCACTAATGTAACCCGCACATGAAGCATATGTGTTTGTTGCGTTAGCCATAATAGGAGGAACACCAACTGCCAATAGAGCCGGAAAAGTAATAAAGCTTCCGCCTCCCGCTATGGAGTTAATGATCCCACCAATTACGCCAGCAATGAATAAAAGTGAGAGTTCTAAAAGCATAAACAATCCTTGTTATGTTCTTTTTCATTGTTAGAGCTTCAGATGATCTAACCTACATGCTCTAATGTTCTGATATGAGGTTTACTTTACCCGCTCTAAAACAAAATTGTTCAGTTCTGTAACGTTTTTGATGACATGAACGGCTTTACTTTGAGAGTACCCTTCGAGGCGATACATAAAGTCATCATTCCAGAATGCGGGGCATTGCTGAAGAACTTTGTAGCTTTGTAACGTTCCTTTCAGTACCGAACTACCATCAGGCCAACCTTCAGGTTTTATGAATAGTCCTTTAAGGAGACGTTTCGTCACAAACCAATAGCTTACGGAGTATGGTAGATCAATATAAATGAGAGTATCGGCTGCATCTAAACGAGCGTTGAAAGAGCTGATCGGTCCAAGGCCATCTATAATCCAACGATCTGAGCTTAGTATATTGCTATGGGCTTCATCAAAAACGTTACGCTCGACGGGATCACCGTTTGGTTTATAGACTATTGAATCTAATTGATGAAGAGGAAGACCGGTAGCAGACGCGATTGCTTTACTTACCGTCGATTTTCCACTGCCGGGTTTACCAAAAACTGCTATTTTTTGCATTGTGACCGCCTCCAAGAGAGCTTTTCCCATACGGTAGAGACAGAAAACCCACCCATAGCGGAGTATATAGTAAAAAGAATGTCTATTCGTGAGTGAGTGAGTGACAACCCTTTAATAGCAATGCTTCTTATGGGACTTATAAGCGTACATACTATGTATAATAGTGTGTACGCTTTTTTGTCCCTGAAGGCTTAGCAAGGAGATGGCCTCACTGCGTGAAACCATCACTCTGCCAAAAGGGTACTTAAGGGACATGATGGTAAAGTAAAATAATCAAGCCACTCCTGACGCTCGCGCAGCTCACTACTCGCTAGGTATTTATGATTTTTCTTGACCATCCGCTGAAACACGTTTCTGGACATTTCCGAGTTACGACGCTCAGGACATTCTGGTTTTTCGGATAACTTCTAAAACCGAAAAGTATACCAACTATCTACATACCGCAGACCAAATTCGCGCACCCAGTACAGTAACAACATAAAGATCAGAACCGTGAACTTACAAATAGTTTAATCTGATTTGTTCAACAAAGACCATGTGATATTGTGTTTTGGGATTATGCGCATGTTTGCATCTACTCCCGTGGTGAAATTTCAATTTCAAGTGAAGGGTTTTATGGCGAAAACAATTAGATTTGCACCTAAAGATGATAACTTCAAAGATTACTTCACTAGAATCTTTCAGTCATCAAATGTCAATTTCATACTAGGGGCTGGTGCTTCTAATCCAGCCATAATCGTTGCGGGTAATATAGAAGATCAAATTCAAAACTTGTACAACGAAGGTAAGATAGAGGAAGCGAAACGCAAAGAATATGATTTTATACTTCAAGTGCAGACACCAACAAATTCACTGATTTATACTGGAGACATACCTCGCCCTCCACCGATCTCTAGTGTGCTCACCCACTATAAGAAGTTCTTTGAAAACATAGGGAAAATGCTAGATCGAAGAAGAAATAACCTTCTACCTAAGAAAGTGAACATCTTCACTACCAATTATGATCTGTTCATAGAGAAAGCAGCCCTAAGCTACAAGAACATTATTTTAAATGATGGCTTTAAAGTTAAGTCAACTCTTTCTGAGTATGAATATGACACACGTAGTTTCAGTCGCGTCAGTTATGAAACAAGCTCCCTATACGACTACAAGGTAGAGATACCTTCAATCAATTTGATTAAGATGCATGGCTCCATGTCATGGAAGATCTCAAATCCTAAGTCATCAAATGAAAAGCTTGTTTACGAGGTCGAACAAAAAAATCTTCCACAAGAAAAAGACTTATCTATAGCCGAGATTGAAAAGGAACTCGAAAAGTACCACCTTATCTTCCCTAAAAAAGAAAAGTTCAAAACAGTTCTACTTAACCACACATACTATGACTTGATGCGCATATACTCTAATGAGTTAGATAAAGAACAAACAACACTTATTGCATTCGGTTTTTCATTCCTTGATGAACATATTCAAGAGCTCACGAAGCGTGCATTAAGAAACTCTACTCTAAAGCTTGTTATCTTTGCATATAGTAATGAGGGTAAAATATCTCTAGAAAAGATATTTGATCGACACAATAACGTAGATATCGTCTATGGCTTGGGTGATGAAAGACTTGACTTCGCAAGGTTCAATGAGGCACTTGGGTGTTGCCTACCTCTAGAGGTTGCTCAATGACAATAAAAATGGAATTAGTACTAAAAGTTGGTGAGGTCTGCGAAGTTATTGGAAAGACCATTACAATTCGCGTGTATAAGAACAAGAACCTTTCCGATCTATTTTACAATGGAACCATAATTAGAAATGTCTCTGTTGGTAGCTTCATTGAGATTAAGAAAGGTTTCACCAGTTTAATTGGCAAAATTGAAGGTGAAAAACTCATTGAAGACAGGAATACAACTTTGACCTCAAACGAATCTACATCTCCTAAGTATCAAAGATTCCTTACTATTTCACTATCTGGGTACATCAATAGAAATAACAAATTTGTCGGTGGCACGGCTGAATTGCCATTGATTGGTAACGAAGCATATATTCTAACTGATGATAAAATCTCTACTGTTCATAACGTTGGCACTGCTACCAAAGAGCAATCAATTGAGGTAGCCGAAACACATATTGACAAGATGCCAATATCATTACCAATTGATGGCTTGTTAAACACACATATGGCAATTTTTGGAAATACTGGTAGTGGTAAATCTAACACATTGACTGCAATTTATAAATCTGCCTACCAACGACTAGAAAACACTCTAGGAATCGAAAAGTTTAATCAGCGATGTAAGTTCATTCTTTTTGACTTCAATGGTGAATACATAGCGGAAAACTGCATCACCAATAAGAAGAAAGTTTATGACTTAACAACAAGAACGGGTGATGGCCCAAAGCTACCTTTACCAGGAGATGGCATCTTAGATATTGAAGTGATATCTATAATATGTGAAGCAACTGATAAGACTCAAAAGCCTCTACTTGAACGTGCATTGCGGATGTATAAATCAGCTAAAGATGCCTATAATCCAGATCAATATGTTAAAGGGATCTTGCAGAGTCAAGTCAAAAAGACATTATTACTAGCTGATAAGCCCAAAATTACAACCGTTATCGGCTACTTCCGTTCGATCTTCAATAATGCCGATGATCTTGAAAGTGACATCACCATTTATAACAATGATGGTAAAGTACAATTACTGTCTCCAAAACCGTTAGTCAATAGTGGGTTCATTGGCAATGAAGAGAGTCCCAATATTACCAACACAAATCTCTACTCAAAGACAAACACATTTCAATTAGAAGCCAATGAATTCAATAACTTCATTAATTTTGTTTATATACAACTAATTGAAGACTTATTATATGACAGAGTAACTAATGAACATGTAAAGCCAGTCCTTGGGAAGCTAAAACAAAAGAAGAAACACATCGAAAAAGTGCTCAATTTCAATGGTGGTAATATTTGGGATGGCAAGAATTTTGTTGTGATTTCGCTTGATAAAGTAAACATAGACATCAAAAAATTACTCCCACTCCTTGTTGCTAAGACCGTTTACGATGAAAAGAAAAAGTCTCGTGGTAATGAGTCGTTGAATATTATTATTGATGAGGCGCATAACATACTTTCTAATGAATCATTCAGGGAAACTGAAGCATGGAAAGACCACAGACTTGAAACATTCGAAGAGATAATTAAAGAAGGACGAAAGTTTGGTACGTTCTTAACGATATCGAGCCAAAGGCCAAATGATATCTCTCACACAATAACGTCTCAAGCACACAATTACTTCATACATCGGTTAGTTAATGAAAGAGATCTACATTCTATTTCTAGAGCAGTTTCATACATTGACAGTATCACAGAAGAATCAATTCCAACGCTTCCTACAGGGGTATGTATTTTTAGTGGGGTATCTACACAAATCCCACTAAAACTGAGGATTAATGAATTATCAAAAGATGAACAACCTCACAGTAGTACGTTCGAGTTTTTCAAAGAGCCACAAAATGAAGCTACAGCCCTTAAGCTTGAATCTGCTCAAAATACACTCGATATACCATTTTAGGTGTTGGCAATGAAATACTAGACTTCAGATAACATGTGGTATTGCAAAACCACTTGAATAAATTATGAAATAGTTTTTCTGCTAACGCAGAAAGGTGCAGAGTCGTGTTTGCCGAGATTGGCTTCAGAACGTCCTTGGACAACAACGCTGGTTAAGCTTTAGGTCACCACTCCTTTCAGAATCTTAAAGGCAAAATGAACTTTACCGATTCGCGGTGCTCAAAAGGTGAAAATTTTAACTTTTATATTAATTTTAAGGGATTGAAATGGGCCTGATTCGGATAATTCTAGTAATACCGCTACTTATTGTTGGCGTCGCCAAAGCGTCTTCTACTATCCATAGTATCGAGCGGCAAGATGGCTCATCGTTAATTTATTACCTCACCAAAACGGCGGAAAATCCGAGTAATGCCTTGTTGGTTATCATGCAAGGCTCTGATTGCAATAGCGTCTCCCACAGCACGACGATTAATGACCTATTTTCGCAAACGGCGCCAGAGGCTGATTTACTCACGGTAGAGAAATACGGGCTAAACCAAGCGATCAGGTGGAATCCCGATGGCGATAGCCCTGATTGCCCGACAGCGTACATTCAAAAGGATTCACCGACACAGCGCACGGCAGACTACCGACAAGTGATCGAAAGACTCGAGAGTAATTATGAGCACATTATTGTACTTGGCGGGAGTGAAGGGGCCGTAGTTGCCGCCATGGTCGCGTCACAAGTTCCATCGGTTGATAGCTTAGTGTCTTTGAACGCTGGTGGGCGCTTCTTCGTTGATGATGTTCTCTATAATATGGAGCAAACTATGCCATCGGAAGCCTTGATAGAAGCAAAAAATGGTTTCTTGGGTTTTCAGCAAGCCGTGGTAAGCGCTGAAACAATGGACATCAATATGAGCTCCCATGGTTTTGCTTGGTGGAAAGAGATGCTGACGTTAGACCAAAGGACGATACTTGAACGGGTCAGTGCCGACATTCTCATTTTGCAGTCGGAGCGAGACATTAACGTTTCACCTGATCAGGCGAAACGACAAGCAGAGCAACTGATGCAGTCGCGTTCGAACGTGTCGTTTGTGTTACTCGCTGGTTTAGATCACGCTTTTCAAAACCAGCGAGGAGAAAGTGAGATACCAGCCGTTATCAAACAGATTCGAGCATGGTTAGAACGAACTTAGTTAGTACAGGAAGAAAAAGAAATGGGGTAAGGTCTTGCGTTTTGCCACACATTACTTTTGCATATCAAAACTAGCTGACTATCGGAAACGTAACCGAAGTGCAACAAGCTTTGGTGCGAGTTGAACTAGCCAGAGGTAGCTAGCTCGAAGCTGGACATTTTTGTGTTAGGGAATTTGCTAAATTAGAGCAGTGTGGATAACTTTTGGTATCGAAAAGCACACAATCGTGTCTATACAATTCTAACCAAGCCTGATGATCCATGAGGCCCGTCTGCGCCGATATAAATTCAATACAAAATTATTCTCAGATAATTAATGCACAAATATGCTCACTGTATATATCAACAAAAGGCATTTCCTACGGCCAAGGGTTAGCGGATGCTAACAAGAAAGCTCCCTCTTTGGAATTATCGTTCATTTTGTCCTTTTCAAGCTATTGAAAAATACCTTTTATGCCCATATCTTGTGTTTACTCACTATTTAGGTGTCAATATATGGAGTTAATACTATAAATGCAGATGGCATTTATCAAGCGCTCCAGTAACATCAAATTTAAGGAAAAAAAATGAGCGACAACCTCCTTCCCTCAAATGCAGTCCGAGTCTTAAGCCTCAATGGCGGGGGCGTCCGAGGCCTGTTTACTATTAGCGTGTTAGCTGAATTAGAGCGGATCCTTGAAGAGTCTTCAAACGAGAAGACGATTAAGATTGGTGACTACTTTGATCTGATCACAGGTACATCCATTGGAGGACTTCTCGCTTTAGGATTAGCCGAGGGAAAATCTGCACGAGAGCTAAAGGATGTTTTTTATAGCAAGGGCGATAAGATATTCCCTCGGTATAAATGGTTCAATAATTCACTGAAAACAATCAAGAAAGCATTTGGTGCCACTTATAAAACGGAACCATTGAAAGAAGCCATTATTGAAATGATTGGTGAAAACACAACATTTAACGATCTTAATAGGCGAGTGATGATACCTACCGTCAACTTATCAACGGGTCGTCCTCAGTTTTTTAAGACGCCCCATAGCCCAAACTTCACTCGTGATGGGCCTTTGAAGTTAGTGGATGCTGCTCTAGCCACATCTGCTGCACCTACTTATTTCGAACCATATTTTTGCGATGACCTTAAAGCATACTTTGCTGATGGAGGATTAATAGCGAACAATCCTAGCTTTGTAGGTTTGCATGAGATTTTTGGTGATATGAAAACTGATTTTCCAGATGCTTCATACTCAGATATTCATGTTCTGAATGTTGGGACTATGGGGGAAGAGTATGCACTTAGTCCGAAGATATTGAGTGCTAAAAAGGGCTACGTAGGAATGTGGGGATTAGGAGAGCGATTAGTTCTCACCACTATGACTGCTAATCAAATTTTACATCAGTTTATGCTAGAAAGAGAGTTGAGTGTACATGGTGCCGTCGGCAACTATATTAACTTAGATAGTAGGGTCCCAAATGAAGCTGCAGGAGATATTACACTTGATAACTCTAGTATTGAAGCACTAGACAACCTAGCTTCTAGAGGCAAGCAGTTGGCAAATGAAGAGTTTGCAAAAGATAAGCGACTGAAGCTGATCTTTTCTAGACCGGCAGAGCCATTTAAATCTAAAGTGACATCTGATACCTCAAATGAAAAGGGATCTTTAGCATGAATTGGAATCTACACCACTACTACACTAATCGAAAAGATGGCTTAATGGGTAAACTTCTTCTCAGTAAAGAAGAAGATGAAAAGCTCTTGTATCTTCGTAATACTATCCGGAAGCGTATTACAAATGTCTTTGAGGAGATTGGGGCTGTCGCCAAAGATCAGGCAGCATTTAGCCAAAAAAGTGAATATCTGTACTCACGTCTACAAAACACAAAGCTTCGGTATCTTACTAATCAACAAATCACTGAAGCAAGTAGTTTGTTGAGTCAAATGGACAAAGATACTTTAAAGGAACTTTCCGCCTTGAAGCCTAGATTTTGGACTCAGGGTAGCTTCAAATACAGAACTTTAAACCGCCCTTTTCACCCAGGCCAAGAAATGGATATTGATGATGGGACCTACCTTCCAATGACTTTCTTTGAGTCAGAGCCAAAGATTGGTCACCAACTTTTAACTCTGCTAGTTGACGCGTCCCTTATGTCATTAGTTGAAGAAAATGTTGGCTGGGAGTTCGATAGCAAACGAACTTGTGCCCGTATAAAAATCCCTCAAGAACGTACACACATTGATGTTCCAATGTATGCTATCCCAAAAGAACAGTTCTTGGAAAAAGAAGCCGCTGTACTTAAGGCTTTTAATCGTCGCGGAATGTATGAGTCAGTAGGGACGGAAGCATATGGCTTTATACAAGATTCGGCAGATGATCTCGAGTATGAAAAGTTAGACTCTGAAAATGTAAACCTTGCTCTTAGAGATGGAGAACCTGGTAGCGCTAAGTGGATGAATAGCGACCCAAAGATTGTTGAAGATTGGTTTGAAGGCGAGTGTCGCCGTATAGGTAAACATTTGCGAAAAGTATGTAGGTATATGAAAGCTTGGCGTGATGCACAGTGGCAAGTAGGTGGTCCATCATCCATCAGTTTGATGGCTGCAACGGTTGAAGTCTTGCAGCAACACTTTGTTGACGCTCAAGATATGGGAGAGACAATGAAGGTTGTTGCTGACAACTTATACCAAGAGTTTCTTAAAGGGGTTGAAAGTCCAGATAGCACTGATGAAAGACCATTGTTTCCGCCAGAAAGTCAGCATACTAATAGAGAACGGGACATTGTTGGCAAGTTGAGGTTATTACCCGAACAACTACGAGAAGCAGAAAGAGCTGAATCAAAAAGTGATGCTCTATCTAAGTTGTCTTTAGTTTTCGGAGAGCGAGTTTTTGACCCAGAACTTATTAAGCATAAGGCTGCCGCTCCTGCATTTAGTCAGGAACCAACCAAAGCAAACTCTTCTACACAAATCAGTTCTTCAATGGTGAGTGGATAAGCATAGTGAATATTACTCATCAGGCTCTACTTAAGCTTGGTTATAGTTACAGACCTATAAACCGTTTAAAAAAAGAGTCCTTTTTACAGAGATACTTCATTTTAGGTGGGGTTTATATAAAAAGACACGATACAAAGTATGGTGCGTTTGAAGTTGCAATGATACAAGCGAGTGACCCGCATATTGAGCTTCCAACTGTCTTTGTAATTGATATGCCGCTAGCTCTCCAAGGGCGGCTAATCCCTCATATATCTCATGAAGGCTACCTGTGTTACGTCGAACAAATGGAAGCTGACTGGAATCCGAATAACTTAGTTGAACTATACAAAACTGTAGATCTTCAGATAAAGACAACATTGGATATTGCAGTAAATGCTATGGACAATGAAGTCAAAGGAGACGAGGAGCTTGATAATGAATTTGTATCTTACTGGTCTTCCACTGCCGAATTATATTCACTCAGCGAACTTCGAAGACACTCCACTTACACATCCGTTTTAGCAAGAGCGACAGGTAAAGAAAAGCTACGGTCAAGCGAGTATATTACCGTAGAGGTTGACAAAAAAGAGCATGACTTACGGACCAATCAGTACTTACAAAGCTGGCTAAATCAAAGGGACTTAGAGTTGGTTCGTCCTGAGAGCCCCGCGATAAAAACTCATTATGTCTGGGTTCGTCCAAGTCGGTTATCCGGTGTAGAGTGGCCGCCTCAAGATCTTAAAGAGGTGCTATCTTGGCTTGAGCTAGTTGATTTCAGCGCAAGAGATCATCTTGTTCGATGCCTATCTAACTCAAAAGCAAAAAGAAATATTGTTGTGCTTGATATTGAGAAGCAAGATCCGGTTTCCCTTTATCTAGAGATAGATGTAAATAGTATTGAGTGCCAGTTTAGTTCGCGGAAAACCCGAAGAAAGAGGAAGCAAACGTCTTTCAAAAATCTGATCGGAATTTTGTCTAGAAAAGGTTTTTGCTCCAAGTTCGCTCGGTTATCAATTACTAGAGCGGATAAATCCGCCTTATTAAGCCGTAATCAACAGAGGGAGTTTGAATTAAGCTCAAAAAGCATTGCTCTAATTGGGTGCGGTACAATAGGGGGATATTTAGCAGAGTTGCTCGTTCGAAACGGAGCTGGCTTAGGTGCGAAATGCTTACATCTCTACGATAGAGATACTCTAAAGCCTCATAACTTTTCTCGGCATACACTTTCTGTATCAGACTTTGGGAGCAATAAAGCCTCAGCTTTAGCTAAAAAGCTTAATAATTCAACACACTTAGCTAAAAGTATTTCTGGATTTGATAGTAATTTTCCTATCAATGAAGGAACGCTTAGTAAGTACGATATTGTTATTGATGCAACTGGTCGCCCCCCTGTATCAAAGAGGCTAGCATTTGTTGTTCGTCAGATGTCCGTCAAACGGCCTACTATCGTTCATGTGTTCAATGATGGTAATGGTAGAGCAGCTAAGGTTTTAGTTGATGACAATCTGAGTTGCTATGGGTGTATGACGGTTGATAAGAGTATCCATCAAGACCATATCGACATGCGCTTTAAAGACCTAGATCTGTCTAAAGAAAAAAAAGTCAGCTGTGGAAATACTTATACAGTTTATGACGCTGGAGTAAGCCAGATTTCTGCTGCTATGGCGTTGGAGGCTGTATTAAATACGCTTAATGTAAGCACGCCTTGGACTTACAGTGAGTTTATCTTAGACCCTCGCCATCGCACCGGAAAGAGAAAGGTACTGCTACCTCAAAAGCAATGCGTGGTATGCAATGAAGTTTGACAGAGAGCTTACGTATCAAGATAGCAATGGACACCTCGTCGTAATTACTGAACATGTTTTAGCCGTTCTAGAAAAATATAAACAAACTGAAATGCAGGATAATGAAGCAGCAGGTGTGCTACTTGGCGAAGAAAGAGGCCAGCATATAGTTATTACTGATCTGTCTGAGCCCGGATTTGGTGATCTTAGACAGAGAAACCTAGTGGATAGGCGAGGCAAACACCATCAACAGAAAGTAGATGATTGTTTCCAATTGTCTGGAGGAACGGTTAATTATGTCGGAGAGTGGCATACTCATCCCGAGGACTTCCCTCAACCATCGCAACAAGATAGGTCATCATGGTCAACACACCTCAAAGGGGGAACACCTAAGATAGTTATCATTGTCGGGATAAAAGATTTTTGGATCGGAAAGATGAAAGGGGCTAGTTTATCAAAACTCTCCTCTCGCAGGTAATTGAATAAGTTCTTAGAAGGCACTGAAGCTTGGATTGGAGCAAAGAAGATTTACGAAAGACGATGCATGTACTACTGCATCAATAACTTTCACGCTGAATTAACAAAAAATCCAATTGTCGAACCTAAACTTAAGTGATGTAGATGAGCTTTGACAAAAAATGGTATATCACGGACTTTAAACTAATGGAGACGCTTCCTATTGAACCTGTTTAGATGAGTGTAGACACGTAACAATGTCAAAGCTATATTTACTTATCATCGTCATCGGATGAAATCCGCGGCTCGCCATCTAAGATATACGACATGAAACAAGAAACTAAAAAAATTCACCTTTCCGACCAACAGCGTCGTGAAGCAGTTACTCGCTTGATGAGTCGAGTTATTGTCAGTGAGCATCGTGCCCCCAAGATCAAGAAAGTCCGCCGTAATGTTATACAACAGATGTGCGTTGCATTTACTAAGGCAGTTCACGCTGAATAGCAATCACTAGTAATTCTTTCACAGCCTTCAAAGGTGTTTTGTTATCTAGCCAAAAACTAGCGCTATTGTTGCGTTAGCTTCCTCTCTAGAAATTGAATGAAAAAGTCATCTTCTATGTAAAACAGATCATAGCCAACATGCTGAATACCCTCTTGCGAGATTTCCGTGATTTGCCCTTTACCATCGTTCTCGAGTGAAAACTCTCGTTGAAGGTTATATATCAACTGATTGAACCGAAGGTCAGTATTGTTGCTCCAAAATTCCTTCAAAAGTGAAAGCGTAGTTTCTATTCTTTTAGGGTCGCGCATTGATGTGCTCCTTGTGGTCTAACGTCAAAATACATATTTGAATTAATTTTTATGATGTTAATTATCAGCGCCAAGGGGCAACACGTCTAGCGGATATACATCTTAATTGAGGTGTTCCCCAAAGTATTACTGTTTAAAACCAATACCAAAATTTAACTCTAGTTTTGGTATTTCACACTTTTCTGGTCGTGTATTTGAGCTCAAATACCAAAAGTAACGTTGAATTTAGTATATATACCAAAAATATGCATAAATTTTGGTATTGCATGTAGAAAATGCAGGATGCAATCTCCCTTCAACCAATTTGTATCAATTTTGTTTGTGCAGGAACCTGTTAGCACCTAAAGCGTTGGAGGCGCTTTAGTCTAGAGGACGTGCCCCATAGATAAAAAGACAATATAAACCTGATTGATTGGAACGATATCTTTACTTAGTTATTACTTGGTCTTTTCCACAAATAAAAGCAAACGTATCACGCAAGTTGCGTCACGCAACCTGCGTGATGAGCTTTTTAGCTCGGAGAAGGAATCAAGAAAGGTTTGCCATTAATGCACAGCACACTCTTGGGCATTTCGTGTTAAGGCTTTTGCTCTAACTTCTCTCCTACCTATGAGTAGAAGTATCTTGAAACATGGCAACCCATTTTCGATTAGACGAGTGATAGGGAAAACTGGGAACTGTTGTACTATAGGCCCAATATTCTCGCTAGCTGTGACCAACGGCTGAAAATGAACATTGTTATGGTGTTTGGTCTCTTCATGTAACAGCATATCTGTTTAGACGACAGCAATATCTTCCGCATGGAAAAGGATGTGGCGCAGGCGGCCACATCAGTGTTTACCAGAAAAGAGGCATTGCTACTTTACTAAGTGACATCTTCAGTGCTGCTCTCCTTATCAAAGAGAGTATCGATTGCTTGGGTGAGTGGATATTCTTTCAATCCTGACAAGCAATCTTTCAGCCTACGTAAATTAAGTTCGGACCATGCATTCAGACACCAACCGCAGTTAGCCGAAGGTTGATTAACAAGCCAGTCAATCGCATATTGCTTGTTATTAGCGATAGCATCTTCTAGGAAGGCTAGCGCTTCTTCAACCGTATCCCCGTCGCTGAGATTTGGCATGGAAAAGCTGTCGCCGTAGTACTGGATGCTCCGGTATTTGATATCGTTAGAGGTAGTGGTTTTAAAAAACTGTACACGGATTATTGATGACAACTGACTCTGTCTCTCTTTACCGAGCAGCTTAAACAGAGTACGCAGCCATTCAGAATTGAATACGCGTTGGTCACTGAGGGCCTTAACTAGGGCACTCGATAAGGCTGAAGAGTGTCTGAGTGTATTTTCATTGGCTGCAAAATGCTCGGCAATCTTCCTATCCACCAAATGCATTTCACTCAGCCTTAACATCCAATCGTTATCAGTCAAGTCAGGGTTGTCGAAGTAATCGGTAAGAATATTTAGTAACTTCCTTAGTTCGCCTTCATCATTGCTGAGAATGTCATCGACCGCCTCATCTTGCCATTGTGCTGGAGAGGAATTATCTAATGGCCAATCAGAAAGCCATGACAGAAGTTCGTAAGAGTTGAGTTCAGGTAGTTTGTTTTTAAGTACTGAGTAGTATGATTTCAACAAAATTTCTGGTGACATACGATATATCCGCCCATCACGTATAAGCTTGGCCATAGATTCAAACAGGGCTTCAGAAACTGCGCCAGTTTGGCTCCACTTGAGAAGGCGATCGAATTGAACAAAGCTAAGGTAATTGGGTAAATATTTAGAGGCATCAGGATGCTGTGAGATATACGGTGCGACCCAACTTGCAATGTTCTGGTTTTGGAGTTGGCCGTTTGAATTGGGAAGCGAAGTATTCGTCTGTGACGGTTCGAATTGATTGAAAAGTGTAGCAGCGGTTAAGGCGACCAGTCTAGCGATAGTCGTTTTGTCCTCTGGGCTTTGTTGGCTGGTATTATGCAGCATCTGAGTTAGTTGCTGTGTTAAGCCAATATTGTTTTGTTGGTGCCAACCCACACTAAACGGTAGCTGGGTCAAAACGTCCTCTATCTCACTGTTAGCAACTGGTATATCGTTGAGTAAATCCATTGACTCAAAGCTACCCAAATCGCCACAACGCATTCCCCCGTGCAGTAACGGCAACAGGGTATCTTTTTCGTTCAGTACGTTTTGACGTTTGCAGGCTGCGGTGACGACCTTGCCTATAGGCAATGACAGGACAAGACTGTCTATCTTCCAGTTGGGGATTGTATTTCGCATTGGATAGAGTACATTAACCACCATTGGGGCGGAGGGCTTTTCGATGAAAGAGGGACGCTTGCCAGTGACTGTAAAATAGCTATAGGTATTACGGACAGCTTGCATTAACTCTTCCCACTTTTCGTTGCTTGGGGAAAGGTCTTTGGGATCGTTTGAGCTCTGTAATGTTCGTGCTAGACGCAAAACCATCGCTGCTGTTTTTCGCTGCTCCTTCTCAGGGATAGACAGATCAATACATATGCCATGATCAAGTATCGTCCGAAATCCAATGATTAAATCCTTGTCAAACTCATCCGGTATAACGGGATTGTCTAAGAGTTCATGGTTGAAATCGGCCAAATAATGTTCCAACAGCTTTTTGCCATCGGATAGTTCGACCAACTCGGCCATGAGCTTCACTAAATCTGGGGCATCGGTGACGGCCATCTGCTTTTTGAAAAAGACATCGAAACCGTGTAGAGCCGAGAGCGTTACGATTTGCTCTGCATCCATCCCCGTAAATGCTGCACGCAAAGGTTCGACAATAAGTTCACTTTGGGCGATCGTAAACGAAGTCTGGTAGTGGAGCGCCGCGATGTGCTTTGGCCACTCTTCCGTCGTACCTGCATACTTGCGCAGCACTTTTTGTGTGGCTTTAATTCTCCTTGATTGCTCTACTTCAAGGTTTGCTGGCTCACCGACCAATTGCCGGAGATGGATATCGTTGTCATGAACCGCCATCAGGTAAGCAGCACAAGATGCACCATTAAGGGTATTGTTATCTTCGGGGCAGCTGTCAATACGCGTGCCGATTCGGTTGACCAAATTCTTCAGATACCGGGGAGTGATATTGCGTTGCCAGATATCAATCAGCTCGTAGACTCCTTCCTTGCCGTCGATATCAGAGAGAGTTTCATCCCAATAATGGTTGAAACGCTCGCGCCAACCAGTCGAAGCAATAGGCGGAGCAGTAAAGGGAATAGGGATACGCTTGGAGATAAACTCCTTACCAGACCGATTGGCTTCGATGGCACTTTGCTCCAACGCTTTGGCCAAATGCTTCTCGGAATAAGGCAGCAAAATACGGAAACGCTTACTGCCGAGCGAGATCAGGGTATCGATATCGCTCCATAGTTCACGGGCAATGTCCGGCGAAACGCGATCGATATTGTCAATCACCAGTATGATGGTTTTGCCCTTGGGAATGAGATGCGCGAACACTTTGAAAGCTTGGCGCAACTCTATGGCGCCGACCTCGCGGTTAACATCGAGGGTTTCATTGATGGTATCACGACTGTTGCGTTTGAGTAGATCTCCTAGCTGAAGATTACTACCGCAAGCTTTGATCAGGCCATAACCGACAAACGGTAGGGCAAGCAGTCCACCGGATAAGATGCCCTCGATCATCGGTATGGTTGGTGTGTCTTTGAATCTGTCATACAGGAAAGCAAGGAAAGGGCGGAGCTGCAATGCTGAGACCCCGAGCAGGAACATAAAGCTGATAGCCGAGAGTGGAATATGGCTGTTTGTCACTTTGGTATAAGTGAGTCGTTTGCCTAGCGCGGTTTCTACAGCAGCGGCCAGCTTCGCCAGTTTGTAGCGGTCACCTTTGAGCATCGGTATCAACTCCCGCTCGATGGTCTGGATAAGTGCGGGCTTGAGGGCGGTGTGGTACTGGTCGGCATCGAAGGTGACTAGGTGGAAACCCTTGTCCTCCAGCTGACTGGCAAGAATATTGATTACGGTGCTCTTGCCCGCTCCGAGAGATCCTTCGATCCCTATAATGTGCTGTGAGGCATCACTGATCAGGACATTTGCGATAGCATTGGCGACTTGCTGGTGCCCCTTGCCAGAAAACATGTCATTGTCAGCAGGTGCTTCGCTTTGGTATTTACGTAACAAACTGGAATCCCTCATAAAAAGCGTAACCCTACTACTTTAGCATCAAGCCCGTTATGAGAAAATAACGATACCAAGAACTCATCCTTAACATCACATTTTCATGCAACAGAAAACAGGATTATCCGTACTTAGCCTGCACGCTGGAAAACCGTCCAGTCTGCTTTGCTTTGGGCTGTTCGTTGTCGCCCCGAGCCACTAAGATGCCACTCCCTTGAAAAGGCAGCCCCTAAAGAAGGTATGACCTAGACTCTTCATTCCAGATTAGTCAAATTATGGGAAATCGACTTTAACAGGCCATGGATGAAGCTATTGCACCAACACGAAATGGGGCATTTTTGATTTTGACTGATTTGTGCAACAGGCTGTTGCACAATTAGGAAACGGCTTGTTTCACTAACAAGCGAGTCTGATTTTAGCCAACAGGTTGTTGACCAAATTTTTCATCTGGAAGGTCTTGCTCATCATCGAACATTACAATGCTTCGGCGATGCTCCTTTAGAGCAGATAATGCAACTTGAAAACAACTTTCACACATATCAAGGTGGTGATTAATACCGTCCATTTTTGACCCAAATCCCCAGTTAGCAGTCAGTTCACCAACTTCTTGTAACTGAACACCATTTGAATCGACCATCACGCTAGCACCACAGATATCACAATAGCGATCGACAACGACCTCTATCGTTTTTTGCCCATAAACTTTCATTGTGAACTCCTGTCGCTGATAAGATTATTCATTACTTGAATGTTAGCCAGTACCAAATAACAACTAAGTAGTAGCTGAAAATTATAGCTGCCCTATAGGCAACTGAGCAATTAACAAGGTCACTGAATTTTTATTGTTACTCAGCGAAGTATCCTTCTTATGTAGACATGTTAAACGTATTAGCAAAACTCAGTCATGAGGCAGAGCAACAGGGAACAGACTCAATTGACGCTGGCACATAATGGGGCATAAGTGTGCCAGCAGTGATAGTTCTGGCACATCTCTGGACAATAACGACGTAGAGTAGATACCCTATAGCCCCGCTCTCAGATAACTTCTCGAATCCCAAAATGACAAAGAGACCACCGTTAATGGAGGTGGTCAATTTGCAAGGAATTGGACATAAGCTGCATCCCCCGAATTACGATGTCAGATTCATTTTATGCAGATTTTTACGAAGAACATGCAAAGCATGGTTTATCCCTGGAACACATTTGCCCCCAAATTGCTTAAAGTGGGAAACTCCTTCGGTTAGTAACAAGATCTTCAACCAACATAATCTAAACCAAATATTGAAGAGTTTTGAGTCGTCACTTAAGCAAATAGTGGATTGAGTCGATTTCGGGCCATAAAGCTAGTAGACCACCCAAATGGGTTTTAATGCGGTAACGTGGTAACTCGTATTGAGATGTCCTTTGGTTGCTCAAGAGAATTAGTCGGAACTCATAAGGCGCTGTATTTTAAATGAATTTAAAATATATGATACCATGACATTATCAAACTATAACCATATAACCTTGATTCAAAAGGAAATTCTATGATTAACTATCTCAATACGTTGTTTGCAGATTTCAGGTTGTATAGCCTTTTTGGGGATGATGACAATTTCACCGTAACCCAACTATGGGTGTTGGAGATCGAAAGGGAAAGTTCGAGCGAGCTGCGCTTCCTATATGCTCGAACACTACCAAGTACCTATCAATCGGACACTTGGCAAGGTAGCGTTAGTACCAAAACACAACTCTATAATAATTGCTCAGTCAAGACTCATACCTTGACACTTCATACCTCTACCAAGAAATTAAAAGTTTTCCTTGAACACTTCATCAACGGAGCACCGCTCCAGAAAGCCAGCCAACTCGCCGAAGTCAATATCAGCGACAAATTAGCCAATACAGTAGGTGTGAATACATTTGGTGAGAGTCCCCTCATTCGCTCTGTAATGCATCTGCCGACACGCGATTATTATCAATTCCAGACCAGTCGGTTAAGCCCAACTAGTTATTGTAGTGTTGACAGCGGCGCAATTTCTCCAGAGGACAAACTAAAGATATTCAGTGTCCCTGAGGGATGTGACATGATGATTGCCGAAGCTGCGTGCCAAGCATTAGATGCTGATACTGGCTTAGATTTCTCCAAAACGGATTCCTGGAGAATTAGTGACTTCGAGTTCATTTGCGCTCCAGGACTAAATGCCGCAGAGCGGTGTAAGTATGATATATCCTTGAAAGGCAAGCAGTCGTCTCTGACACTATTCGAATCATTAACTCGAGAACCCTCGGATTTATTAGTTATTATCAAAGCTTACAGTGAGGGTAGCATTCAGTCCTCTTACATTACCAACCTCAGCAAGAGCTCTTCTTACCCACTCCATCACCAGTTTGAACTTAAAGTGTTTCAAAACCAATCTAGCACAGCTTATACAATGGAAATCTATGCACTTGGACCTAACGGAGAACATTCATCCCTCCTGCTTCAAACGGGCAACCATTTCATGCGCCAAATGAATTACAATTTACAGCTTGTTGAACCTATCAGGGCATACGAGCAATTCTCATGGTTGGACAAGAAAGTACCGAAAAGAGAAAAGGTCAAATTGGAAGCAGCCAAGCAGGTTGGGCGTGCTATTCGCCCCTCTCGATCACAGATGAGCGATTATACAGCTGATCCATGGGTTCCACTTAATCAGCTCATCCAAGATAGAGTCAGGCAGCTATGCCCCAATAAATCCGACGGTCGGTTCTTTCCCACTCTCAACAATAGCAACGGTATGAGCCGTCTTGAGTTAAAGGACTGGCTCAAGAGCATCTTCGAACAACATCACGACGCGAAAATCGCTTGGATCGATCCGTATATGGAGGACGTCGGTATTGAGCTTCTCAACAGGTTGGGTACAGCTAGCGCTGATTACTTGATCATTACGACGGAGAAAACGTCTAATGATGATAGTACAAAAGAATCCGGCCAGCCCACCCGAGTTGACAATCTTCTGGCAAGATGTTCGGGCTGGAACAATGGCTATTTTGGAAGCGTTCATCTCAAGGTACTCGCAGTGCCAGAGAGTAAACTCCATGATCGCATGATCCTTATTCGCTCCGCCAATGGTCAGCCTTTATCAGGGTATCATCTTTCAAATTCAGTTCAGAGGGCCAGCGAAAACCACCCTCTGCTAGTGACCCCAATTCCTCTGGACGTGGTTCCACATGTATTTGAGTATGTTGATCAGATTATCCAAAACACACTCCATAGAGACGATAAGACGCCGCCTCCAGCAAGGATAATTTTCAATTCTACCGATATTAAGCCACGTGATGAAGAAAAGCCCAAGGGGTTGAGCCACAATTCTTCATTCGCTGAACCACAATGCGCCGGTAGTGTTATAGCTTGGTGGCTCGACGACGAACAGCTCTCAGATTTTTCCGGTTCCGAACTCATGGAGAAGATGAGTACTAAAGGATACGTTAAGGATGGACAACTAGATCCTGAGCACTTTGACGCTCTTCCGGCCAAATTCTGGAAGGAAGGGCTACCAATGGCAGATTTCCACTCAGCCTGGGATGCCCTTGGTTGTGTGATAGCAAACTCCCCAGCTAATCGCTATTCCGGTAGCCTCTACAATAAGGAGCAGTCGGTATTATCCGAACAAGTGAAGCTTGCACTGTTGGAGCACATCTCCCCCTCCAGAGCAAACGCGCTGCAACCACGCCTCACAAATAAACAACTTGATATTGAACACTACCGTTCTCAGGGACTTATAGAACTATTGCTTTCAAAATGTGACCCGTTTAGTACATTCACATACTCACCCGTAGATACCTCATATAGCGACTACTTCTCTATACAGCTCCTATGGTCGGAAGCTCCAAAGCAGTTTGTATCTTGGTTAAATACAATACTCTCTAAACCAATCAAGCAACCTCGCTCCCATGCGCTTGTGGTTGAAGCCCTTAAGCATATTTGTTTGGTTGTTAGCTTCGACAAGCATCAAGAGCAAATTGATGCACTGTTGCAGAGTAATGTGAGTGTCATAACCTGGATAGGACTTCATGCACTTGCAAAAAACATTAATGGAGGCGATTGGGGGATTGAAGCACTCTCGAAAATTGAGCATATCACACCTTCCGCTGTTCGACGTACCATCCAGTGTTGGCTGATCAACGAAGCTAACTACTTCAATTCGGATATTAAACCACAACTCATCGCTTCGTTAACTCAATCGTTGGAGGCACCTCTCAAAGACAATGAGCTCAAGGATATTCTTCTGCCCGTTCGTAATCACAATGGCAGACTGCACCATTTCAAACCATGGATTCTTGAATCCATGCTTGTTCCTATGCTGGAACAAAGAATAATAGACATTACTCAAGTTGCTCATCAGTGGTTGACAGAGCTGATTAACCAATGGCAAACGGCGCTCAAGAATAACCGCCTCGATTTCATGCTTGAAACAGACGGTGCGTTCACAGATGAGCTGGCTGTGTTGACCAAATACCTAAGCCCTGACGTTCGAGAGAAAATTTTCAGCAAACTCCAGAAGGTTTTTAATACGCTGGCTCGAACTATCAGGAGACCGATGAGCGCTCAAATAAGCTGGAACTCATACAGTAATGCGCATCGAGTTAACCTATGGCTCTATGCATTCGCTAATAGGATGGCAGAGTTGCTACCTGATAAGCCATCACCTTTGAATGAGCTTTTGTTGGAAAGCAAAGAAATTATAGAACGAATTTCCCCATCTACTTGGGACATTTTTTCAATCAACAAACTCTCTATTTACGCAATGGATGATCCCAAACATATTAGGTCACATAACCTTCACCAAATTATTAAGAACACACTCACCACGCACTAACTCCTGTTTGTTTAGTAGTAAATTGGGCCACTTGAGTTGATTGTAGTGGCCACCCTAAAATGATCGCGATATAAAGGCTTCCCACATTTTTCTTATCCGTGTAGAAGGTCTGTTGTTTTGCTTCTAACGTAAAATTATCTAGTTTTTAGGTATGCTTTTCTGTGGTCTCGCATAACTATGCACACGAAAATGACTCGTTGAGAACACCGTTTTTGAACTTTTTTGGGAGATTCCTTTCATCCCCCTGCACTACCAACCATGAGTACAAGTACTGCTATTCCCATGGCACGATTCGCTACTGAGTAATAGCGTTAACAAGGAATGGGGCATAAGTGTGCCAGCAGTGATAGTTCTGGCACATCTCTGGACATTTACGTTTTAGAAATATTGCTAAATTAGCAAAGTTTGAATTACTAAAAGTATGGAAAAAGTCTCTTACGAGAGTCTTCAATATCACTGGATCAGAGCAGGTCGTGTCGTCACGCTTTATGACCAGTATTTGAGTACAAAAACTATAACTCACCCAAGAGCTATCAGCACTTTCTTGATAAGTTTCAATCTCTGCAACTCCAAGGCTGCACGCCTATCATTATCCCCGACGCTGGCTTTAGAAATACATGGTTCAGGCAAGTCGCCAACAAATGTTGGTTCTGGCTTGGAGATGTATGTGGTGAAGTATCGATTAAGTGTAATGAGGGCTCTTGACAATGGAATAAAACGTTTTATCCCCAAGCAACAGATAAGTCGCTATTTTTAGGAGGAAACCAACTTGCTAAGCGCTCACCGCTTCAGCACTTTGCTTACTTATACAAAAGTCGCCCCAAAGGCAGAAAAGCCCATCGCCATAGTCGAACCTGCCAAAAACACTCGGCAGGAAAAGTGTTCTATAAAGGAGTGAAAGAACCTTGGCTTCTGGTGACCAACATTCCCATCATGTGCTTAACGGCATTCATATCACCCGTTTGTACGCAAAAATAATGCAAATTGAAGAGTCGTTCCGAGATTTAAAAAGTCCAGCCTACGGGTTGGCGCTACGTCATAACCGGACACGTTGCACCAAACGCATAGATATCTTGTTGCTCATGGCATTGATGACCGAAATCATCATGTGGGGGTAATTTCGAGGGGATCCGCCAGAGCCTTGTTAAGATGTGAGGTACGTAATATTAATGCTACGGCTTATCACTCCAACAACTAAACTCTACGCGAAGGCAAAGCTGTACGCGTTTTAATTCACTCTTAAACGACTTTACATGCGTATTTTTCCAACTGCGAGTACTAAACTTTTTGTACGATCACGTTGGGTTAAATATAAGATTTCTACGGCGTAAAATGGACTTGTTTTTCTTGCAAGGACCAACTCATTTAAGAATGAACCCATAAATCTTTACCCAATAAAGGCACTACAATACTAACTTAGATTCACACCTTCTATATCCAATTGTAATACAACATTCGCATAACGCCGCTTTTTAGGGAGGTGGCAACATTATATTAGTTACCATACTACCGATCATCTCCAAAATATATCAGAAGCATTCATGCACATCGTCTTGTGCACTTAGAGCAATCCAACTATATTACCTCATCACAGTAAAGAGGACATTTATGTGTCGATGCCAAGCCTGTTTCTAAGAATACAAGATCCATCACTTAAAAATGCCATCGCTTCTTGCCAGGAACTGAACAAATTTCGTCTGCATGACATCAATGCCGCAGACCAATGGATTGAAGATTTCCTACAACTCAAACCGGAAGTTGCGATTGTTGAAGCCACCCACTTTACTAGCGCAGATTACCAGCGCCTTTCTAATATCGAAGACATCTACGATATGGACTTGATCATCATTAGCTCTGGTGCTCCAAACGAAAATTTGGATAAGCTGATGAACTTAGGTGCAATTTTTCACTATAGAAAACCCGTCGATATTGCTATTTTGACGGACACCCTAGGCGAAGTCAGCCAGTACTATCAGCAAAAACAAGATCAAGGACGTAAAGTGTCCACTAGCGATCTCGACCAATTTGGCCTTTTGGTGGGTTCCTCATCACCAATGCATCAGCTCTATCGCATGATCCGACGCGTCGCAAAAACAGAAGCTAACGTCCTCATTGTCGGAGAAAGTGGCTCAGGTAAAGAGTTAGTGGCACAGACCATCCATTTAGCCAGCGATCGTAAGCAACAACCCTTTATCGCGATTAACTGTGGTGCGATTAGTCCAGAGTTGGTCGATAGTGAACTGTTTGGCCATGAAAAAGGCGCTTTTACCGGAGCGAATAAAACTCACCAAGGTGTATTTAAACAGGCAGAAGGCGGCACGCTGTTTTTAGATGAAATCACCGAGATGCCTATCGAGCATCAAGTGAAGTTATTGCGGGTGCTAGAAACCGGAGAGTATCGCCCAGTTGGCAGTAATACGGTTCATATCGCTAATACTCGCATCGTTGCTGCTACAAACCGTGATCCTAAAATCGCCATTGAGGAGCAGTTCCTGCGTGAAGATCTGTTTTTCCGGTTATCGCATTTCCCATTAACGATACCGCCACTGCGAGAACGAGGCGGTGATATCGTCGGTCTGGCCAAGCACTTTATTGCGCACCGCAACGCCAATGAGGCAAAAACCAAAACGATTCTTGACTCTGCGATCCAAAAAATCGCTGTACACAATTGGCCAGGTAATGTCCGTGAGCTCAAACACACGATCGAGCGCGCCTTTATTTTGGCTGATGACACTATCAGAGATGAACACCTGATCTTCGACACACCACCATTGGAAACAGGCACCAGCATCGAAGACCTTGTTCCGGCGGGCGTCTCGCTAGAGGAGATCGAGAAAGCTGCCATTATCAATACCCTTGAAGAGAATCAAGGCAATAAAACGGAATCAGCGCAGGAGTTAGGCATTAGCGTGAAAACACTCTATAACAAACTCGAAAAGTATCAAGACGAGTAATTTACTGTGAGCAAGTTATGAAACACCTACCATTGTATTGTTATGGTAGGTGTCGAACTAAGACGACACTTCAGCAATTTAAAAGTTTAAAAGGGTCTGTAGAGCGTTTGAGTACTATTTATCAATCGTTAACCCGAAAAAATAGAAATTCCAGTAACGTTGCTCGTAGCCAACAGCAATCATAGGCTTAGTGACTTTTTATTGCCCCTCGAGTGTTGGATGCCACTTAGTCATCGGGGGAATAAGGCTTTCCTATTACCTAGATAAGCAACCTAAAATTAGGCGGCGGTAGGCATTCAAAACCTGGCGATGCAATCAAATAACCTTGAACTAAATCGATATCCAAGGACTGGAGAAATGTCATTTCTTCTAGAGTTTCTACTCCTTCAGCCAATACGGAAACTCCAAGCTGCTGAAACATACTGACGCAGTTTTTAACAATAATTTGACGACTAACAGAAGAGTTAATGTCACGAATTAACCCCATATCAAGCTTAGCAACATTGGGTTGAAGGTCTGCTAATAAACTTAAACCGGAATGACCAGCACCAAAGTCATCAATGGCGGTTAAAAAACCAAGCTTTTGATAGTACTCGACAATATTTTTCAGATGTTGAGTATCTTTTATTCGCTCTCCCTCTGTAAACTCGAACATAATTTTGCTAGTTGGGAAGTTATATTTTTTAGCTAAACGCAACGTAGTTGCTAAACAGCGCTCTGGCTCATAGACTGCATTGGGTAAAAAGTTGATGCTTAAGACAGAGTCTAAACCCAACTCTGCGGCTAATTGTATCGCTTTGGATCTACACTGCTGATCAAAGCTGTATTTATTCTCTGCATTCACTTGAGACAAGACAGAATAAGCAGATTCATTTGTCACCCCTCTAACCAAAGCCTCATAACCAAAGACTTGTTGCCTTTTTAGGTCCCAAATAGGCTGAAAAGACATGCTGAAATCACTAAATTTTACTTTTCGACATGTACAATAATCACATTTAGCTTTGGGCTTTATATCCATCTCTTGAACCATATCCCTTTAAACCTTCACGATTTTAACGCCCTTTTTGGGTAAACTAAGGGTAATATATCAGCCTATGACGTTAACTACGGTACATTGAGATCTCATAATTGGTTTTTAATAAAAATACTTCTCCACTAATTTCGTATAACTTCATTTCAATTCCTTGTATATTAAGCTTTGTGATCAATAACTAAAAATTATAACGACGTATCTGATTAAGCCGGTTGGAAAGTACTTCTGTAGAAGTTAAGTTAGATAACCCCGACTTTGCTACAGTTATTTTCAAACTATGTCAAAGTCTACGCTTCTTGTTTGTATCGCTCTTTTTTACCTTCCTTTACCTCTACCTTAGCCTTAAACCTCAAGGCTAAGGTAGAGGCCTAAAAATTTATTTAGTGCGGTATTCAGTACTAAGAGGAAGACAGAATCGGCGTGGTCAATGTTCGACTATCCCTTCCTCATCCCCCCCCTAAAGCTCAGAGAGTTACGGTTGCAAGCCCGCTAGTCACTTATTTTTTAATCATAAAACCGTGGTCACTAATGATAAGACTGCTCAGACCATGGCGACTTGTTTTCGCGCAACCTATTGAAGAAACGAAACCACCCATAAAACCAAACAAGAAAATATAAAAAAAGAACATAGTTGCATATAATTTAATAATCAATTATGTTGATTTACATATAATAATTACAAAGGTCAGTTAAATTTTGACGATAACTTTATTGACTCAACGGGCAAGTACACTCCATTGGTATCATTGGCTTGTACTTTTTTTGTCAGCCGTGCTCACTCTTACCGCTTGGGCGGTAACCTCGAGTCAGGTGGAACAAAAAGCAAAAACTCAATTTGAGTTTCAAGCCCATCAGTTGGTCGAACTCGTACAAGAGCGGATGTCGAAATATGAGGAGGCACTGCTCGCAGGAGTGTCAGCCTTACATATGTATCAAGCGCCTGCCTCAAGAGCAGACTGGAAAATTTTTGCTGACCAGTTTGATGTCCCTCGACACTTTCCAGGCATCAACGGTATTGGTGTTATTCACTACGTTCCTGATAACAAAATAAAGCGGTATTTAGAATGGCAAAGAAAGCAACTGTCTGAATATGTGCCGCATCCTGCTCGAACTGCTTCCGAATATTGGCCTATTACCTACATTGAACCAATACAAAATAACCTAAAGGCCGTGGGACTAGACATGGCACATGAAAACAACCGATACACCGCAGCCAAAAACGCCAGATTAACAAATACAGCCACCATCACTGCTCCAATTACCTTAGTTCAAGACTCAGAAAAGGCGCCGGGTTTTCTGTTTTATGCCCCCTGGTTTTCTGATGAAGTTCCTGAGTACTACGGAGATACAAAAGATGGTTTCTTAGGTTTAGTTTACGCCCCATTTATTGTAAATAAATTGATGAACGGGACTCTCTCTGGAGAGAAACGACTCGTGAATTTCAGTCTCTATGATAATCAAGAATTACTGTACAGTGATCTTAATGTATCAAACATGCGCCATCATTCAGATCCGCACTTTACACAAACTCTAGAGTTGAATATATACGGTAGAGTTTGGACCTTCGTTATTCAAAGTTCGCCGTTGTTTGAAGCGCAGCAAAATACCACTCAACCTCTGCTTATTCTTATCTTCGGTATTATTGTGGATGTCTTGTTATTTATCCTATTTCTCATGTTGGTTCGTGAAAAAGATCGAGTCGATGAGTATGCAAAGCATTTAACCAAAGATTTGCAATTGCGCACAGACAAGTTAGAAACGGTCACAAAAGACCTTCAAGTCAGAAATCAAGCATTGCAAGAGGCAAATAGAGAACTTGATCAGTTCGCCTATGTCGCCTCTCATGATCTGAAAGCCCCTTTACGCGGCATTTCCCAGCTAGTGACTTGGTTAATCGAGGAATTATCGGAGTTTTTAACCCCTCAAACAGAACAATATGCGTCTTTGCTGAGCAACCGCGTGCAGAGGTTGGAAAAACTGTTGGATGATTTACTCGCTTACTCTCGTGTGGGGCGTAAGCCTGGCCAGCTAGGGAGATTTAATCTCGAGCAATATTGTGAAGAGACATTAGAACTGATTTCTCCCCAACGTAAGCTCTCTTTGGTTTGCCACAACCATATCGGAGAGTTTGAGACATTAACGACACCTCTTGAATTAATACTTCGTAATTTAATCAGCAACGCCGTCAAACATCACCACAAGGAAATAGGAACCATTTATGTCTCAGGAGAGGATATCGGAGACATGTATCAGTTTGTGGTTGAAGATGATGGACCAGGGATCCCAGAACAATTCAGGGAGAGAGTGTTTGAATTGTTTCATACCTTACAACCGAGAGACACTGTTGAGGGAAGTGGTTTAGGTCTTTCTATTATTAAGAAAGTTCTGGATTTATACTCATGCCATTATTCTATTGACTCTAGCTCACTCGGAGGATGTGCTTTTCGTTTCTCATGGCCTAAAAATAACCCCGTACTCGTTAAGGAAGACTCATGACATCCCCTGAATGTAAACCTGTTAATATTCTCTTAGTGGAAGACGATGATATTGATGCAATGGGCATCGAGCGAGCACTCAACACTTTGAAGTTACTTAACCCTATTTACCGAGCTAGAGATGGAATAGAAGCCTTAGAATGCTTGCGAAATGGGGAAATACCTCCCCCTTGTATTGTGCTTCTCGATTTAAACATGCCTCGAATGAATGGACTTGAATTTCTTGGTGAAGTGAGAAGAGATGATGAGCTCTGCTCTCTAGTGATTTTTGTGCTAACCACCTCGAGAAGAGATGAAGAAATTACGGCAGCGTATGAAAAAAATATCGCAGGTTACATGGTCAAATCTTCGGTGAGCCAGGACTTTAATGAAGTTCTTGCTTTTTTAGATAACTACTGGCGCATCGTAGAATTACCAGTTCAATGACTCATGGCGGCAGCATATGAAAGTATTAATTATTGATGACGATACCATCGATAGACTTGCAATTAAGAAAACATTGCATAGTACAGATTTGCCTATCTCGATAATAGAAGAAGCGCAAACTGCTCATGAAGGGTTAGACAAAGCCCTTAAACAATCTTTTGATGTGATTTTACTGGACTATCAACTGCCACCATCAACGGGGATGGAAGTGCTCATTGCACTCAAATCAAATTCGGATTTTTCCACGTCTATTATTATGCTCAGCCATAGTAATGACGAAGAGTTGGCTTTGAAATGTATTGAGATGGGTGCTCAAGACTTCGTGATGAAAAATGAAATTTCTTCGATCCGCTTGAGAAGAGCGATTATCATCGCAACAGAGCGCTACTTTTTAGAGCAAAAGGTACTCGAGACTCACACTCAGCTAAAACAACTGGCTGAGACTGATACGTTAACAGGGGTATTTAATCGACACTTTTTTGATGAGCGCTTAAAGAAATTTTTACTCATGGCTTCACGCAGTCAAACACCTTTAGCGCTCTTGCTCATCGATGTGGATCGTTTTAAAGACATCAATGACCAATATGGACATATCACGGGAGATCATGTTTTACAGGAAGTAGCACAAAGACTTCAATACAACACTCGAGATAGTGATTCTCTATTTCGTATAGGAGGTGACGAGTTTGCAGTGATTGCAACTAACTTAGCGTCTGAAGAGCAGGTTGACTTAATTGTACGACGTATACTCTCTGCGTTTGAAAGTAATTTCAACATTGACCAGCAATGTATTGAGGTTTCAATTAGCATCGGGGTAGCCAGTTATCCTGAGTGTGCATCAAACTCATTAGAGTTGAGAAAGTGTTCAGATATCGCGCTATACAGGGCAAAAGAGAAAGGTCGAAAACAGGCACAGTACTATTCTAAAGCCTTTCATGATACGGTTGATCAACGTTTACGCATTGAAAGTAACCTTAAGCAAGCCATACAAAAAGAGGAATTCGAATTACATTATCAACCTCAATTTGACAAATCAATGCGACTTGTTGGCGCCGAAGCGTTGATTCGTTGGTATCATCCAGATCTAGGCTTCGTCCCACCAGACGTATTTATTCCAATTGCAGAAGAGTCTGGGCTCATTGAGAATATTGGTGAATGGGTGATTGAAACGGCGATTAGGCAAATGTCGATATGGCGAACAGCATGCTTCTTTCCTGAGTCTTTTACGTTAGCAGTGAACCTTTCTCCGAAACAACTATCCGCTCCTCAACTGGTCGAAAGGGTTGCTGCATTTTTGCATTTGTATGGAGTCGGTGCATCTCACATTGAGTTTGAAATTACTGAAAACTGTTTACTCCCGAAAGGCAACGCTTCGAAAACGTTAAACGAGCTCAGTCGGTTAGGTATTCAAATCGCCATTGATGATTTTGGTACTGGCTATTCATCCTTATCTCATCTCAAATATTTTCCAATCGATATTATCAAAATTGATCGCAGCTTTTTAAAGGATATCGAAGTTCACACTTCTCGGCAGTTGTTTGAAGCCATCTGTGCATTTGCACGCTCACTTAACTATGAGATTATTGCTGAGGGAATAGAAACTCCTGAGCAACACAGAGCTTGTAACTCTATGAATGTGTCAAGAGTTCAAGGATTTAAATACTCCAAACCACTTACCGTAGAGAGCTTTGAAAAGAGGTATTTACTCAAAGTTTGGAGAGAGGGGGGTAGGAAAAGAGATCCGCACCGTCAGTTTTGGACACCGAGTTAAGTGAGTTGGACCTCCACCGATCTCCTAGACAAATTTCGCCTATTCTTGGAATTTACCCCCGTAATACCCCCGTAATACAACACGGGGGGTTACCTAGAAGAATGGATAAGTTTTTGTAGGGGAAAAGCCCATGAAAAAGATGTGAACGAGTGAAAGGTCTACCAAATAATGGGGCATTAACGAGTTTGAAATCGTGGCATCAACCCCATTTCGGATAAGGTTTCAGACAGTTCACCGAAGCGCTCAAGTCGCTTTTCAAGCTCGATGACCTTGGCTTTCAATTCAATATTCTCAACCTCTAATGACGACACCCGCTTTGAATCGAGAAGTTTTCGGTTTGCAGTGTTATCGTAGGCTTGAGGTTTATCCGAATTTTTCTTTGCAGCGTCGGTCAACGGTGGCAGGACACCTTTACCGCGCAGCTCATCTTCTAATGCTTTGAGAGCTTTTTTGAGGGCAGTGTTTTGGTTTAACGCCGATTTGCCACAACCAATCCCTTTCGCCACTTCGATTCGATTTAGCTGACCTCTGAACAAGATTTGTTTAAAGTCATCGTCCGTCTGTGTGGCTTTCCAGACCTCAAATGCCTCAAGGTTTTGTTGCGCTTTTTGCTGCCCACTTGCCATCAGTCATCTACCTCACCCAATAGCTTGCGAAGCCCTGTGACAAAGCCTCTTGGGAACACTTCGCTGTTGTATTCCATGTCTTTTACCTGACCTGCCTGAGTGGTTTGCCAGCCGTTCTTATCCAAGCATTCATCAGAAATGGCATACGCTAAGGCTTTTTTCTCTGATTCGGTGAGTACGCCTGATAGGGATGGCAGCACTTCCACGCTTGGTTCTGCGGCGGTGTCAAACTGGCGCACAGGGCGCTTGTCGATGGTGATATTAGCGTGTTGTTTGAGCAAATTAACCTCTTTGCGGTAACGGTTTCGCTCAGCAATGATTTGACCAAACAAGGCGCGTACCGCAGGGTCTGGGATGCGCTCTAACAGTTTATTATCCGCAGGGATGGATTTAGACCGTGAGGTGTTGGATAACGGCTTTTTGGTACTGGTATTGCACTTTGCCGCCCACGCTTCAATGAGTGTTCGGTAGTGCTTGTTACGGGTAGCACGCAAAGCCTCATACGCCAACCCACCATTTTCGGCAGACACCCGTCCAACTTGCGTGATGGAGAAGTCACGCTGACCCGATTCCACATAGGCTTTCAGCGTGTCATTAAGCTTATCGAGATTTTGCTGCGTGCGAGGCACTTTACCTTCTTTTAAGCCAGCAAGAATGACATCAATATCGAGTTCCATTAGCCCTCCAATAAGTTCGGCAGTGCAATACCATCTAGGTTAATGACTTTATCAGTCAGCGCATGAACACCCTGAGAGAACAGCTTGTTATCGTTCAGGTATTCACCCGCTTCAATGTAGTTCGCCACCTTGCGGTAGCCTTCGAGCTTGTCGTCAGGGTCAGCGATTTTTGCCATATGACGCAGCATGGCATTGGCAGCGATAAGCTGTTGTTTGTCGTCCATTTCCAAGAAAATCGGCTCAAAGTCTTTTTTCATCAGCACACGGCTAAGTTGCATTGAACGCTTTTGAATCGCAGGGGTTTTACGCAGTTCGTCCTGCAAGTCAGGGTAGAACTCCGCATCATCACAAAGCAGCGATAAGTGCAGTAACTCAGAGTCGGTTTCAATAAACTTCAGGGCATGACTGACATCTTGCTCAGAGCCAACTGCAATCAGTTTATCTTTGGTATCATCCCCATTTCTGGTCTCTTCGACACGAATGATTTTGTTGATAAGCTCAAAACACGCTATCCAGTCTTTGGCGTATTCATTCGCTTCGACTAGCTGTTTTTCCCAGCGGCGCTGTAGGACTTGCAGTTCATCGTGCTTGATAAACGGCTTGCCTTGCTGTTCACAGAAGAATTGCTCGTCTTTCAGGACTTCCAGTTCCCCCTCGATTTCCACAGATAGATTCGCCGCCTGATGCGCCTTGTAGCTCAGTTGGTTGAAGTGGGCATTGAGCGCAGGCAGGTAGCGTGCCTCGGTAATAAACCAGCGGCAGCGAGGACAGTTTTCAGGGCCGTGTGGTACGCTGGCATAAACGCGCTGGACAGCAGATTTTGCATCGTTAATCAACTCACCACCGTTCCAGCACCCGCCAAGGGTACTGACTTCATCCGATTTCACGGTGTTACCGCCTACCAGACACATTCCACAAGAGCGTTCTTCCCAACCAATCGGGTTGCGGTTAACCAGTGCCGCCTGAATGCTACGCTCGCTGCGATATACCATCTTGCACTGGATTTGCTCCATCGAGGCATCTTTAAGGAAATTGCGCACCGATTGCTTGGATTTGGCATCCAGTGCGCTATGCGCTTCGTCCATCTTCTCTGCCATCACCGAAGGGGTGATTTTGTTGTAGTAGATGGTCATCAATAGGCGCGTATGCCCTGCCAATAGCTTAGAAATCACAGGCAATGGCAACTGCGTGTCCATCGTATACGCCGTGATAAGTGAGACACGTAAACTGTGCAATGGAAAGAGTGTAGCTACCTTACTACTTTTTTGTACCCCCTCAGGGTAATCAACTACTAATTTTAATTGTTCACCATTATCTAGGGTATCTCCTCGTTCTGCGAGTTGGTTTTCTAACTCAAGGAGAAGTTGATACCAGAATGATTTGAGTCCATTGTTCTCTATAATTGGCTTATGTTTATCCTCATCTTTTGCTGATGCATTACGAAACAGAAAGGCAACTTCTCCCATGCTTTCTAGGTATGCTTTCGACTTTTTATGTCTTGTGTGTTTTGGCTGTAGCGTGGTGCAGTCAGTAGGCTTTGCAATGGGGTTGTATTTTTCTTGCCAATTACGCAGTTTTTCCAGCCAATACAATACTTCCTCGTTTTGCCAAGGGATGATGTAGCCACGTTCCAGTTCTTCCTTGTTTTTGTCAGCGGACTTGTTGGTGTTGATATACAAACCTGTGGAATACAGCCCTGTCATGGTGTCGTGAATGCGGCGGAAGATGCCTTTTCCAAATTGGCGTTTTTCGCTACCAAGTGCAAAATCATGCTGAATGTTTACTACCCACTGACCGTTTTCATAGCGCCATGTGTCCGCTTCACCGCTGTCTAGCATACGCACCTGATAGGTACGCAGTGGCAGGTGGAGCTTCATGAAAATTATCATCGCTTTGACAGGCGACCAGATTCGGTGGATAGTAATATTCTCACCTTTACGAGTCACTTCTTTGGTACACCACACACAATCAGGGTCAGATTTATCAATCAGTTCAGGTTCGATTTCAAACCAGCCACCTTCCTTCTGCGCCCATACCCAATCTTTGAAGTGGCGATAGTGATAAGCTGGAAGCATGGATTCATCGTCTTTGAGATTTTGCTCAATGACGGTCAGTTCCGCTTTGTCGGGTAGAGGACAAAGGGTTTGGCGTAAATCCTGAATGTAGCGATACGGTAGAGGGTTGCGCACCGTTTCTGTAGCAGAACCTTGCACCTTGATTTTACGGAGAGGGTTTTGAACCAATGGAGTTAGCGTTCCATGGTCATTTTCCTCGGAGAACGCTTTTTCAATAACAAAATCGATGAACTCGGTGGGATAATTCACCGCTTTTTGCACATTACTAGAGTGGTTAACTCTTGCCCTCGCGGCTTTTTCAAGTTCTTCGCTATTACATAAATGCCCTTTATACCCGCTAAAAAATAGAGTCACATCTATGGCGTACGGAGCATATTTTTGAATGTACTCCTCAAAGAAAATGTTTAAAGCATCAATCTTATGGTTTAAACCAACATTTTGTGTAGCCATCCATTCTGCCGCTAGCTCTTGCCACTGCTGCCACTCCGCGCCGAGCCTAGTTAGCATCCATGAGAAGGTTAAACTCGTTGAACGTTTGTCATTTATTTTGCCTTTGATCGACATTATTTACCTCTCAATTTTGGATGTTTGCCAGTGAAATAACCCTGCGGGTCGATGTCATCAAAGCCATGCTCAACCAGTACTTTCCAGTCGAGTGCTTTGACTTTGGATTCAGGGTTTGCCAGTTGCAGTGTGGCTTGGGTCAGCTCGTCAGAAATTTCCTGCTGACTCTCTCCAATATAAGGGAGTTGTGAGTCAAGACTTTTGTGGTGAAGGCATCGCTTTCGAATTAATGGGTCAACCTTTGCTCGTTTGAGGCGTCTGCCATAATTGTGTCGATGCCCATGTGGATCTAAACCTTCTGCCTTGTTCGGCTCTAAGCCGATGCGCTTTAAGCCGTTGGCGTAGTTATCATGAAAAGCGTTGATGGTGTAAGGATTGCCGAAAGCGCGGTGATGAAACGAAATAAACGCATAAGGGTGGTGACAGTCGATGCTGGCGCGGTACTTTTGATAGTTTTTCCACAGTGACATAAACACTTTGCCATAGTCGGTTGGGAACCATTGAACCTGTATATAGTTATCGCGGTGGTCAACCACACGACACTTCCAACCGAGATGTGCTGTGCCTTTCATGCGCTGGCGAGGGATACGCGCATACTTTTCTTTTAAGTACGTTTCTCTATTCTGATTTTTAGAACGAACTTCAGGGTCACTTGGCGCTTTGCCATCGACTTCATTGTAAATTCGAACGATAGCACTATCTGGGTTATAGGGGTCTTCAAACACATCGGTCACCCAAAGCGTTAAAGCTTCACTTTCGCGCAACCCGCCGCCGTGCATAAGCAGGAGTATTAATTTGTCCCTGAGTGCCACGCGTGGGTCGCTCGCGCCACCGATACCATTCATATAAAACTCTTCCCAATGCTTTGCAGGAAAGGCGATAGCGTCATCTTCGGTTTTGGTGAGCGGTGTGCGCCCCTTAATGGTTCGCGCCTTACGGATGGTTTTGTTGACGGTCTTATCTTCGATATGACCGAGAAAATCATTCTGGTTTTTACGATACCATGCAGCGTAATTCAATCGCTGCTCATGAGGGGTAGCATCACGCAAGGGGTTCATCGGTGCAGTGCCTTGCTTGTCTGACAACCAATCGGTGAATGCCGTCAGTCGGTGAATGTGCTTATTTACGTTACTGGTTGAGCTTGGCACCCAATACAAACCTGATGGGTCAAGTCCATCCTCACCAATCGTTCCTGTGTACAACCGCTTAGAAAAGGTCTGGAAGAGCAACTTCGGATCGTCAAACAACCCTCTATTTGCTTCCATATAATCCAGCAACAAGGACACCGCTTGAAGAAATCCATTCATGACGGAGTTACTCACACCGTCCGCCTCTAACTTGAGTAGGTAGTCCGTGACCGTACTTAACTCTCCTTGCTCAGTTAGCAAGATAGGCAGTTGGCTTTTGATGCCCGTATTGTCCTCTACAATCGTCGCTCTGACTTTTACTGATGACAAATTGTGCTTTCCCTATACACATTGTACATAATATTGACTATGTACCTACAATATTAGTTATGCAATAAAAAGGCAGATTTTTCTGCCTTAATACACAATATACACCCTTCAAGTTACTATATATAAGCTATGGGTGGGTTCGATAAATACTGAGCGCATCAAAAAATCCCACCATTCCTATGGAATGATGATAATTCGTTGGTTAAGTTGCGCTAAGTGTGTGTTCATACAATCACCTTCATATAACGACAGTGATTTGTCAATACCATCTGTACAACAAGCGAACGATTTGGAAGGGGGAAGATAAAGCCATCACGATGGATGGCTTTATCTAGGTTGAAAGAGACAGCGATTACTGCTCAACGCTGACTGGCTGTGCTTTAAACTTTTGAATCAGCTTTACGATTAGTGGACTTGCCAATACCAATACAGCTAAAACAGTAAAGGTAAGGGTAATAGGACGCTCCCATAGGAAACTTAGTTCTCCATCTGAAATCATTAATGCGCGGCGTAAGTTCTCTTCCATTAATCCTCCAAGGATGAAGCCCAGCAATAAAGGTGCGAGCGGGAAGTTAGCGAGCCGAAGTGCAATGGCAGCCATAGCAACAATCAGCATCACGAACACATCCATAGTGTTAAAGGAGACCAAATAAACCCCGGTGATTGAGAAGAATAAAATCATCGGTAGAAGTACCGTTCTTGGAACCGCCAAAAGCTTTGAAATGTACGGAATCAACGGTAAGTTCAGGATCACAAGTACGATGTTGCCGAAGTACATGGAAATGATCACAGACCAGAACACATCTGGGTGTTCAACAAATAGGCGAGGGCCAGGTTGAATACCATAAGCGATCAGCGCACCGAGCATTATTGCTGTTGTACCAGAGCCCGGAATACCAAGCGTTAATAGCGGTACAAATGAACCACTAGATGCTGCATTGTTCGCAGACTCTGGCGCAACCAAACCACGGATACTGCCTTTACCGAACTCATCCTTTTTCTCTTTAGGTGCGAGGTTGCGCTCCATACCATAGCTTAAAAAAGCAGCAATGGTTGCCCCTGCGCCAGGAAGAACGCCAGTGAAGAAACCTAATATTGAAGAGCGAATTGAAACAGGCGCAACATCTTTGATTTCTTCCTTGGTCACTTTCATTGAGCCAATGTTGCTCAGCTTTTCTTGTTCTTCATCGCTGGTGTCTTTTGATGGTTTAAGGATGCCCATCAGTGTCTCACCCAGTGCGAATGTCGCCATTGCAAGCAACAAGAAGCTAAAGCCATCCATTAAATCCGTTAAACCGAAGGTAAAGCGTTCAACGCCTACGCCTTTATCGATTCCAACTGTAGATAGCATCAAACCAAGAATGGTCATCATCCACGCTTTGATTACCTGACCTTTCCCCGCAAAAGCCGCGACTGCTGATAACCCAAGTAGCATCAACGCAAAATAGTCCGACGATTGGAAGCTAAGGGAGACGCTAGCCAATGCTGGTGCGGCAACAAGCAACATAATGGCAGATAGCGTACCGCCAGTGAAAGACGAATAAGCTGCCAAAGCTAATGCTTTACCTGCCTGGCCTTTTTGAGCCATTGGGTAGCCGTCGAATGCTGTGACCACGGTTGAAGAACAACCCGGCGCGTTAATTAAAATCGACGATGTAGAGCCACCAAATACCGCACCGTAATAAACACCCGCCATTAAAATAAGGCCAGAGGAGGGCTCTAGGCCATAAGTAATTGGGATCATCAAAGCAATGGCTGAGATCGGCCCAAGTCCAGGTAACATGCCGATAAATGTACCGACGAAGCAACCAACGATCACCATCATAATGTTCATTGGCATTACTGCGGTGGATAAACCTTGTAGAATTCCATCTAACATAATTCAGTCCTTTCTTTGACTACCAGATGGTGAAAATCAAACCCGGTTCGAGATAGATGTCCAAACCTTGAGTGAGTAATAAGTAGAACGCGATCACGAATGGAAACGACGCGCCAAACAGAACGGGTTTACGTCTTTCCCCGAGCAGATAAAAGCCAGCCAATAAAAAGAAGCCAGTAGCTATCACAAAACCTAGATAAGTCAGGCCCACGCCGTAGAGCGCCATTAAAATTAAAAAGGCAATCAGTAACTTCCAATTGAAGGTCAGCACTGCGCCACTTTGTTTATCTGGTTGTCCTGTCACCAGCAATAGCAAAGAAAGGCCGACACCAACGTAAGTCAGGATGGTTGGCAGAGTACGTGCGGTGAATGGTTCATACTCATCACCTGGAAACAATGGAATCTGCGAGGTTTGATAACCGTAGCAAAGACAGAAGAGTAGAAAGATCATTGCGCCGACGCGGTCACGACAGAGCAAATACTCTTTGGTGAAAAAGTTGGTTGAACGAGGCATATTCAACTCCTAACAAAAGTAAAAAAGACCGCATATGGACGTCAATGAATAAACTAAACCATTAACAATTAAGCATTTCGCTGCTAGTCGAGCCGCTTTGGGTATATAAACAAAGGAGTGTGCATGCCGATTGTCGACAATGTCCATATGCGGTGAAACTTAGAGTGCAAATACAATGGGGAAATACCAACCTACGTTATTCATTGAGGTTGGTATCTGAGGGACCCCAATTCGATTGTTACTTCAGGAAGCCTAACTCGCGCATTAAGTCACCCATCTGTTGCTCTTGATCTTCAAGAAACGCGAAGAATGCTTTATCCGCTTTATAGTTGTCGATCCAACCATTGCGGTCTCGAACGACTTGCCATTCGTCGGTGTTATACATTTTAGTAAATGCGGCATTCCATTCATCTAGCTTTTCTTGGCTTGTGCCTGGTGCTGCAAAGAATCCACGCCAGTTAGCAAAGACAGTTTCATTACCATATTCGGTGAGAGTTGGAATATTAGGCGCAGCTTCTAAACGTTTTGGTGCTGTAATCGCTAACACTTTCACTTGCCCAGACTTAGACATTTCGAGTACTTCACCTAGCCCTGTAGAGAGCAGTTGTGTTTCGCCTGAAAGTAGGGCTGCCATGGCTTTTCCACCTGCATCATAGGCAATGTAACGAACTTTACGCGCATCAAAACCTTCACCTTTGAAAGCTGCTGCTATAACCAAATGATCCATAGAACCACGAGCAGAGCCACCAGCAACCTTCACCTTACGTGGGTTTTCTTTAAAAGCTTTAACGACATCTTCCCAAGAGCTATAAGGAGAATCGGCTGATGTAACAATGGCGCCATAATCGGCAACCGTTGCGGCAACAGGAGTCAAGTCGCGGAAAGATTGTGGGAAGATCCCACTGAGCGAGCGAACGACGATCGGTGTTGAGTTCACCATGAGTGTATCTTCTTGACGATCAGCCGTTTCAATCAAATGTGCGATTGCTTTGCCACCGCCACCACCAGATAGGTTTTGAAATGATACGGTTTCGACGATGTCTGATTTTATTAATACATCACCAGTACCTCGGGCGGTCATGTCCCAACCGCCACCGGCACCTCCAGGGATAAGAAAGTGCATTTTTTCAATATCTGCAGCAAGAGCGTTGAATGAAAATGAAGCTGCGATGATTGAAGCGGCGAGCGTTGGTTTGAGTACCTTTAACATGTTCACGTTCCTTATGTTAGCGACTCTATTTAGTTGAGCCTTATTGTTTTTGCTCAGTTGTCATGCCTTGTAAGCGTTAAAGCTGAACTTGGTGTAAAGGTTAATTAAGTGTTAAATATCTGTCTGTAAAAGAGATATAAAGAGAATATTGAGCATTTCGGTTATTTTGTTCATAAAGTTCACGGCGAGAAGTTGGTGTTAGGTCACGCGGCTTTACGCTTTGGTAGGCCATAATAAAATGACGGAAAATGAACGAGGAAAAGAGAATGAAAGGGACGTGTTTGTGCGGCGCAATTGAAGTCATCGCTGAGGTTAAAAATGAGGTTAGCCTGTGCCATTGCTCTATGTGTCGAAAATGGTCGAGTGGCGCACTTCATGCGGTGCATTGTGGGCCTAACGTGACGTTTAAAGGTGGCGAACCTAAACGTTATCAGTCGTCAGACTGGGCTGTGAGGGGGTTTTGCGGTGAGTGTGGCACAAACCTTTTCTACCATTTGTTGCCGACAGGTGAGTACATTCTTTCCGCTGGTTTGTTCGATAACCCAGATTTCAAACTCACTTTAGAGATTTTTACCGATGAAAAGCCAGCTTATTATGACCTCAATTCCGCTTCACAAAAGATGACTTCGCAACAAGTCTTTGATCAATTTGCACCTAAAGAATAGTTTTTTATCCGATTATTGTTCGACAACTGAGCTTTTAGTTTTTAGATCATAAGCTTAAAGGTTTATAAGTTGTCGACAATATGAGTTCCCCATTCTTTATTTCTGCTAAAAATGGCACTTAATAGGCATTTTAGGCCCATTTAAATTACGACCTTAGTCTAAATTGTCGACAATTTACTTGATTGTCGACACTTTGATCGACTACTTTATATTCAGGTTAAGAAATTGTAGACATTTCGATGTCGGTAACAAGAGTATCTGAATATGAACTCTGAGTTGAAAGCTCGTTATAAAGTGCTGGGTTCTGAGAAAGAACACACCAAATCCGAAACGCTGACCGAAACACTGATTGAAGTCATTGTTAATGGCGATGTGAAGCCTGGCCATAAGATATCAGAGCCCGAGCTAGCAAAGAAATATCAGGTCAGTCGTGGGCCTTTGCGTGAAGCATTGATGCGCTTAGAGGGGCTAGGGCTCATCGAGCGAATTCCTCATGTTGGGGCCAGAGTGACCACTTTTTCTCCGGAAAAGCTGATAGAACTTTATGCCGTTCGAGAAGCATTGGAAGGCATGGCGGCAAGGTTAGCTGCGCGACACATTACGCAAGAAGAGCTCTTAAGCTTGGAAATGCTATTGTCGACACATTCCAAGCATATAGACCAAATGGAAGGCGCGTCTTACTTCCATCAACATGGTGACTTTGATTTTCACTATCGCATCATCCAAGCGAGCAGAAACAGTAAGTTAATATCTCTGCTGTGTGATGAACTCTATCACTTATTACGGATGTATCGTTATCAGTCGCCACGTGCGCAATCTCGCCCGAATGAGGCGCTCACCGAACACAAATTCATTTTGGAAGCCATTCGCAATCGCGATGAAGAGCTTGCAGAAATGTTGATGAGAAGACACATATCAGGAAGTCGAAAGCTCATCCAATCTCAAATTATACATACAGAAAGTTTAGACAAAGACTAGAAGGAATTCGTCATGAGCTTAACACCGGGAGCGAAATTCAGACTCGCCATTGAACAAAATAATCCACTACAAATTGTCGGCACTATAAACCCGTATTGCGCCATGATGGCAAAAAACTTGGGTCACCAAGCGATTTACTTGTCTGGTGGCGGTATCGCAAATGCGTCATACGGATTGCCGGATCTCGGTATCACAACATTAAACGACGTTTTGGTTGACGTTGACCGCATCACTAACGCATGTGATTTGCCTCTTTTGGTTGATATCGACACGGGTTTTGGCGGTGCATTTAACATTGCTCGCACGATCAAAGCGATGGAAAAAGCAGGCGCGGCAGCGGTGCACATGGAAGACCAAGTTGCACAGAAACGTTGTGGTCATCGTCCGAACAAAGCAATAGTCAGCCAGCAAGAGATGGTTGATCGTGTAAAAGCCGCGGTTGATGCACGCAATGATGAAAGTTTCGTGATTATGGCTCGTACTGACGCGTTAGCTGTTGAAGGAATGGACAGCGCAATCGAGCGCGCGATTGCGTGTGTGGAAGCTGGCGCAGACATGATCTTCCCAGAAGCGATGAACAAGCTGGACCAGTACCTTCAGTTCTCAAATGCGCTTGAGCAAGCGACCGGAAAGCACGTTCCTATTCTGGCCAACATTACCGAGTTCGGCGCAACGCCACTGTACGGCTGCGATGAGCTTGCAAAAGCGAAAGTCGATATGGTGCTTTACCCATTAAGTGCGTTCCGTGCCATGAACAAAGCTGCTGAAACGGTCTACAAACATTTGCTAGAAGTGGGTAACCAGGAAGCACTGGTTGATTCGATGCAAACACGTAAAGAGTTGTATCAGCACCTGAATTACCACGACTACGAAGACAAACTTGACCAGTTATTCTCTGAAGGGAAATAGCGGGGGAAAAGCAAAAATAGACGGAAGCCCAAGAAAAAGATAATCGGAATTTATCTCATCTAATAACGTGAAATTCGTTTGGCTAAAAACACCCCAGAGAGGGAAAAGTCAGACAGAAAAGGAGTTCAAACAATGTCTCAAACTGCAGAAAAGAAAGCAGAATTAGGTGGCGCAGGCCTTCGTGGTCAAAGCGCAGGAAGCACAGCTTTATGTACTGTCGGAAAAACGGGAACTGGTTTAACTTATCGTGGATACGATATTACTGATCTTGCGAACAACGCACAGTTTGAAGAAGTGGCTCACCTTCTGTTACGCGGTCACTTGCCGAATCAACAAGAACTTGATGCGTACAAGACACACCTACTCAGCTTTAGAGGTTTGCCAGCCGAGCTAAAACAAGCTTTAGAGTTGATTCCTGCAAGCGCACACCCAATGGACGTAATGCGCACGGGTTGTTCTGTATTGGGTAACCTAGAGCAGGAAATGAGCTTCGAGGAGCAACTGAAAGCAACCGAACGTATGCTAGCCTTGTTCCCTGCCATCATCTGTTACTGGTACCGCTTTAGTCATGATGGCGTGCGTATCAACACCGAGGATCAGACTGAAGATTGCATCGGTGGTTACTTTTTGCGATTACTTACAGACAAAGCGCCATCTGCGCTGCACAAACAAGTGATGCATTGCTCGCTTATTCTTTATGCTGAACATGAGTTTAATGCTTCTACATTCGCAGCACGCGTTTGTGCATCAACGTTGTCAGACATCCATTCTTGTATCACGGCAGCAATCGGTACGCTTCGTGGACCACTTCACGGAGGTGCGAACGAAGCGGCGATGGAAATGATTGAAGATTGGCAAACGCCCGACGAGGCGGAAGCGAACATCATGAAAATGCTAGCCAATAAAGACAAGATCATGGGCTTTGGTCATGCGATTTATCGTGAAAGTGACCCTCGCAACGCCTTAATAAAACGCTGGTCCAAAGAGTTATCGAAGCAAGTTGGTGATACACATCTATATGCGGTTTCTGAGCGTGTTGAATCAGTGATGAAGCGAGAGAAAGGTCTGTTCTGTAATGCGGACTTCTTCCATGCATCGGCTTACCACTTCATGGACATTCCAACCAAACTATTTACCCCAATCTTTGTGATGAGTCGTTTAACGGGCTGGGCTGCACACGTTTATGAACAGCGTGCCAATAACCGTATTATTCGCCCAAGTGCTGATTACACGGGCCCAGATCATCAAGAATGGGTGCCTATCGAGAATCGCTAGCGCGAAGGTCAACGAGGGCATTATATGCTTTGGTTGACCACCTCCTTCCTTTGTCATTCTCTCTAACAGAGGAAGGAGATCCTCTCATCACTGTGTTTCTGGAGCAATGGAAAACCTTGATGAAGGCAAGATGTAAAGACTGAATGGAAGCAAACCATGAACACAAATATTAATACTCAATATCGTAAGCCGCTTCCGGGAACTCAACTGGATTATTTTGATGCACGCGAAGCCGTCAATGCCATTTCTCCTGGAGCCTATGAAACACTCCCTTATACCTCTCGCGTGCTAGCTGAGCAACTGGTCCGTCGCTGTGACCCGAACACATTGACAGATAGCCTGAAACAGTTAATTGAACGCAAACGCGATCTCGATTTTCCTTGGTATCCAGCACGCGTTGTTTGTCATGACATTCTTGGTCAGACCGCTCTAGTCGATTTAGCGGGTCTACGCGATGCCATTTCAGATCAGGGCGGCGATCCTGCAAAAGTGAACCCAGTGGTTGAGACACAATTGATCGTTGACCACTCTTTAGCGGTTGAACATGCGGGCTTTGACCCTGATGCCTTCGACAAAAACCGCGCGATTGAAGAGCGCCGTAATGAAGACCGATTTCACTTTATCGAGTGGTGTAAAACAGCGTTTGAAAACGTCAGCGTGATTCCAGCTGGGAATGGCATCATGCACCAAATCAACTTGGAAAAAATGTCTCCTGTGGTACAAGCAAAGCAGGGCATTGCCTACCCTGACACCTGTGTGGGTACGGACAGTCACACGCCTCACGTAGACGCTCTTGGTGTTATTGCGATAGGTGTCGGTGGTCTGGAAGCAGAAACCGTCATGCTTGGCCGACCATCAATGATGCGTCTACCAGATATTGTCGGTGTCAAACTGACGGGTAAACGTCAACCGGGCATTACCGCAACGGATATTGTCCTCGCGATTACTGAGTTTCTTCGTAATGAGCGTGTGGTATCTTCATATCTTGAATTCTTCGGAGAAGGCGCACGTGATCTAACGATCGGAGACCGCGCAACGATTTCAAACATGACACCAGAATACGGCGCAACAGCTGGCATGTTTTATATTGATGAGCAGACCATCAATTACTTGAAACTAACTGGTCGAGATGAAGAACAAGTTGCTTTAGTAGAAAATTACGCAAAACAAACCGGTCTTTGGGCAGACGATCTTGATAGCGCAGTTTACGAGCGTGTACTTGAGTTCGATTTATCATCAGTTAGCCGTAACTTGGCTGGTCCGTCAAACCCTCATCGTCGTTTACCAACTTCTGAGTTGGCACAGCGCGGTATTTCTGGAGCGTGGGAAGAGAAAGAAGGCGAGTTGCCAGATGGTGCAGTGATCATCGCTGCTATTACCTCATGTACGAATACTAGTAACCCAAGAAACGTGGTTGCTGCTGGCCTTGTGGCGAAGAAAGCCAACGAACTTGGTCTTGTACGTAAACCTTGGGTGAAATCGTCTTTTGCTCCGGGTTCTAAAGTTGCACGCTTGTATCTGGAAGAAGCGGGCTTATTACCAGAGCTAGAGAAGCTTGGCTTTGGCATTGTTGGTTACGCATGTACAACTTGTAACGGTATGAGTGGTGCGCTGGATCCAAAAATCCAACAAGAGATCATCGACCGTGATTTATATGCAACAGCGGTGCTTTCTGGTAACCGTAACTTTGATGGTCGAATCCATCCGTACGCCAAACAAGCTTTCTTGGCTTCACCACCATTGGTTGTCGCTTATGCGCTAGCGGGTACCATTCGTTTTGATATCGAGCGCGATGCATTGGGCTCGGACCAACACGGCAAACCAATTTATCTCAATGATTTGTGGCCAAGCGATGAAGAGATCGATGCAGTTGTCGGTACTCATGTTAAACCTGAGCAGTTTAAGCAAGTTTACATTCAGATGTTTAAGCTGAATGATCAAGAGCAAAATCCCAACCCGCTGTACGACTGGCGTCCGATGAGTACCTATATCCGCCGACCACCGTACTGGGAAGGTGCGCTAGCGGGAGAAAGAACATTGTCTGGTATGCGTCCATTGGCGATTCTGGGCGACAACATCACCACTGATCACTTATCACCATCCAACGCGATTCTCGCAAGCAGCGCAGCAGGTGAATACTTAGCGAAAATGGGTGTGCCAGAAGAAGATTTCAACTCTTACGCGACTCACCGTGGTGACCACTTAACGGCGCAACGCGCGACCTTTGCTAACCCGAAACTATTTAACGAAATGGTGAAAGAGAACGGTGAAGTGGTTCAGGGTTCTCTGGCGCGAATCGAGCCGGAAGGTCAGGTTGTACGCATGTGGGAAGCGATTGAGACCTACATGAACCGCAAGCAACCACTGATTGTTGTTGCAGGTGCTGACTATGGTCAGGGTTCATCTCGTGACTGGGCAGCAAAAGGCGTTCGATTGGCTGGTGTAGAAGCAATCGTTGCAGAAGGCTTTGAGCGTATTCACCGAACTAACTTGGTTGGCATGGGCGTGTTACCACTGCAATTTAAGCCGGGTGTTAATCGCAATACATTAGAACTGGATGGTACTGAACTGTATGACGTGGTTGGTGAAATCAAGCCGGGTGCAGATTTAGCCTTGGTTATTACACGTAGCAATGGTGAGAAAGTCGATGTTCCGGTCACCTGTCGCTTAGATACCGCTGACGAAGTTCACGTGTACAACGCGGGCGGTGTTCTGCAGCGTTTCGCGCAAGATTTCTTGGCACAATAAGGAGTGCGTATGTCAAATAATACTCCGAATCAAACAAGCCAAATAAAAGTGCCCGCGACGTACATGCGTGGCGGCACGAGTAAAGGTGTCTTTTTCAACCTAGAGGATTTGCCTCAAGAAGCGCAAGTGGCTGGAGCCGCACGTGACAAACTGTTGTTACGCGTTATTGGCAGCCCTGATCCGTACGCGAAGCAAATTGATGGCATGGGGGGCGCGACGTCAAGCACCAGTAAAACAGTGATTGTTTCGCGCAGCAGCAGAGCCGATCACGATGTTGACTACTTATTTGGCCAAGTGTCGATCGACAAACCATTCGTCGATTGGAGCGGTAACTGCGGCAACTTGTCTGCCGCTGTCGGTCCTTTCGCCATTCATGCTGGTCTGATCCCACAAGATCGCATTCCAGAAAATGGCATTGTGACGGTGCGTGTTTGGCAGGTGAACATCAGCAAAACCATCTTGATTCACGTGCCAATCGTCAATGGTTTTGTCCAGGAAACTGGAGAGTTTGAACTCGATGGTGTCACGTTTCCAGCGGCAGAGATTCAAGTGGATTTTGTTGACCCTTCCGATGGCGAAGGAAGTATGTTCCCAACGGGTAACTTAGTTGATGATTTGGTGGTGCCGGATGTGGGTACGTTCAACGCGACCTTTATTAACGCGGGCATACCAACCATTTTTATTGATGCTGAATCGATAGGATATCAGGGCACCGAGCTGCAAGACGATATCAACAACGATGACACAGCATTAGCGATGTTCGAATCCATCCGTGCATATGGCGCGTTAAAAATGGGCCTGATTTCTGATTTAGAAGAAGCTCAAACACGCCAACATACGCCGAAAATAGCGTTTGTTTCTAAACCGAAAAGTTACCTGTCTTCAAGTGGTAAAGCCGTTAATGAGTCGGATATTGATGTGCTCGTTCGCGCGCTGTCGATGGGCAAGCTACATCATGCAATGATGGGAACAGCAGCCGTTGCTATTGCTTCTGCTGCGTGTGTGCCCGGAACGTTAGTGAATTTAGCCGCTGGTGGCGGTGAAAAAGAGTCCGTGACTTTTGGTCACCCGTCAGGAACGTTAAAAGTTGGGGCACAAGCGAAGCAAACTGAGCAGGGCTGGGTGGTGCAAAAAGCCATTATGAGCCGAAGTGCGAGAATACTGATGGAGGGATTTGTGCGTGTACCCTTCTATGTCTTCGATTAAAAGAGACGATCTTTGGATTAAAAGAGCGATCTTTGAGTAGAACGAGAGCAATGTCAGGACATACTGGAGGAAGCAATATGTCTTCATACGAAAAAGAATACTTATGGGCGAAGAATGAACCGGAGAGTTTTTGGCGCGCTCAAGCGGAGAATATCGATTGGTTTGAATCTCCTAAAACTATCTTGAAATCTGATGAAAACGGCATAGAACGCTGGTTTCCAGATGGTGTAATGAATACGTGCTGGTTAGCATTAGATTACCATTGCGAGCAAGGACGCGGTGATAATACTGCACTCATTTATGACTCGCCAGTGACAGGTCGTAAAGCCACGTACACCTATAGCGACCTACGTGACCAAGTAGCAAAAATTGCTGGCATGCTGTCTGCTCAAGGTGTTGAAAAAGGCGACCGAGTCGTTATTTATATGCCGATGATCCCAGAAGCCGCAATGGCGATGCTTGCCTGCGCGCGTTTGGGGGCGATTCATTCCGTAGTATTCGGCGGTTTTGCTCCTAATGAGCTTGCTGTACGAATTGAAGATGCAGAGCCGAAAGTGATCATGACGGCGTCGTGCGGGATTGAGATCAACAAAGTCATTCCATACAAACCAATGGTAGACAAAGCCATTATGGACAGCCGTTGGAAGCCTGAGAAAGTGTTTGTTTTCCAACGTCCAGAGTGCGACGCTGAGCTAAACCAAGAAAGAGACTTAGATTGGCTGCGAGAGTACAAACAAGCGCTGCCACATGGTTGTGTTCCGGTGTTAGCAACCGATCCGCTCTACATACTTTATACATCGGGCACGACAGGTAAGCCGAAAGGCGTTGTGCGTGATAACGGTGGCCATGCTGTCGCGATGAAGTACTCCATGAGCGCAATCTATAACATTCCTCAAGATGGCGTCTTTTGGGCGGCATCTGATGTGGGCTGGGTAGTAGGGCACTCTTACATTGTTTACGCCCCACTGATTCACGGTTGCACTACTATCCTATTCGAAGGCAAGCCTGTTCGAACACCGGATCCTGGCGCATTTTGGCGAGTGTGTGATGAATATAAAGTAGATGCGTTGTTCTCTGCACCAACGGCGTTTCGTGCGATTAAGAAAGAGGACCCGGAAGGCGAGCACTTAAAACAGTACGACTTGTCGAATCTGAAAAACATCTTTATGGCGGGAGAACGCCTTGACCCTCCGACACTGGAGTGGGTTCAGAGCAAAGCGGACAAGCCCGTTATTGACCACTGGTGGCAAACCGAGACGGGCTGGGCCATCGCTGGCAACCCGACAGGTGTCGAAATGATGCCAGTTAAAGCTGGTTCTTCGACGAAGCCCATTCCGGGTTATCAGGTCGAAATTCTGAATGAACTTGGAGAGGCTGTCGGGCCTAACCAACAAGGCTTTGTCGCATTAAAACGTCCGCTACCACCAAGTTGTCTGCCAACGGTTTGGCGTAATCATGACCGTTTTGAAACTGGTTATCTTAGCCAGTTCCCAGGCTACTACGTGTCTGGTGATGGTGGCTATCTGGATGAAGACGGTTACCTGTTTATTATGGGACGTATTGATGATGTGATTAATGTCGCGGGACACCGATTGTCGACAGGTGAAATGGAAGAAATAGTAGGAGGCCACCCAGCGATTGCAGAATGTGCGGTGGTCGGTATCCACGATGATCTAAAAGGTCAGCTTCCACTTGGTTTTGTTGTACTGAAAGACGGCGTCAAAGTGGATGAGCTAGACCTTGAAGGTGAGCTTGTTGGCAAAGTGCGTAGTGAGATAGGTGCAGTTGCTTGCTTCAAGCATGCGTTGGTTGTAGACCGTTTACCGAAAACACGTTCAGGTAAAATTTTGCGTCGAACTATACGTCAAATAGCTGATGGTGAAAAATACACCGTTCCGTCAACGATTGATGACCCAAGTAGCTTGAACGAAATTGAGCGAGTGCTACGACGCTGAGAAAAACTCAATTCTAACTAACCCCTGATCCTCGAACTCTGTAGGTTGGTTCTGCCTCTGTACGTTTATTAAGTACAGGGGCTTTTTTGTTGCTCAAACAGTACAAACGTATCGTGAAAGCATTTGTGACTTGCTAATACGACGTTTTCCTCACAAACTACAGCCATTCCATTTTTAGTGACCCTTTGTATGACCACGTTTGCGATTAAACCTGCGTGTTTTAGCGACCTAGAGTTGCTCAACGATCTTATGTTCGAGCTTCATGATGAGCATCATCTTCAATCTCCTGAGCTTTTCAAAACGGCAGAGGAGATAGAACAAGAAAAAAGCATTGCTCGATATATTGATGACCCTGAGTGCCTTGTTTACGTAGCAAAACAAGGAGATGAAATTATTGGCTTTATTTCTGGTCACTTCTGTGAACTTATTTCTACCGTCAGCCAGCCAGTTATGATGGGAAGCGTGGATGAGCTCTATGTGCTGCCTGAATATCGAAAACAAGGTACGGCGCAGGCTTTGATTAATAAAATTGAGTCAACGTTCTCTGATTACGGTGCAAAACAGATGTTTGTTGAAGTATGGCATTTTAACCAGGGCGCAATATCTTTGTATGAAAAACAAGGATTTGCACACCATATCCACTATTTAAGAAAACCGCTGAACGAATAATCGTATTTAACTTTAATATTGTGATTTAGGTTCGATCGAATTGAAATCATTCAGTTCGTCAATAGACTTTTCTCTATAAGCTACTCGCAATGTTAACAAATTGATATGCACCTACATTGGTATCGGCGTTTTTGTCTGCTTGTTTATTAGTAGCACGAGGATCGTGCTTACAAAAACAAGAGGACAATATTTTGAAACTAACAAAATCGTTACTTGCTTTAGCCGTTTTGCCAATGTTCGCAAGTGCTGATGATTTGTCACAGACGCAAAATCACACTATCCAACCCCAGATCGTAGGCGGAGTAACTGCCGACCCACGTGACTGGAAATTCTACACCCAAATTGTTAGTCGTTATGGTAACCGATCGTATTGTGGGGCCAGTTATATCGGGAATGGTTACGTCCTGACTGCTGCACATTGTGTTGAGGGTGATTCTCCGAGTCAGATTGCGGTTAAAATCGGTGGCGTTGTTTATAACGGTAGTGATGGTGTTCGTGCAAACGTCAGTGAGATCCATATGCACCCGGCATATCGCCGCGCGACGCTTTCTCATGACCTCGCGGTATTGAAGCTCGACTCTGTGCCTCAAGGTGTTTCTTCAGTTGAGATTGCGAATGGTAGTCTAACGCAATACGCGAGCATCGGAGATTGGCTTAGTGTTGCTGGCTTAGGGCGAACTTCTGAAGGAGGAAGCTCTCCGTCTCGATTGCAAGAGGTTGACGTCCCACTTGTGTCGGATATGACTTGCCGTCAAGCCGGTGGCAACTACACAACGGTTGGAGAAGTGTCATTCTGTGCTGGTATTCCTCAAGGTGGGATAGATTCTTGTCAGGGAGATAGTGGTGGTCCAATCGTCATTAATCGCAGTGGTGTAATTACTCAACTTGGTGTGGTCAGTTGGGGAATAGGTTGTGCTCGTCCTGGTATGTATGGGGTTTATAGCGATATCGCTGCTATGCGCAATTTTGTCGATGGTGTTATCGGAACAGTAACACCACCAAAAGAGAATGTTTCTGTTGGATACACCACCGAACAGACACTGGCATCATTTAATGTTGGGGAGTTACAGCAACATAGCTTTGTTATCCAGAATTCAGGGAACACCACCTTCACTGTGGAAAATGTTCGCGCGTTTGCTTCGGGTGTTACTGATGCAGCTGTTATTGCCAATGATCAGTGCTCTCAGGCGACGTTAGCAATGAATGCAAGTTGTCGTATTGATGTTGAATTTGGTGCTACTCAGAGCGGAGAAGCAAGAGTGGTTTTGAACTTCAACGTTGATAAGACCAGCACACAATACCAAGCGTTAGTATCCGCTCAAGCGAAAACGGTGACAACGCCTCCCACAGATAGCTGTAAAACTGTATGGCAAGCCAGCTTAGTGTATCTCAAAGGAGATACGGTTACTTGGAATGGTAAAGTTTGGCAAGCGCAGTGGTGGACTCAAGGTGATAATCCAGCAGACTCAGGGCCTTGGGGTGTTTGGCAAAAAGTCGGCGATGCGAATTGCAAGTCTAACTAACGATCGGGCCAGTGAATTTGATTCGTTGACCATGAGATAAGATTCATTCTTGGTTTCAACGATCAGTACATAGTTACCATAACTGGGGTTTATTGTTTGCGAATAATAAGCCCTTTTTTATTGTGTCAACTATGAGAACCCACAAAATGTGTATGACTTTTTCCTGACGTTATCTTTATATAACTGGCAGAATTGCGATCAACATTTTATGTTTTGTCTGATTTTTGTCAGGTTTGCATTAAATTATTCTCCAGTGAGAGTTGAGATCAGGTTTTACGCGATCAACTCAGTTTGGCATAACTCGTTACTTAATTTTTGTCGAAAAAGATAAGATTAACTGCCATGATTCATTGGTTATCATTATGTTTATTTAAGGTCATATTTTGTGTTGAGACAGCTGTTATTACTCATCCTTTGTTTTATTTTGTTACCTGTTTCACCGATCTCTACGGCTAAAGCCACTGCGAGCGAAGTTAAAGGAGCGCTCTGTATTGTTCGCGCTGATGACAAGTTAGTGCTAGTTCATGAAGTATTAACGGATAAGATTTCTCTACCTGGCGGAACCATTATTGATGGTGAGTCTCCACAAGTTGCTGCTCAACGAGAAACGTGGGAAGAAACCGGTATAGTGGTTACGGTTGGAGAGGAGCTTGGCAGAACGGACACTGCGGTTTTTTACGACTGTATATCAGACTCTGACATTATCGCTTTTTCTATGAATAACTCTTTAGGTGGAAATGAACTGCCTATTTGGTTTGCCCCTCATTATGGAGTAGAAGTTGCGTCAGCGATGTTGCTTAGCCCATCTGAATTACCATCATCTTTATATCGTTATCCTGAGCAATGGCCACAAGCCACTCAGTTTTTTGATCAAGCTACCAAGCAATCAGTATCTTATGTGACTCAGTTGATCGAATCCGCGCCTTCATTTCGTCAGGTTGAATTGGCGTGGCTGATAGATTTACAGAGTTGGGTAGGGGCGTTGTCAGAAACGAGTTACGAGGTAGCTAGTCAGATCTCGAAACTGGTTATAGACCTGACAGAACCGACGGTACTACTCTTTCTATTTCCTTTTGCCATGATGCGCTTTGGTAGCCGGTTTGTGTACCGACTCTTTTTTGCAATTAGTGCAACGTCGCTTATGGCGCTTGTCGCTCAACAAGGCTTTTCGCTACCGCGCCCACATGTCTATATACCAATGATGGAGTTAACGCACAGCTTTGGCTTTAGTTTTCCTAGCTTGCCTATCGCTGTGTGGTTTTGTGTGCTGACGTTCTTGTTTCATAGAACCCAGTATTTTGGTTTGAATGGAACAACGGCAGTCTTCGTGTTCATCACTCTTACTGTGGTGTTAGGTAAGTTTTTCCTCGGCAGTGCCTTTATTTTAGATATGTTATTTGGCGCGCTGTTAGGCAGCTTGGTGGCTTGGCATGTTCTTCGACTGGAGACAAATCAAGATGTGAACGTTGATAAAGTTCTAAGCTCAAAAGGCGTCTGGTTCATTATGACTGCGGCAACAGCGGTCATCTCCGTCATCTGGCCATTACCTGTGTTTGGTCGCTGGCTAGCAATTTTAATCACTGCATCAGCGTTGGTCATGACATTTAAAGAGTCGAAAGCACATTTAGATACTCGGCAGATGATCTTTGTGACGCTGGCATTGTTGCTTGTTGATCAACTCTATTTGTACTCGGCTAATATCGTATCGTTTAGCGGTTTGTGGTCATTAGTCTTGTCGACGTTACATTATCCATTATTAATGTTGTTATTTATGCTGCTTGCAAGGAAGCTGACTTGTGAAAACCAACCGAGCAAAACGTTGCTAGATTGATGGCTGTATTTGTTATCTATTAGTATTTAAGTAAAAACAAAGCCTTGCATTACAGCAAGGCTTTTACACGTTTAGTCCACGAACAACGCCGCTTGCCTATCTTGGACGGCTAGGGATGTTAAACGTAAGAAGCTTAACGCAACAGACATGGCGGAAAGGGCTATGCATTGAGCACGAACTTTTCTATAGCTTTAGCGACACCGTGCTCATCATTACTTGCCGTAATGTAGTCAGCGATTTGCTTGGTTTCTTCCATTGCATTTGCCATCGCGATACCAAGGCCAGCGTATTTCAGCATGTGGTGGTCATTTTCTGCGTCACCCATACAGATAACTTCTTCCGGTTTAATTCCCAGATACTCGGCAATTGCGGCAACACCAATACCTTTGTTGCTCGCAGGGTTAAGAAACTCAAGGAAAAACGGAGCGCTTTGAACAACCGTAAACGCTTCGCGCATTTCAGCTGGCAGTGCTGCTATAACTTCTGTTAGTTTGCTTGGCTCTGCAACCATCATAGCTTTGATGATTGGATGATCGTCTTCTAGTGATTCGAAGTTCATCTCGGTGACATTTAAGCCATTTATCTTTGCTTCAATATCGGTGTAAGGGTTGTGTTCGTTGGTGATTAAACCATGAACTTGACTAAAAGCATGGACGTACGCACCTAGCTCTTCGGCTTTTCGCGCCACCAATTTTGCAGCTTTACCATCTATGATTTGCTGGTGGATGATGTCGTTTGTGCCTACGTTCTTGACCATCGAACCGTTGTAGTAAAGAACAAAATCTCGATCGGAATGGATATTCAGTTCGTCGAGCTTGTCTTGCATTCCTTCTAATGGGCGACCAGAAGCGAGAACGACAGTAACGCCTGCTTCTCGAGCTTTTGCGATCGCTTGTTTGTTTTCTTCAGAAATGGCTTTATCACTATTGAGTAGCGTGCCATCCATATCTAGTGCGATCAGTTTATACATCATTTCTTACCTTAAAGTTTTTTGGGAGCTGTCAGTGAATAAGGCTTGGTTTAACGTTAACCAGAAACCTACATTCATTACGCTATGAAACTACAAAATGGTCTATTTTAACAATTAATTTTTGGTTTAAATTGACCTAGACACGCGTGTCCATTATGGTCTTCGCCTCGAAATGTTATGAGTTGAGTGAGTTCTGCGTTGTATAAGCTAAATGAGATGTTTGAAACCATCCAAGGGGAAGGGGTTTTCACTGGAGTCCCTGCTGTTTTTGTTCGGCTTCAAGAGTGTCCGGTTGGTTGCTCATGGTGCGATACCAAACAAACGTGGTATGCAGATGAGAATGATCAACGTCAAATAGGCGATATTCTGGTGAAAACGGAAGACTCTCCGACGTGGTGTGTTGCATCTGCCGAGAACATCGTAGAGCAATATCAACAGCAAGGCTTTAATGCTAAGCATATCGTGATTACTGGTGGAGAGCCTTGTATTTATGATCTGCGCCCTTTAACAAAGGCATTTGAAGGTATGGGGTGCCAATGCCAAATTGAAACCAGTGGCACATCAGAAGTGATTACTTCAGAAAACACGTGGGTGACAGTGTCACCAAAAGTGGCAATGAAAGGTAAATTACCAGTGCTTAATAGCGCGTTAGAGCGGGCAAATGAGATTAAGCATCCAGTCGGCACCCAGAAAGACATCGACCACCTTGATGATCTTTTAGCAAATGCGAACGTAGCGGCTGAGACTATCATTGCACTACAACCAATTAGCCAGAAGCCTCGTGCTACGCAATTGTGTATTGATACGTGTATTGCCCGCAATTGGCGTTTGTCTGTTCAAACTCATAAATATTTGAGTATTGCTTAGACGAGAGGCTCGTCATCATTCGAAGTGGCTTTTCTATCTAATCCCGGTTTCGCGAGTAATGCCGTTGGTAGCTTTGCTATGGAATCATTGTCGATGTATCTAAACAATTTATAGCGTTGTAAAAGCTAAGCAGTGTTGGCTGCTGTGGTGTGGTGCTATCTTTGGTTCGACAATCGTTTCGCATTTAATTGATGCCACCAATCTGGCGGCATCAAAATGAAGCTCTGTTGGCTGGAGTTTCACGCTGAGATAAAACGTTTAGAAGCTAACGCAAAAGGTTTTATCCCAGCGCTATTACCGCTAACAAAGACTATTTGCTCGCTAAGTATTCTTCTAAGCCGCTTTGTCGCAGTAGGCACGCTGGACATTCACCACAGCCTTTACCAACGATTCCGTTGTAACATGTTAAAGTATTGTTTTGAACAAATTCCAACATATTATGCTTATCAGCTAGAGCCCAGGTCTCGGCTTTAGTAAGCCACATTAAAGGAGTCTTAATATTGAAGGCTTTATCCATACCTAAATTGCAAGAGAGATTTAGAGAGCGAATAAAGTTGTCTCGGCAGTCAGGGTAACCACTAAAGTCTGTTTCGCAAACTCCCGTAATGATGTCTTGAATGCCAAGCTGGTAAGCATGGATACATGCGTAAGTAAGAAAGAGAATGTTTCTCCCTGGAACGAATGTATTGGGTACGTTAGCGTCGCTTAAGTCATTAGATACCGGAATGTTGTCTCTTGTCAGCGAGCTTATCGCTAACTCATTAATTGATTTTACATCCAGGACTTTGTGGCTTTTGATGTTAAGTTGCTTACCTAATTCGATAGCGATATCTATTTCATCTGAATGACGCTGGCCATAATCAAACGTTATAGCATGAACTTCATCATATGTATTTAATGCATCGATTAAGCAGGTCGTAGAGTCCTGCCCACCGGAAAAAACCACAAGTGCTTTTGTTGTAGCCATGTTGAACCCTTAGTTATGCTCTTTGATTCTTTGGTATTGATACGTATTCTTAGGCGTTTAATCCCAATTACGTACTCGACTTGTTCGTGACGATTGCGTCCGCAATCAACTGGGCTGTGCTCTCAAGCACTCTTTGCTTGTCATCATTTGACAGCTTGTGGAGATTCGCAGCAAGTTCAGCGGTGATTTCATCTTCACAAAAAAAATAGTTTAGAGGTACGTTTAGCTCATCTGCGATAAGTTTGAGCGTTTTTACGTCGGGAGTATGGCGCTCCCTCTCGTATTGATTCATCCTTGCACTTGCAGAACTATCATCCATGCCGATACGGATGCCCAGTGCTTTTTGGGACAGATTCGCTTGTTTACGCGCATGCTTAAGACGGGCTGGGAGTGGGTTATTAAACAACACTTAAAGTTCATACGAAGGACTTGGATGACTAAGATTATCTTAGTTTTTCTGATTTGTGTATACTAAGTAATGCTTAGTTATTGCCGAGGTCGCCAAGGCCGTGTATGTATAGCTAAACAAGATTTCGTATCTTTAGGTTGATTAAGTGACGTTGAATCTACTTCTTCAAAAACTGCCGTATGGAGGCGCGGGAGGAGCGAGTAAGGGCAGGAGAAACCGCAGCGATTTGTAGAGCAGAATTTGCTCTTCACATAAACGTAGTCGTCTAAGTTGAAGAGCAATATTGTTCTTGATGATCAACTATATACTTAAGTAAATAACTGTGTCGCACAATAGATCAGAGCTGCTGCTAAGCTCATATTTATGACTTTGCCATATCTCTGGAATTGCGATTGAAGTAGCTTTCCTGCAACGGCCCAAACTACGTTGCTAAGAAGTGCGATCAAAGCAAGAATGAGGCTAGTCGCTAAGATCCAGTAGATATTCTGAGTGTGGGGCAGTACGAACGTAGAAATAGAGGTAATTCCATAAAGAATGATTTTCACATTAACGAACTGCAAACCGAAACCTGTTAAGAAACTGATATCTTTAGAATTATCCGATGAAGTTTTGATCTCACTCGTAGCAAGCCCCCAAGCCAACCAAACAATATAAGCTGCTCCAATCCATGTTAGCCAAGGTGTAATCACGGGCAAGAGGCTGATCATGTTATACGTGAAAGCGCCACAAAGTAGCATCAAAACAACATAGCCACAAAACATCCCCGAAATCACTTTTGTTGAGCGTTTTAGTCCATATTGCGTTGCGATGCTGAGCGATAAAATGTTGTTTGGCCCTGGTGTAATTGAAGTAATGATTACGTAAGTAAAAAATGCGGTGTAGATGGCGGTCATCTCTATCTCTCCTGTTTTTACTGCACTATACTTCGCTACAATTGATTAAAAAATTGAATAAATTAAAACTTAGACTTTTAATTTATTGAACTGTTGGTTGTGGAGTCTAGTCATGAATCTAAAACGCTTTCTTACTTTTAAAGCTATTGTTGAAGAAGGATCGTTTCTAAAAGCGTCACAGAAGCTTTATTGCACGCAATCAACCGTCACCTTTCAAATCAAGCAGTTGGAACAAGATCTGTCTTTGCAGCTGTTCGAAAAAATAGGGCGTAAGATGGTTTTGACTCAAGCAGGAGAAAAGATACTGCCTTACGTCTATGAACTGGTGCGAGTGATGGAAAATATTGAGGGAACAGCACAGCAAGAAAACTCGGAGCCGACCGGTGAATTGAAAGTGCTGGTTGCTGAGACTCAACTTGCTTATAAGATGGCTAATGTTTTAAAAGAGTTCAGGATCAGAGCGCCCAATGTCCGACTCTCTCTGCAATCACAAAATTGCTATCAGATTCGAGATGAGTTGATAGCGGATAAAGCTGATTTAGGTGTGTTTTATCGAGTAGGTAATGACGATACGCTCAAGGTCCACGAGTTTGAGCAGGAGCCACTGGTATTGGTTGCTTCACCGCTTTTAAAAGGGCTAGATTTAAAGAAGAGAGAGCAACATATTGATTTAGGGTTTATAAGCAATGGCCCTAAGTGCCTTTTTCGACGGATGTTTGAGAGCATTATTCAGGAGCGTGATATTAGCATCGACAACATGATCGAACTTAGCAGTATTAATACGATCAAAAATTGCGTTGAGAGTAATATTGGTATCTCTTACTTACCTCGTTTTACGGTTGAAAAAGAGTTGCAAGAGGGCAGTTTACAAGAGCTTGAATTCACCGAGTTTTCACAGATGATCAAGCCACTCTGTGCTTATCATGCTGGGAAGTGTGTGACGCCGGCGATGGAAGTCTTTATTGATTGTATGCGTAACGAGTATGAACGGTTTTCTACTTAGAGTCGGTGATCTTTAATATGTTCTATCTGACATAGTTTCGTTTTTACTCCTTTTGACTTTTTAAGTGGCTACTTCTAATTTATTGATTTTTATTGCTTTTTTGTGAATCCGACTGTTGTGGGATGATAAATGGGATCTGAGGTGAAGAGCTATTTATTGACGGAAAGAGATAAGATATAAAAACGACGGCGTGTGATAACTAGATTAGATAAGGTTACATAATTAACAGTGTAATAAATGCCATTCTTTATGGATTATTTTCAACGAGACTTAATTGTTACGGTTCGTTATTATTAACTCGTTAACGCATCCATTGCTAGGAAGTTAACTTACGCATATTGTTTTTTTCATCATTTGCAGCAAATATAATTTGCTGCTTTTTTTTAACCAAAAAGTTCAAAGCTTGAACTACAAGCTCTGAACTCTTATTTATACTTAGTGATTTTCTACTTTAATAAGTAAAACACCGTTTAAAAGTATCGCGTAACCTAGTAACTCTAAGCTTTCTTCAACCAAGTTTTTCACATCTCTATTGTATGAGTTCCCCATGAACTCGACCCAAAAATCACCATACCCTGCAAAGCGTGAGAATAAGAAAACAATGAAAAATCCAATTGTTAATGTCGTGAAGCTAGAATGAGAAATGAAAAGTTTTACCTCATTTTTTATGTTAACTATATTATTAAAACAAAAATAACAGACTGAGACTATTATAATCCAAGCAGGATACTTCCATGAACCGTGAGGGAAATACTGCTCTATGTGGTAGTCCATTTCTCTAACGAATATAACCATAAAAAATGAAGACATTATTACTAATATGTGTTTGAGTTCAAGATATTCCTTAGATTTATACAAACACATTAACGATGAAAAAAGCACAAATGCTATTTGAGTCATTTCTATAAGAGAGTTCTCCGATGTGCTTTTGTCCATTTTTACGCTAAAATAAATCGTTGCTAACGTATAAATAACCAAAAAAATAAGATAAGATATTTTATATACTAACAAACTAGTGACCGAGGTGTGTTTTTCTTTAATATACATCGTAACTTGTATAGGTGATGGATTTGTTAGTATTATAAATCAAGAATTTTTTATATTTAGTGAATTAAGCGCCATTTAGAATGGAACTTAATTCACCTAACATTAAACTTCGATGAATATTAAGCATTCCTGGTTTAACTTATTGATTTTATTTGATTTTTTATTTTATGTTAATTTTGGTTAAATAGAATTACCTAGCTTTTATTGAAATGCTTTTCCCATATTGGTGGTATGCCAATTTCTTCTTGAACGATATCAATGAATGCCCTAACCAACGGTGATTGCTGACGGTGTGAGTACATGGCATAAATATCACCAAAATCTTGAGTTTCATATTCTGGTAAAAGTTGAACTAAATTAGAAGACTCTAGGTTGTTAGGGAGCATAAATTGACCTATAAGTGCTGCGCCCAGACCTGACTTTACGCTTTCAATTATTAGCTCAGCTTCATTTACCATGTATGACCCTGATATTGGGTATGTATCTAAACCATCTGATTTTGCTTTGTCGTAGAATTTAAGTTTATCGACAATAAAATTACCATTTGAATAAATAATAAAAGGTAGCTTAACTAACTCATCAGGCGTTTCTGGGTTACCATGTTTTTCAATTAAATTTCGAGAAGCAATGATTGCAGTCGTATTTTTTGCTAATTTTCTTGCTACCATTGATGAATCCCTCATAGGTCCGATTCGAAAAGCAATATCAAAATTACTTCTAATCACGTCTACATGAAGATCATCTAGCATTAGTTCAACACTTGCTTTTGGGTACTTATGTAAAAATTTCTCTATCGAAGGTTGTAGATAGAGTTTTCCAAATAATGTTGAGCTTGAAATTCGTACTTTCCCTGAAGGCTCAGTCTGAAAATTCTCCGCTATTTGTTGAGTATCATCAAGGAGTTGAGATATTTGGTCTGCTTTTTCTACTATTTGCTGGCCGACTTGTGTTAATGAAAGAGAGCGAGTCGTTCTGTTTAATAGCCTAACGCCTAAGTGCTCTTCTAACTGCTTGATGTGTTTAGACAAAACAGAGCGGTCGATATTCATCCCATCTGCTGCTTTTGCAAAAGATCCAGCTTTAGAGACTTCTAAAAGCAGGTGTAGTTTATTTGCTAAATCCACAATGTTTATCCAAGTTAGATATTAGCGTATTAGTTTCATGTATAACTACTGCTCTGTCTAGAAATTATTAATATACTTAATAACCAAAAGAAAAGGGAGCAATAGCTCCCTTTAGTATGAATTTAAATGAGTATTTATATTATGGTTATAGTGTTTGACGTTTTTTGTTTCGACTCACTAACATGTAAAAAACAGGTGTGAGTAGTAATCCAAATACCGTTACGCCTACCATACCCGAGAATACGGCAATACCCATTGCTTGTCGCATTTCCGCTCCGGCCCCTGTACCAATCATTAATGGAATAACACCAGCGGTAAATGCAATTGATGTCATTAGAATCGGTCGAAGACGTAAACGACATGCTTCCAAAATCGCTGATAAGGTATCTTGGCCATTGTCTTTAAGTTCTTTAGCGAACTCCACCATCAAGATGGCATTTTTACACGCTAGAGCCACAAGGACAATCAAAGCAATTTGTGTGAATATATTGTTGTCACCACCAATGAACCAAACACCTGCTAGTGCAGAAAAAATGGTCATAGGAACGATCAAAATGATAGCGAATGGTAGTTTTAAACTCTCGTACTGCGAAGCTAGCACCATGAAAACTAACAAAACAACAAGTGGGAATATATACACCATCGTGTTACCAGCCAAAATCTGCTGGTAGGTTACATCAGTCCATTCATAAACCATTCCCTCTGCTAGGTTTTGATCCAGTACTTCCTCAATAGCCGTTTGGGCTTGGTCAGAACTGTAACCAAAAGCAGGACTGCCGTTTAGTTCTGCACTAGGGTAGCCGTTATAGTGCATCACGCGGTCAGGCCCAATAGTGGGTATGATCTCCAGTACAGCGCCGAGAGGAACCATTTGTCCGGCAGCATTTCTTACTTTGTAGTTAAGTATTTGGTCAGGTTCGAGACGATAGTTCATGTCTGCCTGGGCATTCACTTTGTATGTTCTACCAAACATATTGAAGTCATTGACGTATAATGATCCTAAATAAACTTGAAGCGCATCAAAAACCTGCTCTAGAGGAACACCTTGCAGCATCGCTTGTTCACGATCTATTTGGATGTCCATCTGCGGCACTTGTATACGAAATGTGGAATATAATCCCATCAGCTCGGGTCTTGTTGATGCCTCACTTATTACCAAGTTCAATTGCTTGAAGAGCTCATCAAACCCCTTGTTCGCACGGTCTTCGATTTGAAGTTTAAAGCCGCCAGTAGAGCCAAGTCCTTGGATTGGTGGTGGTGGAAAAATCGCAACGAAGGCTTCATCAATGATTGAAAAGCTCTTATTCAAAGATGCAACAATCGCATTTGCTCCGAGAGTTGGATCATTTCGTTTATCGAAGTCCTCAAGCGTAACAAAAACGATGCCACTATTCGGACTGTTAGTAAAACCATTGACCGATAAGCCTGGGAAAGAAATGGTTTGTGCTACGCCAGGTGTTGCCAGCGCGAGGTTTTCCATTTCTTTAATAACGGACTCTGTTCTATCTAAACTTGCTGCATCTGGAAGTTGGGCGATCGCAACTAAATACTGCTTATCTTGTTGAGGAATGAATCCTCCAGGAACCGCTTTGAATAGAGAAACCGTTCCCCCGAGTAACGCAATGTATACCACCACAACAACAAGGCTAAAGCGAATCAGCTTCTTGACCAGAGCTTGATATTGGTTCGAGCTGTACTCAAAAATTCTATTGAATGGCGCAAAAACATACTTACCAAAAACCGCATCCAATAGCTTGGTTAGCCGATCGGGTTTTGCGTTCTTATCTTGTAATAGCAGTGCTGATAAAGCAGGCGATAACGTCAACGAGTTAATTGCTGAAATAATCGTCGAGATCGTAATTGTTAGTGCGAACTGCTTATAAAACTGACCGGATAACCCTGTAATAAAGGTCGTCGGGATGAACACCGCACATAACACTAAAGCAATTGCAATAATTGGCCCGGTAACTTCGGTCATTGCTTGTTTCGTTGCTTCTAGTGGTGCAAGACCATTATGGATGTTCCGTTCCACGTTTTCGACGACGACAATGGCGTCATCGACGACGATGCCTATGGCGAGAACAAGTCCAAACAACGAAAGCGTGTTAATCGATACTCCGAGCATTTGCATTACGGCGAACGTACCGATTAATGAAACAGGCACCGCAATGATAGGGATGATAGACGCGCGCCATGTTTGCAAAAACAAAATGACTACAACAACAACTAGTACAATTGCCTCTAGCAGAGTATGAACCACTGCGTCTATCGATCCACGAACAAAGACGGTCGGGTCGTAGGCTATTTCATATGAAACTCCAGCTGGAAAGGCTGCTTGTAAACGGTCCATGGTTGAGCGAACCTGATTAGATAGCTCAATAGCATTAGCACCAGGGCGCTGGAATACGGGCATCGCCACCGCTGGTTTACCATTTAACAAGGCGCGCAGTGCATAAGAGTTTTGACCTAGCTCTACGCGTGCAACGTCTTTAAGACGTGTCAAAGCCCCTGTTTCGTCAACTTTTACTACAATGTCGTTGAATTCATCAATATTCTCCAAACGGCCCTTTACGTTCAACAAAACTTGGAATTGGTTTTCATTAGCGGCTGGTTGCGCACCTAATGAGCCTGCTGCCACCTGTTGGTTTTGAGATCGGACGGCGGAGACAACGTCCATTACGGTTAGATTTCTAGAAGCGAGCTCATCTGGATTTAACCACAAGCGCATTGAGTACTCGTCACCACCGAAAAGGCGCACATCACCAACGCCTCCGAGCCGAGCTATCTCATCTTTCAAGTTTAAATTAGCGTAGTTAGCTAAATAACTGACTTCACGGCTAGAATCTGGAGAATATATATGCACAACCATGGTGAGATCAGGAGAGGCTTTTTCGGCAACAACTCCTAACCGTTGGACGGCTTCTGGTAATCGAGGCAAAGCTGTAGTGACGCGGTTTTGAATTTGAACCTGAGCTTTGTCCAAGTCCGTACCCAAAGCAAAGGTTACGGTCAATGTCATTCTGCCGTCACTGGTTGCCTGCGAAAACATATATAACATGTTTTCTGTACCATTAATTTCTTGCTCCAGAGGCGTAGCAACTGTTTCTGCGATTACTTTTGGGTTCGCACCAGGATAGTTTGCTGTAACTACGACTGTAGGAGGGACAACCTCTGGATATTCACTCACAGGCAACTGTAAAAGTGAAATTGCGCCTACTATTAATATCAATAGCGATAACATAGAGGCAAATATGGGTCTTTGAATAAAAAAGTGTGCAAATTTCATTCGGTTGTCTTCTTAGTCTTGAGCTAAACGTTTGTTTGGCAACGATGTTGAGTTTGAAGCCATAATCAATGAAGTATTGCTAATATCTAGCGTGACATTTTTTGGTTTGACTTTGCTATTTGGGCCAACTTTTGCTGGGCCATTTACCGCAATAATTGAGTCGGCGTTCAAGCCATTCTCGATAGCACGAAATGTTCCGTAACGTTCGCCTAAGGTTACGATGCTGTATTGCAACGTATTCTCTTCATTGAGTGTTAATACAAAGCGGTTTTCTAGATCTGTGCCAATAGAACGCTCTGGAACGAGAACTCGTTCAACTGGTTTGGTTGTTGATATCTGAACTCGGCCAAACGATCCCACTTTTAAGTTTGATTTTGTTGCATCGAATACCGCTCGAACCTGCAAAGTACCGGTGTTTTCGTTGATGGAGTTGTCGACAAAGTCAACGCGTCCAAAAAACACCTGCCCATTTTGTCCAGATAGTTCAAGACGAGTAGGTAAGTTAGAGTCGGCATTGATTGTCGAGAAGTAACGGTTCCAAGTTCGCTCATCGACATCAAAGTATGCATATACCTGATCGTTAGAGACAATGTTTGATATAACGCTTTGATTTGCGTTTACATTGTTTCCTTTAGTAATGAATGCTCTTGAAATAGTGCCGCTAATAGGGGCATATATCTTCGTAAACTCAAGATCTAACTTTGCGGATTCTAACTGAGCACGCAAGGCCATTAGTTCTGCAGAGCGTTGCTTTACTGCGGTATCTCGGGCCTCTGCTTGTTCCGCTGAGATGGCCTTTCGCTTAACAAGTTGAGCGGCTCTCTTTTGTTCGTTTGCAGCTTGCTCTAGCGCAGCTCGAGCACTCTTAACTTGCGCTTCAAGTCGTGAGACCTGAGCTTTGAAGGTTCGATCATCAAGAGTGACGAGTAAGTCGCCTTTGTTGACACTCTGTCCGTCTTTGAACTCTACCGTTTCAATAACTCCGGAAACGCGTGGCATTAAAGAAACTTTCTCTGGTGCTTGAAGCCTTGTTGTAAAGGTGAACCACGATTGAACGGGCTCATAGATGACTTTGGAGACGTCTATCGTAGGTAAGGGAGTATTAGGTTGTTTGGTTATCTCTTCGTCTGCACAAGCAGCTAAAATGGATAAAAGGCCAATGCCGAAAACTTTCTTTAACATTTGTCGCGCCCTAAATGATTCTGTTCATACTAAAAGGAACGGCATTGTATTCATTGTACCTATGGGTAAATAGGCCCTCAGCGAACATAGAGTAGTGATAAAAATGCACGATTAAATATTGGTCAAAATGCTCGCTTTTTGGTTTGAAAAAGGTCAGTTTAGGGTTTTCAAGACGTGGAGTATTGTTAAATGTAATAAGCCATAATAGATAGGAATAACTAAACAGAAGCTAAAGATAGCGACGAAAATTAAAGCTTTTTTAATTCGTGCATTATTTGCAATTCACTGATGCAATTTGAACCATAAAAAATTGAAATTAATTTTGTAAAATCCATTTCCCATCACATAAAGAATAAAAACTAAATAAGGAATTGTGCAGTGGATCTCGCAAGCCAACTTGAATTACTACTGGATGTCTCTGAATACGGAACTTTTGCTAAGGCTGCTGACAGAAATCATATAGATCGTTCAGCTTTGTCAAAACAGATCAAAAAGCTAGAGGATGAATTGGGCTTACGGCTGTTAAACCGTTCCACGCGTTCGCTATCCCTGACCAATGCTGGTGTTGAGATGGTGGCGCAAGCTAAGAAAGTAAGAGAGGTTCTAACTGAAACTCGTAGTATTGCTGCTACATTTCAGGATGAACCGAAGGGTAACCTGAAAATATCAAGCTCCACTTTCTTTGGCAGAGCTTACTTAAATCAGGCAGTTAAAGAGTTTATAAAACAGTACCCAAACATTACTGTAGAGCTGCTGCTCGATGATAATCGAGTCGATGTTATCCACGAAGGTTTTGATGTTGTGTTTCGTATCGGACCAATCCGAGAGTCCAACATGATAGTACGTAAGTTGGCAAGCAATAATATGGCACTGGTTGCATCGAAGAGTTTTATTGACAAGTATGGAACCCCGAGCTCTCCAGAAGAGCTTATAAAAATGCCAGCAGTAATATACTCTAATGCTAACTTTAAGGCAGATAAGCTACGTATAGCGCCAAGCCAGTCATCAAGCGACGTTAGAACGTATAATATCAATGGGCAGTACTTCGTGAATGAAACTGAGTTAATGCTCGATGCCGTAAAATCTGATCTAGGGTATGCTTTAATAGGGCAGTTCTTTCTTCAGGAGAGTTTGAGTAAACAAGATCTTGTACAGTTGCTTCCTGATTATAATCTTCCCGCGATAGGGGAAATATATGCAATGTATACTCACCGAAATCAACAACCATTAGCCAAACTGTTCATTGATACTGTTCAAAAAATAATAGGGACGCCTCCTGTTTGGATGGATTATCTCAACTAATATGAGTACTAGGACATAATGTTTTAGATTGAGGGCTTGTTTCTATTTATCCATAGAATATGGTTGAATTTGCACTTTAAAAATAATTGCCACTGTTCATAATTTCACTCGATTCAAACAACACAAGTAGTGGTAATTAAATGAAAATGACAAGAACGTCGATCGCAATCGCTGCACTTTTTTCTGCAAGTGCTGCAAATTCAGCCGTAGTTTATGAAGATCAAGAATCAGTATTAAATATTCATGGCCGAGCGCAAGGGATGTATTATTTCTCTGATGATAAAAATGCAGACGGAGATAATAGCTACATTCGTGTAGGACTTGCAGGTGAGTCTAAAATAAATGAAGATCTTTATGCCTTCGGCTTATATGAGTTGGAATTTAAGTCTAATCGCAGAGATGCTGATGGGATTGAAGATGATGAATTTGATATCCGAAAAGGCTATGTAGGAGTTGGTGCAGATTACGGAACAGTAAGTTATGGACGTCAATACGGTGCGGTCACTTTAGTATCTGACTACACGGATATTTTCCCGGAGTTTGGTAATGAAGCTGCTGGCGTAAGTGCGGATCTATATGGTACCGGTCGCTCCGATTCAGTATTTAAGCTAACGACAAGCTATGAAGGTTTGAATATTCATGTTAGCTATCAGGCTGAAAACGATGAAGTGTCAACAGATGCAGCCTCTTATGGTGCGGCGGCGGACTACAAGTTGCCATATGGCTTCAAAGTTGCGCTTGGTTACAACGAAGGTGAAGGGCAATCGGGTGCAGAAGATGCAGAGCTGCTAACGGGTGCTATTGCATTTGAATACGACAAGTTTTATGCCTCTGTTTTATACAGTGATGGTGAAAACTGGGCTAAAGATGGTTCTGAAAGTAATATTGATTACACCGGTATTGAAGCAGTTGCCACTTATGAAGTAACAGATAAGCTTTGGGCACTAGTTGGCTATAACAATCTAGAGCGTGATGATGAAGATGTCGTCGATTACTACTCACTAGGTGCAGAGTACGATTTGACTTCTAATTTTAAAGCACTAGCAGAATACAGAATTACAGATGTAGACAATGAAGACGATATTCTTGCAATAGCTGCGAGATATTCATTCTAAAAAATTAATAAAGCTAAAAAGCCTGAAACTATTTTCAGGCTTTTTTATTTATCGGTGTGATTTTATAAGTGCTGATTTTCATCCATATATAATGGATTATATTGATCGTTACTTGTTAAAGTGTTTTGGATATAATTTTTTTGTTAGCTAGTCCACTGCTAGTTTTCATTTTCATATTTTTTGAATGATGATTTTTTTCTTTGGCAACAAGAAGTGTCTTGTTGCCTTTTTTTATTTTCACGCTTTATGGTTAATTAAAACAAAAAGAGTTTTTTATATATTGCTATAAACGAGAAAAATATAACGACAATTGTCAATCTTAGGTTGAGTTAATCTTCATAAAAAAGTGAACTCAATTTCAAGGGTCTTTTTCATTTAAGTGATGTGGAATCCATATGGCGAACCAAGCGAATGATAAAGCGCCAAACGACGAAATGTATCTCAATGAAGATTGGAAAAATTATTTTTCTGTAAACGATAGAGGTAGGGATTGATACTGTTTATGTAAGGAGAGAGCGATTTATGAAAAGCCGTCGTTTCAATATGATTAGACACCTTTACTTTCTTAAAATAGGAAGGGCTCTAAGAAAGTAAAGGTGCAGATGATTTTTAGTTTTTACCGCCGTCACTTGTTCTGAAGTGATAATCGAAGTTTATGATTGCACGATATTTAACTTCATCACGGTTAAGTGCGTATTCTTCAACTCTCACCTTACTATCATCGATTGCAATATCACGAGGGAAACCGCTTCCAATGATGTTTAGACGATTTCTAAGTTCATGTTTTGATAGCGTTTGGTATTCATCGACAAGATCAAACGCAGAGCTATAAGCGGCATCTTTTGTCGTAAAGTCATTGAGAACAACTTTGTTTGTAGAGTGTTCGACATGAATACCAGCAGTAGCAGATAAACTGAATAATAATAGTGATGAGAGCGTCATTAGTTTTTTCATATAGTCACCTTTTTATTTGTATTATAAAGTCAAGATGTCCAACGAATCCTTGTTAATATCTCTCGACAAAGGTGATAGTGCCATTATAGAAATGTGCTGTACATCACATTTGTGACCATTGACTATGGAAGAATTGTCAACAATAAAACTCAAGCACTTTTGACATTACGGTCAATGTGAAAAAGCGAATATCTGTATGGTTTCGTTAATAATTAAACCACTCTCGGAAACGCTGACTATTCAGTCAAAGCGTATGTTTCTTGTCGTTATAGTGACCTGCCTACAACTTAATCACTTAATGCATGCAATTCAATTGCAATGGCTTGGTATAGATTTTCATTCAGATCTTCCAGCTTAGTAACGATCCTACAAATTCTAGTGATTAAAAAGTCATTGTTTGTGGTTTTTTATTCTTTTGTCGTGTATAAAAAAACTTTACAACAAATGATAAAGGAATATCCATGAAAAAGTTATTGTGTTTTGCTGCACTGGGGTTGGCTGTTTCGACGACGGTTAATGCAGACCCAATTTTAGACGACATCAAAAGTACAGGGGAGCTAAAAGTCTGCTTTGATTCTGGGTATATGCCTTTTGAAATGACAGCAAAAAATGGGCAGTACATCGGGTTTGATATCGATTTGGGTAAGCAAATGGCGCGTGCCATGGATGTTAAGTTTGTGCCGGTAAACACTTCATGGGATGGCATTATCCCAACACTGTTGACTGGTAAGTGTCACATGATTATGGGCGGGATGACTATCACACCTATGCGAAATACTCAGGTGAATTTCGCTGATCCCTATGTGGTTATTGGCCAATCCATTCTCGTAGATCTCAAACATGAAGGTAAAGTGTCTAGTTACCGAGATCTCAATAGTCCAGAATATGTTGTTGCAACTAAGCTTGGGACAACGGGTGAGCAAGCGGTAAAACGATACCTTCCGAAAGCTAAGATAAATCTATACGAAACTCAGTCTGAAGCGGTACTTGAGGTTGCCAACGGAAAGGTAGATGCGTTTGTTTATGACTTTCCTTACAACTCTATTTATGTGGCGGAAAACAAAGGGCAGTTAATGCACTTGGCTAAACCGTTTACTTACGAGCCTTTGGGTTGGGCTGTGCCGCAAGGAAATCCAGATACGCTCAACTTCTTAAACAACTATTTACGTCAAATTAAGGGCGATGGAACTTACGATCGCATTTACGATAAGTGGTTTAACGACGATAAATGGTTAAAGCAAGTCAAGTAATCATATTGTTATTGTAGAGGAGCGGTTAGCTTCTGGCTTGGTTCATCGCCAACCAAACGGTTCGCGCTGTGAAGCTAACGCTTTTCTTTATTCAAATACCCAACCAACTTTAATCAAAGTCATTCTCGGAATCACATGCAAAATAACTTTAAATCCCTATTGTGGAACGCTGTTTTTGTTCTTGTTTTGCTATCAATTTGCGGTCTTGTCTATCTGTCAGGTAAGCGAATCGATTACAGCTGGAATTGGGAGCGTGTCCTTCCTTATATTGCCACTAACGCTGCTTCATCCATTACCGCGCCTGTCGATGGGAACATCATTCTCGACGAGAATAACCAACTGGCTCTGGAGAGTATTCATGGTGATATTGTTCTTGAACTAAGCCAATATAAGTCTGTGGACGTCTATGAAGGTGATCTTATTTTTGAAGGAGATACCTTAGCAACTATAAAAGAGTGGCGCTCTGGCCCAATTTTAGATGGTGTTGTGACGACCATTAAAATCTCACTCTGGTCACTTATCATTGCTCTAGCGTTGGGCTTAGTTGTCGGACTAATGCGTATATCCAGCAATCCGGCATTAAAAAAGCTGGCGCTTGTGTATGTCGAGGTTATTCGTGGAACGCCTCTTTTAGTACAGATTTTTATCGTTTACTTCTTTATTGGTACTGTGCTTGACCTTGAGCGTTTTACTGCGGGAGTGATAGCGCTCTCCGTGTTTACCGCTGCTTATGTCGCAGAAATTGTGCGGTCAGGAATCCAGTCAATCCCAAGAGGACAAATGGAAGCGGCGCGTTCACTAGGAATGAATTATCCCAAAGCGATGATTTATGTCATTTTACCTCAAGCGTTTAAGCAGACATTACCTCCCTTAGCCGGGCAGTTTATCAACCTGATAAAAGATTCCTCACTTGTCTCCGTGATTTCGATTACTGATCTGACAAAAGCGGGCAGGGAAGTCGTAAGTGGTAGTTTTGCCCCATTTGAAGTTTGGTTTACCGTAGCGGCCCTTTATTTGCTTCTGACTAGTACCTTATCTTGGGCAATACAAACGTTAGAAAAGAAATTGGCAGCAAGTGATTAATGGTGGAGTCATTAATGGAATACATTATTTCAGCAAAAACAATTAATAAAATTTACCCTAATGGCTGCCATGCGCTCAAGGACGTATCGGTAAATGTAGAAAAAGGGGAAGTGATTGTCATCGTAGGACCGTCAGGTTCTGGTAAGTCAACATTCTTACGGACGATCAATCAATTAGAGACAATAAATAGTGGGTCTATAATCGTAGATGGTATCGATATGTACCACAAATCTACGGATATCAATAAACTACGCGCTGATGTGGGCATGGTATTTCAAGGCTTCAACCTTTTTCCACATAAAACGGCGATAGAGAACGTCATGTTAGCACCTTTAAAGGTTTCTAAACGTGACCCTGAATCGGTGAAGAAAGAAGCAAAAGATTTGCTTTATAAAGTCGGTCTGTCGGAGAGAATGGATAATTATCCTAATCATTTATCAGGTGGACAGCAGCAGCGCGTCGCAATCGCTCGTGCGTTAGCAATGAAGCCCAACATTATGTTGTTTGATGAACCCACATCAGCACTAGACCCTGAAATGGTTGGAGAAGTTCTTGATGTGATGAAAGATTTGGCCAAGGACGGAATGACGATGGTAGTGGTTACTCATGAAATGGGTTTCGCAAAAGAGGTCGCTGATAGGGTGTTGTTTATGGAAGATGGTGAGCTTTTGGTTTCTGACTCTCCTGAGCGATTTTTTGATAACCCCTCCAATCCTAGATTACAGAAGTTTTTATCTAAGGTCTTATAATAAAAAGAAAATTTGATTGAGGGTTAGTCCCTCAATCACTTCATGCACTATTGTGGCTCGTAACGCCCGCCTCGCCGAGAGACATAGATAATGGGCTTTTTACTCGAAGTTAATGGCGATAACATTATCTTGGTCCGAATGAAAGGTCTGGTAAATACTAGAGTGTTTAATCAGCCATTAAGTTTTTGTTCACTTTAAACATAACAATTTCATTTTGAATTGATAAAAATTGTGTTTGAATAGAGCTTATGGATGTTTGGCGGTATGGATGTCTAAATGAAGAAAGTAACAATTTTAGATGGTGGCATGGGGCGAGAGTTAAAACGTATTGGCGCCCCTTTTTCTCAGCCGCTTTGGAGTGCACAAGCGCTAATTGAATCACCACAATATGTAAAAATGGCACATGAGAATTTCATAGACGCTGGCGCAGAGATTATCACTGTCAACAGTTATGCATGTGTTCCATTTCACTTAGGCGAGGAACTCTATGCAAAACGGGGGACTGAGTTAGCAAAATCTGCAGCTAAAATTGCCAGAGATGTAGTCACCAGCTCTAACGATAGAGTGCTCGTTGCGGGCTCTCTTCCTCCTGTAATGGGGTCTTACAGGCCTGAATTATTCGAGCCGGAAAGGGCACTGGAAGTGGCTTCTGAGTTATTTGAAGCTCAAGATCAATATGTTGATATTTGGTTAGCTGAGACCGTGTCTAGCCTCGCTGAAGTTGAAGTTCTATCAATAATTTTAGCCAAAACAGATAAGCCCAATTATATTGCTTTCACCTTAATGGACGAGCCTAACTCTTTGCCTCGTCTTCGCTCAGGGGAATCTCTTAAAGTCGCGGTTAATACGCTGTTGAAAACAAATGTTTCAGGTATCTTTTTCAATTGCTCTATTCCTGAAGTTGTCGAGCAAGCGATCATAGATACACAAGCAGTATTGAGTGAGTCAGGTAGAGAATTGACGATAGGTGTTTTCGCAAATAGCTTTGCTCCGATAAAGCAAGCGCACCAAGCCAACGAGACCATTCAGGAAGTTCGTCATTTCTCTCCGACTGAATATCTTGAGTATGCTAAAAAGTGGCATGCGCAGGGAGCAAGCATTATTGGTGGTTGCTGTGGGATTGAACCACGTCATATTAAATTGCTAGCGACTTGGAGAGACACTCTCGAAAACGCCTAATTTTGGTGAAGCGCAGGGAAGTATGGCAAGAGGTTTTGTTTTTCATTCATCGTTATAGACAAAATAAAGGTCTTTCATATCTGGCAAAGTAACAAGATGCTTTAACTTGCTCATTACTTTGCCAGTGTGCCTCGAGATTTTTATTAATTATTTTTGGTTCAGATTAACGACAATCTTTCCAACTGTTCTCTGATTTCGCATGTCCAAGAGTGCGTTACCTACATCCTCTAAGCCGATGATCTTCAGTTTCGGTACTTCCAATTCTCCATTTTCTAATAGCTCAGACACTTCCTTTCCGGCATTAACGATACTTGCAAACCCTCTCTCGCCAAAGACATGACCAGAGCCCAAACTTATTTGGTGGAAGCCCAAGCCTTTTAAGAAGGCATCTGGATATTGAGAAGGGTCGACAGTCTTGACGAGCTCCACCATTTCGCCCTCAAAGGTTAACACCGAGGCTGCAATTCGATCGTTATCACCGCCTACACAATCGAGTGCAACCTCAACGCCATGATTTCCGGTAATGTCCATTACTCGCTGAACTACATCTTCATGATGATAATCAATCGTATGGGTTGCTCCTAACGAGGACAAATATGCGTGATTAGCTTCTGAACTAGTAGCAATGATCTGTTCAACACCAAATGTCTTTGCTAACTGAATAGCAAAGCTTCCAACGCCGCCAGCACCTCCGGCGATAAAAATGCTGCTTCGATTTGAAATATCGAGCTTGTCTACCAAAGCGCGATATGCGGTCCAGGCTGCGCAAGGTGTAGATGCTGCTACTTCAACCGGAACCTGAGGGTGCTTTATAAGCGTTCTTGAATCATGGATAGCAAATTCAGCGAATCCTCCGTGATGGCGTCTCATGTTTCCGTGATACAACACTTTATCGCCAACCTTCCAATCAACGACCGCATCGCCTACAGAGACTATTTCTCCTGATACGTCTAACCCGCCAACAAAATTGTTATCCATGTTAGTGACCATGTCTGACCAATAATGAATTTTTGCATCGACAGGATTCAAACCAACAGCGTTAACTTTAACCAATACATCAAATTGGGTTTCTAGTTTTGGTGTAGGTAATTCGGATAAAGAGAAAGTATCGTTATCTCGTTGGTAAGTTATCGCTCTCATAGGTTTTCCTTATTATTAAGAATGGTCGAAAGTCATACTAACTCAGAGGGTGCTGCTGCAATAATTATGGTTTTTTCTTATTTTGATAATTTTAGGTTATGTTTGATAAAAAGGATTCGAGATGCTCTGAAATTATCATCGATAACCAGTCTGCATAGCTAACGACATGTAACTTTATGATAAGTAATGACTAGTTTTATTATTCCATTTTTATGGAAATATTCTGTTGATCTTTTGTTTTGTGATTCTATAATTCCAGAAATATAGAAATAAAGACTTATCTATCAGGTAAGCTTGTTAGCGAAAAATGACGAGGAGAGTAAATGTGAATACAGAAATTATAACTATGGCTAAAGAAGCGCTGGATATGTTTGCGTTTCTAGCAACTGAACTTATCATCTTATTTCTGGCAATTAGCTACATTGTCGGTGTGTTGCAAGATTTTCTAACGCCAGAAAAAATTCAATCTATTCTAAGCTCGAAAAAGGGTAAAGGTTACTTCATTGCTGCGTTGCTAGGTTCGATTACGCCTTTCTGTTCGTGTTCGACCATTCCTTTCTTAAAAGGCTTGTTGCGTGCAAGAGCAGGTTTTGGACCTATGATGGTGTTCCTATTTGCAAGCCCGTTGCTTAACCCAGTGATTATTGGCTTGTTTGTGGTGACTTTTGGTTGGAAAGTTGCGGTATTTTACTTTGCTATTGCGATGTCAGTATCAGTGGTAGCAGGCTATGTACTTGAAAAACTAGGGTTTGAACGTTACGTCAAACCAGAAGCATATCAAGCGGCAGGTTCTTCTTCGTGCGGTACTTCTTGTGGCGATTCAAGCAAGAAAAAAGAAGAAGCGAGACCAGCATCAAGCTGTGATACCAGCGCCTGCAATGAACCTACGCCAGTTGCGGCGAAAACATCTTGTTGTGGTGATGCACCAAAACCTGAACCTAAAGTGGAAGTGTCTTGCTGCTTATCAGACGGTAGTGCAACAGCGACAGTCGTGGAAGAGAAAGAGCCTAGCCGCTGGGTACGTATTTGGCAATCAACTTGGAAAGACTTTAAGCAAGTGTTCCCTTATCTCATGATGGGGATTGCGATTGGTTCATTTATCTATGGCTTCATCCCGACGGAGTTCATTGCGGAGTTCGCTGGTGAAGCGAAGTGGTACGCGATTCCGGTCGCAGCAATCATTGGTATTCCATTGTACATCCGTGCAGAGGCGGTCATTCCACTTAGCGCGGCACTAGTACAAAAAGGTATGGCTCTTGGGTCTGTTATGGCGCTTATTATTGGTAGTGCTGGCGCAAGTCTTACAGAAGTGATTTTGTTGAAATCAATTTTTAAGAACCAGATGATTGCTGCCTTCCTAATCGTTATCTTAACGATGGCCATGGGAGCGGGTTACTTATATAGCTGGGCTTTTTTATAAAAATAACCCTCGGGCGATTGCTCGAGGGCTTTGTTTTTGTTGCCATATAGGGAAAGGGAAGTTTCCTATACCGCGCAGGCTATAAAAAGATAAAGAGGTTACTCGTAAATACTATAGGAGAAATACTTGCTGGCGATGGTTTTATGCTTACCGCTCTGGATCAATTTTTGTATTCCGCTATCGAGTAATGCTTTTAATTCTTTGTCTTGTTTTCTCACTGCTACGCCAATGCCACGGCCGAACCACTTTTCCTCTGTAAACGCTGGTCCAGTAAAGTGATAGCCTTCACCTTGTGCAGTTTCAAGAAAACCAGCACTTAAACCGATTGAGCCGCCAAATACAGCATCTAACCGTCCATTGAGTAGATCAGTAAATGCCTCATCGAACGTACCATAACGACGAATATCAATATCTGGATACAAGGCAGAAAGGTACTTATCACCAATTGTGGCTCTTTGAACTCCAATAGATAAACGATTTAGGCTGCCGTCCACCATGTTGATTTCTCTATCATTTTTCATTACAAAACGAGTCGGTACTTTTGCATAAGGGACGGTGAAATCGACTTTCTTTTCTCGTTCTTCTGTGATTGTCATTGCAGCAATAATCGCATCGTTCTTGCGACTAAGGAGAGAAGGGATGATGCCATCCCAATCCATTTTTGAGATAACGCACTTTACTTCTAACTCTTTGCATAACGCGTTAGCGAGGTCGACTTCAAACCCTTCTAGCTTTCCCTCTTTTGTCGTCCAACTAAATGGGGGGTAAGCCCCTTCAACAGTGAAGCGAATTTGTTTCCACTCTTTCGCATGGCTGAAAACTGAAAATAAGCTAATAAACAATACGACTATCCATTTCATAAACGTTTCCTTGTAACTATTTGGAAACCAATGTTTAACACAAAGTAAGCAAATATCAATGAAAGTGCATATATGTGTGACCTTTCGCCCGCATTGTGTGAGCGAAAGGTTTTACGTGTATTACAGCTTATCTTCAATAGTTACGAGGGGAACTCTCGTTGAGACAGCGTGAAGTGCAATGTTGTGAATCATTTCATCGACCGTGGTACAGCTATCCATTAAGATCGAAACATCATACTTGTCCGCAGATTTTGAGATAGCAGTATGTGTCACGCAGTTTTGTGTCATCATTCCGCATACAAGTAACTCCGTTACATTTTTGCTTGCCAATACTTCTTCTAAACGTGTTCCTTCAAAGCTATCTGCGAAGTGCTTTACCACGATTTCGGAATTCGGCGCTAAAGCAAGAACTTCTGGGTGAATATTGGCACCGTCGCTGCCTTCATTGAAGAATGGGGCAATACCCATGGCAGGGTCGGCAATATGCTGAATATGAATCACAGGAATGTTTTGCTCATTGGCTTTAGTTATTGCTCTCTTAACATTGTCTAAAGTCGATTCTGTATTCCATAAAGGAAACTTTCCTTCCGTGAAATAGTCGTTTTGCAAATCAATTACAAGTAGGGCTTTTTGAGTCATTTTCTTTTCCTTTTATTGAGGATCATTGCGATACGAATAATATAAAGACTTTTAGCCACCTTCTTTAGAGTCTAAAATGACACAAAAGAGTCAAAAAGCGACACTTGAAGATAAATGAAAATAGCACTCGTTAATTACCCAGATAGCTCGCAAGCCTCCGTATATGGTTTAAGCGAACTCTTCGAGATGGCAAACCGTGCGGCGGCTAAATTGGGCGTTGATGTGCACTTTGAAGTAGAGATATTGGATCACTGGTCAAACACGCACTTCGATGTGAAAACAGCGGTAATGATTCCGCCTAGCGGCACTGGTCAATATTACTTAGAACCAGAGCCAGAGCTACTCGACTGGTTAAATGTCCAACATAGTAAAGGTGCGATTTTAGCCTCCGCCTGTGCTGGTACTTTTATTCTTGCTCAAACCCAGTTGTTGACCAATAAGTCTTGTACAACACACTGGGGCTTGGCTCCTTCATTAGCGAGTCAGTTTCCCGATATCCACGTAAGACAAGAAGCCATCCTTATTAACGAAGGAACGATCATTACGGCTGGGGGTATGATGTCATGGGTGGATTTAGGTTTGGAGTTGGTTTCCTTATTTGCGTCACCGGCAGTAATGCGCCTGTTAGGCAAAATGTTGGTTATTGATACTGGTCCGAGAGAGCAACGCTTTTATCAACAGTTTACCCCAAACTTCCAACATGGTGATGAGGTAATTGTTCAACTACAGCACTATATAAACGATCATTATCAAGGAAAACTGAGCAATAAAGAGCTTGCAGAGTTGAGTTGTTTAACAGAAAGGACATTGCAGCGACGCTTTAAAAAGGCGACAGGTTTCAATGTTAACCAATACATACAAAGCTTAAGAGTACAAAAAGCTTGTGATTTACTTGAGTCGACAACCCTAACATTTGACGCAATATCATTTAGAGTGGGTTACCAAGATGTGAGTGCGTTCAGGAAAATATTTAATAGGATCGTAGGTTTAACACCGAAGTCGTTCAGATCTCGGTTCTGTTCATGAACGCCAGAAGTAAGATAATGTTGGTATTAAACATTTATAACTCAGAAGCAAACACACATATTTTTACAAGCTGGCTTAGCGTGATGAAAAGGGATAACAAGCTAAGCCAACCGTAGCGTTCTCCTATTTACTGAACATTTTGTAGAATGCTTAAAGGGTTCTCAAATTACAATGACTTGTATAGGCGGTTGTTAATCACAAAAGCTATGTGATTTCCAAAACCAGTTTCCCAATATGTTGCTTGCGTGAAAATACTTCTTGCGCTTGACCTATCTGGTTCAAGGGAAATGACTCCGCGACTAAGGGACGAATTGCGTTCTGTTCGATATAGCGAACCAAGTTACCGAATACTTCTGGTGCCAAAACGGTACAACCAAATAACGCTAGGTCTTTAAGGTAAAGAGTTCTTACATCCAGCTCGACAATTGGGCCGCCTATGGCGCCGGAAACAGCGTATCTTGATCCTGGCTTTAGTACCTGAAGAAATTGTGGCCACTGCTCTCCTGCGACCAAATCAATCACTACGTCAACGCTGTTTTCTCCGAGAGTCGCCGTTAAATTTGCATCGCGAGGGATAACTTGGTTTGCTCCTAATGCCGTGATCTGTTCTTTCTTTTCTGGGCTGGCGATAGCAATGACGTATGCTCCACGCGCCTTCGCCAGTTGGATTGCGGCAGAGCCAACACCACCGGATGCCCCTGAAATCAGTACGGTATCGCTCGCTGTGACATTAGAGCGGACAAGCATGTTCTCGGCAGTTGAATAAGAACAAGGGAAGGAGGCCAAGTCGATATCCGATAAACTACTCTTCACTGCATATGCATGTTTACTGTCAACAACAGTGAACTGAGCGAAGCCACCATCACATTCTGAACCGAAGTACCAAGGCGAGCTAAGTGCTTGACTGTTGAAGCGCGTAATACATGGTTCGATGAGCACGCGCTGGCCGACTCGTGATGGGCAGATATTCTCACCAACAGCGACGATGGTACCGCATACATCGGCACCTTGGATTCGAGGGAGAGATAGCGCGTCTCCTGACCAACTTGCATCCATGCTATTGGCGTCGTTTTTAGAATACCATGCTGTTCGGGTATTGATGTCGGTGTTATTGACCCCGGCGGCGGCAACTTGGATCAATACATCATCAGGCGAGGGGACTGGCACAGGTAGATCATCGCGGTAACGAAGCATATCTGGCCCACCATGACCGATAAGTTGGACGCCTTTCATGACTTTCGGGATTGTGGTCATTGATTGTTCTCCTTCATTAGTTCTAGCAGAGTGTGTTCAGCGGATGCAAAGGCAGCGTGACCGAGAACCGGCCATGCGTTGGATAGACCTTCATGTAACAAGAAGAGTGTGGTTGCTAGGTCTTCTCGCTGACTTAGTTGGAGCATAAGCTGACGAACCGCCAATTTGTGTTGTTTTACTGCTTGATTAATCGATAGATTTTCTGGATAGGCTGCTAATGCATTGATGGACATGCAGCCATTCGGTGCAAACTCCTTCATCCAATCCTCTAGGCGAGTGAATAGGTGTATTACAGCCGGTGTTCCATTGGCAGGGGCATCTTCGAGCAAAAAACTCAAATACCTTTGATGGCGATGCTCGAGAGCTGCAACAATCATCGCTTCCTTGGAGGGGTAGTATTTGTACAGGGTTCTCAGGCTGACTTCGCAGGCGTTTTTGAGTTGGGGTACGCTAGGCTCGGCGAAGCCATACTGACTGAATGCTTTTTCTAGGCTTGCTGCGATTTTTTCTTTCACTATTTGATACACTAGGTAGAACGTTTGTTTTACCTAAGGGTAGAATAAACTTTCTACCTCAGTCAATGGTGTATTTAAACTCTGTATTGAAAGCCCGACGTAATGCCGGGCTAATTTAAGTGATTTTTATAGATTCGGAACGTGAATCAGTGTGCCGTTGCGTGCTGTTCTCCACGATTGTCTAGCATTCCGCTGAAACGGGTTAGTAGTAGAGCACCTAATACTACGATCGCGCCAATCCAAGGTGTGTGCATCAGCCCAGCATTGGCCACGATAAGGCCACCGCCCCAAGAACCCAGTGCAATACCTACGTTAAATGCAGCAATGTTGAGACCAGAAGCGACGTCGACTGCATCAGGTGAATATTTCTCTGCTAGTTTGACAACATAAACTTGAAGTCCTGGAACGTTACCAAAGGCAAAGGCACCCCAGACAAGAATGGTCACTACTGCAGAAATTGGATTAAATGCTGTGACACTAAACACGAGCAATACCACAATTAGGCCCGAGAAAATCGCTGTAAGAGCTTTGATTGGCCCCATAGAGTCGGCCATCTTTCCGCCCCAGATGTTGCCGAATGCGACTGATACACCATAAACCAACATAATTAGGCTGATAGCGCTAGAGCCAAACCCCGAAACTTCTTCCAAAATAGGAGCCAAGTAAGTGAAGGCTGTGAACGTACCACCGTAACCGAGCGCGGTGATTGCGTACACCAAAAGTAGACGAGGTTGAGTCAAGACTTTTACTTGCGATGACAGCTTGGTTGCTGGTGGTTGTTTCAGATTACTCGGCACTAGCAGAGCGCTTCCTATCAGTGCGATGATTCCAAGGATCGCGACGATTAGGAAGGTTGCCTGCCAACCAAATGTCTGGCCAATCCAGGTGCCAAGTGGCACGCCCGTCACTAGAGCTACGGTCAGACCGGTAAACATAATAGCAATTGCGCTAGCGGCTTTTTCTTTTGACACTAGGCCAGTGGCGATAGTCGAGCCGATCGAAAAGAACACACCGTGTGCAAGCCCGGTCAGTATCCTTGCTGTAACTAGAGTGTTGTATCCAGGTGCTTGCCAGGCTAACAGATTGCCAAGAACAAACAGTGCCATCACAGAAAGCAGAACGTACTTTCTTTTCCAGTTACCAGTCAGCGCTGTTAAAACGGGAGCACCAACCGCGACACCAAGTGCGTACAGGCTAACTAAAAGACCCGCTGAAGGTAATGATACGTTGAGGTCGGAGGCCATAGTCGGTATCAGACCGACAATTACAAACTCCGTGGTTCCAATAGCAAAGGCGCTCAGCGTCAATGCAAGTAAAGCTAAAGGCATAACAACTCTCTCTTATAATCATTGAATATGAATGGATAAACGAATAGCCCGTTTCCATGTCGTGTATTATTAAAGAGTTATTCGTTGCGAAAAATGGTGTTTATTACAAAATACTTTTGCTATAAATGATGGAAATGCGCAATTAAGAAAGGGGATGAAATGTTAACCCGATCAGATGAATTAGAGATTCTCATGGCAGTTGTGGATAGTGGTGGATTTTCTTCCGCTGCTGACGCACTAGGTATTCAAGTCGCTAGGGTATCTCGTGCGGTTAGTAAAGTTGAATCACAGTTGGGGGTAACCTTGCTGAATCGCACGACACGCAGAGTGGAAGTTACTGAGGAAGGGCATCAGTTTGTTGAAGCGGTTCGCTTAGGTTTACTACAAATACAGCAAGCTGAAGAAGAGAGCATCACACGAGGTGAATTACCCAAGGGGCGCTTAAGAGTTGATGCCGCTAGCCCATTTGTTTTACATCAACTCGTGCCTTTAATTCAGCCATTTAAAGAGGCTTATCCTGATATTCAACTCGATCTTACCTCTAATGAGGGTTTTGTGGATCTATTGGAAAAAAGAACCGATGTGGCGATACGTATTGGACGATTATCGGATTCAACACTGCATGCTAAACCTTTAGGAACAAGCCCACTATTTATCGTTGCCACGCCTGGTTATTTATCTAAACGAGGTTTCCCTGAAGCGGTGAGCGATTTGCGCAGTCATAACTTGATCGGTTTTTCTGGCGCTAAAGTGTTAAATCAGTGGCCATTACGAGGGTTTGAGATGATCGAGCCTGATATCCTATCCAGCAGTGGTGAAACGGTTAGACAGTTAGTGCTGGCAGGGAACGGCATTGCATGTTTATCTGGCTTTATGGTGAAAGATGATCTTGATTCTGGACGGTTAGTGGCATTGTTTGAATCGGAAAAAATCACAAATACTGGACGAGAACAGGTCAATGCTGTGTTCTACAAATCTTCTTCAGTCTCTAAGCGTATTTCCGCGTTCATCGACTTTATTCAACCAAGACTTACTTTAAAATAACACTATTATTGTTGTTTTAACAAAAGAGTTTTGTCGTTATTGCAGTTTTTTTGTTTTTCCAACTGCCAAGCCTAGCGTGCCACCCCTTAGTAAGGTGGCACATATTTTTATTTGATCTTAGTTAAAGCGTGGCAACACGTACTGAGCGATCTGTTCCATTGATTTCTCAATTGGTTGGCTATTACGACGGAAATGCAACCCGATGTGATTGACTCCTGCTTCTTGCATTTTTTCTAGCTCATCGATCAAGCCATTGACTCCGGCCCGGATACCAAAATGATGCCGAACGACTGGTGCATTTGGGTTATCGACTAAATCAAGATGAATAAAGCTGGCGTAGGGTTTGTTTCCCGCTACGGAGCGCCAAAGTGCAACGCGGTGTTCATGATCATCAGGTGTGCCTGGGTAGGCGAGCCAGCCGTCTAGGTTTTCTCCTATCCATTGTGGACTTTGCTGCGCTAACCCTGCGACATAGATAGGAATATCAGCAAACTCGGGTAATAACTGTAGATCGTTACCCAGCTTATCATTTTGCGTATCTTTCAAAATCTCTACACTTTCTCGAAAAGCTGAGCCACGGCTGTCAAAGTTAGCGTTAAAAACGGGATATTCACTAGGACGGTCTCCACTAGCCACACCGAGTATCAGGCGGTCACCACTTAACTCGTTGATGGTCGCAGCGGCTTTTTTTACTAGCCAAGGTTGTCTTAACGGTAATACTATCGCTGCTGTCCCTAGTAGAATGTTGTCGGTGCACGCAGAGAGATAGCCAAGATAACTGAACGGTTCATAAATTTGTGCCGCGTCTCCAAAGTTAGGGTCGTACAACGGGACATCTCTCACCCACGCTACGTTAAAGCCTAACTTATCGGCTAACATAATACGCTTTTTATGTGCACTCATGTCTGGTACGCCGAACGGTTTTCGTTGGAGCAGGCGTTTTTTCTGGCCTTCTTGGGTCCAGTCATTATCTAGGGGGAGCTCAACACCGATGGTGAATCTGTTACTTAAATCTTTATGCATTATGAAGCCTGACTATTACTTTGAGTACTAGGAGGCAAGGTGCCTCCCTGATATTCAGGACACTATGAGATTTTTGTTGTGAGAAAAAGCGGCTAAAAGACAAAAGTGTTTTGCCACAAACAGCGGTGGTCTTTAAAGGAACTGGTGGTTCTCTACCTTGATTTCTTGCTTGATGAAGTCAATAAAAGAGCTGATCCGGCGTGAGGTGCTGGCATTTTTGTAATACACCGCATGAACGGGCTGTTCGACATTATGCGTGTGTTCACTAAGCACGCCCACTAAGCGACCAGCTTGTCGGTCAGAGTAGGTCATAAAGTCAGACAGGCAAGCTATCCCCGCACCATGTAAGGCTAAACATCTTAGCGTCTCGCCATTATCAGATCTTAGGCTACTCATAATACGCAGAAGTTTGTTCTTATCATCCATGATCGGCCATTCCTTAAGATACTCCGGCTTGTTGAATCCAAGTAGCTTGTGATTGAGTAACTGATCTATTGAGGTTGGAGTACCATGTTGTCTTAAATACTCTGGACTTGCGACGATTCGAATCCGACTTTTACCAAGAAATATCGCGCGCATGGTTGAGTTTTGTAGCTCACCGATACGAAAAGCAATATCGGTTTTTGTTCCCAAAAGGCTAATATTTTCCTCATTGGAATTGAGATCGATTTCGACTTCTGGATACAAGCTCTGATATTTAGCAATGTGCGGCGTTAGGACGTGCAGTAAGAAGGGGGTAGCAGCGTTTATTCGTAGGAGGCCAGAAGGCTTATATTTCTGGCTTTTCAGTTGTGCTTCGGCATTCTCTACTGCTTCTACAATATGTCTGACTTTATCGAGGTATATCGTTCCTTCATTAGTAACATCTAACTTACGGGTTGTGCGATTTAACAAAGTCGTTTCGAGTTTGGCTTCTAGCCGAGATACCGATCGACTCACCGCCGAGACGGTCATCGATAACAGTTCAGCCGCAGAGCTGATTGAACCCGTATCGACCACGGCCATAAAGGTGCGCATTTCATCTAGAGTAGCTTTCATTGTTGAATATATTTCAAATTAGATTTGAGTATTGTTGACTTTACGGAAAGTTTCTTGCGGCGTAAAGTTTTGCTTCGAATCAACTATAAAATCGATAATTCAGGAGATTTAGATGAAAGTACCATCATTTGGCGTCGGCACGTTTCGTTTAGAGGGTGAAGTAGTTAAGGATTCAGTCCGTAATGCGTTAGAAGTGGGTTACCGCGTAATTGATACTGCACAGATTTACGGTAATGAGGCAGAAATCGGTGAAGTATTGACACAGTCCGGTATTGCACGTGATGAGCTATTCATTACGACGAAGATCTGGGTTGATAACATGAACACGGAACAACTCATTCCAAGTCTAAAAGAGAGCTTAGAAAAGCTAAATACAGATTATGTGGATTTGACCTTGATCCATTGGCCTGGCAATAACAATAACTTGAACGAATACATGGCTTCATTACTTGAAGCTAAATCGCAAGGGTTAACCCGTAATATTGGCGTATCCAACTTTAATATTGACTTGTTGCAACAAGCGATAGAAGTGGTCGGTAAAGAGAATATTGTTACTAACCAAATCGAGCTTAGCCCTTATTTGCAAAATCGTAAGTTGGTCAGCTTCATGCAGGAAAACGATATTCAGGTAACGTCTTACATGACCTTGGCATATGGGAAAGTACTTGGGGACCCAACTATTGCAGGTATTGCTGAGGACTATCAGGCCACGCCAGCTCAAGTCGCGCTTGCTTGGGCTTTGTCAAAAGGTTACGCGGTGATCCCGTCTTCAACTAAACGAGATAATTTGGCAAGTAACCTGAAAGCACTTGAACTTAATCTGGGTGAAGAGACGATTGCAAAGATAGATGCGTTGGAAAGAAATGGCCGCGAAGTGAACCCTGAAGGGCTAGCGCCTGAGTGGGATGATTGAGTGAGTTTCACGGGAAATCATTGTCTAAATGACACCTCTGCAATCGCTGACTTCCTCAGCGTTTGACGGTAGTACAACACCTAGACGATAACGGCTCGCTTGTCTGACGATAGTGCGAGCTTTTATCTTTTTGGCCTATTAGTTTACTGTATTCTCCCGGCCTTCAATTTGGCCGAGAGACGTCATTTAGAGAACAGTTACCATTCGATTGTAGAGCCATCAAATACGCGGAAGCTTCCGGATTGCTCAAGTGTTAGCTGTTCTGCGACCGAAACAATGCCTGCAACACTTTCCTCGGCAGAAAAGGTTGCGTCCTCACCGCCCATATCGGTTTTTACCCAGCCGGGATGAACTGCGACAGTTTTTACTCCTCGCGATTCGAGATTGCGTGCTGCTGATACTAGAACCTGATTAAGCGCTGCTTTAGATGCTCGATAACTGTACATGTTACCTGAACTGTTATCGCTTAAACTCGCAACTCGGGTTGAGATTCCCACGATGGTTTTGTGCTGACTTTTCGCAACGTTGTCTTGTAGTGCTTGAATTAGCAGGGCAGGTGCGACGGTATTTATGTTTAGTACTTCTAGCCATTTTTTCTGGGTCATTTCGCCAAGCGTTGCACACTGTTCGCCTAATACACCTGCATTCAGAATTAAATGATCGAGCGGGCGATCCGCTAATTGAGTGGCTAACTGATCGATATCTTGTTGGTTAGTGACGTCTAGAGCCATCAGTTGAAGTTGATTGGATTGGGTTACTAGTTCATTGAGCTGCTTAGCATTTTCTGGTGAACGACAAGTTGCGATAACTTGCCAACCTTTTCCAAGGTAGTGGCGGACAAATTGCAAGCCTAAGCCACGGTTAGCGCCAGTGATTAATACAGTAGACATCGCTTCTCCTACGTTGTTGAGTTGAACAACGACTATATTAGAGGCGACGTATAAGCATGTAATCAAAACAGTATAAAAATGGCCTAGGATTCGACATTGTCAAATCTTAAAATTTGAGAAAGATTCTTGCAAAGTGTTTTAGCCTAGTGACCGTCAGTTCGGAGGCAGCACCGCTGACACCTGCAACAGCAACGACCTTACCATCCAAGTAAAGGGGGATCGCTAAGCAATTGAGGTTTGGCTCTGCCTCTTCTAAATCGAGTGCGTAACCTGATAATACAACCTGATTAAGTTCAGTTTCTAACGTGGGGGATATTTGGTTTTCAAGGCGTAATGTTCGACGAAGCTCATCATCAAAACTAAGAAAAACTTTGCCGATCGCAGATGTTGTGAGTCCTTCTCGTTTCCCTCTCGGGCTACGGATAGTAAGAGGGTTATCCTGCTCTATAGCATCGATATACAAGTACTCTTTAGCGCCACTTTGTACAGCGAGGTAAGCTGTGTTGTTAGTCATTTGGGCCATTTTTATCAGCAATGGAACAAAATGTTGTCGGATAGCTTCGTTTTTTTGTTCAATCGGCTTAGACAGTTCATAGCATCTAAACCCTAGGCTGTAGCTATGGTTGTGTTTGGATACATATCCAAGAGAGTGTAGAGTCGCAAGTAACCCGTGAACAGTCGTCTTATTTAACTGGCTCACATTACTGATCGTCTGTAATGATAGGGGAGACTCACTCATGGAGAGCAACTCGAGGATTAGAAAACCTCGTTCTAGAGACTGAATGTTTTTTCTTGCCTTGGGCACAAAGACTCCTTGATGATGGTGTTGCATCTGAATGGCTTACTGATGCTTCCACCTATAACAAACCACTACGCTGGTGGTTTGGTTTTATTAGAGAATATACTCAGCACTTAAACTGATCGGCTCGTTGTATGCGTCCACAAGGGAGTTTTTTCCTTGCTTCTTAGCATTGTATAACGCTTGGTCTAATATCGAATAGAGTTCATCAAAGTTGGTGAGTGGCATTGAGGTTGATAGATAGGCCAGACTCGCAGATATATTCAATTGATGGTTATTAAGCGAATGTACACTCTTTTCTGAAATTGTTTTATGCAGACTTTGTATTCTAAAGGGAACGTCAATCTCATCGACGTTTTTCAATAGCAAGATAAACTCTTCTCCACCTAAACGACCCAAGTAATCTCCCTTATTAAGTTTAGCTTTAAGCGCTTTGCATACCTGTTGTAGTACTAAGTCGCCAGTCGGATGACCATACTGATCATTAATCGCCTTAAAGTCATCTAGATCGATTAATGCTAGAACGTAGCGGAAGTCTCCTTCCGCTTTGGAGGGTTGGCTTTTAATCGTCTCTATAATTGCCGCTCTGTTTAATGCACACGTTAAGCTGTCTATTTTGGCTTTTAAGCGTGTTTGTCGCTGAACCATCAATGCCAGAGCGAGGAGAATCAATAAACAGAAAACAACAAAATTATAAGTGCGTTGTTGGTCTGTGAGTTTTTCAAACTGGTACTGACTTAGAAGAGTTTCGTTGTTCAACTGCGCGACTTGTAGATCATATTCATACTCTTTTTTAGTGAGATCTAGTGCCTCTAACGCCTTGATATTACTCGCGTCTCGGTTCGTTAGTTCAATCGTCGAGTAGGCCTTGTGATGCTCCAGTGCCTTTTTGTAATCATTTTGAGCTTGGTATGCTTTTGAGAGGAGTAATTGGGCTTGCGCTTGCAATAAGGGCCTAGCGTTTTTTACCGCTAATCTTAACGCAATTGTACCGTGTTCAATCGATTTTTCGGGTGTATGGTTCTTTAAATATGCCAATCCAGCAGCCAAATGACCCTCTGTTTCAAGGTGCGTATTCTCATAAGTTTGGGCAATGTTTAATGCTCTTCCAATGTAATCTACCGCGGTATCCAATTGCCCAGAATCGGCCAAAGCAGCAGATAACCCTAAATAGGTCAACCCTTGCCCGTATGGATAATGAAGTTGTTCGAGAATCGTTAATGCATTTTTGTAGTGGCTGATGGACTTATCGAGTTCTTTGGATTTTCTGTACATCGCTCCTAGACTATGTTCGACTTGCGCAACTTCAAGAGGTGTCCCTTCATCTTGGCGAACCAGTAAGGCTTGAATGAGATATTGCTCTGATTGTTCAAATTGCCCCAGCTCTGCAAGTAAATTGCCGACGTCATTGTAAATCCCTGAAGGATCGCTTTGCGTCGACATGTTGGCCATCAACTGTCGATACAAACTTAAGGCTTTTTCATAGTCACCGCGGTAATTGTAGTTATTTGCTACCACGCGCAAAGCAAGATCAACAGGGAAGTTTTCTTGATGCTTATGATTTAAGTGGCTCTCTAAGGATGAGCAATAAAAGTTTGCTTTGTGATAACGACCTTGTTGATTCAGCGTATAACAAAGTTGATAGTTCATCAGAGCCTTGCCTTCGGAATCGGATATTTTCTTCATTGTCTGTCGCAAAGAAGAAAAGCTATCTACTGAGGCCTCGTAACTACCATGCTTACGTTCATTTAACGCAAGAATATATTCTGATTCTAATTGAGAAAAAGGGTTGTCTAAGACTTGACTGCTGCCATAGTAAGGCTGATTTATGTTTGACATATATTCATAAATCAATCCACTTACGTAGAGCTTTTCGCTGTCCGATTTCGCTGTATGGTAGCGATCTTGAAGCATGCTCAATGCCGACTCAGGGTTGCTTCGTAGTGTGGTTTGGTAGACAGAGTGCCACTGTGTGATATTTTGGTTTGGTTCAATATCTTGAGTGTCGCTTGCATATACTGGAGTGAGCAAAAGTGACGCAAGCAAGGGATAGAGCACGCGCATGTTTAAACGAGCCTTTAATTTAAGGTGCCTTTAAAGTTGAGTTATCATAGCGCTTTTAACGCATCAGCGTTGTGATTAAGTTGGGTGTACTAAGAAAAAGAGCAGTAAAACTATGCACTTGGTCGAGATATTGAAAGAAGAGGCATAAAAAAGAAAGACCTCAACATAAAGTTGAGGTCAGAAATCTTTAATCAATGTAAAGCTTTGCTAGATCTTGAGGCTCGATTTCTTTGCCTTCTAACTGATCGTTCCAGTTAGTTCCAACAAGAACACCATCTTCAGCAAGAGTCAAAAGCCAATCTTCAACAAAGATATCTAATGGGATTTCTAGTACAGTAAAATCTGCCCATTCTTCAACATTATGTGCTTCTGCATCTTCTTTAGAAGACCAGAAAGGCATGACTTCGCTGTTTTCGAATTCAGTTGAATCGCAAGATAGCCAACCTTCTTCATTGCGTAAACCCCAAACCAATTGGTTTTCTTTCGTTTCTGCAACAAAAAGGTCAAGGTTCGCTTGGATATCTGATGTAAGTTTGCTCATTTCAAAACTCTCGTTGTTATGACGTGGCTAGAGTAACACTAAAGTGCCGATTCCTAAAGCATAATACGGTTGTCGAAATGAGTAAAAATAAAGGAGCCGAAGCTCCTTTTCTGAGGTTAAGTATTCACTCGTTTTTGTTTGCTTTATCCCTGCAGAGCAAACAAAAACAGGTACTTTACCTTTCTGGAAGAGTTGTGAATATTGTCCACTCTCTTTTTATCTCGCCTTTGTAACCAACGACTGATGCGGTTACTCGACGATTTAAAGCATGGCTGACTTCATCGGTCCCTTGCTGTGCTAAGTGAGTGTCACCAAAACCAACAATGCGGACTCTACTCGGTTCGATGTCGTAGCTTAGTAGGGCTTCACGGACATTGCGTGCTCGTCTTTCAGAAAGATCTTGGTTATGCTTTGAACCACCAACTTTACTAGCATAGCCGTGCAGCTCTATCGAAGTAGTAGGGTACTCTTTTAAAAAGTCGGAAAGCTCTCGGACTTGTCTTCTGAAGACTGGATTGATCTCATCAGAGTCGTTAGCAAAAAGTATCCGCACTTGCATGTTATCTGATGCTTTAATGTATTCTCCACAACCGTCGTTGTCGACCTCTGAGCCTTCAGGTGTACCTGGGCACATATCTCGAGCATTGATGACACCATCGTTATCGTCATCTTGCAAATCTGCTATTTGTTCTGCATTTGGTACAGGACGATACTCATATTCGTCTTCAGCAACAACGTGTTGAGTGATGGCGAGCATACCCAATGCAAATAGAATCTTCACTGGTTTCATGATCAGTACTCCACCTTTTCATTCCATTCTGTAGGTACATCGACACGCAAGGCATTTAACAATTGGCCAGTCGCGTTCATAACGCGGTACTTGGCGTACTGCTCTGAGTATCGAGCATCCAAGTAGTTCTTTCTCGCTTCGAAAAGTTCGTTTTCAGTATTTAACAAGTCCAACAGAGTGCGTTTCCCAATGCGATACTGCTTTTCGTAGGCGATGACAGTTTCTGAGGCCGAATCTACGTGATCCGCTAGGAACTCTTTTTGTTGAAGTGTTAAATCTAACGCACTCCAAGATAGACGAAGACCTTCTTCTACTTGGCGGTATGCACGTTCTCTTAGGTCTTTTGCTTTATTTAGTTGGTAGGCAAAACTTTCAGCGTTGGCTACGTCACTACCACCGTTAAAGAGGTTGTAACGCATACGTAACATTGCTGTTGTCTCTTCGCTGCTTCCTTCGATACCGCTTGCATCATCACGCCATGTTTGAGCCGCTTCTACCGATATCGTTGGGTAGTAAGTTCCCTTAGATTGCTTGTATTGGAACTTTGCAGAGTCCACATCAGCTACCGAAATTTTGATTACTGGATGTGACTCGAATGCCAAGTCAATCGCTTCATCGATGGTGTAGGGAATAAAGTTTTGGTCCGCTCTTGGGAAAATCAATCCTTGTGGTGACTGTCCGACAAGGCGTGTAAAGGTGGTGTGGCTGTCATATAAGTTGTTCTGAGCTGCCACCAAGTTACCATGAGCCTTTGCTAAACGAGCCTCTACCTGGGTTAGGTCTGCTGTAGAACCGATACCTGAGTTAACTCGCTTTTTAATGTCTTCATAGATCTTCTTATGCACTTTCAAGTTATTCTCGGAAAGTGTAAGAATTTCATAAGCTTTTACTGAGTCTAAATAAACTTTCGCGACCTCTAGAGCGGTGTCTTGGGCATCAGCTAGAAGTTGATAACGTACCGATTCAGCATCAGCTGCTGTTCGATCCATATCATTAAGTGTCGCTGAGCCATCCCATATTAGCTGGGTTAGTGTCACGGTGGCTTCTTTTCTTGTCAGATCGGTTGAATCTCGCCCTGACTCTGCGGGTTTGATTCCTTCGTAACCGATACCGGCATCTAAGTCTACGGATGGGAGGTAAGCACCACCAGATGCTTCATTCACATACTGCTTGCTAACGAATTCATTGAACGCACTTTTGATGTCAGGATTGGTTTTTAATGTGTTTTCAACCGCTTGCTCTAGCGTTTGCCCAAACGCATGACTAGCGGTGAACATACCAATACAAAAGGCGTTGGCACGAGTCCACTTCACTGTGATTCTCCTAGATAATGGTAAAAATTCTCGAGGTGATAGGGCTTATAAGTGGAATACTTATAAGGGCGTCAATAATTTAGCGCACAATAACATTAATATGCGATGAAGTAACCTGTTGATTCGCTGTTCATTTGTTTCAATTTTGATAAATCAACCTACTAAATCTGCCTAAAACTTGAATTAAGATCTCAAATTAAAGATGGAGGTAATAGCTAGAAACGAGTGTCCAGATTTTAATAAAATAAAACACTTATGCATCTGGATTCTTATTGATGTATGACACATAATTACTTTATTGAGCATCAAATTGCTGTTATTGCACTATATATTCGGGCAATATATAGCAAATTAGTATTGTTAGTCAAAAACTTGACAGTTATTTAGGGTTAAGGTTTATATGGATCGTACAGCATTAGTGCCACTCGGTAATCAAGTCGTCGTAATAGGTTTGGATGGGCAGCTGAGAGTCCTTGCAGAAGGACAGCAGCCTCTACCAGGTGAAGTGATAGTGGCAATGACAGATGCTGCGCCTCAAGACCTGAAAATTCAGCTTGCTCAAGAGCAAGGTTTAAAAGATATTTCAGACGATGTAGCACAGATTATTAGTGCTATTGAGCAAGGTCAAGACCCTTCTGCTATTGATGAAGAACTCGCACCTGCAGCGGGTGAAAATAGTGGCTCCAGTTTGCAAAATAGTGCCACGATTGTACGAGATGGTACTGAAGTGCTAGCCTCAACAAACTTTGAAACTATTGGCCTAGAATCCCTCGGCTTATCTGAAACACAAGCGTTGACCTTAAATGACTTCTTCACAACAGGTATCGAGACAAGTGGGGATGGCTCAAGTAAGCCACTTACTAATTCTCCAGTGACATTAAGCGCTGTTGAGGAAGATAGCGATCCAATCACGATAACTACTGAAGAATTACTATCTAATGTCAATATTGATGATGCCGATACTCTTGTCATTACAAACGTCACTATTGAGAGTGGGAATGGCACCTTAATTGATAACAGCGATGGATCTTGGACTTACATTCCAGAGGCTGATGATGACACTGAAGTGTCATTCTCCTATGACATTATTGATAACGATGGCGGTGTTATTAATGGCACTGCTAACTTAGATATTACGCCTGTTAATGACGCGCCAATAGCAACTAATGATGCGATTCAAACTGACGAGGATTCCCAGGTTGTAATTGATGTGCTCGCTAACGACAGTGATATTGAAGGTGATGATTTAATCATTACCTCTGCTTCTGTACCAGAAGAGCAAGGTATCGTTGAGATTATCGATGGTAAGCTTGTTTTCACTCCGGCCGAAAATTTCAACGGTAATGCAACGATTAGCTACACCATCACAGATGGTGAGTTAGAGGATGAAGCTCAAGTTTCGGTAACAGTAAACTCAGTTAACGATGCGCCTATTGCCTCTAATGATACAACAATTACAGAGGAAGATAGCTCAGTAACGGTTGATGTCCTGCCAAACGACACCGACATTGATGGCGATACGCTGTCTATCCAATCGGCTTCCGTACCTGAAACACAAGGTACAGTTGAGATCGTTGATGGAAAACTGGTCTTCACACCGGCTGAGAACTTCCATGGTGACGCTGAAATCACTTACACCGTGACCGATGGTGCATTGACTGACCAAGCGACGGTCAACGTCACCGTGAATGCGGTGAACGACACGCCTGTGGTTGAAAGCAACCTCGCAGACCAAACCTTGGCAGAAGACTTTACGCCATACAGCATCGATCTAAATACTGCCTTCAGTGATGTGGATAACGCCGATGGTGAGTTAACGTTTAGTGTCTCTGGCAACAGCAACATTCAAGTGGCGATAGTCAATGGCATTGCTACGTTCACTCCAACCGCAGACTGGAACGGCTCAGAAGCGTTAACGTTTACGGCTACCGATCCAAGCGGCGAAAGCGTCAGCCAAACGGTGAACTTCACAGTTGCGCCTGTGGCGGACATCGTGGCAGACAACGCGACGGTTGTGGAAGACACGGCAACCATCATCAAGGTCTTAGGTAACGACACGTTCGAAGGCGACGATAAAGTGGTGTCGCTGGATACCAATCACGGTCCAGCTAACGGCACGGTCTCGGTCAACCCGGACGGCAGTGTGACTTACACGCCAAACGACAACTATCACGGAACAGACAGCTTCACCTACATCGTTACCTCCGGTGGGGTATCCGAGTCCACCACAGTGAACATCGATGTGACGCCAGTGAATGACGCGCCAGTGGCGACCAATGACAATGCCGTTACTGACGAAGACACGCCAGTGACGATTGATGTCCTGCCAAACGACACCGACATTGATGGCGATACATTACGTATTGACTCGGCGTCTGTGCCGAGTGACCAAGGTACAGTTGAAATTGTTGACGGCAAGTTGGTGTTCACACCGGCTGAGAACTTCCATGGTGACGCTGAAATCACTTATACCGTGACCGATGGTTCACTGACTGACCAAGCGACGGTCAACGTCACCGTGAATGCGGTGAACGACACGCCTGTGGTTGAAAGCAGCATTGCAGACCAAACCTTGGCGGAAGACTTCACGCCATACAGCATCGATCTAAATACCGCTTTCAGTGATGTGGATAACGCCGATGGTGAGTTAACGTTTAGTGTCTCTGGCAACAGCAACATTCAAGTGGCGATCGTCAATGGCATTGCTACGTTCACTCCAACCGCAGACTGGAATGGCTCAGAAACCCTAACCTTTACCGCCACCGATCCAAGCGGTGAAAGCGTTAGCCAAACGGTGAACTTCACAGTTGCGCCTGTGGCAGATATTGAATCTGACCGCGCGACGGTTGTGGAAGACACACCAACCATCATCAAGGTTTTAGGTAACGACACGTTCGAAGGCGACGACAAAGCGGTGTCGCTCGATAGCAATCACGGTCCAGCGAACGGCACGGTCTCGGTCAACCCGGATGGCAGCGTCACTTACACGCCAAACGACAACTACCACGGTGCAGACAGCTTTACCTACATCGTTACCTCCGGTGGGGTATCAGAGTCCACCACGGTGAACGTCGATGTCACACCAGTCAATGACGCGCCAGTGGCGACCAATGACAATGCCGTTACTGACGAAGATACACCAGTGACAATTGATGTTCTGCCAAACGACACCGACATTGATGGCGATACGTTAAGCATTGATTCGGCGTCTGTGCCGAGTGACCAAGGTAAAGTCGAAATTATTGATGGAAAACTGGTCTTCACACCGGCTGAGAACTTCCATGGCGATGCTGAAATC